>JARLJG010000043.1 GCA_031291325.1 Burkholderiaceae bacterium
ACATTGTTTCAGCGCCCGGATATCGACGCCTCCGCATACCGGAAACGACGACGACAGGTTGAAGAAATGGCGCGAGTCCAGTTGGGATTATTCTCATGAATGTCAATAAAATTATCCCGGACAGCAATGCGCGAAGGCGGGGATCCATAAGCCGCTAGCCGGAGCGGATGCCGCATGGATTCCCGCTTTCGCGAGAACGACGGAGGGGAAAATGAATGTTCATCCCAACTTTGAATCGCACCCTAATGCACGATTTACGCAAACGATTATCGCGGAAGCAAGCGTTGCGCACAATAAAAAACCCGCCACGGTGGGCGGGTTTGCACTGCCGGCCCGAAAGCCGGAACAGGGCGATTTACTTCTTCGGTGCAGGCGCTGCAGGCGCCTTGGCCGGAGCGGCAGCAGCAGCAGCGGGGGCGGCAGCAACGGCGGCGGCTTCCGCTTCGGCTTCCACTTTACCGGCTGGAACCGATGCGGTGGCGACGGTCGGATTTTCGCTGCCATGCGAGACGGCGCTGACGCCTTCCGGCAATTTGAGGTCGGAAACGTGGATCGAGTGACCGACGTCGATGCCCGACAGGTCGACTTGAACGAATTCCGGCAAATCCTTCGGCAAGCAGGCGATATCCAGATCGGACAACACGTGGCTGATAATGCAGGCATGCAACTTCACAGCCGGCGAAATGTCGGCGTTGATGAAGTGCAGCGGTATCTTGACGTGAATTTTTTGCGTGGCGTCGACGCGTTGAAAGTCGACGTGCAATACGAGTTGCTTATAGGCGTGCAGCTGGAAATCGCGCAGCAAAACCTGTTCTGCCTTGCCGTCGACTTCGAGGTCGAGAATCGACGAATGGAACGCTTCCTTTTTCAATGCGTGGTACAGCGCATTGTGGTCGAGCGCGATGTTCAACGGGGCTGTCGTGCCGCCGTAGACGATGCCGGGTGTCTGGCCAGCAAGGCGCAGGCGGCGGCTCGCTCCGGACCCCTGCTCTTTGCGTGCAAATGCGATTACTTTCATGTTGAAGCTCCAAAAAATGCAGGACTATCCGTCCTGCGATAAAAATCCCCCGCGACCAGGGGATTTGACTGTGAGCGCGGCATCTGCCGCACCCTGATTTCGGACGATGGCTGCAAAGACTTGCTTTGCCAGCGCCCGTCCCCTTGGTAGGGGAACGTTCTTAAATTCTTAATCCGCAAACAAGGACATCACCGAATCGCCCTTGCAGATGCGCTTGAAAGTCTCGGCCAACAACTCGGCGCACGACAATTGCCGGATCTTGCTGCAAGCCTTGGCGGCCGCGCTCAGCGGAATCGTGTTGGTGACGACCAGTTCGTCGAGCGGCGAATTGGTAATCCGCTCCATCGCCGGGCCGGACAATACCGGATGCGTGCAATACGCGACGACCTTCTTCGCGCCGCGTTCCTTCAATACTTCCGCCGCCTTGGTCAAGGTGCCTGCGGTGTCGACCATGTCGTCCATGATCACGCAGTTGCGGCCTTCGACTTCGCCGATGATATTCATCACTTCCGACACGTTGGCCTTCGGGCGGCGCTTGTCGATGATGGCCAGATCGCAGCTCAGGCGTTTGGCCAAAGCGCGCGCGCGCACCACGCCGCCGACGTCCGGCGACACTACCAGCAGGTCGTCGTAATTCTTGGCGACCAGGTCGCCCAACAGGATCGGCGACGCATAAATATTGTCGACCGGGATGTCGAAGAAGCCCTGGATCTGGTCGGCGTGCAAATCCATGATCAACACGCGCTCGACACCGGCTTCCTGCAACATGTTGGCGACTACCTTGGCCGAAATGGCAACCCGCGCCGAACGCGGACGGCGATCCTGGCGCGCATAGCCGTAGTACGGAATCGCAGCGGTGATGCGGCCCGCCGATGCGCGCTTCAACGCGTCGACCATCAGCATGATTTCCATCAAGTGGTCGTTGGTCGGCGCGCAAGTCGATTGCAGCACGAACACGTCCTTGCCGCGCACGTTTTCATTGATTTCGACGACTACTTCGCCATCGGAAAATTTCGACACGACCGCTTTGCCGAGCGGAATGCCTAGATGTTTTACAACCCCCGCAGCCAGTTCCGGATTTGCATTTCCGGTAAAAACCATCAGGTTGTCGAGTGCCATTGGGATTCCTAGATACGGTCGTTAAAAGGATTAAAAGCCACCAATACTTGACTAATTTAGTCTAGCGTTGGCGGCTTGCTTTTCATGTTTTACGTACATTTCGACGCATTTTGATAAATGGCAGGGGAAGAAGGATTCGAACCTTCGAATGCTGGAATCAAAATCCAGTGCCTTAACCAGCTTGGCGATTCCCCTACGCAACCGGGCGTTTGCCGCTGCATTGTCGCCTGTGTGGCGCTTAAACTTGCGTTCAAACAAAACATATGCAACGTCAAACAAATATTTGACTACGACTTCTGCAAGTCCGCCAGAGGGTGTCGAGCCAAGGCTTTGGCTTTCCACGCTTTCCAATGTGCAGGAACCGATTCGAGCGCTTCATCGGCTTTGCCTTCCTGCGCAAAACCACAAAACACGCAGGCGCCGGAACCAGTCATCCGCGCATCTCCATATCGGCCTAGCCATTCGATGGCTTCGGCAATGGGCGGGAATAACTTGCACGCCACGACTTGCAGGTCGTTTTTTCCGTAACCAGCTATGGCTCTGGAAAAGTCCGTTATTTTGACCGGTTTCGAGTCCCTTGTCAATTCCGGTGAAGAAAATATTCTTGCGGTCGGCACGCTGACCCCCGGTTCGATCACCACGAACCAGGTCGGCGGTGTATCGATCGCTTGCATCCGCTCGCCGATTCCTTCGGCAAAGGCATTGCGTCCAAAGATGAAAAACGGCACGTCGGCGCCCAATTGCAAGCCCAGGTCCATCAATTCCTGGCGCGTCAATCCGGTTTGCCACAAGTGGTCGAGCGCCATCAGCGTGGTCGCGGCGTCGGACGAGCCGCCGCCCAAGCCGCCGCCCATCGGCAACCGCTTGTCGATGGCGATGTCGGCGCCGAATGCTTTTCCGGGAAATTTTGCAGTAGCCGCAGCTTGCAGCAAGCGTGCCGCGCGCACGATCAAGTCGGATTCCGCCGGCACGCCGGCCAGCTCCGTGGTGCGCACGATATGGTCGTCGTCGCGCAAACTGAAATGCAAGAGATCGCCATGATCGATCAACTGGAACGCCGTTTGCAGCAAATGGTAGCCGTCCGGGCGGCGACCGACCACGTGCAGAAACAGGTTGAGTTTGGCCGGGGCCGGGCAATTGCGTAGGCTGGTAGGCATTTTTAGTTAGTGTGAGCTTGCCAACTGGTGACGATCAAGCGCATCGCAACCTTGCCGGCCTCTGCCGTATCGCGTTCCATGTCGATGCGTTTGGGGACGTTTTGCATGCCGACATCATTGTCGTCTTGCCAAGTGAGGTATTTGATGCGCCAGCCGTCGCGCGTGGCGATGGTAGCAGTCGTTGCCGGCGTCGCCAGGATGCGTGTGCCGGCCGCGTCGACCGCATAGGCTTGCAGCCAATCGCGCAGATTGGAAATCGGCAGCGGCCAACCGAGCGCCTGCTCGACCAGAGCATCGACATTGGCGGCGCTGCGCGGCGCCTGGTCGGACTGGGTCAGTGTGGCATGATCGGCGTCGACGACGATGGTGGCCACGGTTTGCCCAAGCGGCGATTGCAACGTGACGGTGGTTGCCTGCGGCGTCTGTGCCCAAGTGAAATTGCCGCTCCACGACTCCGGTTTGGCGCTGCGCTGGAACTGCGCGGTAAAGCGCCCGCCGATGTCGACCGACTCGCTATAGGCGTGCGGCACTACCTGCATGCTGCCGGCGGGCGGCGAGTGCTGCAGATTGGCGCATCCGGCCAGCGCCAAGGTCGCGGCCAGGGCAACTGCGACGTAGCGGCAACGCCAACGCGCGCCGCGCTTGAAAACGGCTTGCTTCACAGGCTCACGTGCAGGCGCGCCAAAGTGCTCTTGAGCGAATCGTTGCCTGGGTCCTTGCTGCCGACTTCGCGCCAAATCTTATGCGCATCCGCCTTTTGTCCCCTGGCCCACAGCACCTCGCCCAAATGCACGGCGATTTCCGGGTCTTGCTTGAGGGTATAGGCGTGGCGCAATAATTCTTCCGCTTCCTTCAGCTTGCCGAGCCGGAATTGCACCCACCCCATGCTATCGATGATGAAGGGATCGTCTGGCGCCAGTTTCAATGCGGTCTCAATCAAGGTATACGCTTCGTCGAGGCGGATATTGCGTTCGGCGAAGGTATAGCCCAGCGCGTTATACGCTTGCTGGTTTTGCGGAGCAAGCGCGATGATTTTGCGCAAACTGGTTTCGCAGATGTCGATCTGATTGACTTTCTCGGCATCCATCGCGTAGTCGTACAGCAAATCGGTGTTGTCCGGGAAGCGCTTGATGCCCGCTTCCAGCACCGTCATCGCTTCCGCCATCCGGTTGGCGTCGCGCAGGATTTGCGCTTCCGCCGCAACCACCTGAATTTGCTGGGGCACATCGGTCGGCGTCAGATCGGTCAGCAATTTGCGCGCGCCGGCCAGATTGCCGTCCTTGGCGAAAATTTCCGCGCGCCGGATTTGCACGCCGACATACGCCTCGGGCGAGTCGACTTGATCCAGCCAGCGCAACGCCGCCTGGTTATCCTTGCGATCCTCGGCAATTTGCGACAGCAGCAGCAAGGCCGAAGTCGGGTCGCGCTCGTCGCCGGGGTGGCTGGCCAGCACATCGAGGAAAGTCTTCAGATGGCGTTCCGCCGCCTTTTGATCGGTGGTCTGGATTTCCAGGATGCTCAGCATGTACAGCACGGCCAAGTCGTCCGGTTGCGCCTTGAGCAGCGTCTCGAACTCATGTTCGGCTTCCTTGTAGCGCTTTTGCTCGATCAGAATCCGCGCATAGGTAATCCTGAGATCTTTCGCCGCCGGATGCGCGGCGATGAATTTGGACAGGAATTTCAATGCGGCGTTCTTGTCGGGATTGATTTGCGCCAGTAGCAGTGCCGCTTGTTCGGAATCGGGCTTGGCCTTCAACGCGGTCTGCGCTTCGGTTTTGGCGCGCGCTTCGTCGCCCTTGCCGGCGGCGGCATAGGCGAGCGCCAGATGCGCTTCCGGCAAATCCAGGTAGGGCGCCATCAAGTCTTCCAGCGTGCCGAACGCAGCGTCCTTGTCTTTGGCGTGCGACAGCAAGCGCTCGATTTGAAAAATCAAGATGCCGCGCGATTGCGGCGGCGCGTCTTTCAGGCCGATTTCGAGGACGGCTTGCGCTTCGTCCATGCGGTTCGCCATCACCACCGAGTTCAGGTAGTTTTGCGTCGCCTCTTCCGAGTGCGGCGCCAACATGCGCCAGAGCCGGCTGGCCGCCAGTGCTTCGTCCGGCTGTTTGGCGACCCAAGCCATTTCGAACGCCCGTTGCGCCAGACGCGGATCGTGTGTGTGCTGGGCGGCAGAATAAGTGGTGGCGATAGCCGCCTGGTAGTCGCCGCGCTGGAAGGCGACTTCGGCTGCCAGCAATTGGAACATCAGTTCGCTCGTCAGCGGCACCGCCGGCAGTTCGTCGACCGTGGTTTTCCCCGTTGACTGATCGATCGCGCCGGGGTTGGTTGTTGCGCCAACCCCGGCGGGGTTATCCGTAGCCAGCGGCGCGGGCGAGGTCGGCTGGTGCAAACCTGCGCACGCAGACAATAGGGTTGACAGCGTTACAATGACGAGGGCGTTTTTCAATGGAAGATCCAGACTGAATGCATAATGATTGATTTTACGCCCAACCAGCCTGCAATGCGCGCCGATCGCGCGCGGGCGCATTCTTGTAATTTGTAAAATTCTGTTGCTACCCGGAGTTCCAACCTTATGCCCGAATTGCCAGAAGTCGAAGTGACGCGTCGAGGCGTGCAACCTCATATCCAGGATCGCCGGGTCAGCGCGGTGATCTTGCGGCATAGCGGCTTGCGCTGGCCGTTTCCTGCCGACCTGGAAAACACGCTGCGCGGACGCACGGTGCGCAGCGTCGGTCGGCGCGGCAAGTATTTGCTGCTCGGATTCGATCATGGAACCCTGATTATCCATCTCGGCATGTCGGGTCATCTGCGCATCCTGCCGGCCGGCACGGCGCCGCAAAAGCATGACCATGTCGACCTGGTGCTGGGCGACCAGTTGTTGCGCATGAACGACCCGCGCCGCTTTGGCGCAGTGCTATGGCATGACGCCGCATTGGGCGACGTCGAAAACCATTTGCTCATTCGCGGCCTGGGCGTGGAACCGCTGGAAGACGGTTTTTCTGCGCAATTGCTGTATCGGATGACGCGCAAACGCAATGCGCCGATCAAACAAGTGTTGCTGGCCGGCGATATCGTGGTCGGCGTTGGCAATATCTACGCTTCGGAAAGCCTGTTTCGCGCCGGCATCAATCCGAAAACGTCGGCGCAACGAATCGGCTTGGCGCGCTACGTCAAATTGGAACAGGCGATCCGCGCGATTTTGGCGGCGGCAATCGAGCAAGGCGGCAGCACTTTGCGCGATTTTATTGCGGTAAACGGGCAATCGGGTTATTTTCAACAGAATTACTTCGTATATGATCGCGCCGGGCTGCCTTGCCGCGTGTGCGGCGCGCCGGTGCGGCAAATCAAGCAGGGCCAGCGCTCGACGTTTTATTGTGTAAATTGTCAAAAATGAGCGCCGGTGCTAGTGTAACGCTTGGTAAAATGGAAATGGCGGCTGGCAAAACAGAGTAAATTGGGGAAAATGTGAGTAATCTGGTCCGAAACTTCCAGGAATATAGCAAGTGGCGCAGCGAGGTGATGGTGGCATTGGACCGCTATCGTCGGTATGTGGCGACATCCGATTTGGCCGACGCTTCCAGCGACCAGCGTTTTTCCCGCGCCATTGCGCGTCTGGTCGACGACAAGCTGTCGATTGCCTTCGTCGCCGAATTTTCGCGCGGCAAGTCGGAACTGATCAATGCGATTTTCTTCGCCGACTACGGCCAACGGATTTTGCCGTCGTCGGCCGGGCGGACCACGATGTGCCCGACCGAATTGCTGTACGACGAAACCTTTCCGCCGTCGATACGCCTGCTGCCGATCGAAACCAGGGCGCAGCCGCAATCGACTGCCGAGTTCAAGGAACAAAGCAACGCCTGGACCGTGCTGCCGCTGGACATTTCATCCGGCGACGGCATGCTCGAAGCGTTCAAGCAAGTCAGTTTGACCAAGCGCGTCAGCGTGGAAGACGCCAAACGCTTCGGCTTGTACCATGAAGACGACCCCGACATTGCGCTGGCGGTCGATGAAAACGGCATGGTCGAGATTTCCCGCTGGCGCCACGCCATCGTCAATTTTCCGCATCCATTGTTGAAGCAGGGCCTGGTCATCATCGATACGCCGGGCCTGAACGCAATCGGCACCGAACCGGAACTGACGCTCAACCTGATTCCGAACGCGCACGCGGTATTGTTCATCCTGGCGGCCGACACCGGCGTGACCAAGAGCGACATCGAAGTGTGGCGGCAGCACATCGGCGGCACCGGCGCGGCGCGCCTGGTGGTGCTCAACAAAATCGACAGCATGTGGGACGAATTGCGCACACCGGAAGAGGTGGAGGAGCAAATCAAGCATCAAATCACCAGCGCCGCCCACAATCTGGGCTTGTCGGAAAAGCAAGTGTACCCGGTCTCTGCGCAAAAGGGCCTGGTTGCCAAGATCAACGACGACGCCGAGCTGTTGGCCAAGAGCCGTCTGCCGTTGCTGGAAGATGCGCTGTCGAATCAACTGATCCCCGCCAAGCAGCAAATCATCCGGCGGCAGTTGGATACGGAAGTGAGCGAACTGACCGCCGCCAAGCGGCAGTTGCTGGCGTCGCGCATGCGCAACGTGGTCGAACAATTGGTCGAATTGAAGAGCTTGCGCGGCAAGAACAACAACATCATCGAACACATGATGAAGCGCATCGATTTCGAGAAAAAGGAATTCGACAGCAGCCTGCTGAAGTTGCAGGGCACGCGCGCCGTGTTCACCCGCCTGTCGAACGAAGTGTTCACCGACCTCGGGATGGATATCCTGAAGGATGAAATCCGCAAGACGCGCGACGCGATGGAAAAGAGCAAGTTCTCGGCCGGCTTGCTGAGCGCGGTCAAGCATTTCTTTGCAGAGATTCAGCGCAACCTCGGCACGTCCGGGCAAAAAACCGATGAAATCACGGAAATGATGACGGTGATGTACCGCAAATTTTCGACCGAGCACGGCTTGGCGTTGTCGACGCCGATGCCGTTTTCGCTTGACAAGTATCGCAACGAAATCGCGCTGATCGAAAGCATTTATCACAAGCAGTTCGGCGCAGCCACGCTGATGACCGCGCCCAAGGTCGTGTTGATGCAAAAATTCTTCGACTCGATCGCCTCGCGCGTCAAGCATAGCTACCTGCAAGCCAACCGCGACGTCGAAGCCTGGCTGAAGGTAGTCATGGCCCCGCTGGAGGCGCAAATCGGCGAACACAAGTTGCAATTGAAGCGCCGCCGCCAATCGATCGAGCGCATCCACATCGCCACCGAAAGCCTGGAAGAAAAGGTCGCCGCGTTCGAGCAGATGCATGACGACCTGGAAAAGCAGCAGAAGAGTTTGCTGGCGCTGGAAAACGAATTGAAAAACACGATCAACGCGAAACTGGCGTCGCTGCGCGTCGCCGCCTGATGAAGCGATTGCTCGCGGCAAACCCGGACACGCTACAGCTGGTCGACCCCGGTTTCTCCACCGCGTTGATCGGCTGGCAAAAAAAGCATGGGCGGCACGCGCTGCCGTGGCAAAAAACACGCGACGCCTACCGCATCTGGCTCTCCGAGATCATGTTGCAGCAAACCCAGGTAGCGGCAGTAGTCCCTTACTATCAGCGCTTTTTGCTGCGCTTCCCCGACGTGGCAAGTCTGGCAGCCGCGCCGGTGGAAGACGTGATGGCGCATTGGAGCGGGCTGGGCTATTACACGCGTGCGCGCAACCTGCATCGTTGCGCGCAAATAGTGGCGGCGCAATATGCGGGACGCTTTCCCGACGATCCAGACCTGTTGGCGGAACTGCCCGGCATCGGACGCTCGACCGCAGCGGCCATCGCCGCCTTCGCCTACGGCAAGCGCGCCGCCATCCTCGACGGCAATGTAAAGCGCGTATTTGCGCGCGTGTTCGGGATCGACGGCTATCCCGGCGAGAAAGCGGTCGAAAACCAGCTATGGCTGCGCGCAGCGGCGTTGCTGCCAGCGCGCGAGATCGAATCCTACACGCAAGGTTTGATGGACTTGGGCGCCACCGTCTGCACTCGCAGCAAGCCATCCTGCGGCACCTGCCCGTTCGCTCAACGCTGCGTCGCGCTGCGCGACGACCGGGTGAGCGAGCTGCCGCTGCGCAAGCAGAAAAAAGCCATTCCCGAGCGGCAAACGGCGATGCTGCTGCTGATCGACGAGCAGCAAGTCTTGCTCGAACAACGCCCGCCGCACGGCATCTGGGGCGGCTTGCTGTCGCTGCCGGAACTCGCCTTGCCGGAAGCTGGCAATCCAGCGGAATTCGAAGCGCAGCTTGCGCAAGCGGCGACGCCCTTCGGCGTGGTCTCCGGCTATGACAAATTACCCGCGTTTTCGCACACCTTCACCCATTTCAAACTGCATATCGCGCCATACCGCGTGGAATTGTCGCGCCGCCACGCCATCGCGGGGCAGTTGCAGCACCAATGGCTGCGCGCCGACTGCGTGGCCGACGCGCCGTTGCCGGCGCCGGTCAAGAAGTTGTTGCTGGCGGTGTTTGCCGGGCAGGGGTCCAAGACGGCTAAATTGCTGTAATTGGATGGGCGGACGAAGCACGCAAAAAGGGCTGCAAGGTTACTTGTTCAAGCCGTACAGCCCGGCCTTTTCAGTCAATTTGATTGGCGCGAAATAAAGCGGGAAATCGGGGCGTTTTTCTATTTTGATCGCTTCGATACTTTCCGTCGACAGCAAGATCGCATTGGCATTGAAGAGTCTCAGGCGATTTGCCATTTCACGGGTGGGTAAAGAATAGAAATCACGATATCGCCCGGGGCCGAATATGTCGCCGATGGTGTTTTCCGGCAGATAATAAAGGTTCGATTCGAGGTCGATTTGCACGATGCGGATTTCAGGATGGCTCTTCAGATAGTCGCCGATTTCATATGCTGCAATGTGCGCCTTCAAGAACGCCGCCCGATCGGCGTCGTTGGCTTGCACCTTGCGCCATTCCTTGGGCGTCGAAACGGCCACCGCCGCGCCCAACAGCGCGACAAATAGTGCGCCAGCGAGACCGGATAAAATGGCGGATAAACTGCGCTGCGCTGCCGGTTTTCGCATCGCATCGATGTTGGACAGCCGCGTGAAAAATGCATCGACGACAATCGCTGTCAGCAGCGCAAGAAACGGATAGGACGGCATCAAATAGCGCGAATAGTGCGAGGTGACAATCCATACTGCGAATGCGTAAAGCGAAATCGCAAGGACGGCGCGAAACAGCGGATGCGTATGACGGGAGCGCAAAAAAGCCGCGGCCAATGCGGGCCACAGAATCGGGTTCGGCCAATCGGCGGCATCGCGAATGTTGCTCAGTTGCAGTGCCATGTCGCCGGCATTCCAATCCCAATAGCCGAATAATTTCTGACCCATCGGATCGAAAGGGTTCCCGGTAATCAGGTAGTTGCGCGCATACCAATAGACGCAAGGCAAGGCGAAACAGAGCAGCAAGCCAAGCAGGCGCGTTGCGCGGCGCTCGCGCAACAACACCAGGACGGCCAGGAAAGGGATAAAAGTCAATGCCTGATATTTGCTGCCGCATGCCGCGCCGATCAAAAACAGGCCGATGCACAAGAGGGGAAAATCTTTTGTCTCGTGCCAGAAAAAGATGCACGCGAAACCGAAAAATATGAACATGGTCGATCCCAGGTCCACGGTCGCCGTGCCGTATTGACCTCGGGTCAGATACAAAAACACCAGCGCCGCGATGATGGCAACCGCACGATTGAAGTGAGCAGCGGCGAGGCGATAGAGTCCGATCGCCACCAGCCAGCCGGCGAGGGCGTTCGCCAATTGTGCGAAGATGTCGTTCTTGAAGGTCAGCCCCGCTGCATACAGCAGATTGAAGTTGTAGGGGAAGAATGGGTAACGCAGCCATTCGTTGATCGACAATTTGCCGTTCGACACCCAATTGCGCGCATGCGGCAAATGCGCCTCGGTTTCATCCCAATCGATAGGCGGATGCAATGCTGCCGGCAACATGTAGACGACGAGTAGCGCAATGACGGCCCAGAAGTACCAGCGCGCCTGTAACGTCGAACCGTTGACGCCAAAGGGAACTGGCTTGCCGCCAGCGACCCGCTGTGACGGCAAGGCGGCGTTGGCCAGGCACCCAATCAGGCCGAGTAACAGCAAGCCAGTGACGCACAATTGGTTAAATAGGCCAGCGATGCCGAGCGCCTGCAGGGCAAGAATCGCGATTCCCATGCCCAGGCAGGTGGTCAAGCAGACGGAAAACAGGTAATCGAGCGGTGGCAATTGTTTGCACCACCTTCTCGGCCAAACGCCCAGGCCATAGCAACTGGCGACAAAGAGCGCGAGCTGCATGTAGTGCAGGAAAACAAATTGAACTTTCTCGAGCATCTTGTCTATCGTTTAAGGTTGATCGGACTTTTCTGTGGGTAGATGCGCGTTTTCACGCAGACTCGGCAAAAAGCATCCCCGTCATTCCCGCGTAGGCGGGAATCTATAGGGAGTTAAATCGAGCCTACGCCCTATGGATTCCCGCCTACGCGGGAATGACGGAGGGTTGTGTTGGGGCCAAATGACTTGTCGACAAAATACTCAGATGAACCTCGCTTAAAACGGTCTATGGTGTTTATTTGAAAATCCAGTGCTTGCCTAGCCAGTAGCCGTTGATCGCAACGATGGGCAGCGAGATGAGTTTGCCGACGAGCGGCTGTCCGACCAGCCAGACCGACCAGCCGACGACGGCGACGGTGATCAGGTAGTTCAACGCGACCACGCACAGGTAGCGGGCAAAGCTGAATGCGCTGGGCGAACTCTGAAAGGTCAAGTGGGAATGAAAGGAAAAATTAACCAGCAAGCCGCCGGCAAAGCCGACCGTGGTCGCAACGAGGAAATTTACACCGCCCGCGATCAGCAGTTGCATGATCCCGATATCGATCAATGCGCACAGGCACCCGCCGACCAGATAAACGAGAAACTGGCGTTGTCGTGCAAGAAGCTTACGCATTCGATCTTTTCAGCATGATGCTCTTGTGGATCGGACGGTGTGGCACAGCAGCAATGTCATACGCGAGAAACGCCATGATCAATTGCAGGCCCAGCATGATCGGCAATCCCGCCAACATTACTGTGCCGGGTGCCGTGAGCACGTCGGCGCTGGCCGAGGCCACCCAATGCCACATGCCGTAGATGCCGCCGAATGCGACCATGCCGAGACCAAGAGGCAACTCAATCGACGCCAGCGACATATTGCGCAGGTAATAGTTATAGAACAGGCGCTTGCAGAGATTCCTGGCATGCTTGCCGAGAAACTCGGTGATGATTTTCGAGATTTTGAGATTGCTGACCTCGTCGCAATAGACCGCGTCCATCGGCACGTCAACCACCACCGCGTGCAAGGCATTGAGGCGAAACAGCATGTCCGACTCGAAGAAATAGCGCTGGCTGATTTTTTTGAACGGCAAGTGCCGCGCCACATCGGCGTGGATGGCTGTGTAGCCATTGGTTGGATCGAAAATATGCCAGTAGCCGGACGACAGTTTGGTCATGAAAGACAGCAACGCGTTGCCGAATAGCCGAATCGTCGGCATTGACGCGATCTGTTCAAGATCGAAAAACCGATTGCCTTTGGCATAGTCCGCTTCGCCCGCCAGGATCGGCGCGACGAAGTCCGGAATCAGCGCCGGATCCATCTGGCCGTCGCCATCGATTTTGACCAAGACGGTAGCGCCATCGGCGATGGCCGCCGCGTAGCCGCTCAAAACCGCACCGCCCACCCCCAGATTCTGCGCATGCTCAATCACAACCACGCGGGTGTCGAAGCACCGCGCGCGGACAAACGCGCCAGAATGATCCGGGCATTGATCGTCAACCACGTAAATGCGGTCGACTTGCGGACCGATCTTGGCGATGACGCCAAGAATGTGCCGCGTCACGCGATAGCACGGAATAATGACGGCAATAATATTGCTCAAAAGCGATTGCTCCTGGTTACGCAGTTCAGGATTACTCTTTGCTGGCCTGTCATTTTTTATGATTCGCTAACCTTGATTGTTTTTGCCGTTTTGGGTGGCGAAGCTGGGTGCATGGGCGCGCTACCGAACCCAATTGCACCGGAACGTTTCGGGCTTTTGTGGCAGCCAGGAGCTGCGGGTGTCGACCTGTCCGAAAATGATGCAAAAACACCTGTGGCATTGAATATCCAGGCTTTAGAAAGCGCGTCGAATTGCAACTGCAAGCAGATATCGATGGGGCAGATTTATACCGTCATTGGCCGGATTTCGCGGTGATCGTATATGGAAAAATTGGCGGTTACCATCGAATTTAAATACATTTACAAATCGATGAAGACAATTTACATGCAGGCCGCGATTGAACGTCGCGCACATGGAACCATCGGCGTCGGCTTGCAGTGAACGGCCCGTCGTGTTTTGGCGAGCAGACCCTGAATTGTCAAATTTTGCTGTGTCCTGAAACCGGTTCCAGGCAGTGAGCGACGCGGCAGAGCAGGCACGCTATGCAAGTACGCAGCACACGGCTGCGCCGACATCGGACGTCGATAGTCCGGGCGGAACCGGCTGCTTCGCGCCTGTTTATCCAGGAACAGGCGGTCAACTAACTACGCGCTAGCCACTAAACGTAACTCGCGCTTTTTGGGAGGCGCTTTTGATGTCGGGAAAGCGAGGGCAACATGGTGCTTTTCCTCTTTGCGTGCGTACAGGTCATACATTTCCACGATCGACTCGGGATTGGCCTGCTTATCTTCAAACACAGCCAGGCCTTCGTCAAAGGCGATTTGCAAGGACTGGTCTTCTCGTATCACCGTTTCCGCCAGTGCCATCGCGGTTTCGTTTCCGACGTGGCGTCGAATCGCTTCGAATTCCGCAGCCGGCGGCGCGCCTTTGGCGCGAACCAAGACCACGATGCTCCAAAGACCGGGATTGTTTGCGCGCGCTGCTTTGAGGCGCTTTGTCATTTGTTTCAGGCACGTCAGGCTTTCCACGCCCAGCGCGATGGGGACGATGGCGATGTCGGCGACTTCCAGGGCCGTCCGGCTTCCCATCGAGTCGCGCCAGTCGGTGTCGATCAAAATATCGTTGTAGCGCGACGAAACTTTGTGGAAGGTGTCTTTCAGATATTTTCCGGCAATGGCGCACGCCGGGATGTTCGGCTGAATATGCGAACGCTGCCGTTTCAAGCTCCATTCGTACGACGATTTGCGCGGGTCGATATCGATCAAACAGACCGACCGGCCAGCCAGCGCACGGATGGCGACAGCGTTGACCGCAAGAGTGGATTTGCCGACTTCTCTGCGATTGCTGGCGACCGTGACGATCATATATCGATTCCGGCGAATTCGGTCGATCGACCTCGATCGGTGAAATGATGGATGTCGTCTATCGTAGTTTGCATTTGATAGCTCTGCCAGAATAGAAAATGCAAAAATTTGAAGTTCAACGCGATAGCGGATGCTTGCGATCTTCCAGCGAATTGCTTGTTGCCGTTGCGGGGATAACAGCAGGATCCATGCCAGGGTTGTTGCGGCGTTTGAGCGTATAAAGCTGGGTTGAATGCGCCAACTCGGTGCTCGCTGTGGTCAGTTTGCGATCATTGGAAAGGCCAAATGCGCCGCATCGTCACAAAATCTTGTGTTGTTGCAGATACTGGTAGACCACCGACAAGCGGCTCTGCGCGTCGTCCAGCTCCAGCAATTTCTGCCGGGCCTTCAAGGGAATCGGCAGGATTTCACACCAGCGGTTGGCGACCCAGCCGGCGTCGTCCAGTTTCAACGGTTGGGCGAACGGGCTGGCGAATTCAGGGCCTTGCTCGGCGCGGGCCTTGGCGTTGATGTCGTCGATCACGATTTTCAGCGTTTTCGCGCATTGCACGTGCATGTCGCTGACCGGCGCCGGTTCGTCGGCGGGCAACAGGTCGACCTGGGCTTCGAGCCTGCGGTCGGCCAGCACGCGCGTCGCACGGATGCGAAACCTGGCACCGCCTTCGGTGCGCAACAGCAGCAGGCCGAGCTTTTCCATATCCCATTTCGTGATGCGCGCCAGCGTGCCGACTGCCTCCGGTTCGGCGGCGCCGACTTCGCTGCCGGATTTTATCAACACCACGCCGAACGGCGTTTCGCTCTGCATGCAATCGCGCACCATATCGGTATAGCGCGCTTCGAATACCTTGAGCGGCAAGACGCCCTGCGGGAAGAGCACGGTGTTAAGCGGGAAAAGCGGTAGCCAGGAGTCGTTGTTGTGCATTGTCGAAACGCCCGGCGCTTGGGTTCCGCCGGGGCGAGATTGGGTTGGAGTCAGGCGAGTTCCCGATGGCGCAAGACCACACGCTCAGAGTCGAGGAAATAAGCCGCTAATTGTTCGGCGACGTACACCGAGCGGTGCTGCCCGCCGGTGCAGCCGATTGCTACGGTCAGATAACTGCGGTTGTCGCGCTTGAACGACGGCAGCCATTTTTCTACAAAGGCGCGGATGTCGGCGATCAGATCGGCGGCTTGCGGCTGGCTGCGCAAATAGGCGCACACCGGCGCATCCTTGCCGGTCAGCGGACGCAGCGCGATGTCGTAATACGGATTGGGCAGCACGCGCACGTCGAATACCAGGTCGGCATCGAGCGGCACGCCGAATTTGAAGGCAAACGATTCGAACAGCAAGGTCAGCGGATTGGATTCGGTGTCGACCAATTCCTTGATCCAGGCGCGCAGCTTGTTGGCGTTCAAGCCGGAAGTGTCGATGACGTGGCCCAGCCCTTCGATCGACGACAGCATGTCGCGCTCGGACGTGATGCATTCCTGCAGCGTGGGGCGGTCGGCGGGGCTTTGGTCGGAGCGCAGGCGATGCGACAGCGGGTGGCTGCGCCGGGTTTCCGAGAAACGGGCGATCAGCGATTCGGTCTTGGCGGTCAGGAACAAGACCTTGACGTCGTGGCCTTCTTCCTTCAACAACTGGATGTCGGCCGGCAAGCCGGCCAGCGAACTGGCGCTGCGCGCATCCATCGCCACGGCCAGCATGTCCGCTTGCTCGTCCTGGCGCGTCGCCACCAGGGCGCGCAACAAGGTGGGCGGCAAGTTATCGACGCAAAAATAACCGGCGTCTTCGAGGGCGTTCAAACCCACCGATTTGCCGGAACCGGAAATGCCTGTGATGATGATGATGCGCATAGGGGAAGATGATAACGCAAGCGCCCGGATCTGTGTTCGGCTTGCGGCTAATCGCTATCCATCGCCTTTTGTTGCCGCTCCATGAATTCCTTGAGCGTATCGATGCCGCGCAATTGCAGGATGGTGTTGCGCACGGCTGCTTCCAGCAACACCGCGAGATTTCGTCCGGCCTCGACCGGGATGACGACTTTGCGGATCGGCAAGCCCAGCACTTCCTCGGTTTGCGAGTGCAGCGGCAGGCGCTCGTAATTCTCTTCCAGCGTGCTGCGCCGAACCAGGTGCACGATCAGCTTCAACCGCATCTTGCGCCGCACGGCGGTTTCGCCGAAGATGGTCTTGATATCCAACAGCCCCAGGCCGCGCACTTCGAGCAGATTTTGCAACAGCGCCGGACAGCGGCCTTCGATCATGTTCGGCGCGATGCGGGCGAATTCGACCGCATCGTCGGCCACCAGGCCGTGATCGCGCGAAATCAATTCCAGCCCCAACTCGCTCTTGCCGAGGCCGGATTCGCCGGTAATCAAGACGCCCACGCCAAGCACATCCATGAATACGCCGTGCATGGTGATGCGCTGCGCCAGCTTCTTCGACAAATACACGCGCAGATAGTCGATGACTTGCGCCGCCGGCAGCGGCGTCGAAAACAGCGGGATGTTCTTTTCGTCGCAGATCGACAAAATGTAGGCCGGCGTCTCCAAGCCTTGCGCGATGATGAAGGCGGGCGGTTCGCTGGCCACCAATTCCTCGGTTTGATGCACGCGCGCCGCTGGCGACAGACGCTGGTAATACTCGGTTTCCTGATGCCCGAACACCTGGATGCGGCCCGGATGGATCAAGTTCAAATGGCCGACCTGATCCGCCGCCGAGGTGGCGTCGCCCGAGATCAGCCGCTCGCCGCCGGGGAAGCCGGCAAACCAGCCCAGCAGCAGGGCTTCGCGATTATCGTCGTACAGTTGTTGGATGGTCAGCGGTGTCGATAAGGGCATGGCGCGGCCTTCTGCCTGATAACACGGATGCGATTAATCGGAGTGCATGAGCCGCGCCGGGCATGGCGCGTGGCGCTCAGTGGACACTATTATGCAATGCTTTGCAGGCTGGGTTGCCAGGTAATCAGGCGCGCGTGAACGGTCGCCGCATCCGGCGCAGTCGACAACACGTTGCGGAAATTCTCATCGGAAAACATTTCCGCGATTTCCGACAGGATTTCCAAGTGCTGCTGCGTCACATGGTCGGGTATCAACAGGAATATCAGCAGGTTGACCGGCTCGCCGTCGGGCGACTCGAACGGAATCGGTTCGGCCAGGCGCACGAAGGCAGCTAGCGGCGCTTTCAATCCCTTGATGCGGCCATGCGGCACGGCGACGCTATGTCCAAGTCCGGTCGATCCCAGCCGCTCGCGGGCGAACAGGTTGTCCGATACGGTCGAGCGCGCAATCCCGCAATTGTTTTCAAACAACAGCCCGGCTTGCTCGAACGCACGTTTCTTGCTGGACACGTCCAGGTCCAGCACTACGTTCTCGATAGCAAGTATTTGACTAAAATGGTTCATGACGCGTTGCACGAATGAAATTTGCTCCGAATTATAGGCTTATTCTGGACTTTTCGGGATTGAAAAGCAAAAATCTATAACGCTAGGTTGCTATTTGTCAACTAACTCCTATTGGCGGGCTGTCCGCACGTTCGACGGCGGCTTGGCGGTCGTAAAATTGCTGCGCCAGGGATTGATATCCAAACCGCCACGGCGCGTGTAGCGCGCATATACCGCCAGCTTTTGCGGTTTGCATTGGCGCAGGATATCGATAAAGATGCGCTCCACGCACTGCTCGTGAAATTCGTTGTGTTCGCGAAAGCCGATCAGGTAACGCAACAGGTTCTCTTGATCGATCTGCGGGCCGACGTAATGGATTTGCACGCTGCCCCAATCCGGCTGTCCGGTCACCAGGCAATTCGATTTCAGCAAATTCGAGAGCAGCACTTCTTCCACCGGCGCTTCTTGCTGGTTGGCCGTCAATTGCGTCGGGTCGGGCGCATAGCGGTCGACTTCGATATCGAGCCGATCCAGCAATAGCCCTTCCATTTCGGCGATCTTCACGCCGTGGAACGCTTCCGGCGTCGTCAATTTGATTTGCACCGGCGCGCCGAAGCCCGCCGAGAGATCGGCGCGCAGCAATTCCAGCAGCGCATCGGCGCCGGCCAGGCGGGTCTGGTTGAACGAGTTCAAATACAGTTTGAACGATTTCGATTCGACGATATTGGGCGAGTCTGCCGGGACCGTAATTGCGGCAATCGCAATTTGCGGCTTGCCGCGCAAGTTCAGCCACGAGATTTCATAAGCGTTCCAGATATCGACGCCGAAAAACGGCAGCGTGCCGCCGATCCCAAGCTCGTCGCGCTTGCCTTGCCGGGCGATGGGAAACAGCAAACCGGGGTCGTATTGTGTCTGATAGGCGGATGGCTTGCCCAGCGGCGATGCCTCCGGCGAGCGCGGATCAGGTACGGTCATGGCTCAAACTTTCAGCTTGAACGGGTTGAAATTGGTGTCGCGGTCATAATAGTCTTCGTTTTCCTTGCGCTTCAAGAACGCCACTACCTTATAGGTGACGGGAGTCATGACGATTTCCCATCCGGTCTTCAAGATATATTGGGCGACAACCACCGCAAACAATTGTCGGTTCGACCAGATACCATAAAAAGCAATCGCATAAAACAGCGACGAATCGACCAGTTCGCCGCAGGCAGTCGAGCCGACGATGCGCATCCACAAGCGCCGGCCCTCCATTTCCACTTTCATCTTCGCCATCACATAACTGTTGACGAAGCTGCCGCACCAGAATGCCAGCATCGAACCCAGGATGATGCGCGGCGTGTTGCCGAACACCGCCTGCAGGTGGGTTTGATATTCGCTATTGAACGGATCGGACGCCGGCGTCAGCGACAGCACAACCACCGACATCAGCGCCGCAAAAATCAGCGCGCAGAAACCGGCCCAGATCACGCGCCGGTCGCGTCCATAGCCATAGACCTCGGTCAGGATGTCGCCGAAGATATACGACACCGGGAAAAACAACACGCCGGCGCCGAAAGTGACGTTGCCGACGAACGGCAAGCTCACTTGCGCCGCCTTGGCCGCGCCGATCAGGTTCGAGCAGAGCAAAATCGTGACGAATGCCGCCATCACGAAATCGTAGTACCGGTATTGTCCGACCTGTCGGCTCATCGCTGAAGTTTTTTCGTTATCGAAGCCTATCTATATAACATTTCCCGCAAATCCATGCTTTTCCCCGCTGCGTGCTACAAGAATAACTTGTAGGCCGGATTGTCGTTTTCATCCCAATAGCGGTAACCGAGGCTGGCCAGGAATTCGCGGAAGGCCTTCATTTCCTTCTTTGGAACCTGCAAGCCGACCAGGATGCGGCCAACATCGCTGCCCTGGTTGCGGTAATGGAACAAGCTGATATTCCAATTCGGCGCCATGCTGTCGAGGAAGCGCATCAATGCGCCCGGCCGCTCGGGGAACTCGAAGCGATACAGCAATTCGTCGTGCGCCAGCGCGCTCTTACCGCCGACCAGGTAGCGGATGTGCGTTTTGGATAACTCGTCATGCGTCAAATCCAGCGCTTCAAAGCCATGCTTGACGAAGTTCTTGCGGATTTTCTCCGGCTCGTCGCGGTTCGATATCTGCATGCCGACAAACACATGCGCGGCCTTGGCATCGCTGATCCGGTAATTGAACTCGGTAACGTTGCGCGGCCCGATCAGCTCGCAAAAACGCTTGAAGCTGCCGCGCTCTTCGGGCATCGTCACCGCAAACACCGCTTCGCGCGCCTCGCCCAATTCGGCGCGCTCGGCGACAAAGCGCAAGCGGTCGAAATTCATATTCGCGCCGCAAGTGATGCTGACCAGGGTTTCATTCTTCAGCGGTTTCTTGTTCGCCTTGGCGCGCTCGATATAAGCTTTGGCGCCGGCCACCGCCATTGCGCCGGAAGGCTCCAGAATGCTGCGGGTTTCCTGGAACACATCCTTGATCGCCGCGCACACGGCGTCGTTGTCGACCAGGATGATTTCGTCCACATACAGTTTCGCCAGGCGGAAGGTCTCTTCGCCCACCAGCTTGACCGCCGTGCCGTCGCAAAACAGGCCCACATCCGCTAAGGTCACCCGGCGCCCTGCATTCAAACTGCGCAACATCGCATCCGAATCGGGGGTCTGCACGCCGATGATCTTGATGTCAGGGCGCACCGCCTTGACGTAGGCGGCCACGCCGCTGATCAAGCCGCCGCCGCCGATGGCGACGAAGATCGCATGGATCGGCCCTTGATGCTGGCGCAAGATTTCCATGCCGATGGTGCCCTGGCCGGCGATCACATCGGGATCGTCGAACGGATGCACGAAAGTCAGCTTCAACTTCTTTTCCAGCGTCAGCGCATGCTGATAGGCGTCGGTAAACGAATCGCCGAACAACACCACTTCGCCGCCATGCGCCCGGACCGCATCGATCTTGACCGGCGGCGTGGTGGTCGGCATCACGATCACTGCGCGGCAGCCCATCTTGGTTGCCGACAGCGCGACGCCCTGCGCATGGTTGCCGGCAGACGCGCAAATCACGCCGCGCTTCAATACCGCCGGCGACAAATGCGCCATCTTGTTATACGCACCGCGCAGCTTGAAACTGAACACGCTTTGCATGTCTTCGCGCTTGAGATAAATTCGGTTATCCACGCGCTGCGAAAGCGTCGGGGCGAATTCCAGCGGCGATTCAATGGCGACGTCATAGACGCGGGCGGTCAGTATTTTCTGCAGATAGTCGGTGGTCATAGTGTTAAGCATAGGCTCGCGTGGGCGAGGCGAAAGGCGCTCCATTGGTTGAAATAGATCGGACATTATAAAGGACGCGCCGGAATCGGCGCGCCGTTTGGGCAAATTTCGGGTGTAGCTAAGACGTACTTCAAGCTTTGGCTCGCTGGTGTGGGGGCGATATGGAATCTTCTGATGCGGCTATCGATAGACCTCTCGCCGGTTGCCAACCTGCACCACGAGGACACGCAAAGCGCCGTCCTGTATTTCGCAAATGACGCGACAGTCGCCCACCCGGTAGCGCCAAAGACTTCCAAGCGGGCCGGTAAGTGCTTTGCCAGTGCTGCGCGGGTTATCCTGTGTGGCAATGCGTTCATCCATGTAATCGACGATGCGCCGCGCCGTCTGCCTGTCGAGCTTCCGAAGTTGTCCCTTGGCCGTATCGGCGTAATCAATCGTCCAAGCCAAGATCTTTTCTCACGTCGGTAGCAGAATGCACTTGCTCTTTTCCCTTGCGAACACGTTCCAGCACATCGGCGGCAAGGTAGTAATCCTCCATGTCCTCAATGCCCTGTTCAATGATTTCTCTAAGGTAGTAAGCTTTTGTTCGCCCTGTTTGCGACGCAAGGTAATCGAGCCGTTGTTCTACCTCTTTAGTGAGGCGCACAGAAGTAGCCATACCAAAATCTCCAAATGGGTGCGGGTGAATACATATATTCATTGTATCACCGTCAAAATTCCGGGGCTGCATCCCGAAATTTTAATAACAGCTAGAAATTCGGTCATTGTGTTGTTAAATGAAAACAATATTGCGTTAATGCAACTCCTCGCTATCCCTGCACGGGCGGGGTTCAACAAGGCTTCAAGTCGGAATAATCACGGTTTTAGCCATGCAAACTATAAGGCTGTTCCCGCTTGGTGCAACGCAATACGCTAGAATGCTCTTTTAGGGTCTGAAATAAAGCCATCGATGAACGCCCCCGCACAACTCCACACCCTGCTGTCCGATGCCCCGGAAGGCGCTGCCCCCGCGCGTTTGCGTGAGATTCCGTATAACTACACGTCGTTTTCCGACCGCGAAATCGTGATTCGCCTGTTGGGCGAAGAGGCGTGGCGCTTGCTGGATCAATTGCGCGGTTCGCGCCAGACCGGGCGTTCTGCGCGCATGTTGTATGAGGTGCTGGGCGATATCTGGGTGGTGCGGCGTAATCCGTATCTGCAAGACGATATGCTGGACAATCCCAAGCGCCGCAACGCCTTGGTCGATGCCCTTAATCATCGTCTGGCGGAAGTGGACAAGCGGCGTTTGGCCGTCGATCCGACTGAAGTGGGCGATCCGCAGGCAGCGCAACGCAGCGCCAACGTCGAAGCCTTGTTGCGCGCCGCGCGCAAGGCGGTGGCCGATTTCGGCCAGGAATTCCGCGAGGTGTACGATTTGCGCAAGCGCAGCACCCGTGTGCTGGGGCGCTGCACCGCCAAGGACAACATCAAGTTCGACGGCTTGTCGCGCGTGTCGCATGTCACCGATGCGACCGACTGGCGCGTCGAGTATCCGTTCGTGGTTTTGACGCCGGATTCGGAAGAGGAAATGGCCGGCCTGGTCAAGGCTTGCATCGAACTGGGTTTGACCATCATTCCGCGCGGCGGCGGCACTGGCTATACCGGCGGCGCAGTGCCGTTGACGCCGCTGTCGGCGGTCATCAATACCGAAAAGCTGGAACAATTGGGCGCGGTCGAAATGACCGTGCTGCCGGGGTTGGCGCGCGAATACGCGACCATCTATTCCGGCGCGGGCGTGGTCACCAAGCGGGTTTCCGATGCTGCCGAAAAGGCCGGCTTCGTGTTCGCGGTCGATCCGACTTCGGCGGAAGCGTCTTGCATCGGCGGCAATATCGCGATGAATGCCGGCGGCAAGAAGGCGGTGTTGTGGGGCACGGCGCTGGACAATCTGGCAAGCTGGAAGATGGTCGACCCGAATGGCGACTGGCTGGAAGTCACGCGCCTGGACCATAACCTGGGCAAGATTCACGACGCCGCGCTGGCCCGCTTCAAGCTTGAGTGGACGCATCCGGCCGAAAAAGGCAAGAGCGGGGCGGTTTTCAAGACCGAAATCCTGGAAATTCCCGGCAGCGCCTTCCGCAAGAAGGGCTTGGGCAAGGATGTCACCGACAAATTCCTGTCCGGCTTGCCGGGCGTGCAAAAAGAAGGTTGCGACGGCTTGATTACGTCGGCGCGCTGGATTTTGCACAAGATGCCCAAGCATACCCGCACGGTCTGCCTGGAATTTTTCGGCCAGGCGCGCGATGCGATTCCATCGATCGTCGAAATCAAGGATTACCTGGACGCCGAAACCCGCAAGGGCGGCGCGGTGCTGGCCGGTCTGGAGCATCTGGACGAGCGCTATCTGCGTGCGGTCGGCTATACCACCAAGTCCAAGCGCGGGGTGCTGCCGAAGATGGTGTTGTTCGGCGATATCGTCGGCGACGACGACACGGCAGTCGCGCAAGCGGCATCCGAAGTGGTGCGCATGGCCAATCGCCACGTCGGCGAAGGCTTTATCGCGGTCAGCCCGGAGACGCGCAAAAAGTTTTGGCTAGACCGCGCGCGCACCGCCGCCATTTCGCGCCATACCAATGCGTTCAAGATCAACGAAGACGTGGTGATTCCGCTCAACCGCATGGGCGAATACACGGACGGCATCGAGCGCATCAACATCGAATTGTCGATCCAGAACAAGCTGCGCCTGCTGGATCGGCTCGCCGACTTTCTGGCCAAGGGCAACCTGCCTTTGGGCAAGAGCGACGATGCGGATGGCGAAGACATTCCCGCCGCCGAATTGCTGGAAGACCGCGTCAATCAGGCCGAGCAAATGGTGGCCGAAACCCGCGCGCGCTGGGCGTATTTGCTGGCGCAGTTAGACAAACCCTTGCGCGACGCCAAGTCCGAACTGGCCGAACTGGGCCTGGGCAGGCTGGCGGCGGAATTCGACGAGCGGCTGCAGCGCCAACCGGATGCGAGCGTCTTTCATCTGGCGCAAGACCGCACGATACGGGTGTCGTGGAAAGCCGAAGTGCGCGCCCAATTGCGGCAGATTTTCAGCGGCGCGGCTTTCAAGCCGATACTCGACGAATGCGTGGCCATTCATAAGCAAGTGTTGCGCAGCCGCGTCTTCGTCGCCTTGCATATGCATGCCGGCGACGGCAACGTGCATACCAATATCCCGGTCAATTCCGACGATTACCAGATGTTGCAAGTCGCGCACACCGCAGTGGCGCGCATCATGGTGCTGGCACGCGCGCTGGACGGCGTGATTTCCGGCGAGCATGGCATCGGCATCACCAAGCTGGAATTTTTGACCGAAGAGGAAATCGGCAGTTTCCGCGCCTACAAGCAACGGATCGACCCGGAAGGCCGTTTCAACAAGGGTAAATTGCTGAACCTGCCGGGCATGCAGGCCGATTTGCGCAACGCCTATACGCCGTCGTTCGGGCTGATGGGGCACGAATCGCTGATCATGCAGCAAAGCGATATCGGCGCCATCGCCAATAGCGTCAAGGATTGTTTGCGCTGCGGCAAGTGCAAGCCGGTGTGCGCAACCCATGTGCCGCGCGCGAACCTGTTGTACTCGCCGCGCAACAAGATTTTGGCGACTTCGCTGCTGGTGGAAGCGTTCTTGTATGAAGAGCAGACGCGGCGCGGCATCTCGATCAAGCATTGGGAAGAATTCGAAGGCGTGGCCGCGCATTGCACGCTGTGCCACAAGTGCCTGACGCCCTGCCCGGTGAATATCGATTTCGGCGATGTCACGATGAATATGCGCAACCTGTTGCGCAAGATGGGCAAAAAGTCGTTCAATCCGGGCACGGCGATATCGATGTTGTTCTTGAACGCCAAGGACCCGGCCACTGTCGAAGCGTTGCGCAAGCTGATCTTCGGCTTCGGCGTCGGCATGCAGCGCATTGCGCACGATTTTTTCAAGCTGGCCGCGAAAAAGCAAACCAAGGCGCCGCCGGCGACCGTCAACAAGGCGCCGATCAAGCAGCAGGTGATCCACTTCATCAATAAAAAGATGCCGGGCAACTTGCCGAAGAAAACCGCGCGCGCGCTGCTCGATATCGAAGACGACAAGATCGTGCCTATCATCCGCGATCCGGCCAAAACCACGGCAGATACCGAAGCCGTGTTTTATTTCCCCGGCTGCGGATCGGAGCGGCTGTTTTCCCAGGTCGGTCTGGCGACCCAGGCGATGCTGTGGCACGTCGGCGTGCAAACCGTGCTGCCGCCGGGCTACCTGTGTTGCGGCTATCCGCAGCGCGGTTCGGGCGAGTACGACAAGGCGGAAAAAATCATTACCGATAATCGCGTGCTGTTCCACCGCGTCGCCAATACCTTGAATTATCTCGATATCAAGACGGTCGTGGTGTCGTGCGGGACTTGCTACGACCAGTTGCAGGGCTATCAATTCGACAAGATTTTCCCCGGTTGCCGGATCGTCGACATCCACGAATACTTGATGGAAAAGAACCTCAAGCTGGAAGGCGTGAGCGGCACCCGTTACATGTACCACGACCCTTGCCACAGCCCGATGAAGTTGCAAGACCCGCTGAAAACGGTCAACGCGCTGATTTCGACCGTGGATCACCAAAAGATCGAGAAGAACGACCGCTGCTGCGGCGAGGCCGGCACGCTGGCGGTGTCGCGCCCGGACATTTCGACGCAAATACGCTTCCGCAAGGAAGAGGAAATGGTCAAGGGCGCAGACAAGTTGCGCGCCGACGGTTTTACCGGCGAGGTCAAAATCTTGACGTCGTGCCCGGCCTGTCTGCAGGGTTTGACGCGTTTTAACGACGATTCCGGCACCGATGCCGATTACATCGTGGTCGAAATGGCCAAGCATCTGCTGGGCGAAAACTGGATGCCGGAATACGTGGCGCGCGCCAACAGCGGCGGCATCGAGCGGGTGCTGGTCTGATGAGCGCGTCCGTCTGCGAATTATGCGAACAAGACGGCGGCGAGGTCGTGCTGCGCTGTGAAAAATACCGCGTGATCCTGGTCGACGATGCCCATTACCCCGGATTTTGCCGGGTCGTCTGGAATGCGCACGTCAAGGAAGTCACCGACCTCTCGCGCCTGGATCGGGCGCTGCTGATGAACGCGGTATGGCAGGTGGAACAGGCGGTGCGCGAGACGATGCAGCCGGACAAAATTAATCTCGCCAGCCTGGGCAACATGGTCGCGCACCTGCATTGGCACGTCATCCCGCGCTATCGCGACGACGTGCATTTTCCAAACCCGGTCTGGGCCGCGCAGCAGCGCCTGGCGTCGGCATCGAGCTTGGCTGCGCGGGTCGCCATGCTGCCGGCTTTGCGGCTGGCGATAGCGCGCCTTGGCGGCGAACCGATTGTTGCTGGAAGCGAATAAAGGGTTCGATATGACTGAAAGCAAGAAGGGCGCGCCAACGCCCACCGCCATCACCATCCGCACCCAATCGCGGGTGCTGGACATCGCATTCGACGACGGGCTTGCGTTTTCGCTGCCGTTCGAGTTGCTGCGCGTGTATTCGCCTTCGGCAGAAGTGCGCGGCCACGGTGCCGGCCAGGAAATTTTGCAGACCGGCAAGCGCGAGGTGTTGCTGACAGCATTGGAGCCGGTCGGCAATTACGCGGTGCAGCCGCGTTTTTCCGACGGCCACGACAGCGGCATCTATTCCTGGGACTACCTGTATTGGCTGGGCAGCAATCAAAAGCGCCTGTGGGACGAATATGGCCAAAGGCTGGAAGCGGCGGGTCATAGCCGCGAAAGCGGGCGCGATGCGCCGATGAGCAAGCCCAAGGGCGGCGGGCATGGGTGTGCATAAGGCGGGGTAATCGCATGAAGGTCGACTCTCCCCTCTCCCGCAAGCGGGCGAGGGGAGCAATAACCTTCACGCGATCACTCTGGTAAGTAAGGTCGCATTTTGAGCAATCTACTCGGTATAATGCAGATTCGATAAATTGGTTGCTACCATGACAAATACGCATTTCGGTTATCAAACTGTCGCAGAAGAGGAAAAGGCCCATAAAGTCGCCGAGGTATTTCATTCTGTCGCCGCTAAATACGACGTGATGAACGACTTGATGTCGGCGGGTTTGCATCGGCTGTGGAAGAGTTTCACCATCGCGCAGGCCGGTATCCGGCCCGGATTCAAGGTGCTCGACATTGCCGGCGGCACCGGCGATCTGGCCAAGGCATTCGCCAAAAAGGCCGGCCCGAGCGGTGAAGTGTGGCTGACCGACATCAACGAATCGATGTTGCGCGTAGGCCGCGACCGCTTGCTGAATCTGGGCTATTCGACCCCGATCATGTTGTGCGACGCGGAAAAATTGCCGTTTCCCGACAATTATTTCGACCGCGTCTCGGTGGCCTTCGGCTTGCGCAACATGACGCATAAGGATGCGGCCCTGGCCGAAATGCGGCGCGTGCTGAAGCCGGGCGGCAAACTCCTGGTGCTGGAATTTTCCAAGGTTTGGGAACCGTTGCAAAAACCTTACGACGCCTATTCGTTTTCCGTGCTGCCGTGGCTGGGTTCGCGCATCGCCGGCGATGCCGACAGTTACCGTTACCTGGCGGAATCGATCCGCATGCACCCGGATCAGGAAACCTTGAAGAAGATGATGCAAGACGCCGGCTTGGAGAGCGTCGAATATTTCAATTTGACCGCCGGTGTCGCCGCCTTGCATACCGGCATTAAATATTGAGGGTTCGTATGAAGACACTGGCTGTCGCCTTGATGCTGATTGCAACCATGCTGCTGCCAGCCGTTTCGACGGCTGCGCCCAAGCATGCGGCGAGCGCCAGCAAACATGCGCCGGCGGCCAATGAGGCAAAGCCGGCGGAGGATGCCGACGCGCCCGCGCCCGAGGTGGAAGACAAGTCCTTGAAAGGCCAGATCCGCGCCACTGTCATCGCACTGGGCGGCGGCGCGCTGGCGACGCAATTGCACATCGACCCGGCCTGGTTGGGCATATTCGCGGCGGCGCTGGCGGTGCTTGTGCTGCTGGTGCTGCTGATCGTGCTTTCACGCTGGATCGCGCAGCGCCGCCGAGGGCCGGCGGTGTATGCCGGCGATTACCACGACAGCATCGCGCCAGACAAGGAGTTGCGCGTCGAACCCAGCGTGCGTCCGGTGGCGCCGCGCGCGGCGCAACAGATCGCGCGCCAAGCAGCAAAATCGAAGGCGGCGAATGCGCCGGCAGACTTCGACGTGCCCAAATTCCTGCGTAGCGCCAATTCTTATTTCCTGCGCTTGCAAGTGGCTTGGGATCGCGGCGACTTGAACGATATCGGCGAATTTGCCAAGAAGGAAATTTGCGATGAGCTCAAGGTGCAGTTGAAGCAACGCGGCGACAAACCGAATCGCACCGGCGTCGAAGCGCTCGATGCCGAATTGCTGAAGTTGGAAAGCGGCGAGGGCATTTATGTCGCCAGCGTCAAGTTCAGCGGCATGATCCGGGAAGAAAACGACGCGGCGAAACGCTTCATGGAAGTGTGGAGCATGTCCAAGCCGATTTCCAGCGCAGGTGGATGGACCTTAGCAGGCATTCAACAATTCGAATGAAAAGTTGATAAAACATCATTGTCTAGTATGCCATCTTGCAAAGCTGCAAATCACAAGTTATTGCCAATATCCCTGTTCCGAACGGGTAGTGTCTCCGTCTGAATATGAGATTTGAAGCTCGCAGATTAGGACGGACATATGACAGATGACCCAGATGAACTCAGATACGAAATCGAGGTCGAGAAGAAAGACCCGATACGGCAAATAGCGGCTATGCGTGAAACTATCGATGAAATAGAGATACATTTGCGATACAGCCTTCCGAGGCTAAAGCTCATTGGATGGATAATTGTTATTCTTCTCGGACTCATTCTTTGGCGAATTTGGCGTTTGTAAACCCGTTAAATTTCTTGGAATCATGAAGAGGCGGTACTCCAAACGACTCGTAGCGAAATTTCCTCCGCCAAACTGGTAAACTAGGGCGCCCTTGAATAGTCGGGGGCGAACCTTTTTCGACCATGACTCTTGCCACCCCGCTTTCCCTCATCCCATCGGCAATCAATCATTTGCTGGCCCAGGAACCGTGGGCGCGCGAAAAATTGCTTGTGCATAAAGGCAAGACCGCGCGTTTCGATTTGGCTATCCTGCAACTGAATTTGACGGTCCAGGCCGACGGCACGCTGTGCAGCGCGGCGCAGGGCGATGCGCCGAGCGTGACGATACGCGCCAAGCCGGAGCAAATCCCGCTGATCTTGCAAAACCGCGAGCGCGCATTTTCCTACGTGACCGTGGAGGGCGATGCCGACTTCGCTAATACCATTTCGCAAGTGAGCCAATCGCTGCATTGGGAGGCGGAAGAGGATTTGAGCAAGTTGGTCGGCGATATCGCCGCCGTCAAGATAGTAGCCGGCGCCAGGGAAGCGTTGCAGACGGCCAAGGCGGCCCGGCAATCCCTGACCGAAAATATCGCCGAATATCTATTGGAAGAAAACCCGCTGCTGGTGCGTCCGCAAGCGGTGACGGCTTTCGGCGACCAGGTCGCCAAATTACGCGACGATGTCGAGCGCCTGCAAAAGCGCCTTGAAAAGCTGGAAGGCCGCCGTCCATGATCTTGAAATTTCTGCGGGTGCTCAAGATTGCACGGGTTGCCATCCGTTACGGGCTGGACGATATTGCAATGTCCAACCTGGCGTTTCCCCGCGTGGTCTGGCTGATCGACAAGCTGACTTTTTGGCGCGATATCTCGGCGCCGCGCGGCGAGCGCTTGCGCCGGGCGCTGGAAGACCTGGGGCCGATTTTCGTCAAATTCGGCCAGGTGCTGTCGACCCGGCGCGACTTGATGCCGGCCGATATCGCCGACGAATTGGCGCGCCTGCAAGACCGCGTTCCGCCATTCGATTCCGATTTGGCGATTGCGCAAATCACCAAATCCCTGGGCGCGCATCCGAACGAATTGTTCGCCTCCTTCGAGCGCGAGCCGGTCGCTTCGGCGTCGATTGCGCAAGTGCATTTTGCGACGCTGAAAAACGGCAAGGAAGTCGCGGTCAAGGTATTGCGCCCTGGCATGAAGAAGTCGATCGACGAAGACGTTGCCTTGATGCATATCGCCGCCGGCTGGGTCGAAAAACTCTGGGCCGACGGCAAACGCCTGAAGCCGAAGGAAGTGGTTGGCGAATTCGACAAATACCTGCATGACGAGTTGGACTTGATGCGCGAAGCGGCCAACGGCAGCCAGTTGCGGCGCAATTTTGCCGATTCCGACTTGTTGCTGGTGCCGGAAATGTTTTGGGATTATTGCTCGTCGTCGGTGATCGTGATGGAGCGCATGCGCGGCATTCCGATTTCGCAGATCGACCGCCTGATCGCCGAAGGCGTCGATGTGAAAAAATTGTCGCGCGATGGCGTCGTGATATTTTTCACGCAGGTGTTCCGCGATGGATTTTTCCATGCAGACATGCATCCCGGCAATATCCTGGTGTCGATCGAACCGGAGACTTTCGGGCGTTATATCGCGCTCGACTTCGGCATCGTCGGCACCTTGAACGACTTCGACAAGGATTACCTGTCGCAAAATTTCCTGGCTTTTTTCCAGCGCGACTACAAGCGCGTCGCCGAGGCGCACATCGAATCGGGCTGGGCGCCCAAGGAAACCCGGATCGACGAACTGGAATCGGCAGTGCGCGCCTGTTGCGAGCCGATTTTCGACCGTCCGCTGAAAGATATCTCGTTCGGGCAAGTGTTGCTGCGCCTGTTCCAAACCTCGCGCCGCTTCAACGTCGAAGTGCAGCCGCAGTTGGTGTTGTTGCAAAAGACCTTGCTCAATATCGAAGGACTAGGGCGTCAGCTCGACCCTGAACTCGATCTGTGGAAAACCGCGAAGCCGTATCTGGAAACCTGGATGGAAGGGCAAATCGGCTGGCGCGGTTTGCTGGAAAGAATGAAGATCGAAGCGCCGCATTATGTCCAGTTGCTGCCGCAGTTGCCGCGCCTGGTGCATCAAGCGTTGACCCACGCGATCGATCGGCCGTCGCAAGAGCAAAACGACTTGATGAAGCGTCTGCTCGACGAGCAAAGGCGCACCAATGTGCTGCTGGCGATATCGCTGGGCATCGTCGCCTGCTTGCTGGCCGGTTACGCGGTGGCGCGGTTTTTGCCGAATTGGCACTTTCATCCATTCTAAATTGCACGCTGCATATCGATACTTTTGCTGAATTGACAAAATCATGGCGGAATTCAAGCATCGCGATTCGACCGGATCGGCCTTTTGGGACGAGCGTTTCGCGCAATCCTTCATGCCCTGGGATCGCGCCGGGATACCGGCGGCGCTGAAACAATTTGTCGCGCAGGCGCCGACGCCGTTGACGACGCTGATTCCGGGCTGCGGCCTCGGGCATGAAGTGGCGCTGCTCGCCGCAGCCGGGTGGGACGTTACCGCCATCGATTTTTCGCCAGCCGCAGTAGCGGCGGCACGCCAGAACTTGGGGCCCCTGGCCGAGCATGTCGTGGAAGCGGATTTTTTCGCTTTTCAGCCGCCACGTGCGCTGGACTTGATTTATGAGCGGGCATTTCTATGCGCATTGCCGCCGGCCATGCACGAAGCGATTGTCGCGCGCTGGGCGGCATTGCTGCCGGCGGGCGCGCTATTGGCTGGATATTTCTTTTTCGACAAGACGCGCAGCGGGCCGCCGTTCGGCATCGAGCCTGAGCGCTTGAAGGGATTGCTGGAACCGAATTTCGAATGCATCGAAGATAGCGAGGTGGGCGACTCGATTGCGGTCTTTGCCGGCAGGGAGCGTTGGCAGGTGTGGCGGCGTCTGCCTGGATAAGGCTTGAAGCGCTCGCCGGCAGCTTCGCATGCTTCGTTCTTAGTAAATCAACGTAAATCCCCCAAAAACCGTTATAATTCAGGGTTTTGGATGATTTTTGCGGGGATTTTCGATGCCGATTTATGCTTATCGCTGCGAAGCGTGTGGTTTTGCCAAGGATGTGTTGCAAAAAATATCGGATGCAAAGTTGACCGAATGCCCGAGCTGCGGCAAATCCACATTTAAGAAACAAGTGACCGCTGCCGGTTTTCAATTGAAGGGCACCGGCTGGTATGCGACCGATTTTCGCGGTAGCGGCAGCGCGCCGACCAGCGCGCCGGCAACTTCGGCGGCGCCGACTGCGCCTGCGGCTGAACCTGCTGCGGCGTCCACCCCGGCGGCAGGCACGACCACACAGCCGGCAGTCTGAGCGCACTGTCGGAGCGGGACAGGCCCTTGCTGCGGTGGGTTCCATGAGAGAGAACGATGCGTAAATATTTTGTTACCGGTTTATTGATCCTGGTGCCGTTGGTGATCACGGTCTGGGTCATCAGCATGATTGTCGGCACGCTCGATCAATCGCTGTTGCTGTTGCCGCAAAGCTGGCGGCCGGAAGCGCTGGTCGGTTTCCATATCCCGCTGCTGGGGACGATCTTTACGCTGCTGATTATCTTTTTCACCGGCTTGGCGACCCGCAATTTCATCGGCAACCAGGTGGTGCGCGCATGGGAAATGGTGTTGACCCGCATCCCCGTGGTCAATACGATTTATTCCAGCGTCAAGCAAGTGTCGGACACCTTGCTGTCCTCGTCCGGCAATGCGTTTCGCACGGCGGTGCTGGTCGAATATCCGCGCCAGGGCAGTTGGACCATCGCCTTCGTCACCGGCGTGCCGGGCGGCGACGTGGCCAATCATTTGCAGGCCGACTACATCAGTATCTACGTGCCGACCACGCCGAATCCGACTTCCGGCTTTTTCTTGATGGTGCCGCGCAAGGATACGATAGAGCTGAACATGAGCGTCGACGAAGCATTGAAGTACATCGTCTCGATGGGGGTGGTGGCCCCTGAACAAACAAACAAGAAAGCCAAGCTGGAATTGGCTAAAACCGAATCCTGAGATTGTCTGAAACCAAATATCTAAGCTAATCCTTGCGCCGAGACCAATCGGTGCAGACCCTGAAACTGGAAATTGAATATGTCAATGCGTACACACTACTGTGGCCTCACTTCCGAGGCACTCCTTGGCCAAACCGTCAGCCTGTGCGGCTGGGTGCATCGGCGGCGCGACCACGGCGGCGTCATCTTCATCGATTTGCGCGACCGCGAGGGTTTGGTGCAAGTGGTTTGCGACCCGGATCGCGCCGATGTGTTCAAGGGCGCCGAAGCGGTGCGCAATGAATTCTGCCTGCGCATCACCGGCCTGGTGCGCCTGCGCCCGGAAGGCACCAGCAACGCCAACCTGCATTCCGGCAAGATCGAAGTGTTGTGCCAAAACCTGGAAGTGTTGAACCCGTCGGTCACGCCGCCGTTCCAGTTGGACGACGATAACTTGTCCGAAACCACGCGCCTGACGCATCGCGTGCTCGACCTGCGCCGCCCGCAGATGCAAAACAATCTGCGCCTGCGCTACAAGGTGACGATGGAAGTGCGCAAGTTCCTGGACGAGCACGGCTTCATCGATATCGAGACGCCGATGCTGACCAAGTCGACCCCGGAAGGCGCGCGCGACTACCTGGTGCCGTCGCGTGTAAACGCCGGCCATTTCTTCGCGTTGCCGCAATCGCCGCAATTGTTCAAGCAATTGCTGATGGTCGCCAATTTCGACCGTTACTACCAGATCACCAAATGCTTCCGCGACGAAGACTTGCGCGCCGACCGGCAGCCGGAATTCACGCAGATCGATTGCGAAACTTCCTTCATGTCCGAACAGGAAATCCGCGACATCTTCGAGGAAATGATCCGCCTGGTGTTCAAGAAGACGCTCAACATCGATTTGCCGAATCCGTTCCCGGTGATGGATTTTGCGACTGCGATGGGGCTGTACGGTTCCGACAAGCCGGACATGCGCGTCAAGCTGGAATTCACCGACCTGACCGCCGTGATGAAGGATGTCGAGTTCAAGGTATTTGCCGGCGCGGCGAACATGGAAGGCGGCCGCGTGGTCGGCTTGCGCGTGCCGGGCGGCGGCGCGATGCCGCGTTCCGAGATCGACGCCTATACGCAATTCGTCGCGATTTACCAGGCCAAGGGACTGGCTTACATCAAGGTCAACGAAAAGGCCAAGGGCCGCGACGGCTTGCAATCGCCGATCGTCAAGAACCTGCACGACGCCGCGTTGGCGCAAATTATCGCATTGACCGGCGCGCAGGACGGCGACTTGATTTTCTTCGGCGCCGACAAGGCCAAGGTGGTCAACGATGCAATCGGCGCGCTGCGCGTGAAGATCGGCCATTCCGAATTCGGCAAGAAGCATGACTTGTTTGAAGATGTCTGGAAGCCGTTGTGGGTGATCGACTTCCCGATGTTTGAATACGACGACGAAGGCCAGCGCTGGAATGCGACCCACCATCCGTTTACTGCGCCGAAGGATGGTCACGAAGACATGCTGGAAAGCAACCCAGGCAAGTGCATCGCCAAGGCTTACGACATGGTGTTGAACGGCTGGGAACTGGGTGGCGGATCGATCCGTATCCATCGCGCCGACGTGCAGAGCAAGGTGTTCCGCGCGCTCAAGATCGATGCCGAAGAAGCGCAGCTCAAATTCGGCTTCCTGCTCGACGCGTTGCAATACGGCGCGCCGCCGCATGGCGGCCTGGCCTTCGGCCTGGACCGTATCGTCACGATGATGACCGGCGCCGAATCGATCCGCGACGTGATCGCCTTCCCGAAGACGCAGCGCGCGCAATGCCTGTTGACGCAAGCGCCGTCGGAAGTCGATGAGAAGCAACTGCGCGAATTGCATATCCGTTTGCGCAACGCCGAACCGGCGGTCAAGGCATAAGATCGCCGACTTTGCGGCATAATGAAAGGCGCGGGCAACCGCGCCTTTTTTCATCCCGGATCGCATGAAACCAACCTATAAAATACCCGAATCGGTGCTGGTGGTGATCTACACCGCCGCGCTGGATGTATTGCTGATCGAACGCGCCGACAAGCAGGGGTATTGGCAGTCGGTCACCGGCTCCAAGGATAGCTGGGAAGAGTCGCCCTTCGATACCGCCATCCGCGAGGTGGCGGAAGAAACCGGGATTCTGGTCGGCGGCGCGGCGGACGGCAATGCGGTGCCGCGCGACGCGCTGCAAGACTGGCATTTATCGAATATTTATGAAATCTATCCGGTGTGGCGGCATCGCTACGAACCCGGCGTCACGCTCAACAAGGAACATGTGTTCGGCCTGCTGGTGCCGCGCGCGATTGCGGTCAAGCTGAGTCCGCGCGAACATGTCGATTCCATCTGGCTGCCGTACCGCGAGGCGGCGGATAAATGTTTTTCGCCGTCCAATGCGGAGGCGGTTTTGCAGTTGCCGCATAGGCAAGCGATTGCATAAGCGCTTGAGTAGTTGGCTTGTCGGAGTACAATGATCCGCATGAAACTGCGCATTGCCACCTACAATATCCACAAAGGCGTGACATCGTTTCGCGGCACGCCGCGCATTTACGCCTTGAAGCAAGCGTTGGCGACGGTGGAAGCCGATATCCTGTTCCTGCAAGAGGTGCAGGGCCGGCACGACCGGCACGCGGTGCGCCATGCGCATCTGTGGCCGGACGAGGCGCAGCATGAATTCCTGGCCGGCGATGGGCAGCACGCCGCCTATGGGATGAATGCGGTGTACGATCACGGACATCACGGCAATGCGCTGTTAAGCGGCTATCCAATCGGTTCCAGCCGCAATCAAGATGTGTCGGACCATGCGTTCGAGCAGCGCGGCATCTTGCATTGCGTGGTGCAGACGCCGAAAGTGGATGTGCATTGCTTCGTCGTCCATCTGGGCTTGTTTGCCGGCGGCCGGTGGCGCCAGACGCAAGCCTTGATCGAAGCGGTGCAAGCGTCGGCGCCCCAGGATGAACCGGTTATCATTGCCGGCGACTTCAACGATTGGGGTAACCGGCTCGGCGCCGATTTGCGCAACCGGCTTGGCGTGTGCGAAGTGTTCGACGAGCAAGATACATCAAACCAGAACAGCTTGTTGCACCAGCTCGGCTGGCGCAAGCCGCAGATCAAACCGGCGCGCACCTTTCCGGCGGTGTTGCCGTGGCTGCGGCTGGACCGCATTTACGTGCGCGGTTTCAATGTGCATGGCGCGCAGGTGTTGCAGGGTTCGCCCTGGGCGAAACTTTCCGACCACGCCCCTATTCTGGCGACGCTTGAATTGAATTGAGGCGCTTTTGATGTAGCGCCGATGCCCAGGGCGATTGCATGAAGCTCCTTCCCCTTTGCAGGGGCGCCCGGCGTAGGGGGAAGGTTGGGATTGGGGGTAGAGCGCCCAAATTACAGCATCATGTACCTCGACCGCTCTACC
>JARLJG010000044.1 GCA_031291325.1 Burkholderiaceae bacterium
GCCCCCCCCCGCCCCCACCCCAGCGGCACCCCCCCCCCCCCCCCCCACACGCCCCCCCCCCCGCCCCCCCCACGACGAGGTTTTTGCCGAGCTTGCGTGAATGTGTTTCTTTACACACAAAAAAGTCTGAACAATCTGTTTTTTTTGAGTCGCCCGCAGAATCGACGGGCGGCATTAGCAAGAATAGACCTTAACCTTGACCCTGTATTGCGCTTTGACGCCAATGGATTTGTCCGATCATGCCAATTCCGAGTAAACCCGCTTATGCGCTCGGTCGCCAAGTCGCCGGGCCATATCTGCAACCGCTGCTGGAGGCAGCGGCGGCACGCGGAGTGACTTGCGCTGCGCTGGCGCGCGCCGCCGGTTTGCCGGATGGCGCATTGTCGCCATTGCCGGAAGTCTTGGCCGCCGATGACTATGAACGGCTGCTCGATGCCGGCGCGGAACTGGCCGCCGATCCGCATTTCGGCCTGCATGTCGGCGAGCGGGTCAAGCTTGGCACCTATAACGTGTACGGGCTGATTTTGCTGAGCTGCCGCGATTTCGGCCAGGCGTTGCAGCAAACCATGCGTTTCGAGGGGCTGGCGCACGATCTGGGACGCTCGACGCTGGTCGTCGACGGCGCGCAGGCGGAATACCGCTGGCAACCGAATAACGCCGAAGCCAGCCGCCATCTGGTGGAAAGCGTATTCGCCGGGATTCGGGTATTCGGCAACTGGCTGGCCGGCACGCCGCTGCCGCCCGCGCCGGTGACTTTTGCCCATGCTGCGCCAGCCGATTGCGGCGAACACGCGCGGATATTCGGCGCTGAAGTGAGGTTTGGCGGTGCGCGCAATAGCGCCAGTTTCGACGCCGGATTACTGGCTTGGCCGGTGCCGAATGCCGATGTCGGCATGTATCCATTATTGCAACAACATGCGGAACACTTGTTGAAGGAAAAGCAGCGCGCCGAAAGCGACGGCGGGATCGTGGCCCTGGTGCGTTCCTGCATCAGCCGCAATCTGGCGCAGGATCGGGTGCGGCTGCCGCTGATTGCGCGGGAATTGCATATCACGCAGCGCACGCTGCAAAGAAAACTGCAGGATGCTGGATTAACATTTCAGCAAGTGTTGGACCGCACGCGGCACGATTTGGCGGTCGATTACTTGAAGCGCGGGCAGCTCGGCATTGCGGAAATCGCGTTTATGCTGGGCTTCCAAGAACAGAGTTCGTTCAACCATGCGTTCAAGGAATGGACCGGATTGAATCCCGGCGCCTATCGCGGCTTGCATGCGGGAACCTGATGCAGGGCAATTGCATGAAGGTCAGTTCTCCCCTCTCCCGCCTGCGGGAGAGGGAATACCTCTCTTCGAATTCAATAGGTCTTGCGAACGCACTCCGCCTACGCGGCCCGCCCCACCCTCTCTCCCGCCAGCGGGCGAGGGGAGTCGCGCAGCAATCAACCTTCATTCGATTGCCCTGGAACCTGATGTCGATAAGGTGCCAATCGGCAAATCTTGTGTAATACTGCCGCTGCGCAATTGCATGCAGGTAAAAGAATAAGCGGACATTGAACGCGTCGACTTGGATTTGGTCGAATGGGCGCGGCAAGGGGAAATTTAGCGATGTTCGTTTGAAGAATCTGGAGCAGGAATGAAAAAATCCATCAAAGCGGTGTTGTGGTCGGGCCTGGCGTTTCCGGGGGCGGGGCATTTTTACCTGAAGCGCTATTTACGCGGATTGATTGTGTTTGTTCCGGCGGTGGCAAGCATAGGCTTGTATGTGCAGGGTTTGATGGAACAGGTCGACTTTGTAATGGGCAAGATTGAAAGCGGGGCTGTTGCGCTCGAACCCACTGCGATCGAGGCGGTGTTGAACAGCGCACCGCAGTCGCAAGTCGTTGAAGTTGCTTTTTGGGTGTTCGTCGCATGCTGGGTGGCAGGCATGGTCGACTCCTATCTACTTGGGCGCGGCGCGGACGCGACCGTTGTCAGCGGCAATGGCGGGACGCCCTAGCTGTACTGGCCCAGACTGCGACTTGCTTGCGGATCGCGCGCTGCCGGCTCATAATCGCATCCTGCTATTACGCCAGAAAAGTTTCGGCAAACCAGGTCAGGACGCCGCAAAAGAGGACCGCCAACAGCAAGACGATCAGCAGACGCCCGAATTTTGGATTGCCGTCCTCTTGTTTCATTGCGCAAACAACTCCATGTTGAATCAAGCGCCAATTGTACGATCGAATCGGTTTGACGGTGTGCTTGTTGTAAAATCTTAATAGGATGATATGCAAGAAAAAGATAAAGCCGGGTTGATCGAAGCATCATCCTACGTGCTGGCGTTCGTCGCGTTGGCGCTGGTGCTGCAAAGGACGTTGCTGGCGGCGCTTTTTTCCGGTCTGGTGGTCTATTCGGTAGTGCATTTCATCACCCCTTTGCTGGGACGCAAGATCAGCAGCGAACGCGCGCGCCTGGTCGCCGTCGCCACCCTGGCGATTTTTACCGTGAGCTTGCTGACCGTTGCGATCTGGGCGGTGGTTGCATTTTTCCGCAGCGACGCCGGCAATACCCAAGTGATGTTGCAGAGAATGGCCGATATGCTCGATTCGTCGCGCAATCAATTGCCGGAGTGGCTCAGCGCCTATGTCCCAGCCGATGTCGGCAGCCTGAAGGAAATGCTGTCGAACTGGCTGCGCGGGCACGCGCTGGAAGCCAAGGACGTGGGCGAAGTGGCGTTGCGCACCGCCGCGCATGTGTTTATCGGCATGATCATCGGCGCGATGGTGGCGCTTTCCAAAACCCGAAAGGAAATCTCGCGCCTGCCGCTGGCAGCGGCCTTGAGCCGGCGGGTCGAAAATTTGAGCGATTCGTTCGAGCGCATCGTCTTTGCGCAAATCCGCATCGCCGGCCTCAACACGATCTTTACCGGGACCTATATCCTGGTCGTGCTGCCGCTGTGCGGCGTGCATCTGCCGTTGGCCAAGAGCCTGGTCGCCATCACGTTTTTTGCCGGTTTATTGCCTATCATCGGCAACCTGATGTCGAATTCGATCCTGGTGGTGGTCGCGTTGTCGGTTTCTTTTCACTCTGCCGTGGCGTCGCTGGTGTTTCTGATTGTCATCCACAAGCTGGAATATTTCCTGAATGCGAAAATCATCGGCTCGCGCATCCAGTCGCGCGCCTGGGAACTGCTGGTGGCGATGCTGGTGATGGAGTCGATGTGCGGCTTGCCGGGCGTGGTTGCAGCGCCGGTGTTTTACGCGTATTTGAAGTGCGAGTTGATCCAGCGCAAGCTGATATGATCGATAGCAGCGGAACACGGCTGGCCCATGTTCCGCTAAACGACGGACGGTTTAGTCGTTCTTGCTGACTGTTTTCACGTCGGGCAATTGCGCGACATCCCAGCCGCCGCCCAGCGCCTTGACCAGCAACACGTTGGCGGCCAGGCGCTTGTTGAGCAATTCGACATAAGTGCGCTCGTTGGTAAGCGCAGTGGTTTCCACCGTGATGACATCCAGGTAGCTGATGATGCCGGCCTTATACTGGTTGATCGTCAGTTCCACCGAACGTCTGGAAAGCGCGACTGCTTGTTCCTGCTTCCTGGCTTCCTGTTCGTATATGCGCAGCGCGGCGACGTTGTCTTCCACTTCCTGAAAACTGGTCAACACGATATTGCGATAGTTGGCCACGCTGGCGTCGTAGGAGGCGATTGCCTGTTTGGTGTTCGCTTCCCGCAAGCCGCCATCGAATAGCGTCTCGGCCAACGAAGGGCCGACCGACCACAGCCGGTTCGGCAGCGAAATCCAATGCGCCAGCCCGCTGCTCTCGTAGCCGCCGCTCGCCGCCAGCGTAAGACTGGGGAAGTAGGCCGATTTGGCGACGCCGATTTGCGCATTGGCCGATGCCACCAGCCGCTCGGCGTTGGCAATGTCGGGCCGGCGCTCCAGCAAGGCCGACGGCAAGCCCAGCGGCAGCGCCGGCACCGGCGGGTCGAATTTATCGACCGCCGCAATCGAGAAGGTGGAAGCCGGCTTGCCGACCAAGAGCGCAATCGCGTGCTCCATTTGCGCGCGCGCCACATCGAAGTCGATGGCCTGCGCTTCGGTCTGTTTGAGCTGGGTGTCGGCCAGCACCACGTTTTCTTTCGGAACGATGCCGGACTTATATTGGTTCTGCGTCAATTCCAGCGACTTTTTATAGTCGATGACGGTCTTGTCGTAAAGCTGGCGATTCGCATCCTGGTCGCGCAACTGAAAATAATCTTGCGCCAGTTGCGCCTGCGTGCTCAGGCGCAGCGCCTGCAATTCGGCTGCGCTGGCTTGCGCGCTGCTGGCGTTGGCTTCCACCGTGCGCCGCACATGGCCCCAAAGGTCCGGCTCCCAACTTGCGTTCACGGACAATGAGTCGGTGGTGGTGGTGGTGCGCGAGGTCGAAGACGGACCGCCGGCGCGCGAATTCGATACGCTGCCGGTCAAGGTCGGGAAATAGGACGCCTGCGCGCTTTGCACCAGCGCGCGCGCCTGGCGATATTGGGCCTCGGCCTGGATCAAGGACTGGTTCGAGATAGTGACTTGCTCTTCCAGCGCATTTAACACCGGATCGTTGTAGATTTCCCACCATTTCGTGGGAATCGCCGTGTCGGCCGGTTGCGCAATTTTCCAGCCGGCTTGTTCTTTAAAGGCCGGCGGCGTTTCGGCGCTGGGCCGGACGTAGTCGGGGCCGACCGCGCAAGCGCTCAACAAAACCAGGGGTGCTGCCGCCAGCGTTATGCGCTTGATGTGTTTTAAAGGTAATTTCATTGCATCTCCATATGCTTGTCAACCGGCAACCACCGCGCGTAACCGCGCTGGCGCATCAATACGAATGTTAAGAGTGTCCTGGATTCATCGCTGCTTGCGGCGGCTTGCCGCGCACATTCGCCCATACCTGTTTCCACCAGGCCCTGAAGCGGTCCATGTACAGATACACCACGGGTGTCGTGTACAAAGTCAGCATCTGGCTGAAGACCAGGCCGCCGATGATCGTGATGCCGAGCGGGCGCCGCAACTCGGAGCCGGTGCCGGCGCCCAAGGCCAGCGGCAACGCGCCCAACAACGCCGCCATCGTGGTCATCATGATCGGACGGAAACGCAGCAAGCAGGCCTGGCGGATCGCGTCGACCGGCGTCTTGCCTTCCGTGCGCTGCGCCACCAGCGCGAAATCGATCATCATGATCGCGTTCTTTTTCACCAGTCCGATCAACAGGATGATGCCGATGAAGGCCATCACGTTCAAATCCATTCCGCATAGCAGCAGCGCCAGCAAGGCGCCGACGCCGGCCGAGGGCAGGGTGGAGAGAATCGTGATCGGATGCACATAGCTCTCGTACAGCACGCCCAGCACGATGTAAATCGTAAACAGCGCCGCCAGGATCAATAGCGGCAGCGTCGCCAGCGACTGTTGGAAGGTTTGCGCCGTGCCCTGGAAGCTGGCGTGGATGGTGCTCGGCATTCCGCTATGCGCGACCGCGTTCTCGATGGCCTTGGAGGCATCGCTCAAGGCCACGTTGGGCGGCAGGTTGAACGAGATCGTCATCGCCGGGAACTGGGCTTGATGATTGACCGAGAGCGTGGTGTTGGTCGGCTCGAAATGGGAGAAGGCGGAAAGCGGAACCAGTTGATCCTGTTGGTTGGCGACGTAAATGCCCTTCAGCGTTTCCGGCCGCTGCCAGTATTCGGGCGCGACTTCCATGACGACGTGATATTGATTGCTGGCCTGGTAGATGACCGAAACCAGGCGCTGGCCGAAGGCGTCGTACAGCGCGGCGTCGATCGCGCTTTCGGTCACGCCGAGCCGGGCGGCAGTCGGGCGGTCGATCATCAGGGTGACTTGCAAGCCACGGTCTTGCTGATTGCTGTTGACATCGAGCAGTTGCGGCAAGTCTTGCAAAGCTTTCAGGATGCGCGGCGCCCAGAGATTCAAGTCGCTCAAATTGTCGCCTTGCAACGCATACTGGTATTGCGAATTCGAGCCTCTGGCGCCGACGCTGATATCTTGCGCCGCTTGCAGGAACAGGCTGGCGCCGGGAACCGTGGCAAGCTTGCCGCGCAGGCGGTTGATGACGGCATCGGCGCTGACCTTGCGCTGTTCCAGCGGCTTGAGCGAGATAAACATCATGCCGGTATTGCGCTGGCTGCCGCCGGTAAAGCCGACCACGGAAGCTACCGCAGGATCGGCTCGAATGATGTTGATGTAGCCGGTCAGTTTGGGGCGCATCGCCTGGAACGAGGTCGACTGGTCGGCCACGATGGAGCCGCGAATCACGCCGGTGTCCTGTTGCGGGAACAAGCCTTTCGGCACGATCAAATAGAGGCCGATGTTCAGCGCGATCACCGCAAACATCGCCAGCATCGTGATCCTGGGGTGGCGGAGCGCCCGGTTTAGGCTGCTTTCATAGCACGCCAGCAGCCAGACGAAAAAGCGCTCGCTGGCCAGGTAGAGGCGACCGCGTTGGCGTTCCGGTTCATGCGTGAGCAGCCGCGCGCACATCATCGGCGTGGTGGTCAACGATACCACCAGGGACACCAACACGGCGGCCGACAGCGTGACCGCGAATTCATGAAATATGCGGCCGATCACGCCGCCCATCAGCAGCAGCGGCAGGAACACCGCAACCAGCGAGATGCTCATCGACATCACGGTAAAGCCGACTTCGCGCGCGCCGCGCAAGGCGGCCTGGATCGGCATCATGCCTTGTTCGATATGGCGCGAGACGTTTTCCAGCACCACGATGGCGTCGTCGACCACGAAGCCGGTCGAGATGGTGATCGCCATCAGCGAGAAATTGTCCAGGCTGTAGCCGCACAGATACATGATGCCGAAGGTGCCGATCAGCGAAATCGGCACGGCGACGCTGGGGATCATGGTGGCGCGCGCGTTGCGCAGGAACAGGAACACCACCATGATCACCAGCGCCACCGAGATCAGCAGCGTGCGCTCGACATCGTGCAGCGAGGCGCGGATGGTGACGGTGCGGTCCGAGGCGATTTCCATGTTGATCGCCGGCGGGATCGATGCTTTCAAGAGCGGCAGCAGCGCGCGGATGCGATCGACGGTTTCGATGATGTTGGCGTCGGGTTGCTTGAAGATAATCAAGAGAATTGCCGGTTTGCCGTTGGCCATGCCGGCATTGCGCAAGTCTTCCACCGAGTCGACCACCTTGCCCAGGTTGCCGAGCAAGACCGGCGCGCCGTTGCGGTAGGCGACCACCAGCGATTGGTAGTCCTCGGCTTTCTTCGCCTGGTCGCTGGTGGCGACTTGCCATTGGCGTTCGCCGGCTTCGACGAAACCCTTGGGGCGGTTGGCGTTGGCGTAGGCCAGTGCGGTGCGCACGTCTTCCAGCGCCACGCCATAGCGATTCAGGGCGTCGGGATTGAGTTCGACCCGCACCCCGGGCAAGGAACTGCCGCCGACGACGACGTTGCCGACTCCGGTCACTTGTGAAATTTTCTGCGCCAGGATGGTCGACGCCGAATCGTACATCTGGCCCTGGGTCAGGGTGTCCGAAGTCAACGCCATGATCATGATCGGGGCGTCGGCCGGATTGACCTTGCGGTAAGTCGGGTTGGTGCGCAGCGTGACCGGCAAGTCGATGCGGGCGGCGTTGATCGCCGCTTGCACGTCGCGCGCGGCGCCGTCGATGTCGCGGCCGAGATCGAATTGCATCGTGATGCTGGACGACGACAGCGCGCTGGTGGAAGTCATTTCCGTGACGCCGGCAATCCGGCCGAACTGCCGTTCCAGCGGCGTGGTGACGCTGGTGGCCATGGTTTCGGGATCGGCGCCGGGCAGGGTTGCCGCCGCCGAAATGGTCGGAATATCCACGCGCGGCATCGGCGACACCGGCAACAGGTTGAAGGCCACCATGCCGGCCAGCGCCACGCCTATCGTCAAGAGCGTGGTGGCGATCGAGCGCTTGATAAAAGGAGTCGAGAGATTCATAGCCGTCTTGGCTGCAGCATTTTCATGCGGTTAGATACGGTTGCGACGCTGGTTGCGGCGCGATCGCGCGCAAGGCAGTCCAGCTATCTCGCCACCACACTCTGAAGCGGTCCAGATACAAATAGACGACCGGCGTCGTGTACAGCGTCAACATCTGGCTGACGATCAAGCCGCCGACGATGGTCACGCCCAGCGGGCGCCGCAGTTCCGAGCCGGTGCCGGCGCCCAGTGCCAGCGGCAACGCGCCCAGCAGCGCCGCCATCGTGGTCATCATGATCGGGCGGAAGCGCAGCGCGCACGCTTGGCGGATCGAGTCCACCGGGCTCTTTCCTTGCGAGCGTTGGGCCACCAACGCAAAATCGATCATCATGATCGCATTTTTTTTCACGATGCCGATCAGCAGGATGATGCCGATGTCGGCCATGATGTCGAGCGGCATGCCGCACAGTCGCAGCGCCAGCAGCGCGCCGATGCCGGCCGACGGCAAGGTGGAAAGTATCGTGATCGGATGCACATAGCTTTCGTACAAGATGCCCAAGACCACGTAAATCGTCAGCAGCGCGCCCATCAACAGGAACGGCATGCTGGCGAGCGACTCCTGGAATTTTTGCGCAGTGCCCTGGAAACTGCCGTGGATGGTGGTCGGCATGCCGCTGTGCGCGACCGCATTTGCCACCGCTGTCGACGCCTCGCCCAGCGAGACGTTGGGCGGCAGGTTGAACGAGATCGTCATGGCCGGGAACATGCCTTGATGATTGACCGAGAGGGTCGTGTTGGTCGGCTCGAAATGCGAAAACGCGGAGAGCGGAACCAGCTGATCCTGTTGGTTGGCGACATAGACCGCCTTGAGCGTATCGGGCCGTTGCCAGTATTGCGGCGCGACTTCCATGACGACGTGATATTGATTCTTCGCTTCGTAGATGGTCGACACCAGGCGCTGGCCGAAGGCATCGTAGAGCGCGGCGTCGATGGCGCTTTCCGTGACGCCGAGGCGGGCGGCGGTGGCGCGGTCTATCGTCAGCGTCAGTTGCAGGCCGCGATCCTGCTGGTTGCTGTTGACATCGACCAGTTGCGGCAAGCCTTGCAGGATTTTCATGATGCGCGGCGACCAGGTATTCAACTCGGTAAAGCTGTCGCCCTGCAATGCATACTGGTATTGCGAATTCGATCCCCTGCCGCCGGCCTTGATGTCTTGATCGGCTTGCAGAAACAGCGTGGCGCCGGCGATCTTGGCAAGCTTGGGGCGCAAGCGATTGATGACGTCGTCGGCGCTGACCTTGCGTTCGTCCAGCGGCTTGAGCGCGATGTTGACGCTGCCGGTATTGCGCTGGCTGCCGCCGCCGGAACCGCCGCCGACCGACCCGGTCACCGTTTGCACGGCAGGATCGCGGCGGATGATATCGAGATAGCCGTTCAACTTCGGCAGCATCGCCTGGAACGAGGATGCCTGGTCGGCGACGATGTTGCCCTGGATTACGCCGGTATCCTGTTGCGGCACGAAACCCTTGGGGATCGCGATGTACATGAAGATATTGAGCGCAATCACCGCAAACATCACCGCCATCGTGGTGCGCGGATTGCGCAATACCGTTTCCAGGCTACTTTCGTAAAGCGCCAGCATGCGCTTGAAAAAGCGTTCGCTGGCGACAAAAAAGCGCCCCTGTCGACGCTCCGGCTCATGCTTGAGCAGCCGTGCGCACATCATCGGGCTGGTGGTCAGCGATACCACCATCGAAACCAGGACGGCGGCCGACAGTGTGACAGCAAATTCGTGGAACAGGCGTCCGATCATGCCGCCCATGAATAACAGGGGGATGAAAACTGCCACCAGCGAGACGCTCATCGACAGCACCGTGAAGCCGACTTCGCGCGCGCCGCGCAACGCCGCTTGCATCGGCGGCATGCCTTCTTCCATATGACGCGACACATTTTCCAGCACGACGATCGCATCGTCGACCACGAAGCCGGTCGAAATGGTGAGCGCCATCAGCGAAAAATTATCCAGGCTGTAACCGCACAGGTACATGATGCCGAAGGTGCCGATCAGCGAAATCGGCACCGCCACGCTGGGGATGAAGGTGGCGCGGCCATTGCGCAGGAACAGGAACACCACCAGGATCACCAGCGCCACCGAAATGCACAGCGTGCGTTCGACGTCGCGCAGCGATGCCCGTATGGTCGTGGTTTTGTCTTGCGTGACGGTCATGTTGATGGCCGCCGGAATCGATGCCTTCAGTTGCGGCAGCATGGCCCGTATACGATCGACGGTTTCGATAATGTTGGCGTCCGGCTGCTTGGTCACGGAAATCAGGATCGCCGGTTTGCCGTCGACCCGGCCGGCGTTGCGCATATCTTCCACCGAGTCGACCACCTGGCCGAGATTGCCGATCGAGACCGGCGCGCCATTGCGGTAGGCGACCACCAGGTCTTTATATTCGGCGGCTTTCCTGGCTTGGTCGTTGGTCCCGATCTGCCATTGGCGGTCGTCGTTTTCGATAAAGCCCTTGGGGCGATTGGCGTTGGTGTTGGAGATCGCAGTGCGCACGTCTTCCAGCGCCACGCCATAGCGATTCAAGGCATCGGGATTGAGTTCGATGCGCACGGCCGGCAGCGAACTGCCGTTGACGCCGACATTGCCGACGCCGGTCACCTGCGACAACTTTTGCTGCAAGATGGTGGACGCCGAATCGTACATCTGCCCTTGCGTCATGGTGTCCGAGGTCAGCGCCAGTTGCATGATCGGCGCGTCGGCCGGATTGATTTTGCGATACGTCGGGTTGCTGCGCAAACTGGCCGGCAAATCGATGCGGGCGGCGTTGATGGCCGCCTGCACATCGCGCGCGGCGCCATCGATATCGCGGTCGAGGTCGAATTGCATGGTCACGCGCGATGCTGCCGCCGCGCTGTTGGAGGTCATCTCGCTGATGCCGGCAATCCGTCCGAACTGCCGCTCCAGCGGCGTCGACACTGAAGTCGCCATGGTTTGGGGGTCGGCGCCCGGCATGCTGGCCGAGACCGAAATGGTCGGAATATCCACCCGTGGCATCGGCGACACCGGCAACAGGTTGAAGGCAACCATGCCGGCCAGCGCCACGCCTATCGTCAACAGCGTCGTGGCGATGGGGCGTTGGATGAACGGGGTCGATAAGTTCATGACCGTTCCATTTTTTGCAGGGCCAGTTCTTCGGCGTCTGCCTTTTTGTGCGGCGAGGCGAAGCGCTTGGCGAGCCCGTCGAAGAACAGGTAGATGACCGGCGTCGTAAACAGCGTCAACACCTGGCTGACGATCAAGCCGCCGACGATCGTGATGCCGAGCGGGTGGCGCAACTCGGAACCGACGCCGGCGCCCAGCATCAGCGGCAATGCGCCCAGCAGCGCTGCCATCGTGGTCATCAGGATCGGACGGAAACGCAGCAAACAGGCTTGATAGATGGCGTCGCGCGCGCTCATGCCTTCATTGCGCTCGGCTTCCAGCGCAAAGTCGATCATCATGATCGCGTTTTTCTTGACGATGCCGATCAGCAAGATGATGCCGATGACGGAAATGATATCGAAATCCGCGTGGAACATCATCAACGCCAGCAGGGCGCCCATGCCGGCAGACGGCAAGGTAGACAGGATCGTGATCGGATGGATATAGCTTTCATACAACACGCCGAGCACGATGTAGACCGTAATGACAGCCGCCAGGATCAGCAGCAAGGTGTTGCTGAGCGATTGCTGGAACGCCAGCGCCGCGCCCTGGAAGTTGATCTGGGTGGAAGCCGGCAGATTGATGTCTTTTTGCGCTGCATCGATGGCCTTGACGGCGTCGCCCAGCGACACGCCGGGCGCCAGGTTGAACGATACGGTGGCGGCCGGGAATTGCGCAATATGGCTGATCACCAGCGGGGCCGGCTGTTCTACGATGGTGGTGATGGTGCTGAGCGCGACTTGCGGCGCGCCGGCCACGCCGGTCACGGCGCCCGGCACCACCGTGGAAATATAGATGTCCTGCAGGTCGCGCGGATTTTTTTGATACTTGGGATCGACCTCCAGAATCACGCGGTATTGATTGGTCTGCGTGTACATGGTCGACACCTGGCGCTGGCCGAACGCGCTATACAAGGTGCTGTCGATGCTGCTGGGCGTGATGCCGAGCCGGCCCGCCGTCGGGCGGTCGATCTTCATCATCGCTTGCAGCCCTTGATCCTGCAAGTCGCTGGCGACATCGCGCAATTGCGGCAGCTGGTTCAGGCGCTCGACCAGCTTGGGCGTCCAGTCGCTGACCACCTTGGGGTCCGGGTCTTCGACGGTAAATTGATACTGCGTGCGGCTGACCCGCGATTCGATGGTGAGGTCTTGTATCGCCTGCATGTACAGCGAAATTCCGGGGACCTTCTTGACATTTTCCTGCAGCCGGTTGATGACGTCTTGCGCGCTATCCTTGCGCTGGTCTTCCGGTTTCAGGTTGATCTGGATGCGGCCGCTGTTCAAGGTGGTGTTGACGCCGTCGATGCCGATGAAGGACGAAATGCTATCGACTGCCGGGTCTTGCAAGATGACCTTATTGAGCGCTTGCTGCCGCTCGCTCATCGCGGAAAAGGAAATCGATTGCGAAGCCTCGGTGACGCCCTGGATCACGCCGGTGTCCTGCAGCGGGAAAAATCCCTGCGGTATGAAGATAAACAAAACCACCGTCAGCGCCATGGTGCCGATGGCAACCAGCAAGGTCGCCGTCTGCCGTTCCAGCACCCAGGTCAGCCAGACGCCGTAACGGGCGATCACGCTATCGAAGAAGCGGCCCGATGCATGGTAAAAGCGGCCTTGCTGTTCTTCCGGCGTGTGGCGCAGCAGCTTGGCGCACATCATCGGCGTCAGGGTCAGCGAGACGACGGCGGAGATGATGATCGTCACCGCCAGCGTGATCGCAAATTCGCGGAACAGCCGGCCCACGATATCGCCCATGAACAGCAGCGGGATCAACACCGCAATGAGCGAAATGGTCAGCGACAGGATCGTGAAGCCGATTTGCGCAGACCCCTTCAGCGCCGCCTTCAACGGCGTCTCGCCCTGTTCGATATAGCGGGCGATGTTTTCGATCATCACGATGGCGTCGTCGACCACGAAGCCGGTCGAGATGGTCAGCGCCATCAAGGTCAGGTTGTTCAGGCTGAAGCCGGCCATGTACATGAAACCGAAGGTGCCGATCAGCGACAGCGGCACCGCGATGCTGGGAATGACGGTCGCCGCCACGTTGCGCAGGAACAGGAAGATCACCATCACCACCAGCGCCACCGACAGCATCAATTCAAACTGCACGTCCTTGACCGACGCCCGGATGGTGTTGGTGCGGTCGGAGAGCACTTTGATATCCACCGCTGCCGGCGCCGACGCTTGCAGCGACGGCAACAGGGCCTTGACGCCGTCGACCACTTCGATCACGTTGGCGCCGGGTTGGCGCTGGATGTTCAAGATGATGGCCGGGGTATCGTTGACCCACGCGGCCTGCTTCACGTTTTCCGCGCCGTCGATGACGTTGGCGACATCGGACAAAAATACCGGCGCATTATTCTTGTAGGAAACGACGACGGATTTATATTCCTTGGCCGACATCAACTGGTCGTTGGCGTTGATGGTAAACGCTTGCGCCGCGCCGTCGAAGCTGCCCTTGGCCTGGTCGACATTGGCCGCCGTGATAGCGTTTTGCAAGTCGGTGATATTCAAGCCGTAGGCGGCCAGGGCGGTCGGATTGGCCTGGATGCGCACCGCCGGGCGCTGGCCGCCGGAGAGGCTGACCAGGCCGACGCCGGTCACCTGAGATATTTTCGGCGCCAGGCGGGTATCGGCAAACGATTGCACTTGCGTCAACGGCAAGGATTTCGACGTTAATGCCAGGGTCAGGATAGGCGTGTCGGCCGGGTTGACCTTGCTATAGATCGGCGGCGCCGGCAAGCCTGCCGGCAGCAGGTTCTGGGCGGCATTGATCGCCGCCTGCACCTCTTGCTCGGCCACGTCCAGGCTCAATGCCAGTGTGAATTGCAAGGTAATCACCGAAGCGCCGCCGGAACTGGTCGACGACATTTGATTGAGTCCCGGCATTTGCCCGAACTGACGCTCCAGCGGCGCGGTCACCGACGAAGTCATCACGTTCGGACTGGCGCCCGGATATTGGGTCACTACCTGGATGGTCGGATAGTCGACTTCCGGCAGCGCCGACTTGGGCAGCAGGCGATACGCCAAAGTCCCGGCCACCAGGATGGCGACCATCAACAGCGAGGTCGCGACCGGCCGCAGGATGAACGGGCGTGACATACTCATGGCAAGACCTTGTTAAATAAGAATGCGATGACAGGAAGGGACCGCATCATGGCTGCTCCGGTTGCGGCAGGTCCAGACCCTCGTCGTCGAAATCTTCGACGACTTCTTCGCGCGGCTTGCCAAAACGCTTGCCAAGGCGGTCGAACGCGAGATAGATGACCGGAGTGGTAAACAGCGTCAACACCTGGCTGACGATCAAGCCGCCGACGATGCTGATGCCGAGCGGATGGCGCAATTCGGAGCCGACGCCGGTACCCAGCATCAGCGGCAATGCGCCCAGCAACGCCGCCATCGTGGTCATCAGGATCGGACGGAAGCGCAACAGGCAGGCTTGATAGATGGCGTCGCGCGCGCTCATGCCTTCCTTGCGTTCGGCTTCCAGCGCAAAGTCGATCATCATGATCGCGTTTTTCTTGACGATGCCGATCAGCAAGATGATGCCAATGACGGAAATGATGTCGAAATCCGAGTGGAACATCATCAGCGCCAGCAGCGCGCCCATGCCGGCCGATGGCAGCGTGGACAGGATCGTGATCGGGTGGATATAGCTTTCATACAACACGCCGAGCACGATATAGACGGTAATGATCGCCGCCAGGATCAACAGCAAGATGTTGGAAAGCGACTGCCGGAACGCCAGCGCCGCGCCCTGGAAGTTGATTTGGGTGGAAGCCGGCAGGTTGATGTCTTGCGCCGCCGCATCGATGGCCTTGACCGCGTCGCCCAGCGACACGCCGGGGGCCAGGTTGAACGAAATTGTCGCCGCCGGGAACTGGCCGATATGGTTGACGATCAGCGGCGTCGATTCTTCGGTCAACGTGGTGATCGTGCCGAGCGGAACTTGCGGCACCTCCACCGTGTTGGTAGCCGCGCCTGTTGGAACGGTTGCAATATAGATGTCGTCCAGCGTTTTCGGCCCCTTTTGAAATTTCGGGTCGATTTCCAGGATCACGCGGTATTGATTGGTCTGCGTATACACGGTCGAAACCTGGCGCTGGCCGAACGCGCTATACAGCGTCAAGTCCAGCCCGTACGGCGTGATGCCGAGTCGGCCCGCGCTCGGGCGGTCGATCGTCAACTTCGCTTGCAAACCCTTGTCCTGCAAGTCGCTGGCGACATCGCGCAGTTCCGGCTCGTGACTCAGGCGTTCGACCAGTTTGGCGGTATTCGAGCTGACCATCTTGGCGTCGGCGTCTTCCACCGTGAATTGGTACTGCGTGCGGCTGACCCGGGTTTCGATCGTGAGGTCTTGCACCGCCTGCATGAATAGCGAGATGCCGGCGACTTGCTTGACCTTCTCCTGCAGGCGGGCGATGACTTCTTGCGCGCCATCCTTGCGCTGGCCTTCAGGCTTCAGGTTGATCTGGATGCGGCCGCTGTTCAAGGTGGTGTTGACGCCGTCGATGCCGATGAAGGACGAAATGCTTTCCACCGCCGGGTCTTGCAAGATCACTTTATTGAGCGCTTGCTGCCGCTCGCTCATGGCGGAGAAGGAAATCGATTGCGCCGCTTCGGTGATGCCCTGGATGACGCCGGTATCTTGCAGCGGGAAAAATCCTCGCGGTATGAAAATGAACAACACCACCGTCAACACAAAGGTGCCGATGGCAACCAGCAAGGTCGCGGTCTGCCGTTCCAGCACCCAGGTCAGCCAGACGCCGTAACGGGCGATCACGCGGTCCAGGAATTGCCCGGACGCGTGATAAAAGCGCCCCTGCTTTTCTTCCGGCGTGTGGCGCAGCAGTTTGGCGCACATCATCGGCGTCAAGGTCAGCGAGACGACGGCGGAGATGACGATGGTCACCGCCAGCGTGATCGCGAATTCGCGGAACAACCGGCCCACCACGTCGCCCATGAACAATAGCGGGATCAATACGGCGATCAGCGAAATGGTCAGCGACAGGATGGTGAAGCCGATTTGCGCGGACCCTTTTAACGCCGCCTTCAACGGCGTCTCGCCCTGCTCGATATAGCGGGCGATGTTTTCGATCATCACGATCGCATCGTCGACCACGAAGCCGGTCGAAATGGTCAGCGCCATCAGGGTCAGGTTGTTCAGGCTGAAGCCGGCCAGATACATCACGCCGAAGGTGCCGATCAGCGACAGCGGCACGGCGACGCTGGGGATGATGGTCGCGGCCAGGTTGCGCAGGAACAGGAAGATCACCATGACCACGAGGGCCACCGACAGCATCAATTCGAACTCGACATCGGCGACCGATGCGCGGATGGTGTTGGTGCGGTCGGAGAGCACGCTCATTTCGATTGCCGCCGGCGCTGCGGCTTGCAGTTGCGGCAGCAGCTTCTTGATGGCGTCGACGACTGCGATCACGTTGGCGCCCGGTTGGCGCTGGATGTTCAAGATGATGGCCGGGGTCTCGTTGACCCACGCGGCTTGTTTGACGTTTTCGGCGCCGTCGATGACGTTGGCGACATCGGACAGGAATACCGGCGCACTCTTCTTGTAGGCGACGACGATCGACTTATAGTCGTCGGCTTTGTAGAGCTGGTCGTTGCCGTCGATGGTGACGGCCTGCGATGCGCCGTCGAAACTGCCTTTGGCTTGATTGACGTTGGCCGCAGCGAGCGCGGTTTGCAAATTGGTGATATTCAAGCCGTACGCAGCCAACGCGGTCGGATTGGCTTGCACCCGCACGGCAGGGCGTTGGCCGCCGGACAGGCTGACCAGGCCGACGCCCGACACTTGCGAAATTTTGGGCGACAAATGGGTTTCGGCGAACGCCTCCACTTGCGTCAACGGCAGCGACTTCGAGGTCAGCGCCAGCGTCAAGACCGGGGTGTCGGCCGGGTTGACTTTATTGTAGACCGGCGGCGCCGGCAAGTCGGCCGGCAGCAGATTGCCGCCGGCGTTGATGGCGGCCTGCACTTCCTGTTCCGCCACGTCCAGGCTCAATGCCAGCGTGAATTGCAGCGTAATCACCGAAGCGCCGCCGGAACTGGTCGAAGACATTTGATTGAGTCCCGGCATTTGCCCGAACTGGCGCTCCAGCGGCGCAGTCACCGACGAGGTCATCACGTCCGGGCTGGCGCCGGGATACAGCGTCACCACCTGGATGGTCGGATAATCGACTTCCGGCAGCGCCGACTTGGGCAGCAGGCGATACGCCAGGGCCCCTGCCAGCAGGATCGCAACCATCAATAGGGAAGTTGCGACCGGCCGCAGGATGAACGGGCGTGACAAACTCATCGGAAAACCTTATCGGTTGGAGCCGTCGCATCGATACGCGAGGGAACGTGAGCGCTCATTGACTGGCTTTCGATGCTGGCTTGCCATCGGCAATGGCGCTGCTGTCGCCATCGCGGCGGTGATGCCTGCCCTGCCAGTTTTTTCCATCGGCGGCTGGCGCTGCATCGCTTGGCGCGGCAGCTGTGGCAGCGGCTGTTGCCGGCGCGGCTGCCTGGCCGGGAGCAGCCGGGGTCGAAGCAGCACCGTCGGCAGCGCCGCGTTTACTGTGACTGTGCGTGCCATGTGTCGAGGTGGCGTCGTCTGCCGCCGCCGGTTTGCCGGCGTCCTTGGCCGCCACTTCCACCTTCAAGCCGTCGCGCAATTTGTCGGCGCCGTCGATCACCACCATTTCGCCCGGTTTCAGCCCGTCGTCGATCGAGGTATTGTCGCCTTCGGTGGTGCCGACTTTGACCAGACGCAAGCTGACGGTTTGATCGGCATTGACGATGTAGACGTAGGTGCCCTGGCTGCCGCGCTGCACGCCGGCCGATGGAATGATCGTGACGCCATGTTTGGTTTCGACCAATAGGCGGGAATTGACAAATTGGCTGGGAAACAGCGCGAAATTGTCGTTGGAAAATTCGGCCTTCAAATTGACTGTGCCGGTGCTGGCGTTCACCACATTGTCGAGCGTCAATAAAGTGCCGCTGGCCAATTTTTGATTTTGCGAGCGATCGAAGGTATCGACCGGCATTTTGACGCCGGCTTGCAATTTTTGCATGACACCGGGAATATTGTCTTCCGGGATCGCGAATACGACCGTAATCGGTTGCAATTGGGTAATGACCACGATGCCGGTCGCATCGGACGGTTGCACGATATTGCCCGCATCGACCAGGCGCAGGCCGACCCGTCCGCTTACCGGCGCGGTAATGTTGCAATAGACCAGATTCAGTTTCTGGGTATCGATGGCAGCCTGGTCGACCTTGATTTGTCCTTCATATTGACGCACCAGCGCATCTTGTGTGGCGAGTTGCTGCTCTTGAATCGAATCTTGTTTGAAAAGAGTCTGGTAACGCACCAAGTCGACTCGCGCATTCTTGAGCAAGGCTTGGTCGTGCGCCATCGTGCCTTCCGCTTGTTCCAGCAAGACCTGATAAGGGCGCGGATCGACGATCGCGATCAGTTGCCCTTGCTTGACCGTCTGCCCCTCGGTGAACAGGACTTTCATCAGTTGGCCGGTCAGATGCGTTTTGACGGTAACGGTAGCCAGCGGTGTCACCGCGCCCAGGCCGTTCAGGTAGACGTCGATGTCGCCGGTCCTGGCCGCCGTGGTAACGACCACAGGCGTCGCTCCGCGTCCACTGCCGCCGCCACCACCGCTGCGGCGACCGCCGCCGCTGCCCTGCTGCGCATTGCCTTGTTGCGCACTGCCAGCCGCCGGTTTCAGGTAATAGTACGCGCCAGCGCCTATCAGGATGGCCAGCAACAACCAAAACCACCAACGATGAATGAGTCCGTGGCGCTGGCCGTTCTGAATTCCGTTCATTGACTTGTCGATTTCATTCATGTTGGCTGAAGGAGTTTAATCTTTCGTGTTGTAGGGAGAAAATCGGGTGAAAAATATAAAAATCGCAACTTCGGCGAATTTTCATCATGGAGGCGATAGCGATTCTCAGAAAACGATGCGTTACAGTAGCCGATTTGCCGAGTCCGCAACCTGACCGCTAGATGACAATTTTGTCAGGTAAGGGTTCCGTTGGGGATTTTTGGCGCTTCGTTCCAGGCTGTCAAAGTCAGCATCATACTTGCTTTTGGTTGCGGCTTGCGATGTCATATTTGTCAATTCAGGCAGGCTCTACATTCCTCGATAAGGTGAGAATTGCGCAAAGACCGCCGCCGCTGCGCAGCGCAAGTTTGACCTCGCCGCCGTGTGCGCGCGCAATCGCCCGCGCGATGGCCAGCCCAAGGCCGCTGCCGCCGGTATGCTTTGCGCGCGAAGATTCCATGCGCACATACGGCTCGAAGACGCGCTCCAGATCGGCTTGCGGGATACCCGGCCCGCGATCCTCGATGCGGATTTCGACGTTGTCGGGCCGCTCTGCGACCGCGATATCGATATTGCCGCCGCCGTATCGGCGCGCGTTGTCGAGCAAGTTGGTCAGGCAACGCCGCAACGCCTGCGGCCGCACCAGCATGGGCTTGACGGCGTCGCCGTGCAGCGTGATTTGGGCGCCGACCGTTGCCATGTCTTCGGTGACGCTTTCGATCAAGGCATTGAGGTCGAGGCGGGAGGTTTTTTCTCCGCTAGCACCGGCGCGCAGGAATTCGAGCGTGTTACCGATCATTTCGTCCATTTCCGACAAATCGCTTTCCATCTTCGATTTCAGTTCCCCTTCGGCAATACGTTCGATGCGCAGGCGCAAGCGGGTGATCGGCAGGCGCAGATCGTGCGATACCGCCGCCAATGCCTGCGCGCGGGTTTCCAGGTAGCGCTTGATTTCGGCTTGCATGGCATTGAATGCGCGGGCCGCTTTGGCGACTTCCAGCGGGCCGTTTTCAGGCAGGGGCGGGCGATCCAGATTGCGGGCCAGGCCGGTGGCGGCATCGGCCAGCGACGCCAGCGGCAGCGTCAAGCGCCGCACCGCCCACGCCGACAGCACGGCGACCGAGAGGCCCAGGATCGCCAACAAGCCGAGCAGGCGCAGCGGTCCTTCCAGCCCCGCCGCCGGCAGGCTATGGCGAAACGTGACCACGGTGCCGTCGGTCAGGCGCGCCTGGCCCTCGACGAACAGCACGCGGCTATTCCAGGGCCGACGATTGATCCGACGTTCCGATTCGACTGCTGGATTCGGCGCTGCGCGGCCAGCGGAATCGGCATCCGCCGCTTTGACCGGCGTCGTCGATTCCGGGGGGCGGGGTAGCGCAGCGCCGCTATTGTCGCGTCGACGCGGTTCGGCGCGCTTGATCGACAGAACCTGGATGACGACGGGACGTTCAAGTTCCTGTTCCACCCGCAGGATGAAGGGCTTGGCGTCCTCGCCGACCGGTTCTGTCGGTGTTGCCCACGGTTCGTCCAGGCTGATATGGGTCGGCGGCACATTGAGCGCGTGGATCAAGCGATGGCGTTCGGCGGGTTCCAGATCGTCGAGGATGGAAATTACGCCGGCAATGCGTTGCGCCGCAAAGGAACCCAGCAAGCCCTCGCCGAAACTGGCCCGATCGCTTAACGTGAGCCAGATGCCGGCGGCCTGCGCGGCGATCAGGCCGGCGCACAGCGCCAGCATGATCTGGCCAAACAACGTGCGCGGCAATATCCTCATGCGCGGCGCTCGACTTTGCTGGCCAGCAGATACCCTTCGCTGCGGATGGTCTTGATGAGCGCGGCGTCGCCGCCTTCGTCGTTGAGGCGGCGGCGCAGGCGGCTTATCATCACGTCGATGGTGCGGTCGAACGGCCCGGCTTCGCGCCCCGACGCCACGTCGAGCAATTGATCGCGCGACAATACGCGATTCGGGTTTTCCGCCAGCAATTTAAGGATGCGGAATTCGCCGGCAGGCAGCGACACGATCACCCCCTTGCCATCGACCAGGTGGCGCGCATCGATATCGAGCACCCAGCCGGCAAATTGCAGCGCGCGCGCGGTCCTGCTGTCTTCCCTTCCTTCGCCGGCGCGCCGCAAAATGTTCTTTACCCGTGCCAGCAATTCTCTCGGAATGAAAGGTTTGTGCAAATAGTCGTCGGCGCCCATCTCCAGGCCGACGATGCGATCCATTTGGTCGCCGCGCGCGGTCAGCATCAGGATCGGTGTTTTGGCGCTGGCGCGCAGATTGCGGCACAGGGTCAAGCCATCCTCTCCCGGCAGCATCAGGTCGAGGATCACCAGGTCGATCGCATGGTTCTTGATTTGTTCCCACATTTGCGCGCCGCCGTCGGCCAGCAAGACGACAAAGTCGCGCTCGCTAAAATATTCCTGCAGCAATTGCCGCAGTTCGGCATCGTCGTCGACGACCAATATCGTTTTATTCATTTACCAAGTCATTCGTTCAAGCGCACAGATCGAGCACGTCCGACAAGCATAGCGTTGCGGCGCGGCGCCGCAACCGCAATCGCGCAATTTATTACAAACATTTACGCTGCATTAACAAATTGGCTGGTCTCTGCAATATCTCGTTTACTTATTTGGGATTAAATTGTTGCTACCGAATTCATTGAAAGAGGACGTGCCGTGATTAATCTACGAAATTATTTTTCTCGCCCGCTTGCAGTTGCCGTTTTTGGCGTTGTCGCGTTGAGTGCGTCCGCTTACGCGCTGTCGGCGGCGCCGGTTGCGTCGACATCGGCTGAAGCAAAACAGGATTGGGCCAAGGAACGCCAGGAAAGACTCAAACATTTCACCGACCGCTTGGCCAACCGTCTGGAAATCAAGGCATCGCAGCAAAATGCCTTCCAGGCTTTTGTAAAAGCATTGGAAGCCGCTGCCGAACATCCTGCCATGCAACCGGAAGTCAAGACCGATGCCGCCAGCCTGGCCCGCCAGCACGCCGATTTTGCCGCTGCGCACGCGCAAAAACTGGCGCAGATCGCCGATGCGACGGCAAAACTGCAGGAAGTGTTGAATCCCGAGCAACGCAAGACGCTCGATCAAATCGCTGCCCGGATTGCCCATCGCGGCGAGCGCCGAGGGCATGGCGACCAGGAACACGGACGCTGGAATCGCCACGAACAAGGCGGAGTTGAGCAAAAGCACGATAACGAGCAACATTGACCCTGGTGTCTGACGCCCGCCCAATTGAGGCCGGCGTCGCCGAAAGTGGAGGGGAAATGCGGATTGCGCATGTAAATTTTGCTCGGGGATTTCGCGGCGGCGAGCGCCAGACACTCAATTTGATCGAAGGTTTGGCGGAGCTGGGCGTAGAGCAGTCGCTGGTTTGTCGAGATGGTTCGGAATTGCAGCGGCGAATTTGTCCGGCCAAGTGTGCCGCAAGCGTCGTGGCCCACCCGTTGCTTGGGCATATCAGCCCGCCGGCGGCGGATGTCATTCATGTGCACGAAGCGCGCGGCGCCTATTGGGCCGCAATCGAGCACGCAGTCAGGGACACGCCCTACATCATCACCCGGCGCATACCCAATCCAATCTCCGATTCCTATATTACACGCAGCGTCTACCAGCATGCGGCACGGTTGTTGGGCGTATCGCAGGACGTATCCAATCGCTTGTCCCGCCAGACGGGGTTGCCGGCTAGCACTATCCTGAGTTCGACCACGGCCCTGGCGATGCAGCCGGACAAGGTGCGCCAAATCAAGCGCGACCTGGGCGGCGGGCCGATCATCGGGCATGTCGGCGCGCTGCACGATCGCCATAAAGGCCAGTCCGTATTGATCCAGGCTTTCCAAAGACTGGTGCGCGACTATCCCGAAGCCAGATTGTTGCTGGTCGGCGAAGGGCCGGATCGGGCGCGGTTTGAGGCCTTGTCCAATGGCGATAGCCGGATTCGTTTCGTCGGCTTGCAACAGGAGGTCGGCTCCTGGATCGCCGCGATGGATGTGTTCTGTTTCCCGTCGCGCGAGGAGGGGCTGGGTTCCTCCGTGCTGGATGCGATGGCGCTGCGCATTCCCGTCGTGGCGTCGTGCGTGGGCGGATTGCCGGAGTTGATCGGCGACCAGGAACGTGGTTCATCGGTTTGCGATCACGATCCTGGCAACTGGGAAGATGCGATACGGCGCGCGCTGACCGACAGTGTTGCGCGTCAAGGCCAGCTCGACGCCGCGTACGATTTCGCCACGGGAAATGGCGTCGGAGCGATGACAAAAAGCTATGTGGCGTTGTATGAAAAAATCCTCAGCGACAGGTATCGCGGTGCTCCGGGCGAGAACAATATCGTCGGCGCCTAAGATATGGGCAAGCATGAAGGTGTGCTGTCTCGCCTTTGGCGGACTTCATGTTTCGCAGGCCTGAACTGGCGGCCCTTACTGTAATATTGCCCATTGGTAATTGCTGCGCTCAGCTGCCTGCGACTATAAGTAAACAATCTGTCGTCGTCATTTCGTCCCCGACAACGAATCTCAGTATAATTCCCTGCATATTGTCGTACCCCTCTATTTTTCTCCATCGCGGATGATGAGCAACAGGACGCAGCACAGGGACGTTCAGCGCGCGACACCGGCCGGAGCATTGATTGCATGCCCGGAATGCGACCTATTGCAGCAGGAAGTGCGCCTGCCGCCGCACGGCGTGGCAGTTTGCCAGCGTTGCGGCGCGGAGCTTTACCACAATACGCCCAACGGCCTGGATCGAACCCTTGCGTTCACGTTATGCGGCGTGATGCTGTATTGCCTTGCCAATCTGTTCCCGCTGCTCGGACTCGAATTGAAGGGAAATCAGAGCACCACCACGCTCTACGGCGCGGTGCGCGCGCTCTACGATCAAAAGCTGGAGCCGGTCGCGGTGCTGGTATTCGTCACCACGATCCTGGTGCCAGGACTTGAATTGCTTTGCATGACTTATATGCTGCTGCCCTTGCGCATGGGCAAGACCGCCCATGGATTCAGACTGGTTTTCCGCTTTGTCCAGGCGATTCACCCGTGGGGCATGGTCGAAGTCTTCATGTTGGGGATCCTGGTGTCGGTGGTCAAGCTATCCAATTTTGCCAGCGTGCTGCCGGGAATTGCGTTGTGGTCGTTCGCCGGACTGATGGTGATGATCGCTGCGGTCGCGCAATCGTTCAATCCGCGCGATCTATGGCTATTCGTGCGGGCGCGCGCATGAACGGCGCCATCGCCAAGCCGGGCAAGGCGGCAGGCGCAGTCGGCACAACCGCCACCGCGCTGCGCTACGGCTTGTTTTCCTGCGGCGCGTGCGGCTTGCTCAGCGCGCCGTCGAAGAACGCCGACGCAAACCATTGCCCGCGCTGCGGCGCGCGCGTGCATCTGCGCAAACCCAATAGCATTGCGCGCACCTGGGCCTTCTTGATTGCCGCCTATATTCTGTATATTCCAGCCAACCTGCTGCCGATCATGGAAACCCGTTCGCTGTTCGGCGAGCAGGGCGATACCATCATGAGCGGCATCGTGTATCTGTGGCTGGCCGGTTCGTGGCCGCTGGCGCTGGTGGTTTTTTGCGCCAGCATCGTGGTGCCCATGCTGAAGCTGCTGTCGTTGACGATGCTGGCCATTTCGGTGCAGCGCCGATCTTCCTGGCAACCGCATCAACGCGCATCGTTGTATCGCTTCGTCGACCTGGTCGGACGCTGGTCGATGCTCGACATTTATGTTGTCACCTTGCTGGTTGCCCTAGTACAGTTGAAGTCGTTTGCCGCGATCCAGGCTGGGCCGGGGGCTGTTGCTTTTGGCGCGGTAGTGGTGCTGACGCTGCTTTCCGCAAATAGTTTCGACCCCCGATTCATTTGGGATTTCGTAAAGACCGACGATGACCGACCGCCCAGAAAAGCCTGAAAATAGTCAGCCGGACCAACCGTCCGCACTCGAACCCGCCGCCGTTGCAGCGGCGGCGGGGGCTCCCGATGCGAGCCTGATTCCCGAAGCGGTGGTGGCGTCGCGCTGGCATACTGCGCCCTGGCTGGTCTGGCTGATTCCTATCGTTGCGGCAGCTGTAGGCGGCTGGATTCTGGCGCATTCGATCATGACGCGCGGGCCGACCATCACCATCGTCTTCAAGAACGCCGAAGGGCTGGAAGCCGGCAAGACCAAAATCAAATACAAGGAAGTCGACATCGGCGTGGTCAAGAGCATCGCCTTGACCAAAGACCGCGCGCGCGTGGTGGTCACTGCCGAACTGGCGAAAGGCTCGGACAGCTTTTTGCGCCAAGACACGCACTTTTGGGTGGTGCGTCCGCGCATCGGGGCCGGCGGCATTTCCGGGTTGAGCACCTTGTTGTCCGGCTCGTATATCGGCCTCGATGTCGGCAAATCGGAGGAGGAGCGCGACGCCTTCGTCGGGCTCGATATCGCACCGCTGGTATTGACCGATTTGCCGGGACGGCGCTTCGTGTTGCATGCGGATCACATGGGCTCGCTCGACGCCGGCTCGTCGATCTATTTTCGGCGCATCGAAGTCGGGCAGGTGGTGGCCTACGAGCTGGACAAGCAGGGCCGAGGCGTCAATATCCATGTCTTCATCAATGCGCCGTACGACCAATACGTGACCAACAACACGCGCTTCTGGAATGCCAGCGGCATCGAGCTGACCCTCGACGCCAACGGCTTCAAGTTGCAGAGCGAATCGCTGGCTTCGGTGCTGGCCGGCGGTATCGCATTTCAGACTCCGCCGGACGTGCCGATTGCGCCGCCGGCCAACGAAAATACGCCGTTTACGCTGTACACCGACCGCGACAATGCAATGAAGCACGCCGATAGCGAAGTGCGCAAAGTGCTGCTGTATTTCAAGGAATCGGCGCGCGGGCTGGTCGCCGGTGCGCCGGTCGATTTCCGTGGCATCGTGATCGGCGAAGTGACGCAAGTCAGCCTGGAATACGACAAGCAGCAGAAAATCTTTCTGTTCCCGGTGGAAGTGAACTTGTATCCCGATCGCTTGCGCGCGCATTACCGCGCCGGCGCCGACCGACCGGATGGCGAAAAGGTGGACCGGGAAGTCTTGGATCAACTGGTCGAGCATGGATTGCGCGCGCAGTTGAAAAGCGGCAATTTGCTGACCGGCATGCTGTACGTGGCGCTCGATTTCTTCCCCGAAGCAGCGACGGCCAAGATCGACTGGAGCAAGAAGCCGATCGTACTGGCAACGGTGCCGGGGACGTTGGAGGAATTGCAGACCACGTTGTTGCATATTTCGCGCAAGCTCGACAATGTGCCCATCGACGACATCGCCACCGATTTGCACAAGGCGATCAAGTCGCTCGATCTGACTTTGCAAAGCACCGACAAGCTGGTCAAGCGGCTCGATTCGGATGTCGCGCCGCAAGCGCGCGAGACGCTGGAACAGGCGCGCAAGACGCTGGCCACCGCCGAGCGCACGCTGTCGTCGGATGCGCCGCTGCAGCAGGATTTGCGCGATGCGTTGCGCGAAATAGGGCGTTCTGCCGAATCGCTGCGCACCCTGACCGATTACCTGGATCGACACCCCGAGTCGCTGATTCGCGGTAAAACGGAGGATCATCCGCAATGAAATTCGCCCACACCGCCCTGCTGGGCATCGGCCTGCTACTGAGTGCTTGCGGCAGCGCGCCGACCGAGCATTACTACACCTTGCTGGGAACGCCGCCGGTCGCGCGCATCGGCGATGCAGTTGCCGCCGCCGGGCCGACGCCTGCCATCACGATCGCATCGGTCACCTTGCCGGAGGCGGTCGACCGCAGCGAGTTGGTGGTTCGTTCCGGCTCCAATAGCGTGACGGTGATGGAAACGCAGCATTGGGCCGAGTCGCTCAAAAGCGCGGTGCCACGGGCGATTGCCGGCGATTTGAGCCGATTGCTGGACGGCGCGACCGTTTCCGTGCAAGCCGACAACGCCAGCCGCGACGCCAAATACCTGGTGTATATCGACATCACCCGCTTCGACTCGGTATTGAACGTGGCGGTATCGGTCGACGCCATTTGGAGCGTGCGCCTGGCGGGCGGCGAGCAGATAAAAGCCGGCAAATCGAGCCTGCGGGTACCGGTTGCAAGCGGAGGCTTCGAGCAATTGGTTGCCGCCCATGCGCAGGCGCTGGCAGAATTGAGTGGCGAAATGGCAACGCAGATCAAGGACATCAAGATGGCTGGCAAGTGAAGTCAAGCAAGGGGCAAGCAAGGAATGAAACAGCGTCGTAATCCCCCCTTTGTTCTGCGTTTTGTTTCATGACCAGGCACCGATAATATAAGCGGGTCATTCCCCGCATTATCTCGGAGGCTAGCATGTCGGCGTCATCGGTTACCTCAAGCACCAACTCGTTGCAAGCGCTGTTGCAACAGCAGCGCAACGATTTCAAGACGATGGCGTCGGACGTCAAGTCCGGCGACATGAGCGGAGCGCAGTCGGCATTGACTGCTTTGCAACAGGCTTCGAGCAGCATTCAAGGCTTGACGGGCACGTCGACTACGCAGCAGTCGAGTCCACTGGCGACGACTTTTGCCAACTTGATAAGCAGCATCCAGTCCGGTAGCGCCAGCAGCGCGCAATCGGCGTTGACGGCCTTGCAGTCAAGCAGTTCGACCCAGGCGGGCGGCACGGCGACCGCCGGCTCGACACAGTCGAACTTCAGCCAGGATTTGGCATCCTTGATCCAGGCCGTGCAATCGGGAAGTTCAACCACAGCGCCACAAAACCATACCCAGTTGCAGTCGGATATGAAGGGTAGCGGACAGCATCAGCACCACGGCGGCGCGCAGGGTGTCAACTCCACCAGTTCGTCGACCGGCACCGCCAGCACCAGTTCCAGTTCGGCCAGCAGCGCATCGGCGGCGGCATATGCATCGATGATGAATATGCAGGCAAGCTCGTCGGCGATTTCTGCACTCGTCTGATAAAACATGCAGGCCGCGACGCTAGTGCAACGGGATACGCCGGATAGCGCGCGCGATTGGTTGTTGTCGGCAGGCGGTTTGCTCGATCGCGGCGACGCAGACAATGCGCGCACCGCATTGCGGCGCGCCGCCGCCCTGGCCGGTGACGATGCGCCGCTGTACCGCGCGTTGGCGCTCGGCTATCGGGCTGCCGGCATGGCCGACGATGCCAATACCGCCGAAATGGCGGCACTGGCGTTTGAACAGCGTTCGGCCTTGATGCTTTACAACATCGGGACTTCGTTTCTGATGACGCAAAGGCCGACGCAAGCGGTGCAATGGTATCGCGCGGCGCTGCGCATCGATGCCGATCTGGTTGCTGCGCATCAAAATCTGGCGTCGATACTGGAGTTGCACGGCAGCCCGGAAGAAGCGCGCTTGCATCGCGACCATGCTTACGGTCGGCAGAATGTATTCATCGATAGCGCCGCCGCGCCGAAGCGCACGGTGTTGGTTTTGTGCGCTGCCGCGACCGGCAACGTGCCGTTCGATTTCCTGTTGCCCAGAACCGTCAACACGCGCATCCGCTGGGTGATGGAATATGCGAGCGAGGATCAGATCGATCGCTTGCCGGCATTCGATCTCGTCTTCAATGCGATCGGCGACCAAGACGTGAGCGCGCGCTCCGCCGATGCCGTCCGTCGTTTTTTACAGCGCTGCAACAAGCCGCTGCTGAACCGCCCGGAGTCGATTGCGCGCACTTCGCGCGAACAAATACCGGCTTTGCTGGCCGATATCGATCATCTGGTGGTGCCGCCGGCGATGCGCTTGTCGGGCGCTGCAAATCGGCTGCCGCTGGCCGACCGCTTGCGCGACGGCGGGATCTTTCCGCCGCTGCTGATGCGCCCGGTCGGCTCGCATGGCGGCGTCGGCCTGCAAATGATCGAAAGCGCGGCGGCGTTGGCAGCGCTGAAACTGGAAGCGCACGATTATTACGCCTGCGACTATCGCCATTATTGTTCTGCCGATGGCTATTTCCGCAAATACCGTGTCATCTTCATCGATGGCGAACCGTATCCCTACCATCTTGCGATTTCGCGTCATTGGCTAGTGCATTACCTGAGCGCCGAGATGTTGCCGCACGCGTGGAAGCGCGCGGAGGAACAGCGTTTTCTCGACGACCCGGCCACCGTGCTGGGGCCGGCGGCGATGCAGGCCTTGCGCGCGATTGGCCAAAGAATGAACCTGGATTTTTGCGGCATCGATTTTTCGCTGCTGGAAGATGGCCGCATCCTGCTATTCGAGGCGAATGCCACGATGCTGGTGCACCTGGAGCAATTCCACGCCGCGCTGCAATTCAGGAATCCCTATGTGCAGCGCATACTCGATGCGTTCGACCGCATGTTGGATAGGCGCGCGGAGGTGTCCAGGTGAGCTGCAGCCCAATAAAAAAGCTGTCGGCACCGGAGGTTCCCGCGCCGACAGCTGTATTTACCGATATTCGTCCGCGCGAATTACCTGCGGTCGTGATCGCGGTGCTCTTCGCGGCGCCCGTCATGGAAGTGCGGATCGCGGTCCCAATGGCCTTCCTGGAAATGATGGCCGTCTTCGTGCCGCTCCCACCTTTCCGGCACCCAATTGTAGCCGGGGCGGCCCTGGACGAAATGACCGCGCCGCCACACGTATTGACCGCGGAAGAAGTCCCAATAGCCGGGCGCCCAAACGTAGCCGACCGGCGCTTCGGGAACGACTTCGATGCGCGCCGGCGGCGGCACGCCGATTTCAACGCCGACCACGACGCCGGCAACCGCCGGAACGGCAGCGCAGCTCGCCGCCAGCAGCGCGCCGAGCAATCCGATGCGCTTGAGCGGCGAAAACAGCTTGCTAGATGTATGTTTCATAATAATTCTCCGATAGGATGGAACCGAAATGGCCAAGGCAACACCTTGCGATTGCGGCGCCTAATTGCGACCGCATAACGATAAAAACAGGCAAAGCTTCTATATACAGGTGGATGATATGCCACATCCAATGCTTATTGCAAGAACGACATTGTTAAAATGAGTAAGTTTGGCAACCGATTGGTTCGCAACTGCGGCAAGGCGTAACATGCGTTGCAGAAGTCGAGTCACGATGGCAATGATGCGGTGGGGCGGCTTTCGGTATCCCAACCGCATCGTGCGCAAATAAGGAGATCAAGATGTCCATTAGCGGGATAGGGAATTCAAGCACGACGGCAGCGTCGCAGTATTCCAGCGTAGCGCAGATCGCCACGCAAAGCAGCGATTCGGCAAGCTCGTCCACCAGTAGCACGAGTGGCCTGACTACGAGCAGCCAGGGCGGGCAGTTGACGGCTGCCCTGGTGCAAGCACTGGCACAGTTGGGCGTCAACACCAGCGCGTCGACCTTGAGCGGATCGACTCAGAGCGGGGTCACGTCGTTGATCCAGAATCTGGCCGCTGCGCTGCAATCGCAAACATCCGGCAGTTCGGCCGACCCGGCGACGGCGACCAGTTCCACAAGCAGCGCCTCGTCGACGCAAAGCTCGTTGGAAACAGCCTTGCAGAGCCTGCTTTATCAAGTCCGTTCCTCCGATACATCGACGCTGGCTTCGCTGTTCGATTCAGGCAGTTCGAGCGGGTCGTCCGATTCGACTATTTTCGGCGGGGCTAGCGATAGCAGCAGCTCCAGCTCCAGCAGTTCCAGCACGTCCACGCTGTCGTCGCTGCAACAAAGCCTGGATAGCTTGATGTCGGGACAGGGAAGCTCGACTGGCACATCGACGAGTTCCAGCAGCTTGCAGAGTTTGTTGGAGACGACCCTGCAAAATGTCCAGGGCGCGACCGCGACCGGCAATTTGATCAGCACCAAAGCCTGAGCCACGCGCAAGAAGGCGCGCTGCGCCCGGATTGCCGGCATGCCATTTGCCGTCGATGGCGACCCTACAAATCGAAGAACGCCAGCACGTCGGCGCGATGGGCGTGGGCGTCTTTTCTGCCCAAGGCGATCAGCTCGCCCGTATAGCTGGACTCGAACAACAGATACGACGCCAGCGCGGAGCCGCGCACTTCGGTGGCGCCGATGCCGCCCAACATCATCCTGATCGGGCTTGGCAGGCTGCCTACGTGCCGGCTTGCAATGTCGTCCAGCCGTTCCGACGGAGCGATAACCAGCATCTCGATCGGCCGCAGCGGCGTCTTGGCGCGCTGTTCTTCCGTCAATACCGATAGCGTGAGGTTGACTCGGTTTGTGCGTTCGATATCGACTGCCAGGCTATCGAGAAAGATGCTCGACATCGCGTGGCCGGCGATTTGTGCCAGGCTCGGATAGTGCGCCAATTCGGTGGTTTCGCGGGCCGGTTCGGTCAAGCGGCCGGCGCCGACCACCAGCACCTTGTTGGCCCCCAAATGGATGGCTGGCGAGATCGGCGCCAATTGCCGCATCGAGCCATCGCCGAAATATTCGCTCCGACCATTGCAATAAATCGCGGTGGCCGGGAAAATCAACGGAATCGCCGAAGACGCCAGCAAATGGTCGACCGTTATCTGGCTGCGCATGGCGACGCGTTGCATGCGTATCCACGGCTCGATTTCGGCTTCGGTTTGATAAAAGGTGATATGTTGCCCCGCTGTATACGACGAGGCAGTCACCGCCAGCGCATGCAGGGAACCGTCGAGCAGCGCTGCATCCAGGCGCGGGAAATTCAGCATGCGGTTCAACAAGGTCACCAGCGGCGTATTGTCGAGCAGCGAATTGGGCGGATTGGCATGCCACTTGCGCAACAGCCAGCCGAACGACAGTAGCGAAAGCCATTTCGCGCCGGTGCGCATGACTCCCAGCGAGTCGGCGCGATAGACTTGTTCTACGGTGAAATTTTCCCAGACCTTCACCAGCATCTGCAAGCCTTCGGAGAAATCGTCGGCATGGCAAGCCAGCGCGGTGGCGTTGATTGCGCCGGCCGAGGTGCCGCAAATGATGTCGTAAGGATTGCGCCCGGGCCGCCAGCCGCCTTCGCCGAGTATTTCCGATATGGCCTGCAGCACACCGACCTGATAGGCCGCACGCGCACCGCCGCCGGTCAAAATCAGCCCTGTTTTCTTTTTCTCGCCCATTTTTGCAAGATTAGCAGGGAGTCCGGCGTTTGGGGAAGAAACGAGGGCTTGCAGGCGTAAAAACAGTGGTCGATGCGCCTGCAAACCGGGCAAGCTTACTTGGGCTGCATACGGATTGCACCATCCAGGCGGATGGTTTCGCCGTTCAACATCACGTTTTCGATAATGGTTTTCGCCAGATTGGCATATTCCGCCGGTTTGCCCAGGCGCGGAGGGAAGGGCACCATGCGGCCCAACGCATCCTGCACTTCTTGCGGCATGCCCAACAGCATCGGCGTCTCGAAGATGCCCGGTGCAATCGTCATCACGCGGATGCCGTTGCGCGACAGGTCGCGCGCCATCGGCAGCGTCAGGCCGACCACGGCTGCTTTCGACGAGCCGTAGGCGGCTTGGCCGATCTGGCCGTCATAGGCGGCCACCGACGCGGTATTGATGATGACGCCGCGCTCGCCGTCGCCACTGGCTTCGGCCTTGGACATTGCATCGGCGGCCAGGCGCGCCATGTTGAAGGTGCCGACCAGGTTGATGTTGACCGTGCGCTGGAATACTTCCAGCGGATGCGGGCCATCCTTGCCGACCGTTTTCACGGCAGGGGCGACGCCGGCGCAATTGACCAATCCGCGCAGCGTGCCCAGGCTCAGCGCGGCTGCGACTACAGCCTTGCCATCGGCTTCGGACGTCACGTCGCATTTGACGAACTTGCCCTGCAATTCTGCCGCCAGTTTTTCGCCCAATTCGACTTGCACATCGGCCAGCACGACCTTGCCGCCGTTTTCGACGATCATGCGAGCGGTTGCCGCGCCCAATCCCGAAGCGCCGCCGGTGATAATGAATACGTTGTTTGCTATTTGCATATTTTCCTCTTTTGAGATGTTCGTCGGTTTCCCGATGCTTGACTTACGTTCTGACGCTAGGCACTATGCTCCCCTCTCCCGCCTGCGGGAGAGGGGAGAAAGGCCTGTGATGCTAGTTACGTTTACGTAAACGTCACCAACCGGCAATTGTAGCGAGTTTTGGAGAAAAAGAAAAAGGCAGCTTGCGCTGCCTTCTTCCCACGACATGCCGCCGGAACTACGGTTTTGCCGGCGCAGGCATGCTAGCCGAACCGGACGCAGCCGGAGCAGCGCTTGCCGCAGCGCTTTCGGTCGGAGCGGGTGCTGCCGAAGCGGCTGGCGCTGCCGCGCCTTCCGAAGCCGCCGCTGGCACTGGAGCTGCCGGTGCGCTGGCCATTGCCGAGGTCGAAGCCGGTGCGCTGATGGCGACCGGCGTAACCGGCGTTGCATTGCCGATTTGCAAGCCGACTGCCGGCAACAGCGGCACGATCAACAGCGCCACGATATTGATGATCTTGATCAACGGATTGACGGCAGGGCCGGCGGTATCCTTGTACGGGTCGCCAACGGTGTCGCCGGTCACGGCAGCTTTATGCGCTTCCGAGCCCTTGCCGCCGAAGTGGCCGTCTTCGATATATTTCTTGGCGTTATCCCAAGCGCCGCCGCCGGTCGTCATCGAAATCGCCACGAACAGGCCGGTAATGATCGCGCCCATCAGCAAGCCGCCCAGGGCTGCCGGTCCGAGTATCATGCCGACCAGGATCGGTGCAACCACTGGCAACAACGACGGCACGATCATTTCCTTGATCGCTGCGGTGGTCAGCATGTCGACCGCCTTGTCATACTCGGGCTTGCCGCTGCCGTCCATGATGCCCTTGATATCGCGGAACTGGCGGCGCACTTCGACCACCACAGCGCCGGCGGCGCGGCCAACCGCTTCCATCGCCATCGCGCCGAACAGGTAAGGAATCAAGCCGCCGATGAACAGGCCGACAATTACCATCGGGCTGGACAAGTCGAACAAGGTATGTTTGCCGACCGAGTCGAGCGCATGGGTGTAATCGGCAAACAGCACCAGGGCGGCCAGACCGGCAGAACCGATCGCATAACCCTTGGTGACGGCCTTGGTGGTATTGCCGACAGCGTCGAGCGGGTCGGTAATGGCGCGCACCGATTCCGGCATGTGCGACATTTCGGCGATGCCGCCGGCGTTATCGGTGATCGGGCCATAGGCGTCGAGTGCCACAATAATACCGGCCATCGACAACATCGAAGTCGCGGCAATCGCGATGCCGTACAAGCCGGCGCCGCACAGGCTGCCCAACCAATACGAAACCAGGATCGCAACGCATACCGACAGCACCGGGTAGGCAGTCGATTTCATCGACACGCCCAAGCCGGCGATGATGTTGGTGCCGTGGCCGGTGGTCGAAGCTTCGGCGACGTGCTGCACCGGCTTGAATTCGGTGCCGGTGTAATACTCGGTGATGTAGACCATCAAGCCGGTCAAGACGATGCCGACCACGGCTGCGCCCATCATCGGCACGCGCATCGGTTCCGGCAAGACGTTCCAGGTGACGATGGCAAAGCCGACCAGCGACAAGCCGGCGGCCCACCACAGCCCGGTATACAGGGCCGACATGATTTTCTTGCCGGGTTGCGCCTTGACCATCGAACAGCCGATGATCGACGCGATGATCGACACCCCGCCCAACAACAACGGATACAGCGCCGCGATCTTTTCGTAGCCGGTAATCAGCAGCGTGCCCAGCAACATGGTTGCAATCAGCGTCACCACGTAGGTTTCAAACAAGTCGGCGGCCATGCCGGCGCAGTCGCCGACGTTGTCGCCGACGTTATCGGCGATCACCGCCGGATTGCGCGGGTCGTCTTCCGGGATGCCGGCTTCGACCTTGCCAACCAGGTCGGCGCCGACGTCTGCGCCCTTGGTGAAAATGCCGCCGCCCAAACGCGCGAAAATCGAAATCAGCGAAGCGCCGAAGGCCAGCCCGATCAACGGTTTGATCAAGTCGTGCAGATGGGTGTCGTCGCCGGTTGCGCCCGCCGTCAGATACCAGAAGAACGCGGTTACGCCCAACAGGCCCAGGCCGACCACCAGCATGCCGGTGATCGCGCCGCCCTTGAAGGCGACGTTCAAGGCCTCGTTCATGCCCTTGGTGGCTGCTTGCGCGGTGCGCACGTTGGCGCGCACCGACACGTTCATGCCGATGAAGCCGCAGGCGCCCGACAATACCGCGCCGAGGAAGAAGCCGATCGCAGTCGAGACGCCAAGACCGACCGCGATGGCGATGACGATCACCACGCCGACGATGCCGATGGTGCGGTATTGGCGCGCCAGATAGGCTGCCGCACCCTGTTGAATTGCGCTTGCAATGCTTTGCATTACCTCGTTGCCTGCATCCTGCTTCAGAATCCAGCTACGCGAGACCAAGCCATAGATGACGGCGATTAAACCGCATGCCAAGGCGAACCACAAACCTGCTGCCATATCCACTCCTCCTCGATTTAAGACAAAGTTATGAGCGCCTCGACCCGTCGCATGCCTTGCTTGAAACCGCATGGCGGCGCGTGTTGACGCCCTGATACCAAGTGCTGCATCTCGACTGGCAGCACTTGACATCGACGATTCGACCATGGACGAATCGGCAAGCATCAAGTGCTGCTGCAAAATTCCTTGTTACCCTGTATAACTTCCCCCAACCGCGATCGCCTTCTTCGCGGCCTGGCCATTTGCGTTCGTGCGACGCAATACGACCATAAAAAAAGCGGACACTAAGTCCGCTTTCTTTTATTCCACCAGCACCGCAAAAGCACTGTCCCGGATCGTTTCGACCGGGCCGACACCCGCAATCTTGCGATATTTCGGCGCGCCGGGTTGCCCCGATTGCGCCCAGTCGCCGTAGTAGCCGACCAGAACCTTGGTTTGTTCATGGTAGACCGTCAATCGCTTCTTGACGGTTTCTTCGGTATCGTCGGGCCGTTGCACCAAATCCTCGCCGGTGGCATCGTCCTTGCCCTCGACCTTGGGCGGATTGAATTTGATGTGATAGGAGCGGCCCGATGCCGGATGGACCCGGCGCCCGCTCATGCGTTCGATGATTGCCGCGTCCGGCACGTCGATTTCCAGCACGTAGTCAATCGCCACGCCCGCTTCTTTCATCGCATCGGCTTGCGGCACGGTGCGCGGGAAGCCGTCGAACAGGTAGCCGTTGGCGCAATCCGGCTCTTTCAGGCGATCCTTGACCAGGCCGATGATGATGTCGTCCGACACCAGGCCGCCGGCATCCATCACCTGCTTGGCCGCCAAGCCCAATGGCGTGCCAGCCTTGACCGCAGCGCGCAACATATCGCCAGTGGAAATCTGCGGGATATTGTATTTTTCTTTAATGAAAGTGGCTTGCGTGCCCTTTCCGGCACCGGGCGCTCCTAAAAGGATGAGGCGCATGTATTTTCCTAGTTGAGTTTTGAATTCTGTCGAGCGTGGGTCTTAAGCTCACCGCGAAGTAAGCTTTATAACACACAAACTTTTCACCAAACTTACCACAGAATTGCACCAAATCGACTCTTTCCGGGCGATTTGATCTGGAAGTGTGTTAACTTTGCCAAAAAACAGTGCTTCAGCCTGGTTATCAAGCCATCTGTCATGCATCGAAATGAGTTTGCACGCGCGCTAAATCTTCAGGCGTATCGACGCCGGCAATAGGTGTCGAATCGGCAACGTGCACCGCAATCGGCAAGCCATGCCATAACACCCGCAATTGTTCCAAGGCCTCGATCTGTTCCAATGGCGACACGGCCAGGCTGGAGTAAGCTTGCAAGAATGCATTTTGGTACGCATACAGCCCGATATGGCGCAGCGGACGGTAGCCGGACGGCAGGTCGCTGTGCGATTGCGCAAAGCCGTCGCGATGCCAGGGAATGGTCGCCCGTGAAAAATACAGCGCCTGCCCGGCCCGGTTCAAGACCACCTTGACGCAATTCGGGTTGAACGCTTCGGTGATGCGGTCGATCGTGTGGGCGGCGGTCGCCATCGGCACGCCCGCAACGATCAAGGCGGCGGTGGCGGCGATCAAGGCCGGGTCTATCATCGGTTCGTCGCCTTGCACATTGACCACCACGGCGTCGGCGGACAAACCGAGCGCGGCGGCCACTTCGGCGATGCGGTCGGTGCCGGACGGATGATCGGCGCGCGTCATTTGCGCGTCGATACCGTGCGCGCGGCAGGCCGCCGCGATGTCGGCGTGGTCGGTTGCGACAATCACACGCTCGGCGCCGGCTTGCGCCGCGCGTTCGGCGGTGCGCACCACCATCGGCTTGCCGCCCAAGTCCGCCAGCGGCTTGTTGGGCAGGCGCGTCGACGCCATGCGCGCGGGAATGACTACGGTAAACGTCATACAGCCACCGTCGCTTAGTTGTCGGTCGGTGTCGCCGCTTCGGCGGCTTGCAAATCGCGCGCCTGATCTGCCCACATGATGGGAATGCCATCGCGGATCGGGTAGGCCAGTTTGTCGGCATTGCAGATCAACTCTTGCGCCTTCTTGTCGTGCTTCAGCGGCCCCTTGCAGATCGGGCAAACCAGGATGTCAAGCAGTCGTGTATCCACGTAATTTCTCCAATATTCGTTCGGCCAGCGCATCGTCGAGTTGCGCGCTTACCGGGACGACCCACAACCTGGGATCGTCGCGCAATGCCGCAATATGCCGACATTTTACTGCATCCTTCTCGGTTATCAGGATCAAATCGGCAGCCGTTGCGGCAAACGAATAGTCGCTGAAGTCGAAGTGATCGGGCAAGGCAATCGCCTCGAAGCTCAATCCGGCGTTGCGCAACATCTGGAAGAAGCGCTCGGGATGGCCGATGCCGGCGGCGGCGGCGATGCGTTGCGCCGGTATTGTGCGTTGCAATGCGGTCAGCGAAATCGATTGCGCGCTGTCGGTCAATTTTTCGGCATGGCCGCCGAGCAAGCGCATTTGCAGCGCTCCTTGCGGCCAATCGAGCGAGCGTGCGGCGGCGTTGACGACGGTAAAGTCGCGTCGGCGCGAAGCCGGTTCGCGCAACGGCCCCGCAGGCAGCAGCCAGCCGTTGCCGCCCAAGCGGGCGTCGAACAACACGATTTCGACATCGCGCTGCAATGCATAATGCTGCAAGCCGTCGTCGGAAACGATCACATTGACTTGCGGATTGGCGGCCAGCAAAGCCTGGGCGGCGGCGACCCGGTTGCGGCCCACCACGACCGGGCAGCGCGCGTGTTGAAAAATCAGCAAGGGTTCGTCGCCCACCTGCTGCGGCGTCGACGTTGCGGCGACGGCGATTGCGCCCTCGTGCCGCGCGCCGTGCCCGCGCGACACCACGCCAGGTTGGTAGCCGGCTTGTTGCAACGCTTGCACCAGCCAAATCGTCAGTGGAGTCTTGCCGGTGCCGCCGACAAAGATGTTGCCGACCACGATCACCGGAACCGGCAGGCGTTCGGACTTCAGCACGCCCAAGCGGTACAAGGCGCGGCGCGCGGCACTCAGGAGAGCATACAGCCAGGACAGCGGCAAGAGCAGGCAAGCCGCCGGTCCGCGCCGCAGCCAGGTGCGGGCGAACCAGGATTCCAGCCTATTTTTTGCCACTCGTGTGAGCGAACGTCACTTTGTCGAAGCCGGCCAGACGCGCCGCCTCCAGCACGTTGATGACCGACTGGTGCGAAGCCAGGCCGTCGGCATTGATGGTGATGATTGGATCCTTGCCGGCATCGCCTTTTTCGTTCGAGATTCTCTTCAACTCGTCGGCCAGGGCCGGCGAATCGGTGGCCGACACCGGCGCATTGTTGATCGCGTAATGGCCTTGGGTGTCGACCGCCACGTTGATTTCAAACGGCGCTTCCACCGTCTTGTCCGGGTCGGTCGTGGTCGGCAGCGTAATCTGCAGCGACGTGACTTTGCTATACGTGGTGGTCACCATCATGAAGATCAGGATCACCAACAAGACATCGATGAACGGAATCAAGTTGATTTCCAGTTCTTCGCGTCCTTTGCCTTTGCGAAAATCCATGCTAATCCTTAGCTTGTTACTTGCGCACGCCGTGCACGATGTCGACGAACTTCACCGCCTGCTGTTCCATTTCGATGATGAAGCTGTCCACCTGCGCGCGGAAATGGCGGTAAAACACCAATGTCGGCATCGCAATCGCCAGCCCGAAGCCGGTATTGTAGAGCGCCACCGAAATCCCGTGCGCCAGCTCGGCCGGATTGCTGCCGACCGAATTTTGCGCGCCGAAAATCTCGATCATGCCGACCACGGTGCCGAACAAGCCCATCAAAGGAGCCAGGGTCGCAATGGTGCCCAGCGTCGTCAAGAAGCGCTCCAGTTCGTGCGCGGCGCCGCGCCCGGCTTCCTCGATCGATTCCTTCATCGCTTCGCGCGGCGAATCGACGTTGCGCAAACCGGCTGCCAATACGCGGCCCAGCGGGGAATTTTGCTCCAGGGTATTGATGACGTTACTGTCGACCTTGCCATTTTGATGGACGCGAATCACTTCCTGAAGCAGGTTGGGCGGCAAGACGCGCTTGCTGCGCAGGTACAACAACCGTTCGATAATCAGTGCCATTCCGATGACGGAGGCAATCAACAACATATAAATTGGCCAGCCGGCGGCTAGAAGTATGGACAGCAGCAAAAAAGACTCCTTGGACGATGTTCACAGATGACTTGCATCCCATTCCGTCAACGCATGGCTCAACATTAGCGCCCATTAACGGCATCGAATGCCGTTAAGTCACGGAAAAGTGCACTAGGTGCAGAATGTAACTTGTTGAGCCTTTGGGAGCAAGTCTGAAAGTAAGACAAATGGTAACCGAACTGTTGCATTCGCAGGTTTTTCGACGCTAATCGATTGTTTTCATTGAATATTGTGAAATTCGGCAAGTCAGTTGCCTGATTCCTTATTTTTCAAGATGGCGTTCTTGCAACAATGCGCTTTCCACTCGGTTGGGCTGCAAAGCCCGGCATTAGTTCTATTCTTGATGCTGCTTTTTATACCACAGAGAACTGCCAACCCCGGGCGAGGTTGGCAGGAAGTGCAACGGTCAATGGTGTGGCGTGCGCCGTTGTGCGGCCAGGCGCGCGACCACCGCCACCATGCGATCGACTTCTTCGCAGGTGTTGTAAAAGGCTAACGAAGGCCGCACAGTCGCCTCCAGGCCGAAGCGACGCAGGATCGGTTGCGCGCAGTGATGGCCGGACCGCACCGCGATGCCTTCTTCGTTGAGCGCCTTGCCGACCTCTTCGGTTTGGTAGCCGTCGAGCACGAACGACAACACGCTGGCCTTTTCCTTCGCCGTGCCGATCAGGCGCACGCCGGGAATCAACAGCATGCCGTGGGTCGCATAGGCCAGCAAATCATGCTCGTAGCGGGCGATGTTTTCCATGCCGATGCGCTCGATATAGTCGATTGCAGCGCCCAGGCCCACCGCATCGGCGATATTGCCGGTGCCGGCCTCGAAGCGTGCCGGCGGCGGCTGGAATACCGTGCGCTCGAAAGTCACGTCGGCAATCATATTGCCGCCGCCCTGCCAAGGAGGCATGTCTTCCAGCACCGCGCGCTTGCCGTACACCACGCCGATGCCGGTCGGCGCGAACACCTTGTGGCCGGAAAACACGAAGAAATCCGCGTCCAGCGCTTGCACGTCGACCCGCATGTGCGAGACCGATTGCGCGCCGTCGACCAAGGCCAGCGCGCCGGCGCGATGCGCCAACTCGACGATTTCCTTGACCGGCACCACGGTTCCCAACGCGTTCGACACTTGCGTGACCGACACCAGCTTGGTGCGGCTGTTGAGCAGGCGCGTATATTCGCCCAGCAACACCTGGCCGCTATCGTCGACCGGGATCACGCGCAGCTTCGCGCCCTTGGCGGTGGCAAGCTGCTGCCACGGCACGATGTTGGCATGATGCTCCAGGTGCGAGACGATGATTTCGTCGCCTTCGCCGATATTCTTGTCGCCCCAGCTTTTTGCAATCAGGTTGATCGCTTCGGTCGCGCCGCGCACGAAGATGATCTCTTCGGCCGAGCCGGCGCCCAGGAAACGCGCCACTTTCTTGCGCGCGCTTTCGTAGGCGTCGGTAGCGCGTGCCGCCAGCTCATGCGCGGCACGATGGATATTCGAGTTCTCGTGCGCGTAGAAATACGCCAGGCGGTCGATCACCGCTTGCGGCTTTTGCGTGGTGGCGGCATTGTCGAACCAGACCAATTGCCGGCCATTCACCCGCTCTTGCAGGATCGGAAAATCGGCGCGGATCGCGTTGACATCGAACGGCGGACGCGCGCCCGCAGCGGCATTCGGCAACGCGCCGGCATGGCTGCCGCGCGGTCCCGGATAGCGTGCCGGATCGACAAAATAATAGGAACTGCCGGTGTCGGCAGGACGCGCGGCGGAAATGCCGCCCGAGCGCAGCGCCGGTTCGTCGGTAGCCAGCAAGCCATGCAAGTCGTTGTCGCCAGGCAGCTTGTACGATTGCGCATCCGGCAGCGCAGTGCCAGCCGGCAGCGCGGACGGATAGCCGCTCGCTTCGCCCAGGAAATAATACGGCGTGCTCGGCCCAGGCGCGCCTTGCGGCGCCGCATCGATTGCCGGCAAAGCGGCAGCGTAGCCTTGCGGCACGTTTTGCGCCAGACCTGCGGTCGGTGCCGGCGTCTCTGGCGCATCGGGCGGCGTGCCGCCAGATGGCTTGGTCGACGGATAACCGTTGGATTCGCCCAAAAAATAATACGGCGTGCTGGGCACCGAGCCGCCATGCGGTGACGCCGGCGACGTGTCGATGGCTGGCAGCGCTGCCGCATAGGCTTGCGGCACGTTTTGCGCGAGCCCGTTCGCCGGCACATCCTGCGGCACCTCGGCGCTGTCGACGGGGGCCGGCGGCGACGCATTCTGGTAACCGGCGGGCAGATAGGGCGATGCGACTGGCGCCGTATCGATGTCTGGCAAGCCGACCTCAGGCGCGCTCCAGTTCGGGTTGCGCGTGCCGTTGGGCAGCGTGGCGAAAAACTCACTCGCCAGCCGTGCCAGCTCAGCCGGATCGGGCAAGCCGCCGGGGAGGTTCAAGGGAACGGAACTCATGCGATCACTTGTAAGTGTCTGGATAGTCGTGGAACTTGCCGATTTCTACGTCGTCGAGCACCGCCAACGCATCGTCGCTTTGAATCGCCACCGAGCAATACAGCGAAATCAGGTAGGAAGAGATGGCATTGCGGTTGATACCCATGAAGCGCACCGACAATCCCGGGCTTTGTTCGCCAGCAAGACCTGGTTGGAACAGACCGACCACGCCTTGGCGCTTGTCGCCCACGCGCAACAACAGGATCTTGGTCTTGCCGTCGGCGACCGGCACCTTGTCCGACGGGATCAACGGGATGCCGCGCCAGGTCAGGAATTGCGAGCCGAACAGGCTGCAGGTCGGCGGCGGCACGCCGCGCCGTGTGCATTCGCGGCCGAAGGCGGCAATCGCCAGCGGATGGGTCAGGAAAAATGCCGGTTCTTTCCAGACTTTGGTCAACAGTTCGTCCAGGTCGTCCGGGGTCGGCGAGCCGGTCAGCGGGAAAATGCGCTGTTCGTCGGCGACATTGGCCAGCAGACCATAATCGGGGTTGTTGATCAGTTCGCTTTCCTGGCGCTCCTTGATCGTCTCGATGGTCAGGCGCAACTGTTCCTTGATCTGGTCATGCGGGCTGCTATACAGGTCCGAGATGCGCGTATGGACATCGAGCACCGTCGACACGGCATTCAGAAAGTATTCGCGCGGCTTTTCCTCATAATCGACGAAGGTTTGCGGCAAGTCGGATTCGTCGCGCTGCGAGCAGGCTACCCGCACGTCGCGCGGATTCTTGACCTTGTTGAGGCGATAGATGCCGGCTTCGACCGGCAGCCATTCCAGCAAATGGGTCAGCCAACGCGGGCTGATGGTCGATAACTTGGGAACGGTCTTGGTTGCGTTAGCTAGTTGCCGTGCTGCATCATCGCTCAGCGCCAATTGTGGGGAAGGGGTATCTGCCATTGGGGACTCCGTGAATTAGAAATCGTTGATAGAAAAGAGAGTGCCTTGCAACATAGTCAGCATCCGGCGGCGCGCATCATGGGCAAATCGGCGTCTCGGACAGCAGTGGGGCCGTGTTTTGGCTTACAGTCATTGCAGAAAGTTAATTTATTGAAGCAAAAATCTTCGAGGTTTCCCGTAACGGCTTGAGTGTCGGTTGTCTTTAGCCATCTTTCAACATGCTATAGACGCCAAATCAATGCTGCGCGCCAATTTCGCGTGTTGAGCGCGTTCGCATTGTGCGACCAGTTCCGACATGCTCAAGCCCAGCGCCTGCGCCAATTTTTCCAGCGTAATCAGTGACGGCACCGCTTTGCCGCGTTCGATTTCGCCCACATACGAGCGGTTGAGCGAAGCGTTTTCGGCCAGGACTTCCTGCGACCAACGCTTTGCTTCGCGCAACTGGCGCAGGGTGTCGCCGAAACTTGTGCACAACTCGCTCATGACTCTTGCTCGGATCGCGCACCGGCCGCGATTTTCCCCTGTTGCTGCGAACCGGCCTGGGTGACGTTGCTGCCGGGCGCAACATCCTGGGTGATCCAGACATTGCCGCCGATGACTGCGCCGCGCCCCAGCGTCACCCGGCCCAGCACGGTTGCGCCGGCGTAGATCACGACGTCGTCTTCGACGATTGGATGGCGCGCCAAACCTTTTTGCAGCGTGCCGTCGGCATCGGTCGGAAAGCGCTTCGCGCCGAGAGTCACCGCCTGGTAGATGCGCACGTTGCTGCCGATGACCGCAGTTTCGCCGATCACCACGCCGGTGCCGTGGTCGATGAAAAAGCCGCTGCCGATGCTGGCGCCGGGATGGATGTCGATGCCGGTGTGCCCATGCGCCAGTTCGGCCACGATGCGCGCGATCAACGGCACCTCGAGTCGATACAGCCGATGCGCGATGCGATGGTGGATCAAGGCCAGCACGCCGGGATAGCACAGCAACACCTCGTCGACGCTGCGCGCGGCGGGGTCGCCCTGGTAGGCGGCGATCACGTCGAGGTCGAGCTTGCTGCGAATATCGGCCAACGAACGGGCGAATTCACGCACGATATGCACTGCCCGCTCTTTCAGGGAAGCCTGGTCCACCGGCTGCGCGCGCGCGGCATAGCGCAGCTCAAGCCGGACTTGCTCCAATAAGGCATGCAATGCCGTGTCGAGCGTATTGCCGACATAGAAATCTTCGCTTTCCTGGCGCAGTTCAGGCGGCCCGAGCCGCATCGGAAAGAGCGCGCCGCGCAAATTGGCGAGTATCTGGCCGAGCGCATCGCGCGACGGCAATTCGCGTCCACCCGGCTCGGCGGAGCGGTTGCGCGCGGCGCGCCAGTTTCTGCGCACCTCGGCCAAATCGCCAACCACGCGCTCGATTTCAAAAATCGAAGCGGGCGACGCCACTGGTTTCGGCATGGCTTCGCTCATGACGGTAATCCGACAACGCGGACTGCTGTGGCAAGCGCGCTCAACTCTGCACCCACGGCAAGCCGCGATAGCGCCAGCCATCGGCGCCGCCGCGATGCTGTTGCGCATCGATTTCGCCTTCAAAGCCTTCCAGCACGTTGAAGACATCGGTAAAGCCGGCCTTTTTTGCTGCTTCGGCGGCCAACGCCGAGCGTTTGCCGCTGCGGCACAACAGCAGAATCGTCTTGTCCTTGCCGACCTTCGATTCCAATTCCCGCACGAAGCGCGGATTGCGCGTCAGGCTGGTGCCGGTTGCCCACGGCACATGCACGCTATCGGGAACGTAACCGACAAAGGTGCGCTCCTCGGCAGTGCGAACGTCGACCAGAACCGCTTGCCCGTTCGACACAAGATTCCATGCAGCCTGCGGCGAAACGCCATCTTCCGTGATGGCGCCGGACGCGAGTAGCGCCCCATGTTTCTGGTCATGCGCATGAGCAACGCTGGAATTTTGTAGTGTGGCGCCCATTTCATTCTCCTGGATCAATTGCGACATTCGATATATGTCGCCAAAAATTGCTTATGACGAAAACAGAATACGGAAAGTAGATCATTTGGGAAACGAATAAAAACGCAATTGCATATGCGAATTTTTGGTTTCCGCATTCAGTCGGCTTGTGCGCTTACGTCCGATTTGATGGCCTGTTCGATGTCGTCCGGCTTCAAGTCGGGCGCAAATTGCTGGATAAATGCAAAGGCGTAGGAGCGCAGGTATGCGCCGCGCCGCACTGCCAGGCGCGTGACATTGGCGGCAAATAAATGGGTGGCGTCGATTGCCCGCAGTCCATCGGCGAGATCGTGCTCGACTGCCATCGATGCCACCAGTCCGACTCCCAATCCCAGCGTCACATATTGCTGGATCACGTCGGAATCCATCGCCGTCAACACGATATCGGTCTCGATGCCGGCGTGCCGAAAGGCGTCGTCGATATGGCTGCGGCCGGTAAACCCGATGTCGTAGGTAATCAACGGATAGGCGGCCAAGTCGGCCAAGCCGATTTTCTCAAGGTCCAGCAACGCATGGCCTTCCGGCGCCACGACGATGTGATTCCATTGGTAGCACGGAAAAGAAACCAGGTCGTCGAACTTGCTCAAGCCTTCGGTTGCGATGCCGATATCGGCCTTGCCGGACATCACCCATTCGGCAATATGCTCCGGCGTGCTTTGTTGCAACGCGATCCGCACTGCCGGGAAAGCATGTCTGAACGCTTGCACCACTCGCGGCAACACGTAGCGGGCCTGCGTGTGGGTGGTGGCAATGGTCAGGGTGCCGGTCTTTTCCTTGCTGAATTCCTGGCTCGCTTGCCGCAGATTTTCCGCTTGCTGCAGCAGGCGCTCGATGATCGGGAGGATCCCCTTTCCCGACGCAGTCAAGCCGATCAGCCGTTTGCCATTGCGCTCGAATAGTTCGACGCCGAGTTCTTCTTCCAATTCGCGGATTTGGCGGCTCACCCCCGGTTGCGAGGTGACCAACACGTTTGCCACTTCGGTGAGATTGAAGCGACAGCGTGTGGTTTCGCGGATCGAGCGCAATTGTTGAAAATTCATCGAAGATCCTTGGCTTTTTTATTCAATGGCGTGTTACGCAACGCTCTGGCGAGCGATTTCACTGCGCGCGCCGATCGGCGGCGCTGGTGCCCCTATTTCCCGGTCGACGAAAACCTGCATGCGGCGGGGACGCACCACCAACGCGTCGCCCACTTTCAGCGCCAGCGCGGAAAACCGTTCGGTGGAAATGACGGCTTCGATCACCGTTGCATCGTCGTTGCGCAAAAGATCGAGTTGCGCCAGCGGACCGATCGCATGGCTGCGCGCCAGCCGCACCGCGATACCCGGCGCTCCCGGCGTGTAGCGGTCGATCTCCAGATCGTGCGGTCGGACGAAGCCGATGCCATCGACATCTTGCGCATGGGCATGATCCGGGGCGTCGAAGGTGACGCCATTTGCTTCCAGCACGCCTTCATGCACGCGCCCATGAAACAAGTTCACATTGCCCAGAAATCCATACACGAAAGGCGAGGCAGGATGGTTATAGACTTCGTCGGGAGCGCCGATCTGCTCGACCTGGCCCTTGTTCATCAGCACGATGCGATCGGCGACTTCCAGCGCCTCTTCCTGATCGTGGGTGACGAAGATGCTGGTCACGTGCAATTCGTCGTGCAAGCGCCGCAGCCAGCGCCGCAACTCTTTGCGCACCTTGGCGTCCAGCGCGCCGAACGGCTCGTCGAGCAACAGCACGCGCGGCTCCACCGCCAATGCGCGCGCCAATGCGATGCGCTGGCGCTGGCCGCCGGACAATTGCGGCGGGTAGCGGTCAGCCAGCCAGTCGAGCTGCACCAGTTCCAGCAATTGCGCGACCTTGCTGCGGATCTGCGCTTCCGATGGGCGCACATTGCGCGGCTTTACGCGCAGGCCGAACGCGATGTTTTCAAACACGCTCATGTGCTTGAACAGCGCGTAATGCTGGAACACGAAGCCCACCTGCCGCTCGCGCACGTGGCGCATCGACGCATCTTCGCCGTCGAGCAGCACCTGACCGGAGTCGGGCCGTTCCAAACCGGCGATGATGCGCAGCAGCGTGGTCTTGCCGCACCCCGACGGGCCGAGCAACGCAGTCAATTCGCCGGCGGGAAAATTCAGCGACACGTCGTTCAATGCAACAAACCCGCCGAAGCGCTTGTTGATATTCCTGACTTCTATCATTTCATTGCTCCTGATCCGTCCTGGCCGTTTCGTCGCGCAAACGCCATTCGATGAACGACTTGAGCGCAAGCGTCACCAAGGCCAGCAGCGCCAACAGCGACGCGACGGCGAAGGCGGCGGTAAAGTTGTATTCGTTGTAGAGGATTTCGACTTGCAGCGGTATGGTGTTGGTCTCGCCGCGAATATGCCCGGACACCACCGAGACCGCGCCGAATTCGCCCATCGCGCGGGCGTTGCACAGGATTACGCCGTACAGCAAGCCCCATTTGATGTTGGGCAAGGTCACATGGCGGAAAATTTTCCAGCCCGACGCGCCCAGCACCAGTGCAGCTTCTTCCTCATCGTTGCCTTGCGCTTGCATCAGCGGGATCAATTCGCGGGCGACGAAGGGAAAGGTGACGAAAACCGTGGCCAGCACGATCCCCGGAACGGCGAACAAAATCTTGATATCGTGATCGCGCAGCCACGGCCCGAACCAGCCTTGCGCGCCGAAGATCAGCACGTAAATCAGCCCGGAAATGACAGGCGACACGGAAAACGGCAAATCGATCAGCGTCAACAAGATACTCTTGCCGCGAAACTCGAACTTGGCAATGGCCCACGACGCCGCCACGCCGAATACCAGGTTCAGCGGCACCGCGATCGACGCCGTCAATAGCGTCAGGCGGATGGCAGACAAGGCATCCGGGTCGGTGATGGCGGTCAAATAGACTTGCCAGCCTTTCTTGAACGCTTGCGCAAACACGGCAGCCAGCGGGATGAACAAGAAAAGGCTGAGGAAAGCAAAGGCGATTCCGATCAGCAGGACGCGAATCCACACAGGTTCGACGATCGCTTGCGGAGCATGGATCGGATCGCGGCGCGGCTGCGCGACTGGCGCCAGGACGATTGCGGAGGCTGCGCTCATGCGGCGCTTTCGCTCTTGCTGCGGCTCCACGCCTGCAGCAGGTTAATGGTCAGCAACAGAAGAAATGAGACGGTCAGCATCACGACCGCGATCGCGGTGGCGCCGGCATAATCGTATTGCTCCAGTTTGGTGATGATGAAGAGGGGTGTGATCTCGGAAACCATCGGCATATTGCCGGCAATAAAGATGACCGAACCATACTCGCCGGTGGCGCGCGCGAAGGCCAGCGCAAAGCCGGTCAGGAGCGCCGGCAAAATGGCGGGAAAGATGACGCGGGAAAAAGTCTGCCATCTGCTTGCTCCCAGGCTGGCGGCGGCCTCCTCCAGTTCCAGCTCGGCGTCTTCGAGCACCGGCTGCACGGTGCGCACCACAAACGGCAAGCCGATAAAAGTCAACGCGACGATGACGCCAAGCGGCGTGAAGGCAACCTTGATTCCCAACGGTTCAAGGAAACTCCCGAGCCAGCCATTGGATGAATACAACGCAGTCAACGCGATGCCGGCCACGGCGGTCGGCAACGCGAACGGCAGATCGACCAGCGCATCGATAATTTTCTTGCCGGGGAACGAATAGCGCACCAATACCCATGTCACGATGCCGCCGAACACGACATTGAGCGCCGCGCCTATCATCGACGCGCCGAAGCTCAAGCGATAAGAGGCGACCACCCGATCCGACGAAATTGCGCTCCAGAATTCTACCCAGGTCATCGAAAATGTCTTGAGAAATACCGCCGACAATGGGATCAGAACAATCAACCCGAGATAGAACACGGTGAAACCGAGCGACAGATTGAAGCCGGGCATGGCGCGAAAATTTCCCTTGATCGGGGCGAGTGTGGCAATGGAAGCCGGCATAAACAACCCTATTATTACGAATTCAGCTAACGATGAATCATCGTTGCATTTGTTTCAGATTAAGCGAACGAATTTTTTCGTATGTCGATAGATCGATTGTGTATATGAAGATGGCGTGGCTTCGGCTTTAGCTGTATCGACAAGTCCGATTCGTCGTGCGATGCACGCCGCGAAATCACGCCGCGAAATCACGCAGCGATTTTTCCTTGCGCGCTTGCTTCGGTGGCGCGAACCAGCGTGCCCGATCGCGCAACCGGCGAAAGCAGCGCATGCGGCAAGTCCCAGAGAAATCCCTGCACATGAATCGTATGGACAGACTCGCCGCCGAGGGCCTGCAACGCTAACAATTGCGAGGCGGTTTCGGCGCGCTTGAAGATGATTTGGATATTTCGCGCAGCCGCTTCCGCCAGCAAGGTCGCGGTCGCCGGGAAATCGATGATCTGGCGCACGTCCAGCTTGATCGCTTCCGGGCGCACGTGATCCAGCAATATCTGCGCTTCCTGAACCGAATTGGCGTTGACGGCGATGCGAAATCCATTACTGCAATAGTTTTCCGCGACCACGTTCAATATCCAGTTTTGATCCTGCGTCACTGCCGGCATCTGCAAGACGACCCGTTCATGCGGCAGTTCAAGCGACTCCAGGATGCGGCGAAAGGTGTTGCCGTGATTGCCCGGAACGGTCGCCAACAGGCGCGCATGGACGCTGACGAACAGGTCCGCCGACTGCGCTGCCGGCTGCCGGAAGAAGTTGATCGCGTGCAGCATGCGAACCAATCGATCTAGTTCGGTCGATTCCAGGTCGGTGACGGTGCGGTCCAGCAGATTCCAGATACTGAGACCTTGATCGGTGGCCGAATAGCTGCGCGCAAAGCCTTCGTAGCCCAGCGCGCGCCCGTCGTCCAAGGCGCGTATCGCCTGGAACGAACTGGTCAGCGTCGAGTTGACGAAGCGTCCCAGCGCGCGTCCATCGGCGTCGAAACTCACGTTCGATTCGAGCAGCGCCTTGGCTTGCAGATTTGCAACGCCTTTTTCGAGCGCAAGAATGTCTATGATAAACGCTCCTATATTCCGAGTATCTGGTGGTCGAGGGGAACGAACTGCTTTACTTCGTCCCCGGCTGATAGATTTGATCGAACAAGCCGCCGTCGGAAAAATGCGCCTTTTGCGCTTTGGCCCACCCTCCTGCGACTTCGTCGATCGTGAAAAGTTTCACCTTCGGATATTGCGCCGCGTATTTCTTCGCGGCCTTGTCCGAGGTCGGCCGGTAGTAATTGCGGGCCGCAATTTCCTGGCCTTCGTCGCTGTATAAGTATTGCAGATAGGCCTCGGCCACCTTGCGGGTGCCGCGTTTGTCCGCCACCTTGTCGACCACGGCCACCGGCGGTTCGGCCAGAATGCTCACCGACGGCGCGACGATCTCGACCTTGTCCGGGCCTAGCTCCTTGACTGCCAGCAGCGCCTCGTTTTCCCAGGCCAGCAACACGTCGCCGATGCCGCGTTCGACAAACGTGGTGGTCGCGCCGCGCGCGCCCGAGTCCAGCACCGGCACGTTCTTGTACAGTTTCGCTACAAATTCCTTGGCCTTGGCTTCATTGCCGCCGGCTTGCTTTAGCGCATAGCCCCAGGCTGCCAGGTAATTCCAGCGCGCGCCACCCGAGGTCTTTGGATTTGGCGTAATGACGGCGACGCCTGGCTTGACCAGATCGCCCCAATCCTTGATTCCCTTGGGATTGCCCTTGCGCACCAGGAATACGATGGTCGACGAATACGGCGTGCTGTTGTGCGGCAACCGCTTCTGCCAATCCTTCGCAATCAGACCATTTTCCGAGATGGCGTCGATATCGTAGGCGAGCGCCAGCGTGACGACATCGGCATCGAGACCATCGATGACCGCGCGCGCCTGCTTGCCGGAACCGCCGTGCGACTGCTTGACCTTGACATCGTCGCCCGTCTTGGTCTTCCAATACTTGGCAAATGCCGTGTCATAGTCTTGATATAACTCGCGAGTCGGGTCGTAAGACACGTTCAGCAACGAAATCTCGGCTGCCTGTGCCGTCGAAACGGTAAAAGCGGCAAGGCACGCGGCGAGAGTCAATTGGCTCAGTTTTTTGATCAGCATCGAGGAATCCTTAATGGAGAGAAACGAATAAAGGGCGACTTCAAAGCCTGCGAAATCGAGAATGAATCGCCGTAAAGTCGCCAGAGTAAGTCGGGCGCCATAAAAACAAAACGAATGGTTTCGTTGTTTTATATGAGAATTTCAACTATGAATTCGGCGGACGTGCCAAGGGGTGGCTAAAACGGTCGATACAGATCGTGGCAATCGGTGCAAGCCCTCGCAATCGTTACTGCGGCATTTCCACCAGCTTGATAATTTTTCGTTGTAACCGATTTTGCGATCACGCCTGCCAATTCCTTGCTCTCGCGCGATAGCTTGATGGCGTCGGCCGACTCGCCCTTGGCGACAAAATAAGCCTCCATTTTTGCGTACAGATCTTCGATTTCCCTGGCTTGCGCGAGCGCCTCCGCGTCGTCCCGCGAATCGAGTTTTCTTTGCACGTCGACGATGCGGGTATCGATTTTGCGCATCCAGATATCGAAGTCGAGAACGCTCGCCGAATGCGAGGTATCGGAGAGCAGCAACGCGAATAAAAATAAACGCCGCAGCGCTTCTCCCACCAGGCCCGGTTTCTGCATGAGCTTATTTGTCTTTGTCTTTATATACATCGTGGCAGGACTTGCAGGAATGGACTAATGAACTGACGGAATCGGACGCGGCATCGAAATCGTGGGCGGCAATCGACTTCTCGACTTCGGACGCAAATCCGCCGCTCTTTCGCGCAAAGCCCACCGCGTCGTCTGCGTTGCCTTTTTTCACATAGTACGCTTCGACTTGCTTCATCGCTTGTTCGATTTCCTTGATGTCGGCCATTGCCGCCTTAAGGTCTTTTTGCGAAACATTGGAATCCAGGCTCTTGGTCGTGTCTTCAAGGGCGTGCATGAAATCCTGATCGATTGCGGTTTCGGCGCCGATCGCGCCCACAGCCAATAGCAAAATACCGAGTAAAAAAATAATTCTTTTGTGCATGTTCGAGGATGATTGTTGGTAAGAGACCCGACCTGCGCGCGGCGAAGTCGACATCGCAGCGCTGCGGCATCTGTTGACGGAGATGCCGGAGAAAGCGCGTACAGAAACCCCGTCGAGAATCTCGACGGGGGGTGTTGCCGGCTACGTTATGCGATGACTTCCTTGATGACGTCGCCGAACACGGTCGTTGCCCGTTCGGAACGGCCATTGTGCTGGAAGATGAGCTTTTTATGATCCAGTCCGAGCAGATTGAGGACCGTCGCCTGCAAATCGTAGGTATCGAACGTGCCGCTGACCGCTTTCAAGCCGATATCGTCGGTCGCGCCGTGGGTGAAGCCGGCCTTGGTGCCACCACCGGCCAGCCAGGTCGTGAAGCCGTACGGATTGTGATCGCGGCCATCGCCGGTTTGTCCGTAAGGCGTGCGTCCGAACTCGGAAGTCCAGACCACCAGGGTGGTTTCGAGCAAGCCGCGCGCCTTCAAATCGTCCAGCAAGGCGGCAATCGGTTGGTCGACAGCCTTGGTCATCACGGTGTGATTTTTCTCGATCTGGCTATGCGCATCCCAGCTACCGTATTTCTTGTCGTTGGAGCCGGATATCACATGCACGAAGCGCACTCCGCGCTCAACCAGACGGCGGGCGCGCAGCAGGTTGGTGCCGTATTCGCGCGTCGCGTCTTGATCCAGGCCGTAAGCAGTCTTGGTGGCGGCGCTTTCCTTGTCCAGACTGACTGCTTCCGGCGCCGACGTTTCCATCAAATAAGCCAGATCGTAGCTGCGGCTGCGCGCTTCCAACTCGGTATCGCTCGGGTACTTGCTTTGATTGAAGCCGTTCAATTTCTTCAGGAAGTCGAGCGTATTGCGTTGTTCGTCCGCCGATACATCTTTTGGCCGATCCAGATTCAGGATCGGCGCGCCGCCCTGGCGCAATGCAGTGCCCTGGTAAGTCGCAGGCAGGAAGCCGGAACCCCACAGATTCGGTCCGCGTCCGCCACCGGCATTGTCGTTGCCGGTCGGCAGCACGACGAATGAAGGCAAATCGCGGTTTGCGCTGCCCAGCCCGTAGGTGATCCACGATCCCAGCGCCGGCCGTCCCGGTGTCACGCCGCTGGTATGCAGCTTCAGCGAAGAAAGAACGTGGGTGAAGCCTTCCGTCTTGCTGCCTTTGAGGAAGGTGATGTTATCGGCATGCCGCGAGAGATTGGGCACCCAGTCCGAAAACCACGCGCCGCTTTCGCCATATTGCTTCCAGGTGCGGTTCGTTGCCAGCAAGGTGCCGACGCCGCCGTCGGTTGCCGTCTTCAGATTCTTGGCGATCGACTCGGGAATCGGCTTGCCGTGCAAGCGCACCAGCTCCGGCTTGTAGTCGAACAAGTCGATCGTGCTGGGTGCGCCGGCCATATGCAGCCAAATGACCGACTTCGCTTTCGCTGGAAAATGCGGCTGCTTCGGCGCCAGCGGGTCGTCGAATTTAGCCAACTCGTCGGCCATCGCCATCCCTGGGGCGAGCGCGCTGGTCAATCCCAAAGCGCCGGCTCCATACACCATTTTTTCTAAAAATTCTCTGCGCGATTTATTGTTGCTCATGTTTTTTTCCCCTATTCAGATCAGATGTCAAAATTAAAAGCGGTAGTTGAATTCGTTAGAATTCGCCACGGCATGGACCAACGCGACAAACGCTGCTGCGCGGGCAGCTTTCGGATCTTGCGCGTTTTTATCCTTTGCATTGGCCCTGGGCGAATCGCCACTGGCTGGAGCAGGATCGGCATCGTCGTCGTCCGCCGCCTGATCCGCCTTCGGACGCTTCTTCGCTTGATTTTCCAGATACGCCACCAGTTGCGCTTTTTCGTAGCGGTCGCCGGGGCGTCCATAGACTGTCTTGTAAAGTGCATCGATTTCCGTCTTCAGCTCCGGCTTTTCGCCATATCCTTCGGGTGTGGCGACCTTCTTGCCTTTCGCAATTTGCTTCGCGGCGATCTTTTCTTCGCTATCGAGGAAGGCCAGCAAGGTAGCCTTTTCTTCCTTGGTCGGCAGGCGCGAATAGGCGATTTGATACAAACGGTCCAGTTGCGCCGATTCGCTCTTGCCGGCTTCGTTGATCACGCGGCCAGCCAACGCCTGCGACCATTGGAACACCAGATCGTTATTGACCAGGGTCAGCGCTTGCGGCGCGGTAGTGGTCACGTTGCGCTCGCTATGCACCATTTGCGGGTTCGCCCAATCGAATACGTCCAGCAGCGGATACGGAGAATTGCGGCGCACGAAGACATAGACGCTGCGGCGGTTGTGATCGTGCGGATCTTCCGACGCTTTCCATGCAGTGCCGAGTTGCAGCCCTGGCGGAATCGGCGGGAATACCGAGGGACCGCCGACTTTATCTTCCAGCAATCCAGAGGCCAGCAACAGCGAGTCGCGGATTTGTTCTGCATCCAGGCGCTTCCTCGGGAAGGAGGTAAGCAGCTTGTCGGAAGGATCTGCCTGCTTCACGTCGGCGCGTTCCAGCGACGATTCACGGTAGACGCTGGAAAGCAGTATCTCGCGATGCAGCTTCTTCACGCTCCAGCCATCTTTGATGAAATTGGCCGACAGATAGTCCAGCAATTCCGGATTGCTCGGCTTGCTGCCCATTTTGCCGAAATCGCTGACGGTGTCGACCACGCCGGTGCCGAAATACTGCGCCCACACGCGGTTGACATAGACGCGCGCGGTCAGCGGATTTTGCGGGCTCACGATCCAGTTAGCCAATGCAGTGCGCCGTCCCGAAGAAGTGGCAGTCGGCACGATGTTCGGCTTCTCGTTGGTCAGCAAGGATGGAAAGCCGGGTTGCACTTCTTCCAGGCGCCGGTTGTAGACACCGTTGGCCAGCACGTAGGTCGGCGGCGAATCGGAATGGCCGAGTTCGTCCATCGCCGTGATGAAGCCGGGATGCTTGGGCTTCTGGTTGTCGAATTTCTTCAACGCCGCTTCCAGCTTCTCGTACTTTTCGTAGCCTTCCTTGTCCTTGGTCTTCAAGGTATTGACCGCGTTGCGCGTGCGTCCGCGCATGGTCCACAGATTGCGATGATAAATCCAGCGATCGTAGGCATTGCGCTCGCTTTCCGGCTTGGTGATCGAATCGCGCGTCTCGTTGACGAAACCCAGCAGGCGATCGGCTTCCGCCTTGTCGATGATAGGCTTGAGAATCGCCTCTTGCTGGTCGCGGATATCCTTGGTCGCCTCTTCCCACTTGGCAAGCTGCTTTTCGTACTCCGCCTTTTGCGTCGGAGTCGCATTCAGGAAATCGTCGCTGGCACTGGCGTTGACGAAGAAAGACTGCAATTGGTAATACTCTTTTTGCGAAATCTTGTCGAATTTGTGGTTGTGGCAGGCAGCGCACTCGAACGTCGTGCCAAGCAAAACCGCGCCGACCGTGTTGGTCAAATCGGTGGCGATTTCCACCTGCTTCATGTTCAAATCGCGCGAATTGACTTCATCGGGATAATTGCGCAAGAAACCGGTGGCAATCAAGGCTTCCGTATTGCCCGGGAATAATTCGTCGCCGGCCAGTTGCTCTTGCACGAAGCGGCTATATGGCTTGTCTTCGTTAAATGCCTTGATCACGTAGTCGCGGTAGCGCCAGATATCCGGGCGGGTGCCGTCGGCGTTGAAGCCATCGCTGTCGGCATAGCGCGTCAGATCCAGCCAGCGGCGGCCTTGCCGTTCGCCGTAGTGCGGCGAGGCCAGCAGGCGGTCTACCAGCTTTTCATACGCCTTGGGCGAGCGGTCGTCGACGAAGGCTTTGACTTCTTCCGGCGTCGGGATCAAGCCCCAGGTGTCGAGCGTGGCGCGCCGGATGAAGGTGGCGCGATCGGCCTCGCGCGCGGGCGTGAGGCCTTTTGCTTCCTGTTGTGCCAAGACGAATGCATCGATCGGGTCGCGCACCCAGCCCTTGTGTTTCACAGTAGGCACGGCTGGCTGCGTAATCGGCGTATAGGCCCACGCTTTGGCGGGAGCGGCAGGCGCCGAGGTTTCCGCACCACCGGCCTTGGCCGCCGGCTTTTCATCCGCCGAGGTCCACGCCGATACCGATAGCGCCAATACTGCAGCTACATAGACATTCTTTTTCATTGAACTACCCCCGAGAGTTTCCAAAATATTCGTCGCCTATGGCGAGCCCTTCGCGGGCATCGCCAAACATTTACTGCGACTAACGATCAAGTAAAGCTTTGCTCGATGCCGGCGTGGCCGGGCGACTGCGTTATGCGCGGCTTGCAACACCGTTGCGGCTGAAATTCAAACAGTTGCTGTGCGTAATGGAGCACCGCTGTTCAATTTTCCGCAGTCTTTATCGATTGATTCCGTCCTGCTTCTAACTACGCAAATTCCGGGCCAAGCGGCGCGCGGCTACAGCTTGATAGTTTGAGTGGAGCGAAGGCTTGATATGAGAAGATCAAATAAGGAACGCCGAAAACATTCGTGTCGAATGCTGCAGTGCAGGAGTATGCTCGATACCATCAACATAACCTGGCTGGCACGTGGAAACCGTTCTCACCTTCCCTGATACGCACGCGTTGGCGCTTTCGATTCGCGCCAAGGCACTCTTGTTTCGAGATCCGCGCTCGACCGCGCTGCTCGCAAGTGTCGAACGTATTGCAAGAAGTGAAGCGACCGCATTGATCATCGGCGAAACCGGCACCGGCAAGGAATTGGTGGCCCGCCACATCCATCAACATAGCGGGCGCAAAGGCCCGTTCATCGCCGTCAATTGCGGCGCCTTCAGCGAGACCTTGATCGATGCCGAATTGTTCGGGCATGAAAGCGGCGCCTTCACCGGCGCCACGCAGGCGCGCGCCGGCTGGTTCGAGGCGGCCAATGGCGGCACCTTGTTCCTCGACGAAATCGGCGATCTGTCGCCGGGCCTGCAAGTCAAACTCTTGCGCGTGCTGCAGGAGAGGCAGGTGGTGCGTCTTGGCTCGCGCAAACCGATTCCGCTCGATGTGCGCTTGATCGCGGCGACCAACGTCGACTTGCAGAAAGCCATCGCCGCCGACCGCTTCCGTGCCGACTTGTATTATCGTCTCTCGGTTGCCACCATCGATTTGCCGGCGTTGTGCGAACGTCCCGGCGATATCCTGCCGCTGGCCGAGCATTTCATCAACGTCTACCGCAAGCGCTTGAACCAGGAGCAAACCGCTCTCGCGCCGCAGACAGAGCAAGCCTTGCTCGCCTATGAATGGCCGGGCAATATCCGCGAATTGGAAAACGTGATCCACTATGCGTTGATCGTTTGCCGCGACAACGTGATCCAGCCGGAAGATTTGAAACTGGTGGGCGCCGTGCATCGAAACATCCGCGATACGCAAATTGCGCTTGCTCCAGCCGAGTCGAGCCCGGTCGGTCCTGCCGCCGCCCTCGACTCTCACGCAGTCTCCGATGCTGGCGAGGATGTCGATTTGTATGTTCGACTCGAACAACTCGTCGAAGAGTTGATCGGCGCGGGCAAACCGGCGCTATTCGACACGATAGAAGAAAATGTGATTCGCACTGCCTACCTTTCTTGCCGCCAAAACCAGGTGCAAACCGCCAAAGTGCTGGGAATCAGTCGCAACATCTTGCGCACCCATTTGAAGCGATTCGGCTTGATCGGACTCGACTCCGGCGCTCCCGGCTCTGCCGTCGACTGCCTCGACATTGCCTCGGCTGCCACCTGATTTCCCTCTTGACTCGAATGGCTCTTACTTAAGCGCCACGTGCTTGAATTCGCGAAGAAAAGTGGCTAGGTAGGCTGGGATGCAATCCCAGCAAATTTGGCGGCGCAACAGTCGGATTGCTGGGATTGCATCCCAGCCTACAACACTGCTGTTTGACTGCTGTTTGCCGAAGCGTCCAACTTAAAAAATTGCGAGGCCCTCTGAATTTTCGGAGGGCCTTGTTCGTGGTTACAGTTTCCCCGAGAACTGCAGCCCCAGCCAGCGCTGCACTGCCGGTGTGTAGCTATTCCAGGTGATTGTTTGTGGCGTGCTGTTGTTGAACAGATTCTTCGTAATCAGGCTAACGTCGAAGGTTTGCTTGACATTCGACAAGCCGATCGACCAGTCGGTGACGCTATGCGCGGGAACCCACGCGTATTGCGAGAGCGCCACATCCGAGTTGTAACGGCTCACAAACCCCGTGTTCCAGCTCGTATGGAACAGCTTGCCGCCCCACACCGGAACCCGGTAATCGCCGCCCAGGTTGAACGTGATTTTCGCATTGCCGGCCAATTGCTTGCCGGTGTCGTCGGCCAAGGGGTTGCTCAAATTGACATTCTCGGCTGCTTGGCCGGCATTGGTATAGCTGACGTAATAGGCGTTGTTATAGGCGCCCGCGAAGCGCAGCGTGGTATTCGGGATGCCTTTGTAAAACGCATCGATTTCCACGCCGTTGGCACGTACCCGGCTGGCATTGCCGGTGACGTTGTCGTAATATAACTGGCCGTTATTATTGTTAGCCGTCGTGTACGCATCGTATACCTGGACCTGCTGTTGATAGTCGAGGATGTTCATCGTGAAGATATCGACGTTGAAATTCAGCTTTTGCTCAGGCAAGTTGACTTTCAGGCCCCATTCGTAAGCGGCGGTCTTTTCCGGCTGCACGATATTCGGCACGTCGTTGACGAATTGCGCAATGCCGGCCTTTTGGTTGTATTGAAACGACACGTATGAAGTGTAGTTGTCGTTGAATTTGTACTGCGGACTCAACAGGATGGTCGGCAGATGGTTTTCCCTCAGCTTGGCCGTTGTGGTTGGGAACAGATTGCCGATTTGCGTCTTGCGGATCGCCTGTGCATAGGCAACCTGCTGTTGCTGCGCAGCGGTGAGGCTGTTGTAGGCAGCGCCGGCCGTCCCGGTCGGTTTCACGCCGAAGTATTGCAGCGCCACCGCGTCCGCTTCGGCCAGTTGCGCGGCGGAATTGCCCGCCGCCAGCGCGCCTTTGCCGGTAGTGGCGAAACCGCCCGTTTGGACGCTGCCGCCCCCGGTAATGGGCACCGACACTGGATTTAACAAGGAACCGAAGCCGTTATCGGTAATGAAGGTGCCGCCGACGTTTGTGCGTTGCTCGAATGTTTCGCGCAGACCGGTCGTGAAGGTAAATTTGTCCGCCAAATGCCAGTCGGCCGAGCCGTAGAGCGCTTCGCTGCGGTTTTCGATATCTTGCACGCCGGACGGCGTGGTGCTGTACATCGACAGGCGATTGAGCGCATTTTGCATCAACAGTTGCCCTGCCGAAGTCGCACTGAGAGCCGTATATTGGGTTGGATTGGCAAACCAGGCGCCGGCGTCGCTGCCGTACGACTTGGTGTAGGCATCGTTGTTGCTGTCCTTGAGCAAATAGACCCCGGCTTGATAGTCGACGAAACCGCCCGGCTTGTTGGCGATCTTCAATTCCTGGCTGATCTGGCGATAGCGGTTCTGGAAGCCGCCGGAATTGGGATTGATGTCGAATGGCGTGCCTTCGTCGTTGACTGCGTTGAAATAGTAATCCTTGTAGGCGGTCAGCGAAGTCAGCGTGTGCTTGCCGATATCCCAATTCAATTCCAGCGAGGAACCATGGCTGCTGGTGTAGAGCGGTTGCCCCGCGTTATTGTTGACTGCGTTTTGACCGCCGCCATACAGGTAACTGTTGGCATAGCTATAGTTCGATTCGTTGGTGAACCAACTGCGCGCCAGGCGGGTCGAGGCGTCCGTCGTCAAGGGATTGACCGCACCATTCGCATAGTGAGTCGGCGTCGGCGTGTAAATCGTCGCGCCGTTCCAGCTTTCGCCAGCCGTCGGCTGCGAATCGACCTCTAGCCTGGCGTTGAAGGTCGAACTCGGCGTCAACAGAAACTGCACCCGGCCCGACAAGCGGTCGGTGTTCGTGTACGTGGTGTTGTCATTGTACAGGTTGGTCATGTTGCCGTCGCCGCGATCGACCACAAAGGTGCCGCGCCATGCCAGCAGATCGTTGATCACCGGGCCGCCGGCGGCCAGCTTGCCGATGAAGGTGTTTTCCTGGCCGAAGGTCAGAGAATAATCGGCGCTGGGTGTAAACGAAGGCCGGTTGGTGGTGACGTTGACCACGCCGACGCTGGTGTTCTTGCCGCCCGCCGTGCCTTGCGGGCCACGGATCGCGCTGGCATTGTCGACATCGACGAAGTCGAAGGCCGAGACCAGCGGGTTGTACGCGTAGGGAACGCCGTCGACCGAGATGCCGACGCTGGGGTCCTGCGCTTCGGTCTGGCCTATCTTGCCGATGCCGCGTATGGAGAGGCTGGCGGTGCGCTGATTGCCGACATTCCAGTCGACGTTGGCCATCCGTTGGGTGATGGAGGCGATGCTGGCGGAGCCGGTCTGCGCCAGTTCCTGGCCGGATACGATCGATTCCGAAAGGGGCACGTCTTGTAACGGCGCCAGCGGCGACTGGCCGCTTACCGTGACTTCATCGAGTTTTTTCACATCTTCCTGCGAGGCGGCGTCTTTTCTGGCGGCGTCCTTGTCGCTGCTCTTGTCCTTGTTGGCGTCCGCGCCGTCCTTTGCCGGCGAGTTGCCGAGCGCGGCGTTCTGGTTCGCGATGATTTGCTTGAGTTGCGCGATTTGCGCTTGCAGGTCAGCGATCGTGGGATCGGCTGCATACAGCGGGCCGGAGGCCAGCAAGGCCATGCCAGCGACCACGGTCGCGATCGGTTTCAAGCGAAACGGCGCGCGCCCGCGTCGCAGCGATGATTTCTCTGATTGAACTCCCTGAACTGTCTTGATACTCATTGCAAATTTCCCCTTGGTAATCAACGTAAAGTCATCCACTTCAGCAAATTGCGTACCACGTTAAATTGCGCGCGCAAAATAGTGCGCAAATAGTGTGCCTTCAGCTATCACGGCGACTTGTGCTGGCGTGTTGCAACGCGCGTTCGGCAAGCGGCCGCGCAGCGCAAAAAAGCGGGCTTGATGTTTGATATCCAGCACGCGCAGAAATGCGCGCTGTTGGATTTGCAGCAGAGAGATTTCTGCATGACATCGAAAACCGGGAATTTCTGTGGAAGCCGCTTCAATTTCGCCATGAGGCGATTGGCATGCTTCCTGCATAGAAGGTGTCCGAGTATCCGTTTGTTTTTTTGAGGCAATCGGTAGCAAAGAAAGGATTTAATGATGAGTGCCATGACTTTTGAAAGCGCTTCCGCTTCACCGCGCCGCGCAGCGGTGCGGCGCGGCTATCGCCCGGCATCCGGTGTGGTGGCTGTCAAGCCGACGGCGCCGATCGTCGCATCCGTTGCGGGAGATATCCGAAAATCGCGTAATCTGCTTGCGTGGGGTGGCGCGGTAGGCATCGCGCTGGTGTTGCATGCGGTCGCCCTTTACATCGTCAATCAGCCGGTGCAGGTGGCGCCCTTGCCACGCAAGTTGCCGGAACTGGTGATGGATATCGCGCCGCCGCCACCGCCGCCGCCACCACCAGAGGTGAAGCCGAAAATCGTGCCGCGCGTGGTCGCTGTGAAACCGGCTGCGCCGCCGCCTGTCTCCATTCCGGTAGTGCAAAATGCGCCGGAAGTCAGCGAGCCAACGCCCAATGCCGTGCCAGTTGCGGTAGCGCCGCCGCCTGTGCCGGTCGCCGCGCCAACGGCGCCGCCCGAGCCGCTCGAACCGAAAGCCTATACCGGCGGCTTTGTAGTCAAGCCGGAGCTGGGTTATCCGTCCGCTGGCTACAAGAAACTATTGCGTGGCAAGGTGACGCTCAAGATTCACGTCCAGCCGAATGGGCAGCCAGACGTGGTCACTGTGGTCACATCCAGCGGCTTCGACATCTTCGACGATGTGGCCGTCAAGGGCTACAAGGCAGCGGTGTTCGAGCCGGCCATGCGCGGCAAAACTCCTACCGATGGTTTATACATCGTGTCGGTAAATTTCAAACCTTCTTAATTTTTTAGACCTCTCAATTTTCAGGCTATCAACATGACCGATCAAAATCTCAATCTCATCGTCCAACTCGCATTCATTGCGTTGGTATTGTTTTCCATCGTTACCTGGATTCTTATTATCGTCAAAGGATTCCAGCACTGGCGCGTCGCAAGCCGCGACAGAGCCTTCGCCAAGCGCTTCTGGAGCGCCAGCAGTCTCGATGCGGCAACCGCGCTAGGCGACATCGCCAGCCCGAAATCGCGCCTGGCCAGCGTCGGCTTCGATGCCTTGTATGTGGGAGACGGCGCCAATGCGAGCCACGATCTCGAGCATAGCTGGGATCGGCAAGAACTGCTGGAACGGCAGTTGCGCCAGCAAATCCAGAAGGAATACCAATCGCTGGAAAGCGGCTTGGCAGTGTTGGCGTCGATCGGCAGCACCGCGCCCTTCGTTGGCCTGTTCGGCACGGTGTTCGGCATCATCCACGCGTTGAGCGCAATCGGCAAAAGCGCGTCGGCCAGTATCGACGTGGTGGCCGGTCCGATCGGCGAGGCGTTGGTGGCGACCGGCGTCGGTATCGCGGTGGCGGTGCCTGCCGTGCTGGCCTATAACTTCTACGTGCGGCGCTTGAAAGTGACTTCGGCCGAACTGGATAGCTATGCAACCGATTTCGTCAACCTGGCGCAGAAGAACGGTTTCCGCGTCACCAAGAGTGTTGTGCGCCCCGAGCAAAAGAAGAATGACGCCAAGGTCGCCACCGCCGCAGGAGCATACGCATAATGGCCTTCAATACTGGAGGGGGCGCATCCGACGTCCTCAGCGAAATCAACATCACGCCCTTGGTCGATGTCATGCTGGTGCTGCTGGTGACTTTTATCATCACTGCACCGTTGCTCAACAACGCGGTGCATATCAATTTGCCGAAGACGGCGGTGACTGCGCCGCCGACCGACATCAAGCCGGTTACGGTGAGCATTGATGGCAACAATCGGGTGTTTATCGACAAGCGCGAAGTGGCGCTGGAGTCGGTCGAGCCGGAATTGCGCAAGCTGTTGGTGGAAAATTCCGATTTGGCCTTGAGCTTGCAAGCCGACGAAGGTGTTCCCTACCGCTCGGTGGCCAAGGTGATCGCCAATATCCAGCGCTCGGGCGTGACCAAGCTATCGGTGTTGACCACGCCGGGCGGCTAAAGTCGGAAGTCGAGGAGCGCGCGCTTGCATAGGCGCGCTTTTCTGTTTCGGGCGAAACGACAGGTAAAATAGGCTGTTCCGACTTTTTGTGTGTAAAGAAACGCATTCGCGCAGGTTCGGCAGAAACTCCGTCTTTCCCGCGAAGGCGGGAGGCCGCCCCGCGGGAATCCATAGGGAATTCGGTCGTGTTACCTCACTATGGATTCCCGCCTTCGCGGGAACGACGGAGGGTTGTGCAAACGCCGGATTAATCTCTTTACCCAGAAAATACTCGGATGAACCGTAAAATAAATGCGGCAACGTCTATGTGACGTTGCCGCATATTTTTCTTTGTAGAGACTTAGTTTGTAGCGAAGCAGTACAACAAGCCGGCGCCGCCGGTCGAGACCAGATTCGCTTGTCCGCAACCCCGGCTAGGATGCGCGGAATTCCAGGATGTGTTGCCGCCGCCGGTGCGATCGAAGTGACCCAGTTGCACCGTGCCGTCGGCTGCATTGCTCGTGTAATTCTTGCAGGTGTGGTCTGCGCCATCGGCAAATGCCTTGCCGTCCGGCTGCGATCCGGTGAGGATGTCGTGCTCGTTCGGTTTGTCGCCAAAGCCTTTTACCGCTTCGTTCTTCTCGGTAAATGCGGTCGCGCGGCTGATGTTGTTGCCGAGTCTGGCATATTCCAGCGTATCGCCTTGCAATTGCGCGAGGTCCTTGGCGACCAGCGCGCCACGGGTGTTGTACCACGGGCCTTGGCCGATGCGGTCGCGCGCATTGACGGCTGGCGCGCCATCGGTGGCTTGTGTGCTTAGATAAGCGCGCCATACCCTGCTGCCCGCGCCGACGCTGGCGGCCAATTTTTGGCAGTGCGCGTCGGCGCCGGCCAGCCCGCCCAGATTGGCGCCGTCGCCCACGCCTTCGCTGGTGATGAAGAAGCCCAATGGTTTAGCCGGATCGGTCGATCTGGCAGTTGGGTCCGGTCTGGCGTTTGCCGTCGGCTGCGCCGGCGTTTGCGCGCCCGCATACGTGACCAACAATGAAGCCGCCAATGCGATGCAGGTCATTGACGCACCACGATAGTTTGGATGTCTCATGAAAACTCCGAGGAAAAAGGGGGAAGAAGAAGGGGATGGGTTGCAGCTACCGATACGGATGAAATCGCGCAAGCGCCGGCTTCGCATGCGGAGCCGGCGCCACGGCGATGGGTCGCTTAGTCTTTTGCTCTGAAGTCGTCGTGGCAAGCCTTGCAGGTCTTGCCGAGCTTGGCGAATTGCGCCTTCACGCCTGCTTGGTCGCCGGCTTCGGCGAGCTTGGCCAGTTCGGTCGCTTCCTTGCTGAAACTTGCGCCGAGTTCGGCGAAGTGCTGGGTATCCTTGAATGCTTCGGCCTTGGTCGTCGTTTCGTGCCAGCCCTTGCCCTGTTCCGAGCCAGGTGCAAAGAGCGTCCCCAATCCCGATTTGGCGATTGCGGCAATCGTATCGGCGGCCTTGATTACGTCTTCCTTATTGTATTGTCCTTCGACGCTGGCTTTGATGCGGCCCGTGTTCCATACCAACACTTGAAATGCCGATTGACGCCATTTGATCAGGTTTTCCGGTTTCTGCGCCTGTTGCGCCGAGCTGGTGACGGAAGCCGCAAGAATGGCTCCAGCCACTGCGGCGAGGACAAGCTTGTTCACATTTTTAATCATCGTTTTCCCTAGTTTGTTTAAAAGCCAGCAAAATTTTTCGCGCGCGCTGCATTTTCGACAGCCATCGGCTGAGGTTTTCGCGGCGCTGAACGTTTTCAAGCGGTGCAGTGATTCGAATTCAACAGATCGACCATTGCACGCAAGCGCTCGCGCCCCCGTTCGCAACTATCGTGCCATCTGTGCCGGGCTTATAGGGATTGCCGGGAAAGCGCCGGCAATCCGGTACTTTCCTGTCGTCCGTTGTTTGGCCTGCTGCGCTGTCAAATACCGCGACCCTCTATGAAACTATTGATGGCGCGCCAGCTGTGCGGCATGGGCGCGCGGCGTGATATTTGACACGAAAGCCGACGATGGGGGAAAAGCAGGAAGATCTGCGGGTGATGCGTTTTCAACAGCGCCTGTCTGGAATTCGTCTGCCGATCGAATTCGATAGAGGTCATCCCGCTGCCGCGTTTAAGCGGAAAGCAGGTATCGTCATAGGCGACACGCCGCGTGGTCGGCGCGATTGAGTGTGGCTAGAAAGTTGGCACAATAGTTGCTCAATTCTATGTCATGGGTTGTGCCTGCCGGCACTCGGTTGCGCTCTAAGCGGATCGTGCCGCCGCCACGTAAACAGCAGTAATTGGTAACGGGTATAATCGCAAACCGCGCTGGCGGCGCGGTTTCGATGCAGATAATTTTCAAGGTGGCATATGGGTTCTTCAAGCAACCAAACTACAGCGCGGGTCCACGTATGGGATTTGCCGGTGCGGATATTTCATTGGTCGCTGGTGGCGGCAGTCGTCACGGCAATCACGACTGCCGAGATCGGCGGCGACTGGATGGAATTGCATGGCAAGGCGGGACTGGCGATCATCGGCTTGCTGGCGTTTCGCATTACCTGGGGCGTGGTCGGCTCGACCCATGCGCGCTTCGCAAATTTCGCGCCGACTCCGGCCAAGATCCGCAGCTATTTGGCAGGGCGCTGGCAAGGGGTGGGTCATAACCCGCTTGGGGCGCTGGCGGTGTTTGGCCTGCTCGGGCTGCTGGCCGCACAAGCGGCGACCGGATTGTTTTCCAGCGACGACATTGCGTTCAGCGGACCTCTTTTTTCGTTCGTCGATCAGTCTGTGGCCGACCGCTTGACCGGCTACCATCATTGGCTTTCCAATGTGTTGTTCGCCCTGCTTGGGCTGCACGTCGGGGCGATTCTGTTTTACGCGGTGGTCAAGAGGAATAATTTGGTCATACCGATGTTGACCGGATGGACGGTAGCGCATTCGCCCAAGCCCGCGCGAAAGGGCAGTGTCTTTGCCTTGATCTTGTCGATTGCAATTGCAGCGGTTGCGGTTTACGGTGCCGGCAGCGCGGGTGCTGCCGTCCACGCGCCTGCGGCTGTTCCGGCTCCTGTTGCATCGGAAACCGCCACGGCTGTGCCTGCGCCGGCGGCTTCGGCGACACGGACGACGGCGGCTTGGTAGGCGTCGACTTTCAAGGCGGGCAGCGAATCGGCAATGGGGCAATTCTGCGTGTCTTTGCCAACTGCAATACGGCGCCATGTCCAATAATCCTGAAAGCTGCGGTCGAGTGTGCCGATATCGATAAGTGCAAGAATCGACTCGGCGCGTTATCATTGCGCGGCGCTCGCCTCGGCATGGGAGCGGGAAACAAGTGGACAGCGAAGTGGACAGCGTGAAATGGACAGTGTGATTATTTATCGGGCCCTGGGTGGCGGCGTCATGATAGGCGGCGCTGCGGTGCTGCTGTTGCTGCTCAATGGCCGCATTGCCGGCGTCAGCAATATTGCGGGTAATTTGCCGTTTTCTGCCAAGGGCGACCGCTGGTGGCGCGTGCTATTCCTGCTTGGCCTGGTGGTCGGCGCCGGAATATTTTATTGGGCGTTCGGCGATGCGCCTGCGGCCAGACCGAATTTCCCGGCTTGGCTGTTGGCGATTGCGGGCGTGCTGGTTGGATTCGGCACGTCGCTTGGCAACGGCTGCACCAGCGGACATGGCGTATGCGGGCTGGGACGATTGTCGAAGAGGTCGTTTATTTCGGTGGTGATATTTTTGTCTACAGGGATTGCGGCAGCCGTTGTAACTCGTCACATTTTCGGAGTGATTTGATGTTCAACTTGGCCAGCCTGTTTGCGGGGATTGTGTTTGGCTTCGGATTGGCGTTGTCGGGAATGACGCATCCGGAAAAAGTCTTGGGCTTTCTGGATGTTGCCGGTCATTGGGATCCGGCGCTGATTTTTGTATTGGGCGGGGCCGTTGGCGTGACCGTCGTCGCATTTCGTTTTGTCTTGCGCAGGGCTACGCCGCTGCTTGCATCCAGATTTCATTTGCCGCAAGCGACGAATATCGATTGGCGACTGGTCGGTGGCGCGATTCTATTCGGTATCGGTTGGGGCATCAGCGGCTATTGCCCCGGACCGGCAATAGCGCTGTTGGCGGCGCCAAATTGGGAGCTTGCGGTATTCCTGCCTGCCGTGCTGTTGGGCACATTGTTGAGTCGCGCGGCGATCGGTCGCAAACGGGATGCGTGAGTCGAACCGTGATTGCAAGGTATCGATAACGATAGAACGAAAAAGCGGGAATACCCGCAGTCAACGCGGCATTGTGTCCGCAACACGATAGCTGACTTTTTCGACACCGCAATCTTCGCTGGTCATCAACGCGCGTCTGACCAGCCAAGTGCCGTCATACAGTCGCCACGCGCATTGCGCTTCCGAGTAGACGATTTCCTCGTACAGCACGTCGCCGTCATCGTAGCGCAATGCCGTGCGGTAATAATCGAATGAGCAATAGCAGGTGGTGCCCGTGTGGTCCAGCCCCATGACGCGCGTGGCGTCGACTTCATACTCGCGCTGGACCTCGAAAAAATGCGGCGCGACAACCAGATCGTCCCAATTTTCGGGCAAATCTTTTTGCCACGCGTGCATCTCGACTTCGAGGCGCTGCCACCATTCCTGTTTGCGGAAGTTGCCTACGCAATGTTGAATCGATGCCATCGTCGTTTTCCTTGTCGCGGACATATCAAGCCTCCCTCCGGGTATCGACTCTGTCTTCTCGCGTGATCGCTTTCCGACTATGACGGGAAAATGCCCGCCGATTCAGTGAGTCTCAGTTGCCTCGACCGAAATGCAAGTTGCGTGCCCGCTTGTTAAAAATTGCTATATTTTTTGGTCGATACGCGATTTTGTTATGGCGGTCGCGGGTTTCGGTCCGAGCTGACGCGCATTCGATCCTGCGGCGGCCGACATTTCAATGTGGTATTTGCTACCTCGTTGTATGTTTTATGACATAACGAGGGAGAAAATCGCGCTGCAAGCACCTTTTTGGCACATTTCGATCAACTGATCGATGGCACTAAACTTGCGGTAAGGGGAGGGGTGGGCGCCGCCCGCCGCGCCATTTTTTCTTTCATTGTGATATTGTCGGCGTGTTAACATGGATGCGATGACCTATCGAATCATTTACGTTGCGCAGACAATAACATTGAGCACATGACAAAACGACCCATCCAACACAAGCTGGTCGGCAAACTATCTGTCGACACCCAGTTCGGCGCTTTCCTTGGCGATACGCGGATTCGCCTTCTGGAAGCCATCGACCGTTACGGCTCCATCACGCAGGCGGCGAAAGCGGTTCCGTTGTCGTACAAGGCGGCCTGGGATGCGGTCGATGCGATGAACAACGTTGCCGAAGAAACGCTGGTGGAACGCTCGACCGGCGGCCTGCATGGCGGCGGCACGCGCCTTACTGCTTATGGCCGGCGCTTGATCGCCATGTATCGGGCGCTTGAGCAAGAGTCGCAACTGGTGCTGGAACGCTTGGCGGCGCGCCTGGGCGATGTCGACGCGGCGGACATTCACCAATTCCAGAGCTTGCTGCATCGCATGTCGATGCGCTGCAGCGCGCGCAACCAGTTCGTCGGGCCGGTCACGGCCTTGCGCGAAGGCGCCGTGAACTATGAGGTCAGCCTGCGGCTCGACGCCGAGCATGAATTGTCGGCGATCATCACCAAGGAGAGCGCGACCAATCTCGGCCTGGCGATAGGGCGCGAGACGCATGCCTTCGTCAAGGCGTCCGCAGTGATATTGATGACCGATCAACAGATCCGCATTTCCGCGCGCAACCAGCTTTGGGGCGAGATTTCACGCATCGACGAAGGAGCAGTGAACAACGAAGTGACCATCACGCTGGCGGGCGGGCGCACCGTCACCTCGATCGTCACGCAAGAAAGCGCGCATCAGCTCGAGCTGGCCGTCGGCAAACGGGTTTGCGCATTGTTCAAGGCATCCAGTGTGATTCTTGCTACTTTTGAATGACCTTGGGGAGCGCAGTGTTTGAAGGCTCCCGTCAGACGGTGATTTTCCAATTGCGACACGCGTCGAGGAAGTGCGCGAGCCGCGCCGATAGCAGCTTTTTCTTGTTGTAGACGAGGTAAAAATGACGCCGCAATGGCGGCAAGGTCGTTTTTATCTCAACCAGGCTGCCGCTTTTCATCAAGTCGTTCACCACCAATCGCGACAGACAGGCGATGCCCAGGCCGGCGGCGGCGGCATGCTTGATCGCCTCGGAATTGCTGAATTCCCCGCCGCCGCGCAATACGTGCAGATGCGGCAGCAGTGCGTGCTCGACCGCTTCACGGGTGCCAGACCCTGGCTCGCGCAATAACCATGCGGCGTCGCGCAACTGTTTTTGCGTTGCCTTGGCCTGCGCCGCGCCGCTGGCCAGCGGATGGCCGGGCGCGCACACGATAATCATTTCATCGATACGCCAGGGTTCGACGATCAGGTCGGGTTCGTGGCAGGGACCTTCGATCATGCCGGCATCGACCGCGAAATTGGCCACGGCCGAGGCGATATCGGCGGTGTTGGCGATCATGACGCGTGGAACGCTCGGCGCGCTTTGCGGCGCGAAGCTGGCCAGGATGTGCGGCAGCACGTAAGTGCCGATGGTGGTGGTGCTGCCGATATGCAGCCCGGCGGCATTGCCGGCTTGCGCTTCGCCGAATTGCTGTTCGATCGTGGCGGCGGCGTCCAGCATCTGCCTGGCCTGGGGCAATAACAGGCGCCCATTGTCGTTGATGAGCAAGCGTTTGCCGATGCGGTCGAACAAGGGTGTGCCGAGCAAATCTTCCAACTCGTTAAGCGCCGCACTGGCGGCCGATTGCGACAAGGCGATTCCGTGGGCCGCAGCAGTCGTGCTGCCGTAGTCGGCAACGGCGACGAAGATGTGCAATTGGCGAAGTGTCAGGCGCATTTTATCAACTTATGCAAATTGCATTTTCCTTATTTGGCACGGCTTTACGGACTTTCGATGCCAGCAAATTAAGCTGTTTTTCAGGTTAATTATATAGATATTACTCGTTTTACTGATTTTTCGTTTGGCCGCATAGTAGCTCCACTTTCAACGGAGATTGCGCCATGCATACCGAGACATCCACCTTCATCGAAGCAAGTCCCGACCATCGTCACTCGGAACCCGGCACATTGCCGCTCCATGGGAAAACAAGGTTCGCCGGTATTGTCCTCTGCGCCGCGTTGGGGGCAGGCGCGATATTGCTAGGCCAGATCAACTGGCTGACAACACATGGGTTGAGCGCCTTGACGCTTGCAATTATTCTAGGCATCGTCGTTGGCAACACGTTCTACGCGACAATAGGCAGTCTTTGCGGTCCAGGCGTCGCGTATTCCAAGCAAACGCTTTTGCGCGCTGGCGTCGTGCTATACGGATTGCGGCTGACCCTGCAGGACATCGGTCATGTCGGCCTCGCGGGCGTCTTGATCGACGCGCTCGTTTTGTCGAGCACCTTTGGCCTGGCCTTGCTGATCGGCACGCGCTGGTTAAAATTGGATCGCGTTACGGCGATCCTGATTGGCGCGGGCAGTTCGATTTGCGGCGCCGCCGCCGTGATGGCAACCGAGCCGGTCGTGCGCGCGCATTCCGAAAAAGTCACCGTCGCCGTGTCGACCGTAGTGGTATTCGGCACGCTGGCGATCTTCCTGTATCCCCCGTTGTTTGAGTTAAATCGGCATTGGGGCTTCCTGCCGCAGGGCGCGCAGGCGTTCGGCATCTTTGCCGGTTCGACCATTCACGAAGTGGCACAAGTGGTCGCAGCCGCGCGTGCGGTCAGTCTTGAAGCCGCCAATACCGCCGTAATCGCCAAGATGGTGCGCGTGATGATGCTTGCCCCGTTCCTCATTGCGTTGTCGGCGTGGTTGAGCCGCAGCACATTGCATCGCACCGCCAAATCCGTCGATGCCGGGAAACCAAAACTCGTGGTGCCGTGGTTTGCGTTCATTTTCATCGGCGTCGTGATCTTCAACTCGTTGTCGATCCTGCCGAAATCGGCGGTCGATTTTGCCATCGATATCGACACGCTGTTGCTTGCGATGGCGATGGCGGCCCTCGGACTGACTACCCACATCTCGGCAATCCGCAATGCCGGAGTCAAGCCCTTGATTCTCGCCGCAATTTTATTTGCCTGGTTGATCGGCGGCGGCGCACTCATCAATCATGTCGTGTCCGGTCTATTGCGTTAATTCTGTTCATCCACATTTCACCTGTTTCTTGCTAAATTCTACGGAGTCCACACCATGCTTTCACTGAAACCTATTTCGATTGTCTTGACTGGCGCAGCGATTGCCTTGTCCACCTTGGCCACAGGCGCTTCTGCGGCAGACTCGCGTTGGACTTTTGACGGTGCAATTCATAATAATTCCCTGGCGATCAGCCCCGACGAAACCATCGCCGTCGCGTCCTACAGCGAGCGCCCCGACATCGTTGTCTACGACCTCAAATCAGGCACGGTGCGGGCGATATTGAATGGGTATGTCACACCACGAAACATCGTCTTCGATCCTTCCGGGAAATTTTTCTACGTCTCGGACAGCAGCTTGGGGCTGATTAGGAAGATCGACACTGTTTCACTGCACAATTCGGCCAATTTCCCTGCAGGCGCGGGAGCTTTTGGCACCACGATCAGCCGAGATGGGCAGACCTTGTATGTCAATAACGAAGCAGCGAACACCGTCACCAGCTTCGATTTGACAAGTGGCCGACCGAAGAATGTCATTACCGGCTTCGCGCAGCCGCGTCAGGGAATACGACTCAGCCCCGCCGGCGAAACATTGTTCGTTACAAATTTTCTGGGCGACAAAATTACTCTGGTCGACACCACGAGCAACAGGATCGAAGGGGAAATAAGCGGTTTCAACAAGATTCGCGCGATCTCGATTTCGCATGACGGCAAAACCTTGTTTGCGGCAAACAGTGGCAGCAACACGGTTGCAGTGGTTGATATTGCCAAACGCCAGGTCATCGCAACTGTTCCAGTCGGCAAAGATCCGTACGGTGCTGCCCTTGCGCCGGATGAGCATGCGCTCTATGCCGGAAATTTGGCTGACAATACCCTGTCGGTCATTTCCTTGCCATCGCAAAAAGTAAGCGCAACAATAAGCGGATTCAAGGAGCCTCGCCAAGCGATCGTATTTACCCGCGATAGCAAGACTGCCTATGTATTGAACGAAGATTTGAGCATCGCCAAAGTCGACTTAAGCAGCAACAAGCTTGTGGAAACCATTTCCCCGCAATAAATTTGTCCTCGACGACGTGCTTGGGGGGATCAATCCCATATCCCGCAATTGCTGGATACGCTGGCGGCGCAGCAGGCATTAATAGGCGCGGTCGTGGAGCTGGATTGCTGTTCGCCTGCATGCGTCATTACGTGGCGCGTATTCTATCGATCCAGTCGCTCCACGCCGAGCGCCTTGAGCACATATTTTTCGTAGATCGGTTCGGAGGTGCCGTTTTTCATCTTGTACATGAAATATTTTTCGAACCCGACCTTGGCGACGTGCACCCATTTCCCTTTCTTGAACCAATTGACGTTGCGTGGCGGGATTTGCGGCAACGCGACGAATGCGGCGCCGGTGTCGCCCATGTCCGCCAGGCAAATGGCATTCCAACTGCCTTTTGAGGTTGCCGGTTGGCCGGCAAGTTCGGCGGCAATATTATGCACCAGGGCGGTGACCATGGTTTCGATCATGTAGCCGGTCTTCGGCGCGCCGGTCGGCACGTGTGTCACCTCGACCGGCGGGATGGCGATGCAGACGCCGGCGGAAAAAATGTTGCGGTACTTCTTGCTGCGTTGATATTCGTCCACCAGAACAAATCCGCGCGGGTTGCACATGCCATCGACCGCCGCCACCGGATCGACGCCGCGAAAAGCCGGCAACATCATGCTGAACCTGAACGGCAACTCGTGCTCTTTCTTGAGGTTGCCAAGATCGTCGAGTTCGGTGACGAACATTTTCCCTTCCTCCACCCGCGTCACCTTGGCGTTGGCGATCCACTTGATGTCGTTGCTGCGAAACTCGCTTTCGAGCATCGACTTGGAATCGCCGACGCCTCCCAGCCCCATATGTCCGATATAGGGTTCGCTGGTGATGAAAGTAATGGGAACCTTGTTGCGCAGTTTGCGTCGCCGCAAATCCGCGCCGAGGATGAAGGAAAATTCATAGGCAGGTCCGAAACAGGATGCCCCGGGCATGGCGCCGACAATCACCGGCCCCGGATCCTGCAAGAACTTCTGGTAGTCCGCAAAAGTCTTTTCGGCGTGGTCGGTGGTGCAAATGGAATGCGTATAGGCGGCAGGCCCTGCGCCGGGAACTTCGTCGAAAGCCAGTTTCGGCCCGGTGGTGATGACCAGGTAGTCGTAGGAGACATGTTGCCCGTCCGCCAGATCCAGTGCGTTAGCCTCGGCATCGATACGGGTAACCGGCTGCGCGATAAAATCGATTCCCTTTTTTTCCAGATGCGGGCGAATCGGCATGGTGATCGCTTCGCGTTCCCGCCAGCCCACCGCGACCCAGGGATTCGACGGGACAAATTGAAAGTAATCGACCGCATTGATGACCGTGATGCGATGCGAGCGATCGATCTTGTTGCGCAGTTCATAGGCGGCTGGCATGCCGCCGGTTCCTGCTCCGAGAATAACGATGTGTGCCATGCTTGTCTCCAGTCTGTTTATTTTGGTTTTTTGGTTATTTCAACTACATGTAAAGCTGTTCTCTATCAGCGCGCCTCCTGGTGCTGCAATAAATTGTCGATTGTGCGCAGATGCTCCTCGTCCAAACTGCCGGTCGCGGCGGCCAGCCGCAAACGGTCCTGCGCCAAGGCTGTCCTTGCCTGCAACAGGGATAGTTCCGCTGCGGTTGCGGCATTTTCCGCATTCAGCAGGTCGAGCGTGGTTCGGTCTCCCACCGAGCGTCCCAGACGGGTTGCTTCGAGTCTGGACTGGGTGGCTTTGTGCGCCTGTTCCAGCGCTGCTATGCGGCCCGCGCCCACCGTAATTCCCAGCCACGCCGCGCGGGTTTGCAGCGCAATCTGTTGGCGCAGCAGTTCGCCGTCCGAGCGCGCCTTGTCCACCAGATGCAGCGCTTCCTCATGCTTGGCGCTGCGGTAGCCGCCGGTAAAAATCGGAATCGTCAGTTGCACCCCGATCATCCGTTCGCTGGCGCTGTTTTCGGCGCTCCCGAAATCGCCGCTGCCGGACAGGCGGTCATGCCCCATTTGCGCGATCAGGTCGAGGGTTGGCGCGCTCAGTGCGCCGTGTTTGGCCACTTCCTCGCGCGCGACGCCTTGGCTTTTTTCTTGTATCAGCAGCGCCGGGTTATGCAGCGCAGCCTCGCTCAGCCAATCGGCAAGCGGGGCCAAGGCGCTGGGTGCTAGGTCGGCGCTCGATTCGAGCGTCGCCAATTCTTCCGGCGCGCTGCCGGTCAGGTCGGCGTAGGCGATTTGTTTGAGCTGCAAATCCGTTTCCGCCGCCATGACCTGCGCCTTGACGCCTTCCGCGCTGGCCGCCGCCTCATAGGTATCGACCACCGGCACGCTGCCGATCTTGAAACGATCCTTCGCTTCGGCGAGTGCGTGGTCGACCGCCGTTTGCTGTTGCCGCAGAAGGCGCACAGTTTCAGCCGCCACCAGCACGTCGAAATAGCGTTGCGCGACCCGCAGCATCAACTGCTGGCGCGCGTTTTGCCACTCGGCGTCGGCCATCTCGGCGCCAAGCGACAACTGGCGGCTTTGCGCCAATAGCTCGCGATTGATCAAAGGCTGCTTCGCGGTCAATGCGTAACGCGCCATGTTGCCGTCGCGGATCGAGGTGTCGAACGCGACGCCGTTCGATTGCGCAAAGCCGGGCGCGGAAAATTGCGCGCCGCTGGTGCTGGTGTCGTTGCTCATGCGCCCGACACCGGCGCTCAGCGCGACCGATGGCCGCCACATTGCGCTTGCCTGATCGCGGCGCGTGCTGCCGGCCTCGAATGCGGCTTGCGCCGCCGCATATTCGGGGTCATGCGACTGCGCCGCTTGCCAGGCCTGCAGCAAGTCGGTGGCGTCGGCAGGAAACGCTGCCAGCGTCAACAGCGCCAGGGAGAAGACGATCGAAGCGCGCTTCATGCGGGGCCTCGCTTTACGTGGCTGCGAACGTGGAAATGCATGGATATTCCCCTTTTCAGCAGCCGGGGCGCGCGCCAAGCCTGCGCAAAATACTCTCCATCAGGCACCACTTGGTGAAGCCGCTCTGCAACAGATTGGCCCCCACAAACGCGGTGAACGCCAGCCACCATTGGCTGACAAAGAGCGGGCTGGCGGGAATGCCGAGAGCGAGCGAAAGCAGGATAAACGTGCCGGCGATAGTGCGAACGATTTGCCACGAACTCATGGTGTTACTCCTTGTTGCAAAATGAAATCGATACGGTTGCGGTAAGCGGTAAAGTACAGCAGCGGGATCACCACCAGCGTGAGCAGGGTGGAGACCAGGATCCCGAAGATCAGCGAGATCGCCAGACCGTTGAAGATCGGGTCGTCCAGGATGAAGAACGCGCCCAGCATCGCGGCCAGCCCAGTCAACATGATCGGCTGCGCGCGCGTGACGGCAGAATTGACGACCGCTTCCTTGAGCGGCATGCCGGCGCGCACTTGCAGATTGATGAAGTCGACCAGCAAGATCGAATTGCGCACGATGATCCCGGCCAGCGCGATCATGCCGATCATGCTGGTGGCGGTGTATTGCGAACCGAGCAGCGCGTGGCCCGGCATCACGCCGATGATGGTCAACGGAATCGGCGCCATGATGATTAACGGCGTCAGGTAGGAGCCGAACTGCGCGACCACTAGCAAGTAAATCAGGATCAGGCCGACCGCATAGGCCGCGCCCATGTCGCGGAAGGTTTCGTAGGTGATCTGCGATTCGCCATCCCATTTGATCGCATAGCCACGATATGGATCTTCCGGCTGATGAATGAAGTATTCGGCCAGCGTGCCGCCACCCGGCGTGGCGATGGCGGAAATTTCCTTGCGCATGCCGAACATGCCGTATAACGGGCTATCGACCTTGCCGGCCATGTCGGCCACCACGTAGTTCACCGGCAGCAGGTCCTTGTGATAGACCGGCTGTTCGCGCACGGTGTTGCTGACATCGACCAGTTCGCGGATCGGCGCCAGCTTGCCGGACGCCGTGCGCACCGTCAGTTGCAGCAGCGTGTTCAAATCGCCCTGCCGCTCGGCGGGCAGTTGCAGAACGGCGGCAGCCGGGTACTTGCTTTCGTCGTGCAAATAGGTCGCCGCTTCGCCGGCCAGCCCGGCATGCAAGGTGGCGACGATGGCTTGCTGCGACACGCCCAGCAGCGCCGCCTTGCGGCGGTCGACCAGCAGCAGGGTCTTGGGTGCGGCGGCGATGCTGCTGTCGTCGACATCGACCACGCCGGCAGTTTTTTCAAACACCGCGCGCACCGCTTTGGCGACCGTGCGGCGGCCTTCGGCTTCGGGGCCGTAAATTTCGGCGACGATCGGCGCTTGCACCGGCGGCCCCGGCGGCACTTCGACGATCTTGACGTTCGCGCCGAAGCGCCGTCCGATCTGTTGCAGCGCCGGGCGCACGCGGGTGGCGATGGCGTGGCTTTGGTCCTTGCGCAAATGCTTGTCGACCAGATTTACCTGGATGTCGCCGACATTGCCGCCCGCGCGCAGATAATATTGCCGCACCAAGCCGTTGAAATTGATCGGCGCGGCGGTGCCGGCATAGGCTTGATAATCGGTCACTTCCGGCACCGTGGACAGGTAAGCGCCCAATTCATGCAGCACGGCTGCGCTTTGTTCGACCGGGGTGCCGGCTGGCATATCGACGATGACCTGGAATTCCGATTTATTGTCGAACGGCAGCATCTTCAACAGCACCAGGCCGCCAATCGGCAGCAGCACCGATAGCGCGATCAAGCCGGCGATGCCGAGGGCCAGAAAACGCCGGTTGCGCTTGCCGTGCGCGTCTTCGAGAAAGGGCGCAAAAACCCGCTGAAACAGCGGTTTGAGCCGATGCGACAAGCCGCGCTGCGCATGGCTGTCGCTGTCGCCGTGCACCGGCTTGATCCACAGCCTCGCCAGCCACGGCGTGATCGAAAAGGCGATTGCCAGCGACAGCAGCATGCCCATGCTGGCATTGATCGGGATCGGACTCATGTATGGCCCCATCAGACCGGAGACGAAAGCCATCGGCAGCAGCGCGGCAATTACCGTCAGCGTGGCGAGGATGGTCGGCCCGCCGACTTCGTCGACCGCGTGCGGAATGATCGCCGTCAAGGATTTGCCGGGCGATAATTGCAGGTGCCGGTGGATGTTTTCCACCACCACGATGGCGTCGTCGACCAGGATACCGATCGAGAAAATCAGCGCAAACAGCGACACGCGATTCAGCGTGAAACCCCAAGCCCACGACGCGAACAGCGTAACCGTCAGCGTTAAAATTACCGCACTGCCGACGATGGCCGATTCGCGCCGACCGAGCGTGAGAAACACCAGCGCCACCACCGATGCGGTGGCGAACAGCAGCTTCTCGATCAGTTTCTTGGCCTTGTCGTTGGCCGTGATGCCGTAGTTGCGCGTTTCCGCCACCATCACTTCTTGCGGAATCACGGTGTTTTTCAGCAATTCGACGCGCCGCATCAACGCGTCGGCTACATCGATGGCGTTCTCGCCGGGCTTTTTGGTGATGGCGATGCTGACAGCCGGATATTCGCCGCCATCCTTGCCGGCGATGCCGTGCCACACATAGCGGGTGGCCGGCAGCGGGCCGTCGCGCACGGTGGCGACATCTTGCAGGAAGACCGGCTTGGCGTCATGCACCGCCACCACCAGTTCGCCGACTTCGCGCGCGTCTTTCAGGAACGGCCCCGCTTCGACCGCCACCGTGCGGTTGCCGCTTAATATTTCGCCGACCGGCAAGCCGGCGTTCGCCGATTGCAACGCATTGCGCATATCCGCTACGGTCACGCCGGAACCGGCCATGCGCGCCGGGTCGAGTTCGACCAGGACAGCCCGCCCCGGCCCGCCGATGGTGTTGACCTCGCGGGTGCCGGGCACGCGCTTCAAATCGGTTTCGATGCTGTGCGCGACCCGTTCCAGATCGTAGGCGCCGGTGGCGGCGCTCTTGCTGTACAGCGTCAGCGTGACGATAGGCACGTCGTCGATGCCTTTGGGCTTGATGATGGGATCGAGCGCGCCCAAGCCCTTGGGTAGCCAATCGGCATTCGAATTGACGGTGTCGTACAGGCGCACCAGCGCTTCGGTGCGCGGCACGCCGACCTTGAATTGCACCGTCATCACGGCGATGCCGGGCTGCGACACCGACATCACATGTTCGACCCCGGCGATCTGCGACAGCACTTGTTCGGCCGGCGTCGCCACCATTTGCTCGACATCGCGCGCCGATGCGCCGGGAAATGGAATCAACACGTTCGCCATCGTGACGTTGATCTGCGGTTCTTCCTCGCGCGGCGTGACGATCACGGCGAACGCGCCCAGCAGCAAGGCAGCCAGCGCCAGCAGTGGCGTGATGCGCGCAGTCTGGAAGAAGGCCGCGATGCGGCCGGAAATGCCCAGCGTTGCGCTCATCGCTTATCCTTGGCTGCCGCTTGCGGGTCGAGCGCCACGCGCTCGCCGGAGGCCACGCCGGCCAGCACTTCCACCGTGCCGTTTTGCGCGCTGCCAAGCCGCACCTGGCGCAACAATGGATGGCCGGTGGCATCGATCACATACAAGCCGGTCATTTCCGCGCGCCGCACGACGACCGTTGCCGGCACATACAAATGCGCAGCGCCGGCAGTCGAACCCGGCAGCCATACCCGCGCAAACATGCCGGGCGCGACGCCCTTGATGCCGGCGGGCAGGTCGACCCGCACTTGCGCCGAATGGGTGGCGGCGTCGATGGTCGGCAATACTTGCACGGAAGGTCGCGTCAGCCATTGCTGTTCGGCCGGCAGACCGGGAAACTCGACCTTGACCTGGCGTTCTGCGTAGGAACCCGACAACGCCGTTTGCGGCACCGATGCGCTAACGCGCAGCGCCGATGGGTCGTACAGTGTCAGCAGCGGCTTGCCCGGCATCGCCATGTCCCCTTGCACTGCGGGCACATCGGCCACCACGCCGGCATACGGCGCCTTGATGACAAAGAAATCCGATTGGATATGGGCGGCGCTGGCTTGCGCGATTTGCGCGCTCAGTTGCGCCGAGGTGGCGTGGAACTGCGCCTCGGCGCGTTCGAACGCCGCCTGGCTGATGTATTCCTTTTCATATAAATGCTTTTGGCGCTGGTAATCCTTGGTGGCAACATCCAGCGCGGCGCGCGCAGCTTGCACCTGCGCCTGGCTGGCCGCGCTGTTTTGCGCCGCTTCGCGTGCGTCGATGCGCGCCAGCACTTGTCCTTCCTTGACGGTATCGCCGGCTTTCACTGTGAGCGCTACCACCGCGCCCGGCACCTGGGCGGCAATGACGGTCTGCCGCACCGCTTCGACCGTGCCGTCGAAACCGGCGGCAGACGAGCCGCCGCCGCTCTGCACGGCGACGCTGGTCAGTTCGCTTGACGCCGCTTGCGCTAAAGGTGCGGCTAACAGTGCCATCAGCGCCGCAGCCAACGCAGTGCCGTGTCGGGAAATGCTTCGCACGGTGTTTCTCCTTGAATAATTAATCAGAAAAATGATGCAGGAATCGCTTCTTTCGTTTATTATGTAACTAATCAATTAAATATGCAAGTACGTAAATATGTAAGCACGTAAATAGCTAAACATGTGTACAGATATAAACAGGTGGGGCACAATGGCGCCGGAAGCTACTCTATGAATCCCAATATGGAAAATTTGCCAACTGAAGCGCTGGAGCAAGTCGCCGGTTACTTTCAGGCTTTATCGGAACCGACGCGGCTGCAAATCCTCAGCTTGTTGCGCGAGGGCGAGCGCAATGTCGGCGAACTGGCGCAAGCATGCGGTTATACCTCGGCCAATATTTCGCGCCACCTGGCGGTGCTGGCCAAGCACGGGTTGGTCGCGCGCGATTCGCGCGGCACCAGTGTGTACTACCGTTTTGCCGACGAGTCGGTGTATGCGCTATGCGATTTGGTGTGCGGCAGCATCGCGCGCCAGTTCGAGCAGACCGCGCGCGAGCGGCAGGCGTTCTTTCAAACTGCGCCGCGCGGCACAGCCGGCAAGCAAGCTAGTGAATTAACTGCGGAGGGAAAATCATGAGTAACGCGTCAAACAGCTATGTCGAGCTGACGCAAACTGTATCGAAGAATCTGGCGACGCTGCGCAGCGATATTCCCGACGTGATGAAGGGATTCAGCGACCTGGCCCGCGCTGCGACCAAAGATGGCGCGCTTGACAAGAAAACCAAGGAATTGATCGCGCTTGCGCTGGGCGTGGCAGCGCGCTGCGACGCCTGCATCGGCTTTCATGCGCAAACGCTGGTCAAACTCGGAACCACCAAGGCCGAAGTCGAGGAAGCGCTGGGGATGGCGGTGTATATGGGAGGCGGTCCTTCCCTGATGTACTCCGCCAATGCGTTGTCTGCATTCGAGGAATTTTCTGGCGCACATTCGCAATGATTGCAACGCACGGGGAAAATCGTTTGGAATAGCAAATGCTGACCAGTTTGTGTTTAGGCTTTGCAATCGGGATCATCCTGGCGCTCACCGGCGCCGGCGGCGGCATATTGGCCGTCCCTTTGCTGGTTTTCGGCGCGCATCAAAGCGTCGCCCAAGCCGGGCCGATCAGCCTGCTGGCGGTCGGCATGGCTGCCGCACTGGGTGCGATACTCGGCTTGCGGGCCGGGATCGTCCGCTATCGCGCCGCTTTGCTCATTTCGGCGGTTGGCATGCTGGCGTCACCGGTCGGCTTGTGGTTGGCATACCGGGTCGATAACCGCTGGATGACGATACTCTTTTCAATCACGCTGCTTTTTGTGGCCTTTCGCACGTTCCGGCAAGCAGGGAAGTTGCATGTCGACCACGTGCATATGGACGAGCAGTTGCCGTGCGTGCGCGACGGCCAAAGCGGCCGCTTCTTTTGGACGAAGCGTTGCGCGCGGGCGCTGTGCATGACAGGCGGCGTTGCCGGTATCCTGTCCGGCATGCTCGGCGTTGGCGGCGGCTTCGTGCTGGTGCCGGCGCTCGGGCGATTCACCGATTTGGAAACCAAATCCATCGTGGCGACATCGCTGGCGGTGATCACATTGGTATCGGCTAGTGGGGTCGTGTCCAGCGTCGTCGCCGGCAACTTGAACTGGTCGGTGGCGCAACCGTTTGCCATCGGCGCGCTGTCGGGCATGCTCGGCGGCAGACTTGTTTTCGCCCGGATGGCGGTGCATCATCTGCAAAAGGGCTTCGCGATATTATCAGCATTGGTTGCGGTGGGCATGGTCGCCAAGCTGGTGTTGTTGCCGTAACCCGCGCCGTCGCTCATTGAGCGCCTCCATCGACAATCTTCTTGCATACGGGCGTTCGATAGAAGTCTCCCGGTTATCGTCCGAGATTGATGAATGACTCGGATGCGTGCACGATCTTGCCATGCTCAAGCCTCGCCTTTTTCGTCCTTGCCGATCAGTATTTTGCTGTCGGACAAATACATATGCGGCGGGACGTCGAGATTGACCGGCGCCGGCTTGTTTCTATACACGCGGGCGGCAAAATCGAAAGTCGATCCATGACACGGGCATAGGAACCCGCCGTGCCAATCGTCGGGCAATGAAGGTTGCGGGCCGGGCTGAAACTTCTGCCCTGGCGAGCAGCCCAGGTGGGTGCAGATGCCGACTACCACCAGTATCTCTTTATGTTCTTCGCGGGAGCGATGCTGGTTCTTGCAATAGTCCGGCAGCGACATCTGGTAAGTTTTATCGGATTTCGGGTCGACGACCTCGGCTTGCGTCTGGTTCAGACTTGCCATCATTTCCGGCGTGCGCTTGACCACCCACACCGGCTTGCCGCGCCACTCGAATATTTTCATGGCGCCCGGCTTTAAATCGGAAATATCCGCTTCTATCGGGCCGCCTGCGCCTTTCGCCCGTTCGGACGGCTGGAATGTTGATACAAAAGCCCCGGTAGCGGCCAATCCGACCGTTCCGCCCGCTACGCATGTGGCGACGAGCAAACTGCGCCGATTTTGGTCCGCCTGCTTTTCGATACTCATTCCAACTCCGATCAATCGGTCAATCAGTCAACGGAAAAAGCGGAGCGCGCTTCGCGCACAATATCGCAGCATAGCTATTGTGCGCGGGGCGCGGTGCCGCTTGACACGACCCTCGCAAGGCATCGCTTTTACGAATTCATTTTTCTTAAAAAGTAGAAAACGAAAAACATCGCCATGCAGATCATGAACGAAATCCCTGCGATGCTCATCAGGCCATAGTCCGTGGAAAAGAGTTCGACTAACAATTTCATGCTTGCGCTCCTTGACATTTGAATGTAAGGCAACGCCTTGCGGTGTCGCCTCGTTGGGTAAAGTCGGGTTGCCTATCGCGGGACAAAAAATATCGCTTTTTCCTTCACTTTCAGATTTGCGTCGTCGAGCGCTTGCAGTTCGAATTCGATCTTGTTGGAGCCGGCGATGCCTTTGCCGTGATCGACTTGCACGCTAATCGGCACCGCGCGGGTGGTGGCGCCGTCCATCGCCACTTCGTCCGGCGAGGCCAGCTTCATGCTGTCGATCCCCTTGGCGGTGATCTTGTAGCGATGCGGCGTTTCCGAGGTATTCATGATCTGCAGCCGGTACACGTTTTCTATCCTGCCGTCCTCCACTTCGCGCGCCATCACACCGCGATCGCGGATCACGTCCAGTTTGAGCGGCGTGCGCAAAAACAAGGTCGTAAAGAATGTGGTCACGACCAGCATCAAAATGCCGATGTAAATCAATATGCGCGGCCGCAAAACACGTTGGCGGACTTGTTCGAGCGTCCAATCCTTGGTCATCGCATGTTCGGTCGAATAGCGGATCAAGCCCTGCGGCGCGTTGCTCTTTTTCATCACATCGTTGCAGGCATCGATGCAGGACGCGCAGCCGATGCACTCGTATTGCAAGCCGCGCCGGATATCGATGCCGGTCGGGCACACTTGCACGCACAGCGAGCAATCGATGCATTCGCCCAGCGACGCGTCGGCAGCCTTGTTTTTCCCGGTGCGCGCGCCGCGCGGTTCGCCGCGCTTCTGGTCGTAGGTGATGATTAAAGTGTCCTTGTCGAACATCGCGCTTTGGAAGCGCGCATACGGGCACATGTATTTGCAGACCTGTTCGCGCATCCATCCGGCGTTGCCGTAAGTGGCGAACGAATAGAACATGACCCAGAAGCGTTCCCAGGGACCTAAGGTAAATGCCGCCGCTTCGACAAACAGCGTGTGAATCGGCGTGAAGTAGCCGACGAAGGTGAAGCCGGTCCACAACGCCACCGCGCCCCAGGAGACGTGCTTGGCAGTTTTCTTCAGCAGTTTTTCCACCGACCACGGTTGCTTGTCCATACGCATGCGCGCGCCGCGCGACCCTTCGATCTTGCGCTCGATCCACATGAATATTTCGGTGTAGACGGTTTGCGGGCAGGCAAAGCCGCACCAGAGCCGGCCTGCGATCGCGGTAAACAGGAATAGCGAATAGGCGCAGATGATGAGCAAGGTGGTCAGCCAGATGAAATCCTGCGGCCACAGCACGATGCCGAAAATATAGAATTTCCTCGCCGCCAGATCGAACAAGACGGCGGGACGATTGTTCCAGGTCAGCCACGGCAGGCCGTAAAACACCAGTTGCGTCAGCCAGACGCAAAGCCAGCGCAAGGTGGCATAACGGCCTTTTACCTCGCGCGCGTAGATCTCCACGCGAGGGGCATATCTGCTGACGACTACAACATTCGGGTCCGCGCTATTCATGATTTCTACTCGTTGGTTGATGCAAAGAGGGGCCGCTGCGATATCGCGGCGGTGTCGGGGTGATTGCCGGCATCGGTCGACGCGGCCGACACGCGAGACAAAAATTCGTCGCGGCCGGCTCCGCGAAACCACGGATGCCAGCGGCGCTGCTCAAGCACGTTGGTGACCGATCTTGCCCGGTGCGCGTGGCAGTTGAATAACAGGGTTTCGGCGGGCAAGGTGAAAATCTTTCGAGTCACGCTATCCCACAATGCTTCCGGCAACGCCGGCAGCGGCTGGTGCGGGCACAGATTCACGGTGAGCAGATCGCCGCAAAACAGGCGGTCGCGCCACAGGAAGCTCAGGCAGCCGGATGTATGGCCCGGCGTGGCTAGCACGCGCAGATGTTCGTTGCCGAAAACGATCAAGTCGCTGGCGCGGCAATCGCGTTCGATACAAGGCGCGCCGAGAGCCGCCAAGGCCTCCTGCTCGCCCGCTTCCTGCGCTTCGTGCTGGTGCGTGAGCAGCACCCAATGCAACTGCAGGCTGTGCTCGTTGAGCATCGCATTGAGCACCGGCAGGTCGGCACTACGCGGATCGATCAACACAGCGGCACCGACATCGAGGTCTGCAAGCAGATAACTCGTCGCCTGATTGCCTTCGTCGTAAAGTATGCGAAAGTACATGTCGGTAGCGGTCAAGAGGCTTCTTGTCTTGTCGTTACGCAGGTTTCGTGCCATCGAGAAACTTAGAAAAAAGCGTTTAAAAACAACGATATGGAAATGGTTGAGTCGTGGAGCGCCAAATTGGCATAAAACGTTACTGCCAAATTGGCGGCTTATGTCACAATGGCAGCGTTGAAATCGTGTTCGACAGCAAGCTTTCTGAAGATATTCCGATGCCTGCCCTCTTGCTGATCGGCGGCTTTCTAATCGGCTAACCGGCCGTCTGCACTGCACTGATGAAATAGGCATCCTGGGACGTATTCGGAAATAACCTGCCGATTTGGATCGCCACCTTCTGCACACTGGGTTGTTGCGAATTGTTGGTATGGCTGGCGTCGCCTTGCATAAGCGCTAACTGCCTGCATGCCCACAGGCTTGAATATCCCCCCCGCGATTGCGCATGTGTTCGCCAAGTGCGACAAACTTGCCATACAAGTCATTGCGCAGCGGGATATCTGCTACCGTTTCTTCCAGCGCCAGCTTCATGCACATGAGCCATTGATCGCGTTCTTCGGGGCCGATGGCATAGGGAAAATGGCGGCGTCTCAGTATCGGGTGGCCGTATTTTTCCACAAAGCGCTGCGGCCCGCCGAGCCAGCCGGAGAGAAAATCGAAAAACTTGTTTCCGGATCCAGTGAGGTCGTCTGGATGAATTTTTCGTGCGGTGTAGGCCTCCGGCAGTTCGTCCATCAACTCATAGAATAGATCGACCAGTTGGCGAATGGCGGCATCGCCGCCGATGCGTTGGTACGGACTGATGGCGGGTTGATTGCTTGCTTGCATGTCATTTCCTTAAAGTGCAGATCTTTTCAGCATTACCTGATGCTCGAGTTCTGCTTCGCATCTCTTTCGCCCATGCTTATTCGCAGAATGCTTTGGCAACCTCATTCTTTGCGCTGCATTCAATGAAAATATTTCAGGAAAGCGGCTGCTACGAGCGCCGCCAGACAAGTCCATTCGGAAAATATCCAGCGCCAGACCGCGCGCCGGGGCACGAAGCCCACGCCGCGCACGAAACCGGCGCTCATCGCGCAAAGCAATGCCAACGCGAAACGGTGATCGGCTTGCCCGGCAGCGTTTGCCATCAAGAACGGGTACAGCGAACCCGCCAGCATGATGAGCAATGCGGCTGCCAATGCCGGCAGATGGATGCGGGCAGTTGCTCCGTCAGTTTTGGCGAGCGTCGTCATGGCTAACCTCTTGCTGATTCGCTTCTGCACGCGCCGCTTCGTTCTCACCCCACATCGCATTCAGTATGGCGAGCAATACGGCAAAGCCGACGCCAAGTATCCACGCGAAATACCACATCTGTTTTCTCCTCGGAATCAGTAAGCCGTGTGTTCGTCGGCCAAGATGCGCTCAACGGTGACCTTGCCGCGCATCACGCAGTAAGCCCACGATGTGTACAGCACGATGAGCGGCATGAAAATCAGCGTGGCCCAGAACATGATCGCCAGCGTCAGGTGGCTCGATACGCTGTCCCAAACCGTCAGGCTGGCGTTCGGCATGCTGATCGAAGGCATGATGAACGGAAACATCGATGCGCCCGCCGTGCCGATCACCCCCAACAGGGTCAGCGACGAAGCGACAAACGCAGTCAAGGTGCGGCGTGCCAACAGCAGAGCAGCCGAGAGCAGCGCACCGGCAACGCCCAAGGCCGGCAATAACCACAACAGCGGTTGCCGACCGTAGTTGGCCATCCAGGCGCCGGCTTCGCGCACCACGGTCTTGTTCAACGGATCGGACTGCGCGGCGCTGTCGATCGCTGAAGTGATGCGGTAGCCGTCAATACCTTGTATCCAAAAACCTGCGGCCACGAAAGCGCATGTCATGACGATGGCTGCGCCGACCGCGCCCTTGATTGCGCGCGCCTGAATTGCGCCTTCGGTGCGATGCGCGAGATAAGCGCCACCGTGCAGCGTAATCATGGCGCTGCTCACCACGCCGGTCAGCAAGGCGAATGGGTTCAGCAACTGCCAGAAACTGCCGGTGTAGGTGGATACCATGTAGTCGTCGAATTGAAACGGCACGCCTTGCAACAGGTTTCCAAAGGCGACCCCGAAGATCAGTGGCGGCACCGCGCCGCCGACAAACAGGCCCCAGTCCCAGATGCTGCGCCAGGCCGCATTGTTGATCTTGCTGCGATAATCGAAGCCGACCGGGCGAAAGAACAGCGCCCACAACACCACCAGCATGGCCCAGTAAAATCCGCTGAAAGCCGTCGCGTAGACCAACGGCCATGCTGCGAAGATCGCGCCGCCGCCCGTGATAAACCAGACCTGGTTGCCGTCCCAATGCGGTCCCACTGTATTGATGACGACCCGCCGCTCGATGTCGTTTTTGCCGACAAAAGGCAGCAGGGTGCCAACGCCCATGTCGTGTCCATCCATGATGGCGAAGCCCACCAGCAGCACGCCCACGAGCAGCCACCAGATTATTTTAAAAGTTGCATAGTCAAGCATGGCGCTGTTCCTTTCAGGCGTTCAACATCGAGTGGTGCGTCGCTTCGCGCTCGTAGCGCCCGGTTCCAAGGCTGCCGGGTCCAATTTTGGCAAACTTGACCATCAAGTACATCTCAACAATCAGCAGCACCGTGTAGAAGCCGACGAAGCCCGTTAGCGACCCATACAGGCTGTTTACCGATAGCGTGGATACGCTCAAGTGCGTGGGCAGCACACCGTAAATCGTCCACGGCTGGCGTCCGTATTCGGCGACGAACCAACCCAGTTCGCAGGCCACCCACGGAGCTGGCAACATCCACAACGCCCACTTGAGCAACCATGGCTTTCGCGTGCAAGCAGACTTGAGCGTGCTCCAGAAGGCGAGGGCGAACAAGGCCAGCATGGCGAAGCCGAAGCCCACCATGAGGCGGAAGCCCCAGAACATCGGCGTCACGCGCGGCACGGTATCGTTTACTGCGCGCTCGATGATTTCCGGTGTCGCTTGATTCACGTCGGTAACGTACTTTCTGAGCAGCAGACCAAATCCCAGGTCGCGCTTGTAGAGATCGAACACCTTCAACGCAACTTCGTCGTGACGACTCTTGCGCAATGCCTGCAACGCGTTGACCGCCAAAATTCCATGCACGATGCGTTCGCGGTTGGTCGCCTTGATTTCCAGTATGCCGGGAATCTGTTTGCTCACCGAGCGTGTACCGATCAGCCCCAGTACCCACGGAACCTCGATCGCCCAATCGTTTTTCGCTTCCGCTTCGTTGATGCCGGCCACCAAGGTCAATCCGGCTGGCGCAGGTTGGGTATGCCACATCGCTTCGAGTGCCGCCATCTTGGTCTGCTGTGCTTCTCCCACGGTATAACCGGATTCGTCACCCAGCACGATCACGCTGAGGGCCGAAGCCAAGCCGAAAGCCGCTGCCACGCGAAAGCTGCGCTTGGCAAACTCGACGTCGCGCTTCCTGAGCAAATACCAGCTTGAAATGGATAGCACAAACATCGCGCCGGTCAGGTAACCCGCCGACACCGTATGCACGAATTTTGCCTGTGCATCCGGGTTGAATACCACGGCCCAGAAATCGACCATTTCCATGCGCATGGTTTGGTAGCTGAATTCGGCGCCGACCGGGTTCTGCATCCAGCCGTTGGCGATCAATATCCACAGAGCCGAAAGGTTGGTGCCGACCGCCATCAAGAGCGTCACCAGCAGATGCTGGGTTTTACTCAAGCGATCCCAGCCGAAAAAGAACAGACCGATGAAGGTTGATTCGAGAAAAAAGGCCATGAGCCCCTCGATGGCCAGCGGCGCCCCGAAAATGTCGCCCACGTAATGCGAGTAATAGGCCCAGTTGGTGCCGAATTGAAACTCCAGCGTGATGCCGGTCGTCACGCCGAGCGCGAAGTTGATGCCGAACAGCTTGCCCCAAAAACGCGTCATGTCCTTCCAGATTACCTTGCCGGTCATTACATAGACGCTTTCCATGATGAGCAACAACCACACCATGCCTAGCGTGAGCGGCACAAACAAGAAATGGTATAAGGCAGTTGCGGCAAATTGCAGCCGTGACAAGTCGACCAATTGTTCTGAAATCACTTCGATACCCCTTGAGAAGATGCAATGCCGCTGAACGCTTCGGCAATCCGACCGGCGTCTACGCTAACGCCGGCATCGCGGACAAATACCCACCAGAGCACCGCTAATACGGCGATCTTGACCAAGACGGCGATCAGTAAATGGCGACGGAGCTGTCGTTCATGACGGTTCATGTCTTGTCATTACGCAGGTTTTGTGCCACCAAAGAAGTGGAAAAAGGCTGTTTAGAAACAACGGCATGGGAATAGTTGAATTGCAGAATGCCATCTTGGCACAAAACGAGACTGCCAAATTGGCGGCATTTGGCAGGGTGGCAGAAGGGAAGCGGAATTTAAATTCTTCTATTTTGGCGAAAGCTTCACGCCTGCTTAGGACCGGCGTTGCCGCCTTTTCTTGAAGGATTGCCGGCACTGCATTTTCTGTGCGATCGCCAATATTTGAACGAGGAATGTCAAACGGCGCATCGGACGTTAGTTTCCAGCGAACGGTCGGGCGGACGCGAGCCGCAGTCAGTGCGGCAAGGACGGCAGGTTTGCACGCAAAGTTACGGTCAACTTGTGTGAAACCGCGTCCAAAAAGCTTCTCTGCAATGATTGTCAAAGGTTTTGCGTAGTGGCTCGATCACCCCCTGCGATTGACTATCCATGATTACTTCGTAGGTAATCCAGGATTCGGTGCAGGCAAGGTCATCGGGAAAAGTGTCTTGTTCCACGGTGCGACGAATCACCGCGCCGTCTTCAAACCAGTAAGTAGTCTGCTCGTTACGGACTTCGAAACCTTGATCCGGCCAACTTTCTTTGATAGTTTCTTGGCGCATGATAGAAACGCGATTCGTCTCCTGAAGTATCGTGCTGGCGTAGATAGCTAGATTGTTCATGAATCAGATTGCTTTCCTTTGGACCGTAGCCACGGTGACCTCGCCAAGTCGTGCATCGTCATGAGGCAGATTCTATGCCATCGAAGAAATTGAAAAAAGATGTTTAAAAACAAAAGTATGTGAATTTTAGCATTGCGGAATGTCATATTAGTATGAATTGGCACTGTCAAATTGGCGGTATGTGTCATAATGGCAGTCCAAAAAGCCAATTTTGATGGCTTCATTTCTGGAGGCGCTCCAATGTCCGCTCCACTGCCTGAATTGGTGTCTTATCTCGAGGGATTGGCGGCGCCGCACATCCTGTTCGATCGTCAATACCGGATCGTTGCCGCCAACGCCGCCTACCGCAGCCAATTCAGCCCGCAAACTTCGGTCATAGGCCGCACCTGCTACGAGGTGTCGCATCATTTCAATGCGCCGTGCGACCAGTCTGGCGAAAGCTGTCCGTTGGCGCGCTCGCGCGAGTCGGGTCAGCCCGAGCGCGTGCTGCATCTGCATCACACCCCCAAAGGCGAGGCCTACGTCAATATCGAGCTGGTGCCCTTGCGCGACGCAAAGGGAGAGCAAGCCTACTTCGTCGAAAAAATGGAGCCGCTGCGTGTGGCGCAAGGCTTGCCGACCGCGCAAGGCTTGATCGGACGCGCGCCGGCCTTCCAGCAAATGCTGGAACTGGTGGCGCGGGTCGGGCCGTCCGACGCCAGTGTCTTGCTATTGGGCGAGTCCGGCTCGGGCAAGGAACTGGTGGCGCGCGCTTTGCACGAAGCCAGTCCGCGTGCGCGCGCGCCGCTGGTGGTCGTGGAATGCTCCAGCTTGACCGAGACGCTGTTCGAGAACGAATTATTCGGCCACGAGCGCGGCGCCTTTACCGGCGCGGTGGCCGCCAAGATTGGCCTGGTGGAGTCCGCCAGCGGCGGCACGCTGTTCCTCGATGAGGTAGGCGATATTCCGCTGCCGATGCAGGTGAAGCTGCTGCGTCTGCTGGAGAGCGGGACCTATCGCCGTGTCGGCAGCACCGAGTTGCGCCGCAGCGACGTGCGCATCGTGTCGGCCACCCATCGCGATTTGCGGGCCATGGTCGCAGAAGGCCATTTTCGCGAGGATCTCTATTACCGCCTCAGCACCTTCCCGATCCGCGTGCCGGCATTGCGCGAACGCGCTTCCGATATTCCGCTTTTGGTCAGCGCATTGCTGGCCCGTCTCGCTCCGAAACGACCGCTTAGTCTTTCGGCCGATGCGTTGCAGCGATTGAGTGACTATGCTTTTCCCGGCAACGTGCGCGAATTGCGCAACGTGCTGGAGCGCGCGACGCTATTGTGCGACGGCCAAACGATTGAAAGTGTGCATGTGCAACGCGCTCTCGGCGAGGATGCCGGTGTTGCGCGCGCCGCTCAATCGAAGGTGGATATGTCTGCCGCGCTACAGAATCCGACGCAAACTCAGCGATCCGGCAAGTCTCTGAAAGACATGGCGCAAGAAGAGTTGCTGGCGCAACTGCGCAATCATCGCGGCAGCCGCGCAGAACTGGCAGCCAAACTGGGAATCAGCGAGCGCTCGCTCTACCGGAGGCTGCGCGCGATCGGCAAAGCGGATTAATTTTGCAAGGTAATTCCGCTGTGATTCATACGATAGAGAAATCCGGAAATCGACTGGAGGCTCCGCAAATCGATTTTGCGCTGTTTCAAAAGAAGCAGGCGCAAAACACGATTGTTGGCCGGCCAACAGATCTGCTTTGAGCGACGACTGACAAAGCGCAACAGGCAATTCGATTTCTATTCTATTTACATAGGGACGGCGGCGCAACGCGCCAAAAAGCGCCAAAACACGCTCACGGATTTGGGATGTGGCATGACCTTTGCGTAAACGGTCAGCAACTTTTGACAACCCTTTTCCGGATTCTCTATGAAGATGCATGCCAAGGTCCAAACCGTTTTCGCCGTCGCTGCCGTGCTTTTTGCCGGCAGTGTCTGCGCACAGCAGCAAACCGACTATGCCAAGGTCGAGATAAAGACCGTTAAACTTGCGGAGAACTTCTATACGTTGGAAGGGCAGGGCGGAACCATCAGTGTGCTGACCGGGCCGGACGGCGTGCTGCTGGTGGATTCGCAATTCGCTCCGCTCACCGACAAATTGGTCGCCGCCATCAAGAAGCTATCGGATAAGCCGATCCGCTTTTTGATCGATACCCACGTGCACGGCGACCATACCGGGGGAAACGCGAATTTTGCAAAATTAGGCGTGACCATTTTCAGCCGCGAACAGTTGCGCAACAGGTTGGCGCATCCAAACCCGGCCGCCGATGGCACGCCAGGCAAGCCGGCTGCGCCCGAGGCGCTGCCGGTGGTTACTTACGATGGCCCGGTGACGATACACCTGAACGGGGAAAATGTGCGCCTGCTGCCGGTCCGCAATGCGCATACCGACGGCGACACGCTGGTGAGTTTTCCCGAGCACGATATTCTGGCAGTTGGCGACTATTTCCGTACCGCCGGATATCCGGTAGTCGACATCAATAACGGCGGCACCCTCCCTGGAATTCTGGACGCGTTGAGCGTCACCATTGGACGCGCCGGTCCCAATACCAAGATCATTCCTGGACACGGTGCGATCTCGGACCGTAACGGGTTGATTGCGCAACGCGACTTGATATTGGCGGTGCGCGACAAGGTGGCGGCACTGGTTGCACAGGGCAAGACATTGGAAGAAGTGATCGCCGCCAAGCCTACTGCTGAATTCGACGCCAGCATTCCCGGCGCGAACCAGCAAGGCGCGGAACGATTCATTAAATGGCTCTACGCGGAAATCAAGGCGGCTCATTGAGACTCACTCTCCGCGCACACAAGTTGTTTGTCGTTGTAGTCGGCGTTCTCTGCGCGGCCTTGGTCGCGCAAGCAGATGAGTTGAAGACGCAGCGGACGGCCTCTAATCAGGCTGCTCGCAGCGAAAATCCGGATCCGGAAGCGGGCCGGATAAAATCGAACACCGAGCGCTGCCAGGAATGCCACGATCACGACGGCAACAGCACTTCACCCGGCGTGCCGAAGCTGGCCGGGTTGTCCTACGATTACATCGTGAAGCAATTGGGGGATTTCCAAAGCCGTTCGCGCAGACACGACATCATGAATGCGATGGCTGCCGGCATCGGCAAAGCCGATCTTGCCGATCTAGCGGCATTCTTTTCCAGGCAAAAGAGGGATACGGGCGGTGGCGCCAAGGGCGATGCCAATTCCGCCAATTTGTTTGAACACGGCGATACCGCAAGAGGGATCGCGGCCTGCGTTTCCTGTCACGGGAATGCGGACGGCGGCACAGGGCCGGGCGGGTTGGCCTATCCGCTGCTGAACGGGCAACAAAGGTTCTATGTGCGAGAGCAGCTCTTGGACTGGAAGGTTGGTTCCCGCACCAATAGTCCGGGCGGGATCATGAACAATATCGCACAAAGGCTGAGCGACGACGAAATCGAATCCCTCTCCGAATATATTTCCAAACTCTAGTGTAGTGCTTCGTATAAGAAAACTCGAAAAAATTCGTTTGCCGACGGCGCTTAGTGCGATTTAATCGAAGTCAAGCCAAGATTTTCCTCGGGCACAAATGTCGCGTTCGCAGCATGGCATCGGCTTTGCTTTTCGGGGAAAGCATCTTGTCACCCACATACCAAGGACAATAACTATGCGATTAAAGCTTTCACAAATTGGGGTGCTCGTCTTAGCCAGCTTCGGCGCGGCGAATTCTTATGCGACGGATGGCTATTTTTCGGCCGGCTATGGGGTCAAGTCGCAGGGTATCGGCGGGGTCGGCATCGCCTTGCCGCAAGACGGTTTGGCCGCCGCATCGAACCCCGCCGGGACGGCATTCGTCGGCGACCGGATCGATCTCGGCTTGAGTTGGTTTGCGCCAAAACGCAGCACGGAAATCGTCGGCAATGCGGTGCCGGGCGCCGATGGCACTTACGACGGCAACCAGACCAAGAATTTTTATCTTCCTGAGTTCGGTTACGCCAAGCAGTTAAACAGCTCGACCGCTGTCGGCGTTGCGGTCTATGGCAATGGCGGCATGGACACCGATTACGGCAAGAATCCGTATGGCGCTTTTGGCGGCACCGGCAGCGCCGGCGTCAATCTCGAACAACTGTTCATCGCGCCGTCGATCGCCTATAAAATCGATCAGAACAATGCTATCGGCGCCGCGGTGAATTTCGCCTACCAACGCTTTTCCGCCAAAGGCGTGGATGTGTTTTCCGGGTTTTCGTCGTCGCCGAACAATCTTACCAACCAGGGCAACGACTCCTCGACGGGCAGGGGATTGCATCTCGGCTGGATCGGCCATATTACGCCTGAGCTGACGCTCGGAGCGACCTGGTCGTCCAAAATCAATGCCGGGAAATTCGACAAATACAGCGGCTTGTTCGCCGATAGTGGCAGTTTCGACATTCCAGAAAGCTACGGCGTCGGGATTGCGTACAAAGCGACGCCGGCACTCACCTTGGCAGCCGATGTGGAGGAAATCAAATATAGCGGCGTGAATTCGATTGCCAATCCGATCTCCAATCTGTTTGCAGGCAACGCATTGGGATCGGCAAACGGGCCGGGCTTCGGATGGCGCGACATCAGCGTTGTGAAAGTCGGCGCCAGCTACGACTACAGCCCGGATCTGACCTTGCGCGTCGGTTACAATCATTCGGGTCAACCGATCCCGAGCGATCAAACCCTGTTCAATATCCTGGCGCCAGGCGTGGTGCAAAACCACTTGACCCTGGGCGGCACCTGGAAGACCTCTTCCACTGGCGAGTTGAGCGTGTTTTATGGACATGCATTCAATACCACCGTCAACGGCTCGAATTCCATCCCGGCCTCGTTTGGCGGCGGCAATGCCAATATCAGTTTGAGCGAAAACACCTTTGGGGTCGCCTTCGGCTGGAAGCTGTGACGAAACAGATGGCGATTGCCCGTCAGCGGGCAATTGTCGGTTGACTTGGCGTCGGCGCGTAGAAATTCTACGCATGCGATATTGCACATTGCGTGTGCAAGGTTGATCGAAGCGCCGCGTCGTCGTTTGCCACCAACACACGGTCGGGAATCGGAGTCCTGCATCGTGCTCAAGCAGGGTGAGCATTGCCCCGAGAACGAATTGCGGGATTATTGCAAAAATCAACCAGGCGCTTGCAAAACATCAAAGCTATTCGCTGTATCGACGAAACGGCAAAGTGGCCGTCCGGGAAGATGCAACGCTTGCAGATGCCGTCGCTTCGGGTCGTTCAGGCGGCAAGGGTGGTTTGCGGACGGCCCGGCAATAAATTTTCAAATATGCATATAGCTTTTTATTCCTTTGTCGGAAGCGTTCCAGCCACTACCATGGGGGCCATTGAACCCCTGGAATTCCTACAATGAACTTCAAGACCCTGTTTGGCTCCTTTACCAAGACGCTGGCCTTGCTTTCCCTGGCTTGCGTTGTTACTTCCGCTTCGGCGCAGATCACGCCGAAAACCATCGTATTCGGCGTCGCACCGGGGCCATACGGCGATCTCATCAAGGCGGCCATTCAGCCGGGGCTGGAAAAGAAGGGTTACAGGGTCGTGCTCAAAGAGTTCAGCGACTACGTTCAACCGAATCTGGCGTTGGCCAATAACAGCATCGACGCCAACTTGTTCCAGCACCGTCTCTACCTGGAAAAATTTTCCGCCGACAAGGGCCTCAAGCTGTCGCCGGTAATCACTGTGCCGACAGCCGGCCTGGGTCTCTATTCGCACAAGATCACTGCGCTCGACCAATTGAAGAAGGGCGATATCGTCACGCTGGCCAACGACCCGACCAATCTGGCGCGCGCGTTGCGCTTTCTGGCCAAGCAGGGATTGCTGACGTTCAAGAAGGATATCGACCCGACACAGGCATCCGAGAAAGACATCGAGCAAAATCCGTTGGGCCTGGTGTTCAAGCCGCTGGAAGCGGCGCAACTGCCGCGCACACTCGACAGCGCCACCGCTTCCGTGGTCAACGGTAATTACGCCATTGCCGCCGGTTTAAGCTTGTCGAGCGCGCTCAAGCTCGAAGTGCTGGACGAGAACATCAAGAACCTGGTCGCCGTCAAAACCGCCGATCTCGACAAGCCCTTCGTCCAGGACATCAAGCAAGTGATCGAGTCGCCGGAGTTCCTCGCTGCGGTCAACAATCCCAAGAATATCTTCAAGGATTTCCAGAAACCGGATTGGCTGAAGGAAAAAGCCGCCAAGGCGCTCAAATAAGTTGGGGGCGCGCTTCGCACTTTCGCTGTATCCAAGATGATTAAACTAGAGAACCTCGTTGTCGATTTCGAGCAGCGCGGAAAGCATGCCAAGCTGGTCAAGGCAGTCGACGATGTATCGTTGCACATCGGGCGCGGCGAAGTTTTCGGTATTGTCGGCGCCAGCGGCGCCGGCAAGAGCACGCTGCTGCGCACTATCAATTTGCTGGAACGTCCGCGCGCGGGCACGGTCACCGTCGACGGCGAATTGATTTCCGATCTCAAGGGTGGCGCGCTGCGCTTGGCCCGGCAAAAGATCGGAATGATCTTTCAACATTTCAACCTGATGCATACGCGCACCGTGTTCGACAATACCGCATTCGCCTTGCGCATCGCCGGCAAGAGCCAGCGGGAAATTGCCGAGCGGGTGCCGGAAATCCTGCGCCTGGTGGGCTTGGAAGACAAGGCGCAGGCCTATCCTTCCCAGCTTTCAGGCGGACAGAAGCAGCGCGTCGGCATTGCCCGCGCGGTTGCCAACCATCCGTCCGTGCTGCTGTGCGACGAGCCGACCTCCGCGCTGGACCTGGAAACATCGGCGGCGATTCTCGAGCTGTTGAAGGAGATCAATCTGCGCCTGGGCATCACGATTGTGTTGATCTCGCATGAAATGAATGTGATCAAGCAGATCTGCAACCGCGTTGCCGTGATGGTCGGCGGCAAGGTGGTCGAGCAGGGCGAGGCGTTCGATATTTTCGCCCGGCCGCAACAGGATTTCACGCGCGATCTGGTCGCGCGCACGCTTAACCTCGACATCCCGGAGCACCTGGTCGACAACATACCCGGCATCGTCTTGAAAGTGCTATTCCTCGGCGACAAGGCCGAGGGATCGGTGCTGTCCAACGCGACCATCCGGTTCGGCGTGTCGATCGACATCTTGCACGGCAAGATCGAATATATCGGCCACCGCGCGGTCGGTCTGCTGGTGGTGCGACTGGCCGAATTTTCCGCGTCCGACGCGACGGCGTCTACAAGTGATGCGCCGCCGCGCGCGCGCATCGACGCCGCCGTGCAATTCCTGCGCGAGCATGCATCGCAAGTGGAGGTGCTCAGTGCCCATTGACTGGTCCTCGCTCGGCACCGATCTGGTCAACGCCTTCGGCGAGACCTTCCTGATGGTCGGCATCGCCAGCGTTTTGTCCGTGGTCGGCGGCTTGCCGCTTGGCTTTCTGTTGCATGTCACCAGCCGCAAGCTGTTCTGGGCTAACCGCTTCGCCAATTTCGCCGGTAATTTTCTGGTCAATCTGGTGCGCTCGGTGCCCTTTGTCATCTTGCTGGTTTTGCTGCTGCCGCTGACGCAGTGGGTGCTGGGCACGACCATCGGCCCGACTGCCGCCTCGGTGCCCTTGTCGGTTGCTGCGATCGTGTTCTATGCGCGGCTGGTCGAGGCGTCCTTGTGCGAGGTCGATCCCGGCATCATCGAAGCGTCCGAGGCGTTCGGCGCCAGCCCGCTGCGCATTATTGCGACGGTGCTATTCCCCGAGGCGCTGCCGGGCTTTTTGCGCGGCTTCACCGTCACCCTGATTAGCCTGATCGGTTATTCGGCGATGGCCGGCATCGTCGGCGGCGGCGGGGTCGGCGATCTGGCGATCCGCTTCGGCTACTACCGCTACCAGACCGATGTCATGGTGGTTACGGTCGTCGCCCTGGTTGTGCTGGTGCAAATCGTGCAAATGCTGGGCGATTGGCTGGCTTTGCGCTCGGACAAAAAAGACACTTGATTTGAAAGCTGCGATCTAAATGACAACTTCTACCGTCAAAGCCGTTCCGGCGAGCGATGCGCGCTACTGGGATCCGGCGCTGGAAACCCAATCCCGCGCCGACTGGGGCCGGCTTAAACTCGACCTGCTGCAACGGCATCTGCGCCATGCCTACGCGAATTCTCCGTATTATCGCGCCAGCTTCGACGCCGCCGGCGTGCATCCCGACCAAGTCAAGACGCTCGACGACATCCGCCGCTTTCCACTCATCGACAAGCAGGTGCTGCGCGAAAGGCAGCAAGCGCGGCCGCCGTTCGGCGACCTGCTCGCCGTGCCCGAGCGCGACATCGTGTACATCTCCGCTTCCAGCGGTTCGACCGGCGTGCCGACTGCATCCCCTTTCACGGCGCAGGATTTCGAGGACTGGATCGACTACGAAGCCCGCCAGTTTTGGTCTTCCGGTTTGCGGCCCGAAGACCGCTATTGCCACTCGCTGAACTTTTCGCTGTTCGTCGGCGGCCCGTGCGTGCTTGGCGCGCAAAAGCTCGGCGCGCTGTCGATCCACGCCGGCACGCTGCCGTCGGAACGTCTGCTGACCATCGTCAAACAGTTTCAGGCCAGCGCGATCTGGACCACGCCATCCTACGCCTGGTACCTGGGCGAGACCGCCATCAAGGAAGGCGTCGACCCGCTGCGCGACCTGTCGATCAAACGCATCTTTGTCGCCGGTGAACCGGGCGGATCGATCCCGGAAACCCGGCAGCGCATCGAAGCGCTGTGGGGCGCGTCTGTCTACGATTACTATGGCTTGTCCGATATTTTCGGATCTTGCGCCGGCATGTGCGAAGAAAAGCACGGCCTGCACTGGGCCGAAGATCATATCCTGGTGGAAGTGCTCGACCCCGACACGCATGAGCCGGTGGCCGAGGGCGAACGCGGCGAACTTGTATTGACCACGCTGAAGAAAAGCGCGCGGCCGATGATCCGCTTTCGTTCCGGCGATATCGTTTCCTTTACCTCCGAGCCGTGCGCTTGCGGTCGCACCTCAATGCGCATGCTGGGTGTGCATGGCCGCCTTGACGACATGTTGATCATCAAGGGCGTCAACATTTTTCCCAGCGACATCGAAGCCATCGCGCGCAAAGACCATAACCTGACCGGCGAATACAAGCTGATCGTCGATCGGGAAAATCATCTCGACCGACTCACTGTCGAAGTCGAGCGCGCTGTCGGCTTCAACGGCAGCGATGCAGAGCTAGCTAGTCATTTTGCCGGGCAATTGAAGGCCGTGACCGGCGTGGCGGCGCAGGTCAACATCTTGCCGCCCGACACGCTGCCACGCGCGACGCACAAGGCCAAACGGGTTGAAGACAGACGCAGCGGCGTCTGGGGGTGATGCTGCGCGGTAAAACGCGCAAACGCTCCCATTCGACCGCTGTCTCGCAACACTTTCGCAACACTTCCGATATCTGCCGGCTCTGATTGGCGGTTTTTCTCATATAGACTCAGCGCGGCAAGTCGATGATTTCCCGCCAGGGCTATTTGGGGCAGCGGCAAACGCCGCGGTATAGCGAAACGCAATACCAAACGCTGCCGCTGCGTTGTCTTCGCGCGTTCTGCGCATCATTAAATAAAATTAATCCGGCACTTATGCTGCGGGATTAATTTTGCCGATCCAGCTCTGGATGCGGATTCTCTCCGCTTGATTTCCATGCCTCTGCCTTCCTTCGCCGCTCGCCATGCAGTCGCAACAATATGCTCCGATCTAGGACCGTGAATGTGAACGATGTTTAACCCATCGAAAACAGCGCTCCCAATATAATTGGCTTGCCTTTAAACGATAGGCGGCAATCACGCATCGGAGGTTTTCGAGGACCGCCGTGTCCTTTATATCGGAGTAAGCGAATGCTTTGGTTTGTACGAATTGCGCTAAAACGTCCTTACACGTTTGTTGTTCTGGCGTTGTTGATCCTGATTTTCGGCCCGTTGGCGGCGCTACGTTCTCCGACCGACATTTTCCCCGACATCAAGATTCCGGTCATCAGCGCCGTATGGACTTATACCGGCCTCTCGCCGGAAGATATGTCCGGTCGCGTGGTCTATTATTACGAGCGGCAACTGAGTTCCACCGTCAACGATATCGACCATATCGAATCGCAATCGCTGGCCGGCTATGGCATCGTCAAAATCTTCTTTCAGCCGAATGTCGACATCCGCACCGCGACCGCGCAGGTCACCTCGATTTCGCAAACGGTGCTCAAGCAAATGCCGCCCGGCATTACCCCGCCTTTGATCTTGAACTATAACGCGTCCACTGTGCCGATCTTGCAATTGGCCTTGTCGAGCGTGAAGGAGTCGGAGCAAAAACTGTTCGATTACGGGCAGAATTTTATCCGTCCGCAACTTGCCACCGTTCCCGGCACCGCCATTCCCTCGCCGTATGGCGGCAAGGTCCGGCAAATCCAGATCGACGTGAACCCGCAGGCGCTGCAGTCCCGGCATTTGTCGGCGCAAGATGTCGAGAGCGCGTTGGCGGCGCAAAATCAAATCATCCCGGTCGGCACGCAAAAGATCGGCAGCTTTGAATACAGTGTCAAATTGAACAACAGCCCGGATGCATTCGACACGCTCGCCGACTTGCCGATCAAGGCGGTCGACGGCGCCATCATCACCATGCGCGACATCGCCAGCGTGCGCGACGGCAATCCGCCGCAGACCAATATCGTGCGCGTCAACGGCAGCCGCGCGGTGTTGATGACGGTATTGAAGAGCGGGGCGGCGTCGACCCTGGATATTGTTGCCAACGTCAAGAAGCTCTTGCCGACCATTGAGGAAACCCTGCCGTCTTCGGTCCATCTGAATATGATCGGCGATCAATCCATTTTCGTGAAGGCAGCCGTCAGCGGTGTCGCACGCGAAGCCGTCATTGCGGCGCTGCTGACCAGCGTGATGATTCTTCTTTTTCTGGGAAGTTGGCGCTCCACGGTGATTATCGCCGTGTCGATTCCGCTTGCCATCTTGTCCTCCATCGCGGGATTGTATGCAGTCGGCGAAACCCTCAATATCATGACCCTGGGCGGTTTGGCGTTGGCGGTGGGCATCCTGGTCGACGACGCCACGGTGACCATCGAAAACATCAATTGGCATCTCGAGAAGGGCAAGGAAGTGCGCACCGCGATCATGGATGGGTCGAAACAGATTGTCGGCCCGGCATTCGTGTCGCTGCTGTGCATCTGCATCGTCTTCATCCCGATGTTTTTCCTGACCGGTGTTGCCCGCTATCTGTTTGTGCCGATGGCGGAAGCCGTGATGTTTGCGATGATTGCCTCGTTTTTCCTGTCGCGCACCCTGGTGCCGACGATGGCCGCCTACCTGTTGCGCGCGCACAGCATCGATGGCCATGCTTCGGGAGAATTGCTGCAGATGATGCAAATCGAGCACCATTCGCCATCGCACTCGCACAATCCGTTGGTGCGGTTTCAGCAGGCGTTCGAGCGCCGGTTCGCGCGTGTTCGGGAAGTGTATTATTCGCTGCTGGTTCTGGCGATCGAGAACCGGCGCCGCTTCGTCGCCGCTTTCCTGGCGGCGGTGGCGCTATCGTTCATCCTGGTGCCGGCGCTGGGCCGGGATTTCTTCCCGGCGGTCGATGCGGGGCAAATCAAATTGCATGTGCGCGCACAGGTCGGCACGCGGATCGAAGAAACTGCAAAATTGTTCGATCAGGTCGAACAAGAGATACGCAAGGCGATACCCGGTTCGGAGTTGGGCAGCATTGTCGACAACCTTGGCTTGACCGTCAGCGGCATCAACCAGGCCTATAACAATACCGGCACCATCGGCCCGCAGGACGGCGATATCCTGGTGTCGCTCAATGAGGGGCACCGCCCCACCGACGACTACGTGACGCAACTGCGAGCGACTCTTGTGCGGCGTTTTCCCGGCACGACATTTTCCTTTTTGCCGGCCGACATCATCAGCCAGATTCTCAATTTCGGCGCTCCGGCGCCAATCGACGTGCAAGTGATGGGACCGAACAGCGCGGCCAACATGGCCTACGCGCATAAGTTGCTGCGCGAAATCAATGGCGTGTCCGGTGTCGCCGATGCCCGCATCCAGCAAGCCGACAATTATCCCCAGTTGCTGGTCAACGTCGACCGCGCGCGCGCCGTGCAGCTCGGCATCACGGAGCGCGACGTCACCAATAGCCTGGTGGTGACGATGGCCGGCAGCGGCCAGGTCGCGCCGGCGTTTTGGTTGAACAAGCGCAACGGCGTGTCTTATCCAATTGTGGCGCAAACGCCGGAATATCTGAACCAGTCGCTTTCCGATCTGGAGAACATTCCGATTGCCGGCGAGTCCGCGCGCAGCCCGCAGATATTGGGCGGGCTGGCGACGATCACGCGCGCCAATACACCCGCCGTCGTGTCGCATTACGCGGTGCAATCGGTGATCGACATCTTCGCCACGCCGCAACATCGCGACCTTGGCGCGGTGGCGACCGATATCGAGAAGATTCTGCAAGCCAATGAAAAGGACAGGCCCAAAGGAGCGACCATCAGCTTGCGCGGCCAGGTGCAGACCATGAACACCGCGTTTGGCGGATTGTTGTTCGGATTGCTGGCGGCGGTGGTGTTGATCTACCTGTTAGTCGTCGTCAACTTTCAATCGTGGAGCGACCCGTTCGTGATTATTACCGCATTGCCGGCGGCGCTGGCCGGCATCGTCTGGATCTTGTTCGCCACGCACACGAGCTTATCGGTGCCGGCGCTGACCGGGGCCATCATGTGCATGGGAGTCGCCACCGCCAACAGCATTCTGGTGGTCAGTTTCGCCCGCGAGCGCTTGTTGCATACCGGCGACTCGGTCAGGGCGGCATTGGAGGCCGGCTTCACCCGTTTCAGGCCGGTCCTGATGACGGCGCTGGCCATGATAATCGGCATGGCGCCGATGGCGCTCGGCCTGGGCGAAGGCGGCGAACAGAATGCGCCGCTAGGGCGAGCCGTGATCGGCGGACTGCTGGCGGCAACGGTCGCTACCTTGTTCTTCGTGCCCATCGTATTCAGTATCGTCCACAGAAACTATCAACCACTGTCACCCGATGGAGAAGTCGCTTGAGCGCAAATGACATCAATACACCGCTGCGCCGCCGCCTGCCGTCCAATCTGAAATTGAAGACGGTGGCTCTGCTGGCGCTTGCCTTTGGCGTTGTCGCCTGGGGCATGACCACCCGCGCCAAGGATAAAGACGCGCTGGCTGTGGTCGCGCAGGAGCAGACTATTCTGAGCGTCAATACGACGCAACCTGTGTATCGCAACGAGGTCGAGGGCCTGACCCTGCCGGGCAGGCTGGAGGCATACTATTCCGCATCCGTCTATGCCAGGGTAGGCGGTTACCTGAAGCACTGGTCGGTCGATATCGGCGCGCCGGTCAAGGCCGGGCAATTGCTGGCCGATATCGAAACGCCGGAACTCGATCAGCAGTTGAAACAGTCGGAAGCCAACCTCGATACCGCACAGGCGAACGAGCGGCTGACCGAAATTACCACCCGGCGCTGGCAACATCTGTTGGCGAGCGACTCCGTCTCGCAGCAGGAAGCGGACGAAAAAGGCGGCGATTACGAAGCCAAGAAAGCCTTGGTGGCGGCAGCGCGCGCCGATGTCGAGCGTCTGCGCGCGCTGGAATCGTTCAAGCGCATTACCGCGCCCTTCGACGGCGTCGTCACCGCGCGCAAGACCGATATCGGCGCCTTGATCAATGCCGGCCACGACGCCGGCCACGAGTTGTTCACCGTCGGCGATGTGCACAGGCTGCGGCTATATGTGAGCGTTCCGCAAAGTTATGCCAATCGCGTGCAGGTCGGCATGAAGGCGCAGCTGGAGGTGCCCGAGCACCCCGGCCAGACCTTCAGCGCGACCTTGTCCAATAATTCGCGCGCAGTCAGCGAGAATTCCGGCACCGTGTTGGTTGAACTCGAAGTCGACAATGCCGGCGGCAAGCTGCTGCCGGGAGAATATGGGAACGTCCGTTTCGACTTGCCGCCGGACGGCCACGCGGTCTTGATACCGGCCAGCGCCCTGACGTTTCGCAAGGAAGGGCTGAGCGTGGCCACGCTGACTGCGGAAAATCGGGTTGCCTATCGCGCGATAAAAATCAGCCGCGACTTGGGGGCCACGGTAGAAATTGCATCCGGCTTGACGACTGCCGACCACGTCATCAATAATCCGCCCGATTACCTGGAGAGCGGCGATCTGGTGCGGGTCGCACAGTCGGCAGCGGGCGCCGCTGCGCCAATCAAATCATGATTTGCGGCAAAGCCATGAACCTTGCGAGGGCAAAGCGCGCCGTTGCGTCGACCGCATTTCTTTTGCTGGCAGGCTGTTCGCTGGCGCCGGTGTATCAAGCGCCGGTGGTCAAGGTCGCCACGGATGCGTGGAAGGATAGTCCGTGGCGGCAGGCACAGCCGGCTGACCAACTGCCGCGCGGCGCCTGGTGGCACATGTATGGCGACCCGGCGCTGGATGCGCTGGAGGCGAAGATCGAAACGGCAAATCCGAATCTCGCTTCGGCGTTGGCGCGCTACGATCAGGCGAACGCCTATACCGCCCAGCTGCGTTCCGGCTTGTTCCCCTCGGTGGACGCCGGCGCCTCGCTTACCCAGAATCGGCAATCCGACGACCGGCCCTTGCGCGGCTCGAACCAGCCGAACGTGTATGCCGCCAACACGGTCGGCGTCGGCGCCAGCTACGATCTGGATGTGTGGGGGCGGGTGCGCAATCAGGTGGCGGCGGGTTTGGCTGAGTCGCAAGCCAGCGCAGCCGATGTCGAAAGCGTGCGCCTCGCGCTGCAGGCGCAGTTGGCAGAGAATTACGTCGATTTGCGCGGAATCGATGCACAAGCCAAATTGCTGCGCGATACGGTCGATGCCTATAGACTGGCGCTGGAACTGACGCAACGGCGGCATGCCGGCGGCATCGCCTCCGGCCTGGATGTCGCGCGGGCCGAGACGCAACTGCGCTCGGCGCGCGCGGATGCCGCCGATATCGCGTCGCAGAGAGCGCTCTATGAGCATGCGATCGCCAGCCTGATCGGCGAACCGGCGATGAATTTTTCCCTGCCGGTCGCGCGTAGCGATCTTGCGGTTCCTGTCGTTTCGCTCGGCATTCCGTCGGCGCTGCTGCAACGCCGTCCCGATGTTGCAGCGGCCGAACGCCGCACGGCGGCAGCGAATGCGCAGATCGGCGTGGCGCGCGCCGCCTATTTTCCCGATTTCACGCTGGGCGCCGCATTCGGCTACCAAAATACCGGTGGTGGCGGCTTGTTGACCGCGCCAAACAGCTTTTGGACATTGGGGCCAGGGGTCATCTTCAATCTCTTCGATGCGGGCTTGCGCGACGCCAAGCTTGCCCAGGCGCGGGCCAGATTGGAGCAAGCGGGCGCCGACTATCGGGCTGTCGTATTGGCAGCTTTCCAGCAAGTGGAAGACGATCTTGCGCATTTGAAATATGATAGAGAGGGTGAACTTGAGCAGGTCGCCGCTGTCGAATCGGCGACCCAAACGCTGGATTTGGCAATCAACCGTTATCGCGAAGGGGCCGTCAACTACCTTGAAGTGGCAACTGCGCAGGCGGCGGCGCTTGCAGCCGAGCGTAGTGCGCTGGAATTGCATACCCGACAATTGCGAACCAGTGTGGACTTGATACACGCGCTAGGCGGAGGATGGTCGGAGACACAACTTGTTAATAATGCCATCGTATCGAAACAATAAAAGTATCGCGAAAAATAATCATAACAGCATTCTCCATGAGTAACATGACAACAGCGCTGGGCCCCAGGATACTCACCATTGAGGACGATCAAGCCACCGCAGAAGAAATCAGGACCGAATTGGCAGGGCGGGGATTTCGTGTGGATGTGGTCGCGGACGGGCATCTCGGCCTCGATAGGGCCTCCAATGGCGCCTATGACGCGATCACCCTGGATCGCTTGCTGCCCGGACTGGATGGCTTGAGCATCGTCAAGCGTTTGCGCGCTGCCGGGGTCGAAACGCCGGTGCTGATGATCAGCGCCTTGAGCGATGTCGACGAACGGGTGCGCGGCCTGCGTGCCGGTGGCGACGACTACCTGACCAAACCGTTCGCCAGCGACGAGATGTCGGCGCGGCTGGAAGTATTGTTGCGGCGCCGGAAATCGCCGGAACTGGCATTGAAGTTGCGGATTGACGACCTGGAAATCGATTTGATCGAGCGCAGCGTGCATCGCAATGGCATAGAATTGGAACTGAAAGCCACGGAATTGCGCTTGCTGGAATACATGATGCGAAATGCCGGACAAATTCTGACCAAGACCATGATATTCGAAGCGGTATGGAATTATCACTTCGACCCGTACACCAATCTGATTGAAGTGCACATGGCGCGCCTGCGCAAAAAAATCGACCTGCCCGGGCTCGCGCCGCTGATCCATACCAAGCGCGGATCAGGTTACATTTTCGGTGCGCGCCCTTGAGTTCTCTGCTGCGCGATCACTGGAGAACCTCCACGTTCCGCCTGGCGGTCTTCTTCGGCATCCTGTTTGCCCTCGGCAACGTGGCGCTGCTCGGGTCGATCTATTGGCAGATATCGGTCTATCTCGAGCATCATGTCGACAGCAGCATCATGACGATGTCGAGCAATTTCCGCGATGGCGACTCGGCGAAGACTTTGGAAGAGGTCAACGATGCGCTCGCCTACGACTTGCGGAAAACCAATATCATCGGGTTGTTTGCGGCGGATGGAACCGTGATCGCCGGCAACATGAAGTCCTTGCCGCAGACCTTGCCGATCGACGGCGAAGTTCATCTCCATTCGTATCCAGAGTTCATGCAATACCGGGAAACCCGACCGGTGCCGCCCAAATACGCCGGCGTGGCGCGGATCGCGGCGCGCCGGCTGTCAAACGGCGAATTGCTGGTGGTCGGGCGCGATTTCACCGAACTGCTGGAAATCAAGGCGATTGTCTTGAGAACCCTGGTGGTCAGCGGCGCGGTCATCCTCCTGCTTGGATGGGCGACAGGATTTGCACTCAGCATCCGTCCGCTGCGCAGAATCAATGCGATACGCGAGACCAGCCGCCGCATCGTGCGCGGCGAACTCAGCCTGCGCATCCCGGCATCCGAGCGTCACGACGAACTCGATATGCTGGCCATTATCGTGAATTTGATGCTCGACGAAATCGAACGCTTGCTCACCGAGGTAAAGGGCGTCACCGACAATCTGGCGCACGATCTCAGGACGCCGCTGACGCGCTTGCGCTTGCTGCTGCAGCGCGCGCAATTGCAGGCGGCGCCGGATATTCCGCTGCAGCGCATGCTCGACCAGGCGTTGACGGAAACCGATTCCCTGCTCGGACGTTTTCGCGCCTTGTTGCGCATCTCCGAAATCGAGAATCTGCAACGCAAGGCCGGCTTTTCCAAGGTCGATCCGCGCGATGTCTTGCTGCAAATTGCGGATTTGTTCGAGCCGCTGGCGGAAGAAAAGGCGGTGACGCTGGCGCTGCAATACGTTGCCACAGATAGCATTCAAGCCGACGCCGAATTGCTCTTCGAGGGCTTGAGCAACCTGGTCGACAATGCGATAAAATTTACGCCGACCGGCGGGAAGGTGACCATCAGGCTCAGCCAGTCCGACGGTGTGCCGCGCATCGACGTGATCGATAGCGGCTGCGGCATCGATATCGAGGAGCGAGATCAGGTGCTCCAGCGCTACTACCGGGGCAATTCCCGGCGCGAGAATGACGGGCATGGACTGGGCCTCAGCATTGTCGCGGCCGTCATGCAGTTGCACGGATTTTCGTTGAAATTCCAGGACTGCGACCTGGGGACGCATATCACGGTTTTCTGCGGCGATATCGCGTCAAATTCCGGCATTTAGAGCGCGCGTTGCGCTGGCGGTCGGCGTCACCCGGAAGCATCAATTAGCTCCAGGTTCCACCCGACCAACACTCAGTGCATTGCGCTGCTTTGGCGTGGCGAGGGATCAGCCGCCGTCGGTGGTGACATTGCGCGCCACGTACACCTTGACCGCATGATCGAGTGCGCCGGCAGGTGCGATCTTGTTCAAATCGATTTCCCCGATGTTGCTAGGGCCATTGAATGCCCAGGCAAAGGTTTTGTCGCCGACCACGAATTTGACGACGTCACCGCCGGTGACATTGACATAGGCCGTATCTGCGCCGATGACCACAGTGCGACTTGCCGCCGTCGGTTCGACCCGATCTCCCAGCAAATTGTTGCCGGCAACCGCCGGAAGCGTTGCAGCGGCCAACATGACGCTTGCAGCGCCGGCGATCAAAATTTTCATTTTCATGACTAGCTCCAGTAGATAAAAAATTCGTGCAATCAGTGCGTCGATGAAGAACTGCGCACCGTCACACTATGCGCGACTGCGGGTTTCTGCGGCATTACCGAAGCATTAAGATTCCTTAACGATTCGTTTGGCAAACCAAAAATTCGGCAGCGCGGGAAAATTAAAATTATTTAATGAACGTGAGACAGGTTTTCCCATAGTTAGAAGACGCAAAGCAGATTAATTTTGTTTAATTCTGGCCCCGTCCAAGTTTGCTAAAGTGACGACATGCATTGAGCAACGCCGGCTGCCGCGACACATTCGACAGGCATCCAGGGATGCGCTGCAAAATGTGCAAACCACGGGAGTAGCGCAATAGACCTGTCGCATAACAGGCGCCGAGGATAAAAAGCGTATGAAAATTTTGATCGTCGAAGACAACGAACGTGTTTCCAACTTTCTAAAGAAAGGGTTGGCCGAGGCGGGCCACACGATCGACCACGCAGACAACGGGCGCGACGGCATGTTTTTGGCAGTCAGCGAACCCTACGATGCGATCATCATGGATCGCATGCTGCCCGGTGGCATCGACGGCTTGGGGATCATTGTGGCGTTGCGCAAAGACGGCAACAAAACACCGATCCTGATTCTGAGCGCTCTTTCGGAAGTGGACGACAGGATTCAAGGACTGCAAAGCGGCGGCGACGATTATCTGGTCAAGCCGTTTGCGTTTGGCGAGCTGCTGGCGCGACTCGATGCGATTCTGCGGCGCGCGCAAGAGCCGAACACGGAAAGCTCGTTGAGTGTGGGCGACTTGAATCTTGACCTGCTTTCCCGCAAAGTCACGCGTGCCGGAAAAAGCGTGACCCTGCAGCCGCGCGAGTTCAAGCTGCTGGAATACCTGGCGCGCCACGCCAATCAAGTCGTTACCAGGACCATGCTGCTTGAAAATGTATGGGACTATCATTTCGATCCGCAAACCAATGTGGTCGATGTCCACATCAGCAAGTTGCGCCAGAAGATCGAGGCCAGTCCGGCCAAGCAGATGCTGCGAACCATCCGCAACGCGGGGTACATGTTAACTGCGGATGCTTAGATCGTTGCGGTTCTCCGCCCTTACGGTGGCGCTAAGCTACATCGCCATCAGCTTGGTGGTGCTTCTGTTATTTGCGTTGCCGATTCAATACGCCTGGCACGAAATTGTGGAGGAACGAAGCACCGAGCGTCTTCGGGACGACGCGCAAAGACTTAGTAACGTTCTGCAGCGTCACGGCGCCGACTCGCTCAAGGCAGTGATCGATACGCTGGTCGAAGCGCAGGCGGCGGGCGACGAAAAGTTCATATTGCTCGCGGGGCCAAAGCTGGCCCCAATTGCAGGTGATTTGGCGGTGTGGCCGCCCAACATACCGGCAACACCTGGCACTTATTCCCTTTCATTCGACTTTAACGGGCGTTCCGTCCCTGCCATCTTCATACGCATGTCGCTGCCGGGCGGCTACAATCTCTTGGTGGGGCGCAATACCTCGAAATTCAAAACCGTCGAAATGCTGTTCTGGGTCGGCCTGGTCGGGGCCGCCGCCACGGTTCTGGTGTTTGGCGCGGTCGGTGGCCTGTTGATCCGGCGCGCCCTTTTGGCGGAGGTGCATGACATCAGCCAAACGGCGACGGCAATCATCGGCGGCGATCTGTCGCGCCGCCTGCCGAGCCGGGGAAAAGCGAACGAATTCGAGATGTTGGCGCAGACAGTCAATCGTATGCTCGATCAGATCGAGCATTTGATTCATGCGATCCGCAACGTATCGAATGCGATTGCGCACGATTTGCGCACGCCGTTGACCGAGCTGCGCTCCCGCCTCGAAGAGTTGGTGCTGACCCGCCCTCCAGCGGGAGAAACTTTCGTCGAGGTCGAGACGGCGGTCAACGATGTCGATCGCGTCATCGCCATCTTCAATGCGTTGCTGCGTCTGGCGGAAATCGATAACGGCGCGCGCCGGTCCGGATTCATCGAAGTCGACATTGCCAAGGTGGTCAGCGATGCGGTCGATTTTTACCAGCCGCTGGCCGAATTGAAGGGAATTTCGCTGACCTTCGCCGCAACATACAGGGGCAGGGCGGCGGGCGATCCCTTGTTGTTGGCGCAGGCGATTGGCAACCTGATCGATAATTCGCTGAAATACGCAAAGCGGAAAATCAGCGTGCGGGTTGACGCGGCGCAGCGCCCCGACCGCGCTATTGCAGTGGCTGTCGCCGACGACGGACCCGGCATACCGGACGCGGAAAAATCCAAGGTGACCGAACGCTTTTATCGCGGCGACGCCAGTCGCGGAACACCCGGAGTCGGCCTGGGCTTGAGTCTGGTCGCTGCGGTGGCCAAGCTGCATGGTGGAGAGGTGGTATTTACCGACGTCAATCCTGGCCTGAACGCCACCTTGTACATGTCTCGGCAGCTTGCCGAACAGACGCGATCCAATTGAGAAAGTCGCTGCCGAAACGGTTAATTGGAATTAATGCCTCGGCAATGCCTGCTTAACACGCACTCCCGCATAGTGTCACTGTGTGCGGCACTGAAGCTGCACCTGCTGTTCACAAATTGGAGAGAAAAATGAAACTGAAATTTCTAGTAGCCGCATCTGCCGCATTGATTCTGACTTCGGCCAGCCTTTCTTCGTTCGCGGACGAAAACCATTCAACTCTGTTGGGAGACCCCGCCGCGCCGTCGGCAGCGGTTCGGACTATCGTAATTGGACAGAACACCGGTTACGTCAATGTGACCCGAGGCGAAATCGTGAAATTCGTGGTCGGCGACAAGGCATTTGCCTGGGATTTCAACGGGCCTAGCAATGTCTCTGAGATCGATCTGAGCGTCGTTGCCCCAAGCGGCGTGTTGGACCACGCGGTCAAGGCGTACGTCGCCCGCAACATCATCGAGGATGGCGGCGCTTGAGGAATGACCTCCATTACATGAAGTCCGGCCAGAAGAGGCGCGAAATGGTGCGCGGACTTTGAAGCTTCCGAAATGAAAACGGGACGCAGATTTCTCCGCGTCCCGTTTTCATTTCGGCAAATTTACACTATAGTAAATTTGCCGCAGATCATCAAATCACTTGAACCGCACTTAGAACTTGACGCGTGTGCCGACGGCAAATTGCATGCTATTGGTTTGTCCCGCGCCAACACCGTTAAATCCGGTTGTCTCAGCTTGTCCTGTGACCTTTGCGTCGGTCAACGACAAATACACTTCCGAGCGCTTGGACAGGTGGTATTCAAGCAAGCCGTACACAGACGCCATTGTTCCATCGCCGACGACATCCTGGCTGATGGCGTCATGCATGTAACCCACTGTCAAGGTAGTGACCGGCGTGAAGTTGTAGTTGGCTCCGACAACCCAGACGGAATCCTTGCGCGAAGGCTCGCCAACGGTATTGACGAACATGCTGGTATTCGCCAGCGGCAAGCCGCTCAAACTGGCAGCTTTACCAAAGCCTGCATCCGTTTTCACGTTGACGTAGTCGCCGTACAGCATGCCTGGGCCATAATTATAAGTAATGCCGACTTCGCCGGTGCTGCTCTTATTGCTGTTGCCATCGGTCATTTGCTGATAGACGCCGCCCAGGCCCAGTGCACCCTGGTTGTACTTGACGTTGAAGCCGACGGTGCTGCCTGCCGACGTGTTGCCGGCTTGGCCGCCGATGCTATATTGCACGTTCAAGGTGACAGGCCCGAAAGACTTGTTGTACATGAGCGTGTTGTCGAAGCGAACGCCATACAGGAAAATTTCCCATTCGTTGGCCAGGGTATTGCCCACGCCCATCGGGTCGAAGTCGAACGCGAAGTCGGTTGCCACGCCATATTGACGGCCCAAGGTCAATTTCCCCAGATCGGCGCTGGACAAACCGACATATTCCTGACGGCCGAAAAGCTGTCCCTGTTGGTCGGACTGTCCATTGTTGCCTGTGAAACCGGCTTCCATCAAGAACAACGCCTTGTTGCCGCCACCCAGGTCTTCTTCACCTTTGAAACCCAGGCGCGAACCGCCGATTGCACCCTGGCCTTGATCGCCGAGTGCGGCAGTATCACCCATCGAGAAAACGTGGTCGCCGTTTGCATCCTGATGGGTTGTGTAGTTGATCGACAGGTCAATCGACCCGTATACGGTGACCGACGTTTGTGCAGAAGCAGTGCCCGCCAAAGTACCCAATACCGCCAAAGCGAGTAGTGTCTTTTTCATGAAACGATCCTCAAATATTTTAATTAAAATGCCGACAACGAGATGACGCAATTCTCCTATTGCCATCAATGTCGACATCCGATGCGCGACAGGGTTTGTTGTTGGTCTCCCTAAGTCTTACGGGCATGTACGTCATCGCCGGTTACCCGATAGATCAAGATAGTCTTATCGCTGTCGTGCGCCTACCAGCAAGTCGCTACTGTAACAAAGCAAGAGGACCGGTAGGGCATGCTGTTGTGCGCGTTAAACATTAAATATATTTAATGTTTCAGTATTTCCGCACCGCAGCGCGTTTCGCATACCATTCGGCATCGAAGCGCTGCAGAGTGAGAACGGGAAGATTTTCGTCGACGCGCGCAGACAAAGCAAAACGCAATTGCCTGGGCGCATCAAGCGGTTACGACGAATCGATACTGGCCCAGTAACATTAATGAAATATTTGGACATTACACTTCACCTCCTTTGATCGGCAACCATGTCAATTCGATAGAAGCAGGGAGTTGATTATTCGTCTTGCATAGAGGATTGCCAGCAAGGAAGCGATTTGCAGGAAAAGCAAATGTAGTTGCCCATAAAAGCGCAGTTTGGTGCGCGAGCCATGAACCTGCTTGCGATCAATGGGAAATAATTTTCAACAACCTCAAGGAGTATCAATTGAATAAGAAACTAATCGGCCTCGGCATTCTACTGGCAGCCAATGGCGCGCACGCTCAATCTTCGGTCGAGTTGTACGGTGTGCTCGACGTCGCAGTCGGCACGGAAGAATATTCTCTCAGCACAAATTCTTCGTTCCCGGCAACGGTCAACCCGGTTTCGCCGACCAAGAGCGCTAGCACTCCCAATTCGGTCAAAGGCATGTTCAACGGCGGCATCTCGGATTCGCGCTGGGGTCTGCGCGGCACCGAAGACCTCGGTGGCGGCATGAAGGCATTCTTCACGCTGGAATCCGGTTTCGATGCAACGTCGGGCCAGTTGAACAACGGCGCCGGGGCGCTGGCGTCGAATTCGCCGACAGCCTCGACTGCGTCCGCAAACACCTCGCTGGATGGACAACTGTTCAATCGTCAGGCTTTCGTCGGATTGTCCGACTCGAAGCTGGGTTCGATTGCGTTCGGCCGCAACTACGCTCCGATTTTTGACATTTGCGTCAACTACGATCCGGTCCAGAATGCACAGTTGTTTTCGCCGCTGGGCTTTTCCGGCACGATCGGCGGCGGCGGCGGCGTTTCCGAAGACACCCGCGTCGACAACAGCATCAAGTACCAGAACAAGATCGGCGCTTTCAATTTCGGCGCTCTCTACAAGTTCGGCGGCGTTGCCGGAAACAATGCCGCAGAAGGCGGCTATGCTTTGAATGCTGGCTATGAAGATGGCAGCTTTGGCATCCAGGGCGCCTATGAAGTATTCACCGACGCATTGAAGACCAGCACCAGCAGTGTCGCCGGCGATGTCAATGTTACCAATTACGACACGACAGCCTTTTTCATCGCAGCAAAATACAGCTTTGGCGAAGCAACCATCCGCGGTGGTTACGAAACTTACACGCTCAAAGCACCGTCTAACTCGTTGGTTTCGCTCGGCGTGACCAGCATATTCGGTTACTCGATCGGCAATGCGGCTGCCGCCAGCGCAAATTTCAGCGCAGCCGACCAGACCACCGATGTGTGGTTTATCGGTGGCGACTATAACTTCTCGCGCTCGCTGAACCTTGCGCTCGGATTCTACGACCAGAATCCAAAGGCTTCCGACGACAACAAGCAGCTGAATGGCAATATTTACAGCTATTCCGCTTTGCTTGATTACCACTTCAGCAAGCGTACAGACGTCTATGGCGGCGTGATGTATTCGCAGTACAAGGGCGATCAGTATCCTTCCGCTACCTACAATACGTCTAACTACATTGCAGCCGTTGGCATTCGCACCAAGTTCTGATCGAAACCGGACTGGCATTAGGCCGGTCTATCAGTAGAAACGTCGGCCCACCTTTCGAGGTGGGCTTTTTTTCGACTATTGACGTCGTTGCGTCGATTGCTTCATTCGCTCATTCCATCTTATTCATGCAGGCGACATTTGATGAATGCGCCGCCTCGATATATTAAATATATTTAATTTGTCGACCATGTCTTGTTAACCCATACTTCTGCATAGTCCTACTGCAAGAGAGGCTAGGAAATTCCCCGGCGCAGAAGGGTAGGTCTGTAGTGCTGAAATTCTATTTTTCAGCGCTATCTGCTTTCTGTTGTCATCGGCGTTTCTGAGCATGCGTTGTCGCGTCTGCCTCTAAGTGGATTTGCATCGATTTACTGACGCCTGTGGATTTTGTTTCAAAATCCGTGGCAGGTTGAGTCGAGCAAACTTTCTTTCTGTTTCATCATTGATCGTCGTGCTTCTGAATCAATCGGCGAGATATCGGTTATGGATTGCATGAAGACTTCATCGGAACTGCGGCGGATACTTCCCTCTGTCAAGGGGCAAGGCGGGAGCTGGCGCGTCAAGGTGACCCGTTCCGGGCAGACTTACAATGCACGTTTTGCCGACGGCAATTACCCAAGCCCGGATATTGCCCGATCCGCCGCCCAGGAGTTTCTTGACGCCTTGCTCAAGCGCTTGCCCGCTCCCCGCAAATTGTGTCGCATCGGGCGCGACGGATTGCCGGGATCGGTGACCAGGATCGCTGGCCGGAGCCCCGTCTGGACTGCGATATTGAGTGTCGATGGCAACAAGCTTAGAAAATGCTTTTCCATTTCCCATTACGGCGAAGATGAAGCCAAGCGGTTGGCTGAAAGCGTCCGTGCGGAATGGCTCGCGAAGTGCGGATTCGACCAATTGTCTTCGCTTCCTTCGGAACAGGAAGTGCGGCTGCTTGCAAATTCCATCCGTCGACGCTTTGGCGAGCAGCCGAGAAAAAAGGGACGCGAAAGAAAGTTCAACGAGGAATCGATGTACGGCATGTCGAGGCGGGAAGCGGATGCCGACGGGAATGGCGGCTATTGGGTTGCCGCCCTGGTTCGCCAAGGCGAGACGTATCGCAAGCAATTCGGCGATGGCGCATATGGCAGCAGCGAAGCAGCTTTCGCGGCGGCGACCAAATACCGCAATGAAATATTTTCCAACGTCGAGGCGATGCCGCGCCGTGAACGGCATGAAATGCTTTGCAGTCGCAATACGAGCGGGGTTGCCGGTGTGTATATGAAACGCGTGCGCGGCCAATTGGTCGCCTGGGGAGCAACCATCATGGTGCAAGGCAAGTTGCACCGACGCTCGTTTAGCATCAAACAGTGCGGCGGCGCCGAACAAGCGTACGAGTTGGCGGTTCAAGCGCGCAAGGCAATGCTGGAAATGGTGGAGGGCGATTGCACAACCAGTCCGGCTGTTCAGGCTCTATCCGCAAAGAAATCCCGGCCCATATTTGCGGCCAAGGATCCAATTGCGATCGACGGTTTTTCCGCCAAGCCGAAACACTTGAATGTTTCGGCGATTGTGGAAACCCCAGGATTGGGCTCTCGGCGTCGCACGGCGAAATCGGCGCCGCAAATCTCATCGCAGGGCTGACTTCGTCTGCGCAATTTATTGCTCGGCGGAAACAAAGGTAAATTCGCGTAAATCCCGATTCAACCGCTTTTTCGTATGCGATACTGCGAGCCTTATTCAACATCGCATGAGCTTTGAATCTTGGCGGAAAAAACCACAGGCAGGCATTTCGATTATCGCTTGCAGAATTCTTGTGAAGTTTCAGGTTGGCGGCGCCGGCAATCGCGGAGAGCTAGCCGATGATAAATTTCAAGTCGCGCCGCTCCCTCGTTATTGCAGGGGTTGTGGTTTCTATCATTGCCATCGGTCTCGCCGGCTTCCTTTGGTCTTCCCACACCAATGGCGCTCGTGCGACTGGCGCGCTGGCGACCGCCAAGGCGGTCAACGGCAACATCGAAAAGGATGTGGTTGCCAGCGGCACCATCTATGCGGTCAATCAGGTGAATGTCGGCGCGCAGGTTTCTGGCCAGTTAAAGTCGCTCAAAGTCGTTCTCAATCAGATTGTCCATAAAGGTGAATTGATTGCCGAAATCGACTCGCTGACACAGCAATACGCGCTGCAAAATGCCGAAGCCAACGTAAAATATCTGCAAGCGCAGTTGTTGTCAGCGAAAGCTTCGGCGCGGCAGGCGGGCCTGGAATTCGAACGCCAGAAGACCATGTTCGCCAAGGATGCTGCCGCCAAGACGGACTATGACACGGCGGAAGCGAATCTGGCCACAACCAATGCGCAGATCGGCGCAGTGGAGGCCCAGCTCGAGCAGGGCAAGATCTCGGTCGACACGGCGCGCGTCAATTTGGGATACACCAAGATCGTCGCACCGATGGACGGCAAGGTCGTCGCCATCGTCACGCAACAAGGGGCGACAGTGAATGCCAATCAATCGGCTCCGATTATTATCAGATTGGCAGATTTGAGCACCGTCACCGTCAAGGCGCAGATCTCCGAGGCGGACGTGATCAATGTCAAGCGCGGCCAGCACCTCTATTTTACGATTTTGGGCGATGCCGACAAGAAATACCAAGCCACGCTGCGTGAAGTCGAGTCCGCCGATACCGTCAGCAGCGACGCCACGACGACCACGACCACTACTTCCTCCAGCAGTGCCGTGTATTACTACGGCTGGTTCGATGTGCCGAACCCGGATGGACGTCTGCGCATCGGCATGACGGCCACGGCAACCATCATTCTCGACGAACTCAAGAATGTGTTGACGATTCCCTCTGCGGCTTTGGGGCAAAAGGACGCATCGGGACGCTATAAAGTGCGCGTCGCCAGCGCGGACGGTCGTGTGGAAGAGCGCGCCGTGAAGATCGGCCTGAACAATAATGCGGTCGCGCAGGTGCTCGATGGCGTGCGGGAGGGCGAAAACGTGGTGATCGCCGAAGCTTCGGCCACGCCGGCGGCAAAAGGTTCCGGCGGCATGGTGGGCGGCGGCATGCCGATGGGCGGCGGGCCTCCCGGATCTTAGCATGACTGAGCCTTTACTGAAGCTTGAGAACGTCTGGCGGGAATATCCATCTGGCGACGAAACCATCGCTGCGCTGAAGGGAATCAACCTCGAAATTCAGGCGGGAGAGATGGTTGCCATTGTCGGCGCATCCGGTTCCGGCAAGTCCACCCTGATGAATATCCTGGGTTGCCTGGATCGTCCCACGCGAGGCAGCTATCGTGTGCGCGGCGAGTCCGTTTCTGAATTGCGCCCCGACGATCTGGCGCGCTTGCGGCGCGAATATTTCGGCTTTATTTTCCAGCGCTACCATCTGCTGGCAAATTTGAGCGCGACCGGCAATGTGGAGCTTCCCTCGGTCTATTCGGGGGCGGACAAGAAGCGGCGCCGCGAACGCGCGCTTGAATTGCTGCAGCGCATGGGCCTGGGGCCGCGCTCCGATCATCGCCCCAATCAATTGTCGGGCGGTCAGCAGCAGCGCGTCAGCATTGCGCGGGCGCTGATGAACGGCGGCGACGTGTTGCTCGCCGACGAACCGACCGGCGCGCTGGATCAGCGCAGCGGGCAGGAAATGATGAAGGTTCTTCATGAGCTGCATGAAGAAGGCCACACGATCATTATCGTCACCCACGACATGCAAGTCGCTCAGCACGCCGACCGGATAATCGAAATCAGCGATGGCGAGATCGTTGGCGACCGGCGCAAGGAAACGGCGAAGGAAAGTGCCGTTTTGAAACGGCCGGAAACGCCGCTTGATAGTCGATGGCGCGCCGAGTGGGGCAGATTTCTCGAGGCGTTCAAGATGGCGATCCTGGCCATGCGTGCGCATGGCTTGCGCACCTTCCTGACTATGCTCGGCATCATCATCGGCATCGCCTCGGTGGTCTCGGTGATCGCGCTTGGCGCCGGCACCAAGGCAAAAATTCTCGACGACATCCGATCCATTGGCACCAACACCATCAATATTTATCCCGGAGCGAGCTTCGGCGATACGCGTGCAGCGCGCGTGCAAACGATGAAAATCGCCGACGTCGATGCGTTGGGCGAGCTACCCTACGTCGACAGCATTACACCGACCATCGGTATCAGCGTGGTCGCAAGTCTGGGGACCCAGACTTCCAATGTCTCGGTCAATGGCGTTGGCGAGGAATACTTCCGGGTCAAGGGGATGGACATTGGAGAGGGCAAGTCTTTCGACAAAATGGCTGTCAAACGCATCGCGCAGGAAGTGGTAATCGACAGCAATACCAAGGCCACTTTTTTCCCGAATGGAGAAAATCCCATCGGCAGGATTTTGCTGTTGGGCACGGTGCCTTGCCAGATTGTCGGCGTCATCAAGAAAAAGGAAACCGCCTTCGGGATCGACGAGAATCTGAATGTCTATGTGCCCTATACTGCAACCATGTATCGCTTTGCCAAGCAGACATTCTTGCGCAACGTGACGATACGGATCGCCGATACGGTTCCGACCGATGCAGCCGAACAGGGGATCACCCGGATGCTGATCCAGCGTCATGGCAGCAAGGATTTCTACGTGTCGAATTCCGACAGCATTCGCCAGACGATCGACAAAACCTCCAGCGGCATAACGATGCTGATCTCGTCCATTGCCCTGATTTCGTTGGTGGTCGGCGGCATCGGCGTCATGAACATCATGCTGGTGTCGGTCACCGAGAGAACCCACGAGATCGGCGTGCGCATGGCGGTCGGCGCGCGCCAGCGCGATATCATGAATCAATTTCTCATCGAGTCGGTGCTGGTTTGCCTGATCGGCGGGGTGATCGGCATCGGCCTGGTATTTGTCATCAATCTGATCATAAAGATCGTCGGCGCCGATTTCAATATGGTGATTTCCGTGGCGTCGATTCTGATGGCATTTTCCTGTTCTTCGTTGATCGGCGTGCTGTTCGGCTTTCTTCCCGCGAAGAATGCCGCCAGACTGGACCCGGTGGAAGCACTTTCGCGCGAATGACAACTATCATGAAATATCCAACCGGATTTGCTGCGCTGGCGCTGTCTCTTTCACTAACCGGCTGTGGCTCCCTGGTCGAAACCGCTTACCGGACGCCGGTCGTTACGATGCCGCAAAAGTGGCAACAAGGCGGCGCCGAAGCGAGCTTCGCCTTGCAGGGCAAGTGGTGGCAACAATTCGACGATGCGGCGCTTGACGCCTTGGTCGAGCAGGCGCTGGCCAGCAATAACGACCTGGCGGCGTCGGCGATTCGGATGCGACGCGCGCAACTGAATGCCGGCATTTCCGCAGCCGGTCTGTGGCCGACTTTGTCCGGCGGGGCCAGCGGCATGACAACTGTACCGAGCTCCAATGGCACGGCAGGTTTGACCAGCGCAAATGGCGTGATAACGTCGAACAACTACTCGTCCGATGTCAGCATCAGTTACGAGTTGGACTTGTGGGGAAAATTGTCGAAGCAGACGGATGCGGCGAAATTCGAGGCGCAAGCCACCGTGCAAGACAAGGAAGCGACGGCGATGACGTTGACCGGCACCGTGGCAAATACCTATTGGAAACTGGGCTATTTGAATCAACGCATTGCGTTGGCCGATGCCAGCTTGGCCTACGCAAAGAAGACGCTGGAAATTACCGAGACCAAGCACGCGGCCGGCGCGGTGTCGGCGCTGGATGTATCCGCCGCCCAGCAATCGATCGCCAGCCAACAGGCAGCGCGCGCAGCGCTGATTCAGCAACAGGTGGAGGCCCGAAACACCCTCTCGGTGTTGTTCGATGGCCCTCCGGGCAAAGTCTTCGCCGAACCCAGGCAGCTGTCGACGGCGACGCTTCCCGCCATTCCAGCCGGATTGCCGGCCGAGATCCTGAGCCGTCGGCCGGACTTGCGCGCCGCCGAACTACGCTTGCGCGAGACTCTGGCGACGGCTGATGCGACGCGGGCAAGCTATTATCCCGCGTTGTCTCTCACTGGCGAAGTAAGCGGCGGTGGCGGCAATCTTCTCAAGTTGTTCAACAACCCCGTATCGACGATCACGGCCAATTTGACGCTGCCATTTCTTGACTGGAATCGCAGCCAGTTGAAGATCAAGGTGTCGCAATCGCAATTCGACGAAGCCGTGGTGAATTTCCGTCAAACGCTTTACGCGGCCTTGAGCGAAGTCGAAAACGCCTTGTCCAATAGCGTTCAGTTGGCTGAGGAAGTGCGTCAGCAGGAAATCAATGTAGCCGCCGCGCGCGAGGTCGAGTCTGGAAATCAAATCCGCTACAGCGCCGGGAAAGTCGCGCTGAAGACATGGTTGGATGCGCAAGAGAGCCGTCGCCAGGCGGAAATTTCATTGGCCGATGCGCGCCTGAGCCAATTGGGCAACTATGTGACCCTGGTCAAAGCCCTTGGCGGCGCGCCGGTCTATCCTTGACCCGCCGATCGGGTGGCCGAATCGGAAAATTGTGTGAGCTGGCTAACTTATTGTTTAAATACGAATTTTTGGCGAATTCATACACCTGTGTTAATGTTGCTACCAATCAAACATAATTGCTGCTACTCAGCAGCAATAATTATTGGAAAAACCCGTGGTGGCGGCACAAAAAGCCGGCGAGCTCGATGCCGCCTTGCCGAGCGAAGTGATCTTGTTTAGCTGCTATGCGCGCACCTGCGCCCCGGCGGTCGAGTATCTGCAAAAATCCAGCAAGATGAATAATGAGGATAGCGTGACGCATATGCTGCAAGTTGCATTTCATGGCTTTCGGCCCTAGTCGCCATCTTGGATAGTCACTGCGCCTTGGTATGGTTGCGGCGCGATTTGCGTCTGTTCGATCATGCGGCTCTGTATCATGCGTTGAAGCAATGCACGCAAGTCGCTGCCGTCTTCATTTTCGATACCGAGATATTGGCGCAACTGCCGCGCCGGGATAGCCGCGTGGCGTTCATCTGGCAATGCCTGTTGCAACTCAAAACCGGGTTGATGGCGCACGGCTCCGACCTGATCGTGCGTCATGGTAAAGCGACCGAGGAAATTCCACGGCTGGCCAGGGAACGGAATGCGGCTGCGGTCTACGTCAACCACGACTACGAACCGGCTGCAGTCTTGCGTGACGCAACGGTCGGGCGGGAACTCGCCGCTTCAGGCATCGCATTTCACAGCTACAAGGATCAAGTGATCTTTGAAAAAGATGAAATACTGACGCAAGCCGGCGGCATGTATAGCGTATTTACGCCGTACAAGCGCAATTGGCTTGCCAAGCTCAATGACGCACACTTGCAGTCCTATCCGGTGCAACCCTATTTGCAGCATTTGGCCAAATTCACGGGTGGCGACCTGCCGAGCTTGGCCGAATTAGGCTTTGAAGAATGCGATGTCGACGCCTTCAAGCCGGGCATGAACGGCGGTGAAATCCTGTTTGACGATTTCTGTGCGCGCATCGCGCGCTATCGGGAAACGCGCGACTTCCCGGCTGTCAAGGGACCATCTTACTTGTCGGTGCATTTACGTTTCGGCACCGTGTCGATCCGCGAGTTGGCGCGAACAGCCTGGAAAATCGGCGGCGATGGTGCGGAAACCTGGCTTTCGGAGCTGATTTGGCGCGAGTTCTACCAACAGATTCTATGGCATCGACCGGACGTGGTCGAACACGCGTTCAAGCCTGAATACGACGCCCTGCCATTCCCGAACAATCGCGCGCTCTTCGCCGCATGGTGCGAAGGACAGACTGGCTACCCGATAGTCGACGCCGGAATGCGGCAATTGAATCAAACCGGGTACATGCATAATCGCCTGCGGATGATTACGGCCAGTTTTCTGGTGAAGGATTTATTGGTCGACTGGCGTTGGGGCGAGCGCTATTTTGCTGAAAGGCTCATCGATTACGATTTGGCTGCCAACAACGGCGGCTGGCAGTGGGCCGCCTCCACCGGTTGCGATGCCCAGCCATATTTCAGGATATTCAATCCGGTTACGCAATCGCAACGCTTCGACAAGGAAGGTGCGTTTATTCGCCGCTATTGCCCGGAGTTGAGTTATCTCGATGACAAGGCAATCCATGCACCTTGGCAATCGGACCAAGTTTCCCTGGAGCGCCGCAACATCGGGACGCGCTACCCGAAACCGGTAGTCGACCATGCAGTCGCCCGACTAGCAGCATTGACACTATTCAAAAGCAAATAGACGGCTTGATCCCGATGCGAATGGGTGGCAGGAACGATGCAAAGACGGAAATCGGCGGATCTTGATTGGATAAGCCGCGTGACGCGCTCTTTCAGTGAGGCTGAGCGACTGTCGGCCCGGACCCATGCTAGACGAGGCCCAGCAGCGTCAATAGGATGCATGCGCAAAAATTGTTATAACGCTACTATTCGCGGTCGTTCCGAGCTTTCGGTTCACTCTGAGTTGGCAGCGCGTGCTTCATATTTTTTGGTGCAGCCCGCGTCGCGCATTTCCTTGCAAAGCGCCACCAATGTCAGCAATGCATCGCGATCGTTGGGGTGTCGTTCTTGCTCGACTTCCAGTTGCCTGATCGCCTGCACACCTTGTCCGTCACGATAGAGCGCAAGTGCATACACAGATGAAAAGCGGGCGTTGCCCGGATCGAATTCGCTTGCCTTGCGCAGAGCCGGAAGCGCGTCATGCATGCGCTTTTGCCGGAGATACGACAGGCCAAGCGCATGGTAAGCCAGAGCGTCTCGTGGATGGCGTTTGATTACATCCAGTATCAACGCTTGCGCGTCAGCTTCCCGACCCAGGTGCTGGTCAATATCGGCCAGGTTGAGCGCCGAAACCGTCGAGCCGGGATCGATCGCCATTGCCTCTTTTATTGCCGCCTCCGCGCCGAGCCAGTCGCCTTGATCGGCATAGAGCGTGCCCAAATTATTGTACGACTCCGGACGATCGGCATTGAATCGCTGAATGGCGATATATTCTTTCAGCGCAGCGTCAAGCCTGCTGCGGTCGCTGACCGCTAGCGCGTCGATGGGGACAGCCGCCAAGCAGCGCGCCGCTGCCACGCGCACCGCTTTGACCGGGTCGCTCAACATGGGCGTGAGCCAGCGCACCCGCTGCGCCATAGACGCATCCGCCAACGCATTGATCGTGGCGAGGCGCACCAGCGGTTCATGATCGGACAAATTGGCGCTGGCGAGCGCATCCTGTTGCGCAGAACTTGCAATCGGCGACAAGCTGTCGATGGCGCTGGCGCGTGCAATCGCCGGCTGCAGCGGATCGGATATCAATGCCAACAGTTTTTCCGGCGCGCGCGGATCGTTGGAATCGGCGGCAAACAGCGCGTCGGCCAGCGGCGTTGCGCGCTTGTTCAAGTCGGGGAACCAGCGCTTGGCCCACGCGGCGGCCCATTCGGTTGGCTTGTCCGCGTGGCACTTGTTGCACGCGTTGGGCGTTCCCCGCTGTAATGAAAGATCGGTACGCGGCACACGGATGGCGTGATCGTGGCGCGGATCTATCGACATATAGGTGGAGGTCGGCATGTGGCAGGCGGCGCACTGCGCGCCGGACGAACCCGTCTGGTGAAAATGATGGGTCTTCGCCTCATACTTGGCAGCCGCGTGGCATTGCAAACAGGTTTGATTGCCGGGAAATCTGAGCTTTTGGCTATGTGGATCGTGGCAATCGCTGCAAGTCACGCCTTTTCGATACATCTTGCTTTGCATGAACGATGCGTAGTTATAGACCTCGGCGCGCATTTGTCCATCGCTCCAGTACAAGCCGTTCGACAATAGCGACGGCACGTGGGTGTCGAGCAATTCGCCGCCCTGGATGTAGTCGTCGCCGATCTGGCTGCGAAGCGCGTGGCAGCGCGCGCAGGTTTCGCTTTCCGAGCGCCGCTCCGGCGGCGGCAGCGCACGCTTTGCGTTGCCGCCGACGGGATCGATCGCCCATCCGGCGCTCTGGCGTTGATCGAACCTGAACGCAAATCCTTTCAGCGCATCGGGATAATTGTCGCCGCCTTGTCGATGGCTGGCCCATTCCATATGATTCGATGCGAAGCCATGGCAGGCCTCGCAAGCGACACTCAGTTCCGACCAGCGACTGTCGAACTGGCGCTTGTCCGGGTCGAAATTCTTTTTGAATTGCGTCGTGTGGCAGTCGGCACACATGAAATTCCAGTTGTGCTGGCGGCCAGTCCAGTGGAACTCGTCACCCGCCTTGATCGATTGCCCTGCCAGCAGATCAAACCAGTGCTGGCCACCCTGCGTTTTTGGCCGCGCATCCCAGGCGATGCCGAGCGCTTGCATGCCGCCGTCCGGCATCGGAATCAAGTATTGCTGCAGTGGCGCGATGCCGAGGGTGTGCGTGACCTGGAATTCCGCCAGCTTGCCGTCGGCGCCGTCGGTGCGGACGTAGAACTTGCCATCGCGCTGGCGGAAGGTCGCGCTCGATCCGCCGGCAGAAAACGATTCTCCTGCAAAGGGCGCAAGCACCGACTTGGCATCCGCTGCTTGCATGGCCGATGCATGGTGGGAAGTTTGCCAAGCCTGATATTGGGAGAGATGGCAAGTGGCGCAGGCTTGGCTGCCGACAAAGTGAGCACTTTTTGCCAACGACGCCGGCGCCGGCTTTCCCCGGTTCGCTGGGTGATTCCAGAGCGCCAGCGCGAATGCCATTGCGGCAATAGCGGCCACAGCCCACGCGAGGGCGAGCGCAAATCGACTCATCCTGGCCCCGATCAAGACATCAAGTTATCCGGCAGGCGCGCGCCATCTGCGCCATGCCGCGCGCGCTCCAAAAAATGCCGCCGCCAAAATAATCAGCAAGACGCCGCTTGCTGCGATCAACACGCCTGCCATTTGGCGGAGCAGGACGGGCCAGTTGTTGATCAACAACTGCCGTATGCCATCATAGTTCGCCGGTGGCCGAATGACACCATTTTGTGCGACGTATTTCTCCATCTCGCGTCGCATGTCGTTGAAAATTTCTGGTTGGCTGGCGGAGAGATCATGCGATTCGGTCGGATCCTCGCTCAAGCGAATCAGCGTCGGCTTGGCGTCGCCTAATGGCGCCTGGTTGCGCAGCAACTTGTAGTCGCCCTTGAAGATAGCCTCGCTGCCGGTGCTTTCAAAACCAATCGCTTCAGTGGCCGCGTGGACATACGGGCTTTTGCCTTCGAGGTAGGGCAGCAGGCTCGACCCGCTTGGACGGTAGGGACGCTGCGCGTTGTCTTCATTGCCCGGCAAGGCGATGCCGGCAATGTCGAGCACGGTCGGCAGAAAGTCGGTGGCGTACGCAAACTGGTTGCTGATCCCGCCGGGCTGGATCTTGCCGTGGTAGCTGATGAGGAATGGCACCCGCATTCCGCCCTCGCCAGACGTGCCTTTGAACATCGCGAACGGCGTGTTGGAAACCTGGGCCCAATCGCTGCCGTAATGCACGTAGCTGCCTTTCTGGCCAAAGGTTTCGTAGTCGAGCGAGAAATGCGTCTCATACCAGAGGTGGAACGGCAGATTGATTTTATTCAGTTCGTAGGGGTCGGCGCCATTGTCGGACATGACGATGAACACCGTGTTGTCGAGCTGGCCGGACTGCTTCAGATACGCGCGGAAGCGGCCGATGTTTTGATCGGCATTGTCCAGCATGCCCGCGAACACCGCCATTTTCTTGGCATATTCCTTTTGCAAGTCCGCAGTCAGGCTATCCCAGTTCCTGGTAATCACCGATTTCGGCAGCACAAGGCCGGACGGCATCAATCCCAATTGGACTTGCCGTTGATAGCGTTCGTCACGAATCTTGTCCCAGCCTGCGTCATAGCGGTGCAGGTATTTGTCGATATCGGGGTTGGGGGCTTGCAGCGGCGAATGCACGGCCTGCAACGCGATCATGGCAAAGAAAGGTTTGTTGTCGCGCGCTCCTTCGCCGATATATTGAATCATTTTGTCGACGTAATGCCGGGTCGAGAAGAAATCGGGAGGCAATTGGGCGCGATGTCCATCCTCCCAGCGCACCGCCTCTTCGTTGAAGGGGGCATACATCTTGCGATCTTCAAAGTTGTCGGCGCCGGTTTGTTCCAAAGAAATGTAGCGATCCCACCCCTTTGCGCCGGGCGAACGCGCGAGACCGTCGCCCAGATCCCACTTGCCTGCATAATAGGTCGCGTAGCCGCCGTCGTGCAGCAAGCGCCCGAGACTGTACGTCTTGTCGCTCAAATATCCTTCGTAGCCGGGCTTGCCGCGTTGATTGTCGGCGATCACGACTTTCAGCGTGCCGGCCCCGGCAAGGTGATTGTCGATGCCGGTCTGCAGCATTGCGCGCGACGCTTCGCAAGTCGAGGCCGTATGGAAATTGGTCAGGCGCACGCCGGAGGCCGCAATGTCGTCGATGTTGGGCGTAGCGATTTCGCTGCCGTAAGAGCCGAAATCGCTAAAACCGGCATCGTCGATCAATATGAAAACAATATTCGGCCGCGAGTGCCCCGCCAGCGTGGCGTCGGTCGTCGCCTGCGCCCCCGAAGATAGCGGCGCTAAAGCGAGCAGGAGGCAGCTCAGCAGACATATGCGTTGGAAATGCCGATCGAACATTGCTCGCTCCTGGTTGTTAAGCACGTCGAAGTCGTGCCCCAATCGACGCATTTTCACCACTCAGGCGCAATGTGTCCAATGCATAATTTGATGGTATATATTGCGTATTGCGCATAAAGGGAGTCAAGCAGCCATGGATATCAAGAGATTGACCCACTTCATCGCCCTCGCTGAAGAGCGCCGTTTTGTCGCAGCAGCGGCGCGCATGCACCTTAGCCAGGCAGCATTCAGCCGCAGCATTCAAGCCCTTGAAGATCAGTTGGGTCTGCGCTTGTTCGACCGCGGACCGCAAGGCGTGGCGTTGACCCAGGTGGGCGAGACAGTGCTGCAGCGTGCCAAGGCGCTGGTATTCGAGAGCCGCTGCCTTGATCGCGACATTGAATTGTTGAAGAGCGGGGATGGCGGTGAAATCACGTTGGGGGCGGCGCCGATTCCCGCCGCCACCATCTTGCCGGAATTGCTGCAGCAGCTTCAGCTGCAAAGTCCAAGGTTGGTTTGTCGCGTGCGTTTCGGGAATCTCCCCATTTTGATCGAACAATTGGAGGCGCAGGAAATCGATTTTTGCCTGGGCGATCCCCGTCTCATCGGAAAAAGCGAGCGCCACGCAAGCGTGGCCGTGGGCCGGCAGATGAGCGGTCTTTACTGCCGGGCAGGTCATCCTCTGGCGCGCAAGGGCAGCGTTAGCGCCGAGGCGTTGAGAGATTACGGTATTGCGCGAATTTCAATCAGCCCCGAGTTGCTGGGCCGCGTGGCTTTGGCGCTTGGCTTCGCATCGCACAAGAGCTTGCCGTTGACGGTGGAGTGTGACGACATCCAGGCCTTGGCCCAGTTGGTCGCCAATACCGACGTGCTGGGGATTCTTCCGGAAAAAATCGCCAGCCGTAGCGAGTTTCGGCTGCATAATCTATTCCATGAGGGTGCGTCGACCATGTACGCCGACGTGCATGCAATTTGGCTCAAACGCCGCACGCTGTCGCCTGCTGCAGCACGGGCAATAGACCTGGCACGAAAAATAAGTCAAAACCAGTCTTATACGGATTGAGACGAGGTGACTTCGTACTTTGTATGTCGGAAATAATGTATTATTTCCTCGCCAGCAATACGGCTAATACCAATTCGAATATATAGGGGGTCTTGTGTTGCTGCGCGGAAATTTTCATTTTTTCATACGGGCATGACCAGCTCGGCTGGAACCTTGTTCTCCACTATGCTGGCGCATTTCGGTGCCGGTAGCGAATTCGCTCCAATTGTTTCTTGAAAGTAACGGCGGTACCAGCGGCACGACTCAGGTTATCTAGGCCAAGAAGGGCTAACCGGTATCGGACGTGGTGCAGGACAGCAGTCAAATCGGCGCGTCGGTTCGATTTACCGCGCAACCAGTCCAAATGGACTATATGCAAGATAGCAAGGCAGTCTTATTCTCAAACGATTTTCGATGATAAATAAGAAATTTCTGGCGAGCAATAAATTGGCAACGTTTGGCGGTGATTGCCTTGCCCGCCGCCAGTGCAACAGGATAGCAAGCGAATTTCCCGCGCCGGTTCAGCCGGCGCTTTAATATGTCAGTGTACAGGCCGCTTGTCCAAGCGGCGTCAGCGATAAGGAATGATCGATATGTGGTGGTCCAAACAGTCGTCGCAAAAAAAGCGGGAAATGCCAGTCAAACCCATGGTTGCCGCAACCAGGCGCCGCGCGCCGTTGATGATGTCGCTGGAACCGCGCTTCATGTTCGATGGCGCGGTGGCCGCCAGCCATGCGGAAGGCGTGCATCTTGCCGTCGAGCATGGCGTCACGCTGGATCATTCGCGTGCGGTTGAAGCGGCCACGCCGACCGTGGCGGCAAGCGGCCCAGCGGTGATTTTCATCGATTCGCGGGTGCAGGACGCAGCCAGTTTGCTCAAGGGCGTGGCGGCGGGCACCGAAGTGGTCTACCTGCAAGCGAACCAGGATGGCTTGCAGCAAATCGCCACTTATCTGGCGGCGCACCACGAAGTTGGTTCCGTTGAAATCATCGCTCATGGCAATGACGGAGAGCTGCTGCTCGGCGATAGCAACTTGACCGCCGCCAATATCAACTCATACGCGCAAGAACTCGGTGCTATCGGCAGCAATTTGAGGCAGGGTGCCGATATCCTGGTCTACGCCTGCAACACGGCGGCTGATGCCACCGGGGTTGGTTTCGTCGATACGCTGGCGCGTTTGACTGGACACAATATCGCGGCATCGTCCAATGTGACGGGTGTCGGTGGTGACTGGAATCTTGAAGTGACGACCGGGGATATCAGTGCCGTGGCTGCATTGTCCGCGCAATCAGAGGCAGGGTACAAGGATGAGCTGACCGCTACGGCGATTACGTCCTACTTAGACGATAGCTCGGCTGGTACGCTGCGCTACGACATTGCACATGCAGGTGCTGGCGATGTGCTTTACTTTGATGGCACGGGAGGGACTGTCACGCTTACGCAAGGTGCCTTGAGTATTACGCAAAATCTGACGATCGAATCGGATGTTGCCGGCGATGGCGCAAGCGGCAGTCAGGTAATCATCAACGCCAATTACGCCAGCAGCGTGATGACCATCGGCAGCGGTGCGACGGTAAACTTGGTCGGCTTGACGCTGGAACATGGATTGCTGTCGGGTAATGGCGGCAACGGTGAATCGACAGGTCAGAGTGCAATGGGGGCCGGCATTTCGAACGCGGGCAACCTCACGTTGACCAATTCGAACGTTACCTTGAATTATGCGACCGGCGGTGGCGGAGGTGGGGGAGGCGCTGCTCTCAATGAAGGTTTTGGCGGCGGTGGCGGCAGTGGCGCGCATTCGACCGGCGGCGGCACTTCCGGAGTTGCTACCGGACAATTTACCTACAACCCGGTTGCTGGAATCGGTGGTAGCGGTGGAACCGCGCAAGGGACGTATGGTGGACAGGGCGGTACGGCGGCCGGCGGCGGTTTAGGCGGCAACAGCGGCGGCGGTTTTTATGCCGGAGGGGGTAATGGCGGCACGGCGCCTGGTATAGTTACGATCGGCGGCGGCGGTGGCGGCACCGGCTTCGATGCCAGCGGCGGCGCTGGCGGGAACGCCGCCGGAGGCATATACAACTCCGGAAAGCTTTATGTCATAGGCACTTCTGCGATTACGCATAATTATGCAGCCGGCGGGGGCGGCGGTGGCGGCGGGGGTTCAGGCAACGTTTCCGGCGCGGGCGGGCAAGCCGTCGGCGGTATTTGGAACACGGCAGGCGGTACCGTCAACCTGACGGCGGCAGCCTATACCGCGATGGGTAATACCAATCATGCAGGCAGCGGCGCCGGCGCCAGCGCCTTCAACCTCGGCGCGGCGGGCAGTACGCCGACTACATATGGCAGGATAAATACCTCGGGCACGATTTCCGAAACCTACAACCCTGCGGCAACCGTCTCATCGGTCACCATACCGAGCAGCGGAACCTATATCGACGGCCAAGTGCTCAATTTCACTGTCACCTTCGATAGTGCCGTAACCGTCACCAACACGCCGGAAATTGCCATCACGCTGGCAACCGGCGGCACGGTCTACGCAACCTATACCGGCGGCTCCGGCACGGCTACGCTGGATTTCAGTTACACCCTGGTGCCCGGCGAAAAAGATGCCTCCGGCTTTACGATCGGCAGCGCCATCACCTTGAATGGCGGCACCATCGCAAACGGCAACGGCAGTGCGAATCTGGCGCTCCACGGCGTGCCCAGCACGGCGGGCGTCAATATCGAAGCGATATTGCCAACGGTGTCGTCAATCGACATTGCGGGCAGCAGCCCGACCAATGGCGCGAGCGAGGCATTTAACGTCACGTTCTCCCAAGCGGTGAGCGGCGTGGTCGCAAGCGATTTCACGGTCACGACCGGTGGCGCGAGCGATACCGGCATTACGTCAGTTTCCACGTCCGACAACATTCATTACACCGTGACGCTTGGCGGCGTGGGCGGCAACGGCACACTGGGGCTCGACCTCAAGTCCGGCACCGGCATCGCCGATACCTACGGCAACGTCATATCCGGCGGGCATACCGGCGACCAAACATACACGATCGATACCACCCCCCCGACGGTGTCGTCGATCAACCGCACCGGCACTACGCCGAACAACGGCAGCAGCGAAGTGTTCACCGTGACGTTCTCTGAGAGCGTGACCGGTGTCGATACCAGTGATTTCAATCTGAGCCACACCGGCACTGCGTCAGGTACGATCGCTTCTGTTTCGGGAAGCGGCAGCACGTATACGGTGACGGTTAATGGTGTGACTGGCGACGGTATTTTGGGTCTGAATCTGAACGGCTCCGGCACCGGCATTGCCGATTTGGCCAGCAATGCCATATCCGGCGGCTTTACCGGGCAGGTGTATACCGTCGATCACACTCCACCGACGGTCAGTTCGATCACCGCCTTGGGCGCCAGCCCGAACAACGCCAACAGCGATCAGTTCGCCGTGACCTTCTCCGAAGCGGTCAGCGGCGTGAACCCCGCCGATTTCGCACTTACCACGAACAACACACCGGGCGGCACGGCCTTGACCACCGGCGGCATCACCTCGATCACCACCAGCGACAATATCCACTATACGGTGACGGTCGGCAGCGTTGCCGGCGACGGCACCCTGCGCCTCGACCTGAAGGCCAACGACAGCGGCATCACCGACGCGGCCGGCAATGGAGCATCGGCAGGCTTCAACAGCGGCGACACCTACACCATTGAACACACACCGCCTGCGATCGCCTCCTCCGTCGCCACTGGCACCCCTAATCCGAACAATGCCAGTAGCGACACATTTACCGTCACCTTTACCGAAGCAGTGACCGGCGTTGACGCCAGCGACTTTAGCGCCACCGCCGTCAGCGGCACGGTCGCGGCCTCCGGCATTACGGTTGTCCCGCTCAACGCCTACCAATATACCGTTACGCTCACCGGCGTCACCGGCGACGGCGTGTTGCGCCTCGATTTGAACAGTTCCGGCACCGGCATCACTGACGCCGCCGGCAATGCCATTGTGGGCGGCTACACGGCTGGCGATTCCTACACTATCGAACACACTGTCCCGGTCGTCACCTCGGTCGCCGTTCCCGCCAGCGCCACATACATCGCCGGCCAGAGTCTCGACTTCACCATCAACTTCAGCGAAGCCATCATTGTGGACACCACAAATGGCACGCCGGAGATTGGCGTTACGCTCGACACGGGCGGCACAGTCTACGCGCAATACGTCAGCGGCGGCAATACGTCGGCGCTGACCTTCCGCTACACGGTTGTCAGTGGCGAAGCTGACCCTAACGGTATCGTGCTCGACTCCGCCATCACCCTCAACGGCGGCACGCTCCAGGATGTAGCGACCAATAGTGCAGTCTTGACCTTGAACGGCGTGGGCAATACCACTGGCGTGCTGGTCGATGCGATTCCGCCTACCGTCACCCTGGTTGACGTGCCGGCCAGCAACACCTACGGCGCGGGCCAGACGCTCGACTTCACCGTCGATTTCTCCACCAACGTGCTGGTGACGACCGGCGGCGGCACGCCCTACATCGACCTGACTCTTCCCACCGGCGGCACCGTGCATGCCACCTATGTAAGCGGTTCCGGCAGCAATGCGCTGGTGTTCGGTTACACGGTGGTCAGCGGCGAAGCCGCACCGGCAGGCGTCACGCTGGGCACCTCCATCGTCTTGAACGGCGGGACCATCAAGGATGCCGTCACCAATGCCGCCGTGCTCACCTTGAACAATGTGGCATCGACGACTGGCGTGCTGGTCGATGCGATCCCGCCGACGGCCAGCTCGATCGACATTGCCGGGGCCAGCCCGAACAATGCCTCGTCGGAAACCTACACGGTCACGTTCTCCGCGCCGGTGAGTGGCGTCGATGCCACCGACTTCACGGTGGTCGGCACCGGCACGGCCAGCGGAACCGTCAGCAGCGTGTCCGGCAGCGGCGCGACCTGGACCGTGACGGTGGGCAGCGTCGCCGGCGACGGCACGTTGCGGCTCGACCTGAACAATGCCGGCGACGCCATCACCGACAACTACGGCAACTTGCTCACCGCAGCGCATACCGGCGACCAGAGCTACACCATCGAACACACACCGCCGGCGGTAACATCCGTCACCGTGCCGGGCAATGCCACCTACGTCGCTGGCGAGGCACTCACCTTTACCACCACTTTCAGCGAAGCAGTCACGGTCGATACAATCGGCGGCACACCGCGCATCGCCATCGACCTGACCACCGGCGGCACGGTCTATGCCAACTACGTATCCGGCAGCGGCTCCAATACACTGACCTTTAGTTACACCGTGGCGGCCGGCACCCAGGCTTTGGCCGGCATCACCACACCGGCTGGCGCGATCGACCTCAACGGCGGCACCATCAAGGACGCCGCCACCAATGCCGCCTCCGGCACCGGCTTGAACCTGACAGGAGAGACGTCGTTATCCAGCGTGGATGTCGATGCCATCGTCCCCGCCGTCAGCAACGTCGTGGTCCCGACCAATGGCACCTACGGCACCAATCAGGACCTGGACTTCACGGTCGATTTCACCAAGGTCGTCAACGTCGACACCAGCGGCGGCACGCCCTACATCCAGATCACGCTGACCACCGGCGGCACCGTCGACGCTATCTATCTGAGCGGCTCCGGCTCCACGGCGCTGACGTTCCGCTACGTGGTCGCCAGCGGCGAACTCGACACCACCGGCATCATCGTCGGTTCCAGTATTGTCACGGCTGGCAGCACCATCAGGGATGCGGTCGGCAATAACGCGGCGACTACTTTGAACAATGTCGGCTCGACCGCCGGCGTGCTGGTCGATTCGATTTTGCCGACCGTGACCTCCATCGACACGGTGCTGGCCGCCACCAATAACTTCAGTACCGAAACCTTCACCGTGACATTCTCAACGGATGTCAGCCTGAACCCGCCGAATACGACCGACTTCACTTTGCACGATAGCGGCGGCATCGCCGGCACGATTTCTTCGGTAACGGCGGTGAGCGGCAGCGTCTACACGGTGACCGTCACCGGCGTCACCGGCGACGGCACGATGCGACTCGACTTGAACACGTCCGGTAGCACCATCACCGACGCTTACGGCAACCCGGTGACAGCGGCGCATACCGGCGATCAAACTTATACAATAGAGCACACTCCGCCATCGGCGACGGCGATGACGGTGCCGTCCAACGGCACTTATGGCACCGGCCAGGATATGGATTTCACGGTGAGCTTCAGCGAGGCCGTCACGGTCGATACGACGGCAGGCACGCCGCGCATCGCCATCACGCTCGATACCGGCGGCACCGTGTATGCCAACTATCTGTCCGGCAGCGGCACCGGCACCTTGACCTTCCGCTATGTGCCGACGTCGGGTGTGCAGGACTTGACAGGCATCGTCACCGGCACTGCGATCGATACCAACGGCGCCACGATCAAGGATGCGGCGACGAATAACGCGGTGCTGGCGATCAACGCCGTCGAACCATCGACCGCCGGCATCGATGTCGACGCCGTCCTCCCGGCTGTGACCAGCGTCGGCGTGCCGGCCAGCGCCACCTACATCGCCGGGCAAGACCTCGATTTCACCGTCAACCTGGACAAGAGCGTCACCGTCGACACCACCGGCGGCACGCCTTACATCACGTTGAACCTGACCTCTGGCGGCACGGTCGATGCGCAGTATGTTTCCGGTTCCGGCACCAGTGCGCTGACCTTCCGTTACGTCGTGCAACCCGGCAACCTGGACTTGACCGGCGTCACGCTCGGTTCGACGATGGTGTTGAACGGCGGCGTCATCGATGACGCGCATAACAATCCGGCGGTATTGACGCTGGCGGGCGTGCCGTCGACTTCCGGGGTAGTGGTCGATGCGGTGCCGCCACTAGTCACCTCAATCGACACCACCAGCGCCACCCTGACCAACGCCTCCACGGTAACGTACACGGTCACCTTCTCGGAAGCCGTCACCGGCGTGAATGCCAGCGACTTCACGCTGACCGACACCGGCGGCACCACCGGCACCATCGCCTCGGTGACAGCCGTCAGCGGCAGCGTCTACACCGTCACGGTCGACAACATCAACGGCGACGGCACCATGCGGCTGGAC
>JARLJG010000002.1 GCA_031291325.1 Burkholderiaceae bacterium
CCCGCCCGGCGCGGGCCGCACCCGGTGCGCCCGCTCAGGACGCCCGAGTGGGTGCCGCCCCCCCCCCGGCCCCCCCGACGGAGGGTTATGTTTGCGCCAGACGAATATTTACCCAAAAAATACGCGGACGCACCGGCGATAGAAAATCGCCAAGCCGCGCGGCCAAGTCACTCGCCCCTACCGCGCACCCTACAATTCGGTTTCCGACACAATCTTCCACTGCGTGCCTTCAAGCGCCCAGTATTGGCGTTTGCGCACCGATTGCCTGGTCTTGCCCAGCACCGACTCTTCGGTGAAGGTGCCGACGATCATGTCTTCCTCGCCGGGATAGAGGAAAAATGTGGTGTCCTTCACGCTCACCGCCAGGTTGCCGCCCGACGGGTAATGCGGCTGCTTGCCGTACCAGGTGCGCAGGTCTTCGCCCACCGCCGATTTGAAGCGTGGCGAGTAATTCGCCAGCAAGCGGGTGGTGTTCAAGCTTTCCATGTCGCGCCGCCAGGACTCGAGCAATTTGGTCGCCAGGCTGCGGTCGCTGGCCCACTTGTCCTTGTCGACGAAATCGACATGATCGGCAATCACCACCGGGGTTTTGCCGATTTCGACCGATTCGTACAATTTGTGCAGGTCCGGGTTGCTCAACACGACGCAGCCGTCGGACGCCAGCGGCGGCCGGCTGAAGCTGTCGGATGGCGTGCCGTGCAGCCAGATGCCGGAACCGCTGCGGCCATTGATCTTGTCCCATTCGTTCGGGTAATTGATCGGCAGCGCGCCGGCGCCGTAGAAGTCGGGCAGGCGCGGGCCGGAGAGCCTGCCCGTAATGTAATAGACGCCGAGCGGCGTCTTCTGATCGCCGGCCTTGATCTTGTTGACGCCCAGTTTGCCCTGGGTGATATAGTAGTCGTTGACGAATTTAAGCTGGCCGTCCCGATTCTCGTACACGTACAGGCGCGAGCGCCGGGCGTCGACGATCAGCACATGCTTTTGGTCGTCGCGCAGTTTCAGCACGGCACGCGGAATCAGCCTGGGGTCGGGTCTTTCGCGCAGCGCGTTCAGGTGGGCGACCGCTTCTTCGCGCAAACTCTTGAGTTGATTCGGCGGGCCGTTGGGCACGTCGCCGAAGGTGGTGACGACATGCGTGCTCATCATCAGCAAGTCGCCGCGTATCAATTGCCCCAGGCGAAAATTCGGATAGGCTGCGACCAGTTCGTCGGCCTTGGCTTGCGCCACGCGCAAATGGTCGCTGGCCAAATCCTTGTAGACTTCAATCAACATGCTTTCCGGGCCGGGCTTGCCGGCGCCGTCGGCGGCCTTGGCCGGATTTGCGGCAAACGCAGCGGCCCCGATGCAGCCCAGCGCAATGCCCAATGCGATTCTGCCAAATAAAGTACGCCGCCCGGCGACTGCTGTCTTCGGGCGGAAAGTTAGACGATTACGAAACATCAGCTACCCGCGCGCTCCTGCTTGATTTGCCACTTGCCGCCTTGTTTGGTCAGCACCAATACCTTGCGGCTATTGGCCTTCAAACGATCTGACACATACTCTTGACGGAATTTTACCGTTGCAGAATTGCCATTGATACTGACTTGCGGCGATTCGATCTTGACCTCGATACGATTCTTGCCTTCGATCCGCTGATGCCGTTCTTCGGCCCAGTCCTTGCGGCTTTCGCCCTTCGGGGTTTCAAAGTCGCTACCATAATAGCCCAAATACGACTTTACGTTTTGCTCGCTCCAGGCCCTGGCCCAGCCATGCACCACGGCCAAGACTTCGTCGCTGTCGTCTTTCTCGACCACCGGCTTGGCTGCCGGCTTGGGTTCGGGCTTGGCTTCGGGCTTTGGCTCGACTTTCGCTTCCGGCTTGGCTGGCGCAGCTTTGGCCACTGGCGCGGCAACCGGCGCAGTTGGCGCTGCTGCGGGAGTCGGCGCTGCCGAGGCGAGCACGACCGGCTTGGCGACCGGCGGCGGCGCCACCGGCGCCGGTGGTGGCGCAACTGCGGCCACGGTCTGCCCTTTCGCCGGGTTGACGTTATTGATGGCCAAGGTGCGCAACAGCGTCAATTTGGACTTTGCGGCGCTATTGCTGGAATCGAGCTGCAACGCCTTGTCGTACGCCTGGCTGGCCAGCTTCGCATGCACGTCGCCCAGGTTTTCATACGCGGTCGCCCAGGTCGGATTGGTGCGAATGGCGTTGTCCAGGGCCAGGCGCGCCTTGTCGTATTGGCCGCTGGCGGCAAACAGCACGGCCAGATTGTTATACGGTTCGGGAAGTTCGGGGAAATCTTCGGTCAATTTGGTAAATACCGCGATCGCCTCGGAATTTTTACCTTGTTCGGTAAGAATCACGCCCTTCAGGAAGCGCATTTGCGCGTCATGCGGGCGCTTGCTCAAAACGGCGTTCGCCTTGGCGAGCGCCTCGTCATATTGACCGGCCCGCACCGATTTCGTCACATCGCCCAAATCGTCGGCCAGCACTGGCAGCGCAGTCAACGCCAACAATAGACTGGAAACGAGGCCTATCCTGGTGAACGAGAGCCGCATGCCGGATGCCGGTGCGGGACGTAGCGAAAAGGCTGAGGTTTTCATCAATATGATATTTCCGCAAAAAAACGTATGTTACACCGTAAGCTGTCGATCAAGTGTTGCCCTGCATAAGCGGCAGGGAACCATCAAATCTTTCAATTTTTTGACATTGTGGCGATTTGCGGTAATTTTGCCAACATTTATTTGCTTGATCCCGATTGTGCATTATTAAGTATTTATTTCTCGACGACAATCGTTATACCCGAAATGATGCTACTTTTGAACAATTGTCGCCTCAATGACAATTTGCCAGTTGAACCCTATTCTGGTTTTTCGGCTATGCTTGCTCCAATTTTGCTGGATAGCATCCACCATTGGCGTTGTTGCCCTGCGCCAAACCGAAAAGGAACATCAATTGAGCGACTTGCTGAAACGCCGTCTCGCGCTGTTTGCCGAAGACGCATATCGCCCGCTGTTGGGACAAGGCTTGCGCGGCATCGAACGGGAAACGCTGCGGGTCGACACCCAGGGCAAGCTGGCGATGACGCCGCACCCGATCGCGCTCGGCTCGGCCTTGACCAACCCGCAGATCACGACCGATTATTCGGAGTCGCTGCTGGAATTCATCACCCCGGCGGAACACGACATCGCCACCGCCCTGACCGAACTGGATGCAATCCACCGCTTTGCCTACGCCCAACTGGGCGACGAACTGCTGTGGAGCGAATCGATGCCCTGCCATCTGCCGGATGAAGAACAGATCCCGATCGCCTGGTACGGCAACTCGCATATCGGCATGCTCAAGCATGTGTACCGGCGCGGACTGGCGCTGCGCTATGGCAAGACCATGCAATGCATCGCCGGCATCCACTACAATTACTCGCTGTCCGAAGACATCTGGCGCGTGCTGCAAAAAGCCGAGAACGCGCCCGGCTCGGCCATGGATTTTCAATCGGAAAGCTATATTGCGACGATCCGCAACTTCCGCCGCTATAGCTGGCTGTTGATGTATCTGTTCGGCGCATCGCCGGCGCTGTCCACGCATTTCCTGCGCGGTCGCCAGCACAATCTGGAAACCCTCAGCGACGACACCCTGTACCTGCCCTATGCCACCAGCCTGCGCATGAGCGACCTGGGCTACCAGAACGACGCGCAAGCCGGCCTGATGCCGCCCTACAACACGCTGCGCGAATACATGAAGAACCTGTCGAACGCGGTGCAGCAGCCGTATCCGCCGTACGAAGAAATCGGTGCCAAGCGCGACGGCGAATGGGTGCAGATCAACACCAACCTGTTGCAGATCGAAAACGAATTCTACGCAACCATCCGCCCCAAGCGCGTGATTCGCACCGGCGAGCGCGCCATCGAAGCCTTGTGCGCGCGCGGCGTGCAATATATCGAAGTGCGCTGCATGGATGTCGATCCGTTCGAGCCGCTCGGCATCAGCTTGCCGACCGCGCGCTTTCTCGACGCCTTCCTGCTGTTTTGCGCATTGAGCGACAGCCAGCCAACCGACGAAGCCGAATGCAAGCAAAACGTCGAAAACTTCGCGCGCACCGTCAAGGAAGGCCGGCGTCCCGGCTTGACCCTGCGGCAAGGCGAACGCGACATCGCATTGCAAACCTGGGGCTTTGAATTGCTCGACAAGATCGAGCTTGCCGCCACGGTATTGGACCAGCAGCGCGGCGGCGAAGCGCATGCCGAAGCGCTGCACGCGCAAAGAATCAAGTTGCACTCTCCCGAGCGCACGCCATCGGCTCAGGTATTGGCAGAAATCCGCCACAACGGCGGCTCGTTCGAGCGTTTTGCGTTAGCGCAAAGCCAGAAGCACGCAGCCGAATTCCGCGCGCGCCCGCCGAGCACGGAGGAACTGTCGTACTTCCAGGCGCTGGCGCAAACCTCGCTCGACGAACAAGCGAAAATGGAGCGCGAGCAAGTCGGCGACTTCGACGCCTTCATCACCGATTACCGCTCGCGCACGCCTAGCCAGTTGTGCGGGTGAGGGGCAGCGGTATTTTGTAGTCCCATTCGATGATCGAAGTATTCATCCATTAACGCTCCTTGCTGGCTGCGATCATTTGAGATACAATGTATCGCAACCATGAAAGGAGCCGCTATGGCTACCACCACGATGGTCCACGTCCGCGTGGACGAAAAAATCAAAGCAGAAGCCACCGAGACACTCGCCGCGATGGGCTTGTCCGTCTCTGATGCCGTGCGCGTGTTCTTGATGCGCGTTGTCGCCGATAAGCAGATGCCGTTCGCGCTTAAAGTGCCGAATACCGAAACTCGAACAGCGATGACCGAGGCAGACGAAATTACACGCACGCGGCGTGCGCGCTTTGGCACCGCAACCGAACTTTTCGATGACCTCGAAAAAAACAGCGTCAAGTAAGCGCGCTGCACCGCCGCGAGCGGCAGACTATGCCAAGTCCTTCCTCAAGGACTGGGAACGATTATCCCGCTCCGGTCGGTACGATATGAATCGGTTAAAAGAAGCAATGCTGATGCTAATCGCCAACAACGCCCCGCTCGGACCTGAATGGCTTGACCATCCATTAGCTGGTGAATGGGACGGGCATCGGGAGTGCCATATCGGCGGCGACTTTCTGTTGACATATAAAGTTGACGATGTTGGCAAGCATGGCTTAATCGTGTTCGTGCGCACAGGAACACACGCCGAGTTGTTTGATTGAAGATTGCAGGCAAGCAAGCCAAGCGTGGGCATGCGGGCGTGCCCACGCGGCACAACGCGCGAGGCGTCCGCTCACGCAAAAGCCTGCCACCTCCTCGCCTACGCGCTCGATGTGCTACCTGACGCCCCACTGGGCGCCGCAACCGCCAGCGCCGCATCGAACGGCAACAGCAGCGGGTCCGATTGCAAATACACTTGCGCGTTGATTGCCGCCAACACTTGCTGACGCCTGGCTGCGTCTTTCGGGGCGTCCGACTGCAGCGGGACCAGCAATGGCATCAAGTCTTCGGTCTCCATATCGGCAATCGTCACGGTCGTGTCTTCCACCTCGTTCTCGTCCACGAACTTGGTCTCGTGCGTCGATTGGCTGGCGCTCTTGGCAATCGACGCTTGCACCAGCTTGCCTTTGTCATAGCCGATCATGGTGGTTACGCTGGCGCTATCGTTCATTTGCTCGTAGTAATAATTCTGCGTCAGTTTCAGTTTGGTCGTCTGCAATTGCGTCAGCGGCGGCGCAAACCACTGGTGATAGCTGGCGATCAGGCTGGACGACTGTTTCTGGGTAATGGTCCGGTTCGCATAGCTATTGCCGGTAATCGCGGTTTGCTGCGATAGCTGATAGGCGAATTGATCGACTTCTGCCCGCTTCAGCGAATTGCTCGAAATTGGGGTCGCCGTCACGCTCGCCTGGAAATCGGCCAGCCCGGTCAACATCGCTTGGTTCTGGTCGCTTTGCACCGAAATACCGCTGGCATTTGCCCCCACCCCGGCCACCGGATAATGGCTGTTGAGTTGCGTGAAGCCGTCCCTGAATGCCGCCATCAAATCCGTGTCCTCGCCCTGGTCGCGGCTTTCCTCCTGTTGGAACTGCTGCAGATAGCTGGTCAGCGCGACCTTCTGCTGCGCCTGCGTGCCGATCACCGAGGCATTGGCCAGATTGACCGAGATATTGACAGTCCCCGCCGGCAGGCGGGCCGCAAGGCTGCGCTGGGCGCTATCGACTTGCAGGCTGAGCGTGGTCGGACTGGCGCTTTCCGACTGCAATTGTATCTGCAGGTTGACCGAGGAAAGCACCGTCGGATCGACTTGCAACAAGCCGGAGAGTTCGACGCTGGGGGCATCGCCGTTGGCGCCGCCGGTCAAGCCATCGATTGCGCCTTGAAACGCGCCGGCCAGATTCGCCAGCGCCGTCTGCTGCGCAGCGCTCAGTGCGCCGCTGCTTTTCTCTTGCACGGCCAGCGTGCCATCGCTGCCGCTGGTGATGTCCAACTCGACCGTCGTGCCTGAGGCTGTCGTGACGTCCAGGGTCACAGCGCCAGAGATCGCGGGATTGGGTTTGGCCGGGCCTTGGCCGGCTGGCGGCGGAATCACCACCGATTGCGCAAAATCGCTGGTGCTCGTCTTGAACCGTTCCAGCAAGGCCGCGCCCAATCCCGCAAATCGCGTCGCCAGCGTCTTGCCGGCGACATCGCCGGCCATCACCTGGCTTACCGCATCGGAATTGGCATATTCCCAAGACGCACCGCCCGCAGAAACCGGCATCGCGTAAGTGAGCGCCGCGCCCGTATCTGCCGGGGTCGGCGTATAGGAGGTGACCGCTGCCGACGATTGAGTTTGCGCCGGCGCGGCAATCGCCTGGTTCGATTGCGCAGCGCTGGCGACAGCAGATGCGCCAAGCGACACATTGCGCGCAGAGAGGCTAGAGAGCGACATGGCGCAGACCTCTTTGCTTGAACCGTCTCACAGGATTCCCTTAAACCGACCGAGCTAGCGTATTAATAAGCTGTATCGGCCAGTTTTTGGATAACTGAAGCGCTGTCGAAGGCTCAGGCATCAAGGGCGGGCATGCCTTCGTGCTCGCGTAGCGAGGTTGGCCCACCAAGCCATCATTTGCTACCGATGCACAGGCTACTGGTCGACTCCAATCAAATACATCAAAACAGTGCTGGTGGTCCATGTGGCCACGCCGCTGCCGAAAAAATCCTGATCCTCCGTCCACACCGGAGAGTCCAACGCCAAAGCCGTGGCTAACACAGGCCAGTCTCGCGGGTCACGAATACGCTGTCGGGCTTTTGTTTCAAATTCGCTATAGACGTCGTGGTCGACGCACTACACCAAAGTCGGCAATCGGTGCAGCACGGCTGCGCCCACGCCCCAATCAAGGCCTCGTTTTTCAAAGATTTGCGGGAGATATTTCTCCGCATCTGCAAATGCATCGTCGGGTGCAAAAAACGCTGTCGTGCCGTGGTGCTCATTTAGCAGCGTGAAAACTTTCTTGCCGAGCACAGCACGAATTAAAATGTTGGCATCGAGCACCAGCGCTTGTCGGCTCATCGTTTGTCAGCCGCCCGGCGCGCCTTGAAATCACCTGCAATGTCGTCTTCGGATATGCGCAATGCCGACATCATGGAATCCAATGTCGCCGCCGCTTCCCTGAGTGCATCAAGTTCCGCTTGCTTCCGACCGCCACGCGCCGGAATGTAATAGCCTATCGTTTCCCCGTGTCGGGTAATTGCGACAGGAGACGACGATTCAAGATACGTCGGCAGATTCGCTCGGAACTCCTTTACGCCAACTTTGGTTTCCATGATCTTCATTTGTGTACTTTGGTGTACACATTATAGCGGCAAATTTGACCTAGCTCAGAAAATTTAGGCTGAAAAGTCGCCAAATTTGGCAATGAGATTATCGGCAAGATCAGATAGGGCGTGGGTGCGACCGTCAGCTTGTGGCCGTGCACCTCAGCCCGGCCCTTTGCCCAACACCGCACCAAAACCCTCACCCCTTCTTCGCCTTGTCCCGCAAGCGGATCAAGCCCTCTTGCGCCACGGTCGCCACCAGCGCGCCGTGGCGGTCGTAGACGTAGGCGAAATTCAAGCCGCGCCCGCCTGACGCGTTCGGGCTTTCCATCGAGAACAGCAGCCAATCGTCCATGCGCATTGGCCGATGGAACCAGATGGTGTGGTCCAGGCTGGCGATTTGCAGGCGCGGATCGCCCATGACGATGCCGTGCGGCTGCAACGATGTCCATAGCAGGCCATAGTCGGAGACGTAGGCGAACAGGGTTTCGTGCACCAGCGGATCGTCCGACAGCGCCAGCGGGGAGCGCGTCCACACCTGCTTGTACGGCGCGCGCGACGGGCTGGCGTACATGTCGCCATTGCCGTCGGCACGGAAATCGACCGGCACCGGCAAGAACGGATGCTTCTTCACGGCGGCGCGCTCTTTCCACGCTTGCAGGCTCGATTGCAAGCTCTCCGGGTCGGCGTTGACCGGCATCGGCTTTTGGTGGGTCAAGCCTTCCTCGTGGTCCTGAAACGAGGCCGACATCACAAATATGCGCCGGCCTTCCTGGACGGCGACCACGCGCCGCGTGCTGAAGCTGCCGCCGTCGCGCACCCGCTCCACCTCGAAGGTGATCGGCAACTGGTGGTTGCCCGGCAAAATGAACAGCGAATGCAGCGAGTGCGGACGCCGGTTGGCGACCGTCTTGGACGCCGCATACAAGGACTGGCCCAGCACCTGCCCGCCGAACACGTTGGGGCTGCCCATGAAATGGCTTTGGCCGAAAAAGCGGTCGGTATCGATTTGCTCGGGTGTCAATAATTTCAGGATTTCCGGGGTGTTATATAAAGTTTCGTCAAGCATGGGGCGCTAACCTGGTTGTCTTAAACGCTCTATCATACCGTTCAACGGACTTTGGCGAGCAAACTGCCCGCCGCCGGGGGCGATTCAAAGCTAGGAGGGGCTTTCGTTATCCCCTCCGTCGTTCCCGCGAAGGCGGGAATCCATAGGGAATCCGATCCGACTTGCTGCCTATGGATCCCCGCCTTCGCGGGGACGACGGAGGTTTTGCGCGTTAAATTGATATTTTCCACACAGTTTGAATCACACCTCGTCGCCGGAGGCACAAAGGTCGTGTCGATCCGCCGACAATGCCGGCAAGACGGCGAGACGGCGCAAAAATCGCCTTCTGCGAGGAAATTTTCGCCACTTGTTGCAATATCCTTACGTTCTCGCCAACAAGTTTGTTGTCTGCTGGTATCATAGGCCGCATGATCGACCCCATAGACGATGTCACCCGCCCGCTGCCAGTCGCGACAGAATGTCCGATTCGGCTGCAGTTTTCCTCACCTGAGCGCATTCATACCGTGATCCTGATGCAGGACTTGTTCAAGCAATGGGTCATTTTGCAAGCGTGGAGCGGCAAGCAGCATACCGGCGGCGGCAGCAAGCCGCGCCCGGTCGACAATCTGGAAGCTGGCCTGGCCGAGCTGGCGACGATAGCCCGCAAACACGAACAGCGCGGCTTCCTGCCGTTGATTTAGACTTGTCCCAAGCCGTCCTGAACTGCAACACGACGCGGCACGATTGCAACCGATGTAATCGATTGTAACGACTGTCTTCGCGTTGCCCTGCGCCAGCGTTTCTTGCTCATGCCAACTCTTTTCGACTGGAACGATCATGAAACTGCGCACCTTGATTTTCACGCTGGCCGTCGTCGCTGTCGCCGTATCGAGTCTGTCGGGCTGTGTGGTGGTGCCGGCGCGCGGCTATGTCGCCGGGCCGCCGGTCGTCGTGTATCACTCGTGGGGTTACGATCGGCGCTAGGACGCGCTGCGGAACGATCCGCAGCTAGCGCTTGGGATCGCCGGGCTTGCCGGTTCCGCTACCGCCGCTTGCCGGAATATGCGGGCGCAATTGACTCGGCGTCGCGGCATTTTTCGTAATCGCCAGCATCAACGCCGCGCTGAGCGCGGTCGTGCTTTCGATCCCGATGGTGCGGCCGATGCCGAATGCGGTCTTGCTGTTGGAATAGATGTCGCAGGTGCGATAGGGCTGCTTCAAGCCCATCGAAAATTTGACGAAATCGGTCAGGACTTTCATGCCCTTGGCCTTCATCGACTTGCCGACCATGTTGTCGGTGATCGACAAGGCCGCCACGTAGGCGGTGCAAAAGGCGTCGCCTTCGCAGCGAAATTCGCTGAGATGGCGCAACGCGGCGATACCCGAACAGGTGTCGATGACATCGATCGCGTTGTCGAGCAATTCGCGCTCCAGCGTCTTGGCCTGCACCCGTTTGCGATTGAGCGCCGCCGCTTCTTCCATGGTGCGGCCGAGGACGCCCCACAAATCCTCGTCCGCCGCTTTCAGGTCGTCCAGGTCCCAATCGTCGGGCAAACCGAAAGCGCGCATGATTCCCACAGCCTTGGCGCGCGCCTCATGGCATGCGGCATCGGCAGCGGCAAATTTATCGCGCAAAAACGAAGTTGCGTCGGCCTGGGCAAAATACGGCGAGACGGCGGCAGTCACCGACCTGCCCAACACCGCGTCGTTGATCACTTCGTTCGAAACGATCGCGGCGTTCTTCTCCACCGTCGCCAGCAAACTTTGCCACGGCGCCGGCAAATTACCCCCAGCAGGCATATCGGTCAGGTTTGCCATGTTCAACGTTACTGTTACTTTTAAACCTAGAAACGGCGCCAAACAAAAAGACCGTGTTACCGGTCTTTTGATGGTGCGCTGCCATAGAAAACAAAATTCGCCAAAAAATCAAACACTTCGCGCATCTTGACATGACCGCATTATAACGAAATCCAGCCGATTCTGTTATCAATCGCAAATATTATTTGTTTTGCAACAAATGCCTGCTCCGTCGCCGGCTGCCCCGGCCTGCGACAAAATGCCGCACGGTCGCCACGTTTTGGATCCCTATAATGGCAAGCTTTACACGAAGGCGGGATCGCCTTTCTTCGACAGGGTAACTCAAATGAATGCAAATCAAGTCGCGGGGCAAAGCGGCAAGCAAACGCGCCATATCGGCAAACGAAAAGCCGGACGATTTCAGCCGCGCCTGCGCACCGCCCTGCAGGTCGGCCTGGCCTTGTGCGCGCTTGGCGGCGCGCAGCAGGCTTTGGCCTGCGCCACCTGCGGCTGCTCGCTGTCGTCCGACGGCGCGCTGGGTTATTCGACCGCAGGCGGCTGGAGCATCAGCCTGGACGAAACTTTTATCGATCAAAACCAGTTGCGCTCGGGCCGGGGCACTATTTCGCAGGCGCAAGTGCAAGCCATCAACGGCCAAGAGGTCGAGAATCAAACCATCAACCGCTACCTGACGCTGGGCGCGAGCTACTCGTATAATGCGGATTGGAATTTCAAGCTGCTGCTGCCCTACGTCGACCGCAGCCACACGACCTATGGCACCGACGCCACGCTGCCGCTGACGGCGGACCAGATCAGTTCCGCCAACGTGTCCAGCCTGGGCGACGTCAAATTCATCACCAGCTATCAAGGCTTGCTGCCGACCCACAATCTTGGGCTGCAGCTCGGCATCAAACTGCCCACCGGCGACTATGGCGGCCCCAGCGCCGACAATGCGACTGCCACCTTCGGCCAAGGTTCGGTCGGACGCAACCCGGTCGGCTTCGGCGCGGCCGGCAATTCCGGCTCGACCTATCTCGACACCAGCTTGCAGGCCGGCAACGGCAGCACGGATATCATCCTTGGCGCTTATTACTACCAGCCGGTGAGCCAGAATTTCGATGCTTTCGTCAACGCGCAATACCAGTTTTCGGTGAAGCAGCAACTCAATCAAACCGGCACCGACTACCGTCCCGGCAATCAATCGACCATCAGTTTCGGCGTGCGCTACGAGGCCAACCCGGCAATCGTGCCGCAACTGCAGATCAACATTACCACCAAGAGCAACGATCAGGGCGCGCTGGCCGACAGGGGCGATACTTCCGGCACGGTCGCCTACCTGAGCCCCGGCATCACCGGGATCGCGGCGAAGAATTTGCAGGCTTACGGCTTCCTGCAGCTGCCGATATACAGCCAGCTTGGCGGCTACCAGCTATTCCCGCGCTACACCGCGACGGTCGGGTTGAGTTATCACTTTTAACGCCGCGCGATCGAAGAGGCAGAATCCGGCGGGGGTCAGGCACTTGCCCGCATCTTGAATTCGCCGCGCTAATCCGGCGCTGCCCCGCCTCGCGTCCCCAGCGTCTGCAACTGCGCGCGCAGCCAGCGATGACCGGGGTCGTTGTCGCTGCGCGCATGCCACGCCATCGAGATGGAAAATTCAGGCAGGTCGAATGGCAACGCGAAGATGTCGAGCTGGTCGGCAAAACGCTGCAGAAAACGAATCGGCAAGGTGCACAGGTAATCGGTATTAGAAAGAATCGTCGGCGCCAGATTGTAGTGCGGGACGACGACGGCGACGCGGCGGCTCTGTCCCAGCGCTGCCAGCCGCTGGTCGAGCAAGCCGCTGAATTCGCCCTTGCCCGACACCAGCACATGCCCGAGCGAACAATATTGTTTCAGCGTCGGCGGGCGCTTGCCGCGCGGGTGGCCCTTGCGTTGCGCTACATGATATTGCTCTTTGCATAGCGCGACGGACTGCAGCGACGGCGGGATGATCCGCTCTGTCGCCAGCAACAAATCGATTTCCCCGCGCTCCATGCGCGCGACCGTGTTGTCGATAGCGGGGTCGCAAAAACCCATCCTCAACCCTGCCCCACCGCTTTGCTCCATCCGGCGCACCAATTCCACGCCGAACATGGTGACGGCGTTGTCGTTGGCGGCAACCATGAAGGTTCGCTGCGCCGTGCGCGGGTCGAACGCCGCCGGATCGCCGATCGTATCGACCAGGTGGCGCAACGCTTGCTGCAGCGGAATTTTGAGCGCCGCCGCGCGGGCCGTGGGTATCATGCCGCGCCCGCTCTCGGACGGCACCAGCAAGGGATCGTCGAACAGGCTGCGCAAGCGCGCCAATTGCGCCGACAGCGCGGGCTGGCTCACATGCAAGCGCTCTGCCGCGTGGGTGACGTTGCTTTCCTCCAGCAGCGCGACGAGCGACACCAATAGCGGAAGATCGCTGGGCTTCATATCCATACAGATTATATGTTCGATATAAACGATTGATTTCAATTATATATCAGAGCGCTCCATAATCGCATTCACGTTTTCAACCTAGAAACGGCAGTTGGACAGGTGCAAGGTGTAGCTGGGGTTTCGGACGGCATGCCGTCCGCCAACGGAACGGTGTCCGCTTGCAAGCGGACATGCGCACTGCAAGTGTGCGTTTTTCCGGCTTCCTGGCTAGGCGCGACGACGCGGCGGACTGCATTCCGCAAGGAGGAGCAAGGACGCCAGGGAGCCGGAAAAATGGGCAATTGCGCCTGTAGCGCTGTCACCTTATAGGTGAACGGGTTAATTTCACATAATCCTAATGTATTCATATACTTATCGAAATCTGGAAGCGGTCAACTGCCGTTTCTAGGTTCAACAACTGGGGAATTTGCCATGTCGGATAAATCGGTCAGCACCGCGCTCAGGGTCTTGAGCCTATGCTTCTTTGCGATGGGGACGGCCTCGCTTTCGGTGGTTGGCGCGCTGCAGTCGATTTCGTCGGAGATGGGCATTTCGCGCTCGCAGGCGGCATTGCTGGTGCCCGCCTTTGCGCTCACATTCGCGGTCGGCGCGCCGCTCATGCAGGTGGCGGTCGGTCACTGGGTGCGGCGCAACCTGCTGCTGGGCGGCCTGGTTACACTGGCGATCGGGGCGCTGGGGTGCGCGGTCGCGCCGAGCTATCCGCTGCTGATTGCGGCGCGGATCGTGACCGGCCTGGGCGCTGCCGCAGTCAGTCCGATGGTGTCGTCGCTGGCGGCGGTGTTGGTGCCGCCGCAACGGCAAGGTCATGCGCTGGCGGTCGTGTTCAGCGGCATCACGATGGCATCGGTATTGGGCGTGCCGCTGGCCTCGTGGTGCGCAGCCGCATTGGGCTGGCGCGCGATGTTTGCATCGGTGGCCGCACTGGCAGTGGCCGCGAGCGTGCTGCTCGTGCTGCTGGTGCAAGACCGTTCGCAAGCCGAGCCGCTGCGCCTGAGCCATGTGCAGCAATTGGCCGGCGATCTGCCCGCGCTTTGCGGGCTTGCCGTCACGCTATGCGGCATGGCGGCCTTGTTTACCACCTACACGATGATTACGCCGATTCTGCGCGACCGCTTTGCGGCAGGCCCGACCGCAATTTCGCTGGCCTTGTTCTTGTACGGCGTGGCCGGCGTCACCGGAAATCGGCTGGCGCGATACGTCGCGCTGAAATGGACATCGGAGAAATCGGTCAGCGTGGCGTTGCTATTGCTGATCGCCGGCTTTCTGGTGCTGTATGTTGCGCCGGCCTGGTTTTTCCTCGCGTTGCTGGCATTCATTCCGTGGGCAATCGCCGTCGATATCTTCGCGCCGGCGCAGCAGCGCCGCATGGTCGAGTTGGCGCCCGAATTGCGCGGCCTGGTGCTGGCGCTCAATTCGTCCGCGCTATTCGGCGGTATCGCCGTCGGCGGCTTTATCGCCGGCCAGGTCGTGCCGCGCATGGGGCTGATGCGCTTGCCGCTGGTGTCCATCGGACTGGCGGCGCTGAGTTTGCTTTTGTTGTGGCTGTCGATGCGCATGCGTGCCAAGCGGTCTCAATTTGCCGCCCGTGTCGAGGTCATGGCGACGCCAAATACCTGATGCTGTTCGGCAAGCCGGCCAATCGGCGCATCTTCAAACAAGGGGATTGATATATAAAACATCCTAATCATGAATGAATTATATACTTTACATAAGAAGACGAAACAGGCACCCTAGCGACAAATTGCTGTTTCATTGACTTCCTGGAGATCGACGTCATGCCCGAATATCGCTCACGCACCACGACCCACGGCCGCAACATGGCCGGCGCCCGCGCCCTTTGGCGCGCCACCGGAATGAAGGATGGCGACTTCGACAAACCCATCGTCGCGGTGGTCAACTCGTTTACCCAATTCGTTCCCGGCCACGTTCATTTGAAGGATCTGGGGCAGTTGGTGGCGCGCGAAATCGAAGCTGCCGGCGGCGTCGCCAAGGAATTCAACACCATCGCCATCGACGACGGCATTGCGATGGGGCATTCCGGCATGTTGTATTCGCTGCCCTCGCGCGAACTGATTGCCGATTCGGTCGAATACATGGTCAATGCCCATTGCGCCGATGCAATGGTGTGCATTTCCAATTGCGACAAGATCACGCCCGGCATGCTGATGGCCGCTATGCGTTTGAACATTCCTGTAGTCTTCGTATCCGGCGGCCCGATGGAAGCCGGCAAGGTGGCTGACGCATCGAGCGAAACAAAGATCGTCAAGATCGACTTGATCGACGCCATGATCAAAGCCGGCGACAACGCGATCAGCGATGCCGACATCGCCGAAATCGAACGCTCGGCCTGCCCTACTTGCGGCTCTTGCTCGGGGATGTTTACCGCCAATTCGATGAATTGCCTGACCGAAGCGCTCGGCCTGGCCTTGCCGGGCAACGGCACGATCCTGGCAACGCATGCCGATCGCAAGGAATTGTTCCTGCGCGCCGGTCGCTTGATCGTCGAACTGGCCAAGCGGCATTACGAACAAGACGATTACTCGGTCTTGCCGCGCAACATCGGCAACAAGGCGGCGTTTGAAAATGCGATGGCGCTGGACGTGTCGATGGGCGGCTCGACCAATACCGTGCTGCATTTGCTGGCCACCGCGCAGGAAGCCGGCGTCGATTTCAAGATGGCCGATATCGACTGTATTTCGCGCCGTGTCCCGTGCCTGTGCAAGGTGGCGCCGATGACCAACAAGTATCATCTGGAAGACGTGCATCGCGCCGGCGGCATCGTCGGCATCCTGGGGGAGCTGGCGCGCGCCGGTTTGCTCGACACGTCGCTTCCGACCATCCACAGCGCGACGCTGGCGCAAGCCATCGCCGACAACGACATCACGCAAACGCAAGACGCTGCAGTGCATAAGTTGTTTAGCGCAGCGCCCGGCGGCGTGCCGACGCAAACCGCGTTTTCGCAAGAGAAGCGTTTTGCCAGCCTCGACCTGGATCGCAGCAACGGTTGCATCCGCGATAAAGCCCACGCTTATTCGCAGGATGGCGGCCTGGCCGTCCTGTATGGCAACCTGGCCGAAAACGGTTGCATCGTCAAGACCGCAGGCGTCGACGAGAGCATCCTGAAATTCTCGGGCAAGGCGCGCGTCTTTGAAAGCCAGGACGAAGCGGTCGAGGCGATTCTGGGCGACGCGGTGCAAGCCGGCGACACGGTCATCATTCGCTACGAAGGGCCAAAAGGCGGGCCGGGCATGCAGGAAATGCTGTACCCGACCTCGTATATCAAATCCAAGGGCCTGGGTAAATCCTGCGCGCTGTTTACCGACGGGCGTTTTTCCGGCGGCTCGTCGGGCCTGGTCATCGGCCATGCTTCGCCGGAAGCAGCCGAAGGCGGCGCCATCGGCCTGATCGAGGATGGCGACATCATTGAAATCGACATCCCGAACCGCCGCATTCATTTGGCCATCGGTGACGCCGAATTGGCCAAGCGTCGCGCAGCGATGGAAAGCAAAGGCAAGGACGCCTGGAAACCGGCAAATCGCCAGCGCATCGTTTCCCAGGCGCTGCAAGCGTATGCGGCAACGGCCACCTCGGCCGATCGCGGCGCGGTGCGCGACATCAGCCAATTGAAGCGCTAAGCACTACACCAGCGGCGGCGAAAAGCCGGCAAGCGCCCTCATCGGCACTTGCCGGCTTTTGACTTTCGGTCGCGCTTCCACTGCAAACCAGGAATCCATCGATCCCGATCCTTTGTGACTAAAGGTCGGTTTTTCCTTCGGCCAAACACATCTGCCAAACCAAACGGATTGAAAGCGCGCGCCGGAAAGATCGAACGGTCTGACGGTATTCGATACAGAATTCAAAAATGTTGCCGGCATTTAATGACCGTGACATTCTTTTCTGCGAAAATCGTTTTGAGACATCGCTGCAAAATGAAAGCGTTCATCGCGTGCGCAAGCAGTGCGCATCCATCGGGCGCAAATAGCTGATAATAGTTGCAGCGCCCAAATCATTGTCGCATCAAGAAATACAACATACTGCGCCATCGCGGCCTTTACCGATCTGCCTGACCTGCTCGGGATTTCTGCCAAATCGGTCGACTTCCAAGATTTTTGGCGCAGCAAAGGCTGTCGTTTGCCCATCGAGGCGGCGAAATCGGCAATCGGAAGGAGAATTTTGCCTTCGGAAGGTTTCCAGAAGGTCAAATGTTAGTGGAAAGTGCATATTACGGAGCAATAGACATGCAGCGCGCTCAACCTCGCCAATGAATAAAAATCCATTTCAATTCGGTCAGTGGCTGGTGCACCCACCCACCAATTGCATCGAGCAGGCGGGAGAAACGCGGCAGATGGAGCCACGGGCGATGGACGTCTTGTTGACCTTGTGCGCGGCCAACGGCGACGTGGTGAGCGCGGACCAACTCTTGACGCAATGCTGGGGCACGAGCGTGTATGGCGACAACCCGGTGCATAAAACCATTGCCCAGTTGCGCCGCCTGCTGGGCGACGCAGCCAATGCGCCCGTCTATATAGAGACGATCCGCAAACGCGGCTATCGCACGCTGGCGCCGTTGACTTTTGGTAGCGCCGACACCATCGGCCTGACTCCGTGGAAAGACAGTTCGCCGTTTCGCGGTTTGCAGGCCTTCGACCAGAGCCATGCGCAAGTATTCTTCGGACGCAGCAATGCGACGCGCCAACTGGTCGATGCGGCCAATGCGCAAGTCGAGGCCGGCTGCGCGCTGCAGCTATTGCTCGGCCCCAGCGGCTCAGGCAAGACTTCGGTGGTATTGGCCGGCATGTTCCCGGCCCTGTCGCTGGAGCGCAGCACGAGCGGACTGGCGCTGCTCGACACCACGACCTTCGATTTGGCCGAACAAGGCGAGCACACCTTGTTCGTGAAACTGGCCGGCGCCATGCTCGACATGTGCTGGGCCGAACAACCCTTGTTTCCCGGCGCCAGCGCAGTGACGTTGGCGCACCGGCTGGAGCACGAAGTCGACACCGTGGTGCAAGACATGGCCACGGCGCTGGCCCTGGCGAGCGAACAATTGAGCGCGCAGGCAAGCCTGCAATCGGCCCCAACGACCAGCCGCCGGCCACGCACGCTGCGCTTCGGCATCTTCATCGACCGGCTGGAAGCGCTATTTAACGTCAACCATATCGGCGACGCCGAACGGCGCGCCTTTCTGGGCGCCATCAGCCATTTGGCGCACAGCAACGTCGCGCTGCTGGTGCTGGGCTGCCGCAACGACTTTTATCCGCATATCGCCGCCCATGCGGAATTAATGGAAGGCAAACCCAACGGCGCGCACTTCGATCTCGGCCCGCCGAGCGCGGCAGAAATCGCCCAGATCATCCGCATGCCCGCTGCCATGGCGGGATTGAGCTATGGCATCGACCCCGCAACCTACGCGCGCCTGGACGACGTGTTGTGCGCCGAGGCCGCCGCCAGCCCGGATGCGCTGCCCCTATTGCAGTATTGTCTGCAAGAACTGTATCGCTTGCGCAGCGCCGACGGCGAGCTGAGTTTCTCGACCTTCAAGGAATTGGGCGGCCTCGAAGGCGCCATCGGCCAACGCGCGGAACAAGTGGTGGCGCGTTTCACCGAACAGCAGCTCGCTTCGCTGCCACGCGTGATGTCGCAGGTCGTGGTGCTGACAGCCAATGACGAAAGCGTCACCAGCCACCATGCGCCATGGGCTGCATTGCGCAACGACGAAGAGCGCGATGTTGTCAACGCCTTGATCGAATCGCGCCTGTTCGTCAGCGACTTGAAAGGCGAAACGCCAAGTTTCGGCGTCGCCCACGAAGCGCTGCTGCGGCGCTGGCCGCGCCTGGTGGAATGGACCGAAGCGCATCGGGCCGCCTTGCGCGTGCGCGGCGGGCTGGTGCAACAGACGGCCCGCTGGATCGCAGAGGGCCGCCCCGACGATCTGCTGCTACCGCAAGGCAAACGCCTGACCGAAGCCAGATTGCTGCAAAACGAAGGCGTGTTTTCCCTAAGCGCTGAGGAAACCGCGCTCATCGACGTCTCGGCCAAACGCGTCCAGTGGCGCACCCGCCTGCGCACGCTGGCCTTTGCCGCCATCGTTTTCCTGGCGGTGGCGGCCATCGGCATGGGCATCCGCGCCACGGCGGCCAAACGCCTGGCCGAACAACAGCGCGCCGAAGCGGAAGGCTTGATGGGATTCATGCTGGGCGATTTCGTCGATAAATTGCGCCCTCTGGGCAAACTGGATTTGCTCGATAGCGTGAGCTTGAAGGGCTTGGAATACTTGAAGCGCTCGCAAGACGATGAACAGAGCACGGTCGCGCTGACGCAGCGCGCCAAGGCCTTGCAGGTAATCGGCGAAGTGCGGCGCGCGCGCGGCGATCCGACAGGCGCGCTGGAGGCGCTGACTGCCGCCAACGACATTTTGCAGCAGCAATACAAAAGGCTGCCGCAGGATACCGAAGTGCTGAAGAACCTCGGCGTCACCGCATTCTGGCTGGGGCAGATCGGCATGGATCGGAACGACTGGCAAAACGCCAAAGTCTATTGGCAAGACTACCAGACGTACAGCGACCTTCTGAACATCATTGACCCTGGCAAGGTCGACTGGTGGGTCGAACAATCGTATGCGCACACGAACCTCGGTTCGCTTGCGCTGACGCGTGGCAATCTGGACGAGGCGGTGCGCGAATTCAACCAGTCCATTGCCTTGAAGGAACGCGCTTTGTCCAAGACTCCGACTGCCACCACGCTATCGGGCGACCTAGCCAACACTTACTCATTCCTGGCGAGCGCCAAGGCGTCGCAGGGCGAACTTGACGCGGCCACCCGCTTGTATGAGAAAGAGCTGCAAATGATTCTGCATTTGCGCGAAAGCGCGCCGTCGGAAGTTTTATGGATCAAGAAGCAGGTCTTCGCCCTGAGGATGCGCGCCAACATTCGCCTGGCTTGGGGCCTGGACCAACAAGCGCTTGGCGACTATCGGGAGGCGAGACTGTTGTTTCAAGATTTGCTGGCACGTGATCCCGGAAACCGCAACTGGCAGAGCGAGATCGCGAATCTGCGGCAGGACGAATTGCGGATCGTGGCGCGCCAGCGCGATGCCGGGGACACGTCCCACGACCTGACGGAGATTGCCGCATCTTTGCATTCCATGGTTGCGTCCGATCCCAAGAACGTGGAATGGACGCACCGGGAAGCGATCGCACACTTGCTGCTGGCGTCGACCAAACTGGGCCAGGGAAAGCTTGACGAGGCACGCCGCGAGAATCAAATCGCGGAGGAAAGTTTCGACAAGCTGTATGCAGTCAACAAAAGCAATGTCTTGACCCGCTTGCGCCTGGTCGATTCGTTGCTGCTGTTGTCGGAAATCGAGCGAACGCAAAACCATTCCGAAGCTTCTGCCGCAGCATGCCGAAGAGCCTATGGCGTCATCGAAGCAGACGGCCCCAAGACCTGGGATTTCCGCTTCCTCGACCCTTGGGTACGCATCAATTATTGCCTGACCAACGATCAGGCAGCAGACATAGCCGCAAAGCGCCTTGAAAAAATCGGCTACAAGGACCTTGCATACCGGCGCTTTATTTCAACCCACCACGAAAGGAATGAATGATGAATAATGCAATAATTGACGCAGTAGCGGATATCCATGTCGCCGTTAGCATGAACCTACCTGGTCCCTACCCGATGTATACATGCGATCAATTCGATCCGAATCCAAGCCCGGACTGCTCAGTGATCTGCAAGGTCCCGACCAATATCATCTTCACGCTGGACCGAGCAACCGTCGAAGCAGGCTGGCATTTTGCGGGATACTCGCCCAATTCCTCGTCGCCCATGCCGCTGCACACCAATTTGGGATTTTCTTCTACCTATCCCAATCTTTCGGTGACGGTATTTAATCCATGCATACAAAATGGCGATATTCATAGCTTTTCGCTCTACTATAGCAATGAAGCAATCAACAACGGCACGCCGTTTTCCTTCGATCCGGAAACTGAAAATCAGGGGGGAAGCGGCGGCATCTAATCAGGCGTCCAGGGCTGCCGCTCATGCGGTTGCACTGGCCGCTGTGTTGCCATAAAAATAGAGCGGAGGCTCGCCAACGGTGAGCCGCCGCTTTTCGCATTTATCGCGGTCCACACCGCGCTTAAGGGTTTGCCATAACCACGCGCAAGCCGACCTACCTCTCAAACCAGGGTTTCCGCATCCAGCAACAGCACCGACGGAACCTTGCCCTTGTTGGCCAGGCGCAGCAAGTGCAAACCGATGCCCGACAAGCCGATCAGCAAGGACGGGCTGTAACCTCCGCACACCAGGCCGGACGGCAGATCGATCGGCGACGCAAAGCGCTGCAGGTAGGCCAGCATTTGATCCTGGCACTCCTGCACCAACGCCGGGTCTTCCTGCAATGCATAGTTCAACAGGATGTCCGACAGGCCGAACAAGCCGTGGCACAGCGTCGCATCGTGCGGGGCCGCCTGCAGTTTCTGTTGCATCAGCTTGCGCGTGGTCGCGATGGCGGCGCTCAGCCGTTCCCGGTGGAATTGCTCGCGTCCGGGGTTCAGGCGCATCGCGCGCAAGTGCGCCAGCGCGATCCCCGGCGCGCCATGGCACCACGCGCCACGGAAGGTGCCGCAGATTTTTCCGTCGCGCTTGAAGTGCGGGTAGCGCGTGTCGACCCAGTTGCCCTCATCCGGGTTGTACAACTGCTCTTCAAAGGCAAATGCGCCGTTGGCATAGGTCAGATAGGTCTTCTGCCCGGTGTCGCGGTAGGCCTCCAACAGCGCCAGGCCGATGCCCGATGCGCCATGCGAAAAGCCGGTAAGCGGCGGATTATCCAATTCCACGCCATGGATTTTCGGCGCCGACCAGATGCACATCTCGCCCTGCCAGGCGCCGAGATTGACGATCTCGTTGGCGCATTCGATCGCAAGATCGCGGCAGCGCCGTATCCGGTATTGATTAGCAAGGAATAGCAGGGGTCCGATGGCGCCGGCGTTGCCGCCGATGACGTCCAACGAATGCTGGGTCGCAAGGCCGCGATCCAGTTGCCCCAATAGCCACGTCAAACCGGGGGCCAACCTTTGCCTGGCGGCGCTATCGGCATAACCGAGCCGATGCCCCACATACAGCAAACCGAGAGCGCCGGCATAGAAGGAAATTGGCGAAGCCGGGAACGAATTGGTCTTCAGATAGTGCACCGATCGCGTCCAGCCGGCGATGGCGACGTTCTTGAATTTTTCATTGCCGCTCATTTTGTACAGGCTGTGGAGAAATAGCGCCACGCCTGCCGATCCGCTGTAGAGTTCCGGGCCGATCGCCACATTCCGATCCGAATAGCCGGCGATTTCCCGATCCTGGATGTCTCTCCTGCCAAGCCAGGTGCAATGCGTCGCGTCGTCGTTCCAGATCGCCGTGTCGACCAGGTGGCGGCCGATTTGATAGGCGGCATGCATCAGTAATTCGCGCTTGCGTTCTGCTTCGCGTTCTGCGTCTCCTTCCTCGCTGCGTTTCAATATGCCGGTGGCCGATGTGTCGGCATGCGGCTGCAGCCGGGCTATGTCGGCGCAGCGCGCCGCACCCCGCCCGCTTCTGGAGGACGGGGCTTGCTGCGGCTTGGTCAGATTGGTAGCGGTCATGTCAATTCCTCCTGCCGGCCAACGGACGCTGCCGTCGCCGAACTCAATACCTGCTCATAGTCGAAAATGTGGTCTTTCAGCGCGTAGGGCGCCAGCGGATCGATGCCCTCATGCAAGAAGGACTGCTGCATGGTCTGCACGATCTCGCTGCGGGAACAGCGCTCCTCGACCAGGCAGCGTATCAATGCCCCGGCGATGATCCTGGCGCGGGAAAATCCAAAACTGTTGTCGTCCCTGGGATCTTCGGCAAAGCCCAGGCCGGGGGCCAGCCGCTTGGCAAACAAGGGCGTGGCCGGCTTGATCCTGCCGCGCAAGCGGCCATGAATCTCCCTGACGATCGGCAGCGCGCGCCGCAGATCGCTGCGGTTGATATACAACACGCCGGCATCCGAGCGATGGAAGGCGCGCGGATCGGATATCACCTTGGTCTTGAAATGCAGGCGTTCGCGATTGAGCGTCTCGGTGCAATGGCGAACGTAGTCGAGTGCGCCTTCGGCACTCAAATTCCAGTAGAACCTGAGCACGTCTTGCATCGGATCCTTGCCGCCGACACTTGACAGATTGCCGAAGATCATGAAAAAGTTGGCATTCAGATTGCGCGTCTCCTTGGGGATTCTGACCTGGCAGGCCGTGCCTGCATCCAGCATCCCCTGGCATTGCACTTCGCCCGGCGCGACGCAAAACACGACTTGCCCTTTCTTGACATCGACTTGCCGGTTCTCGATATCGCTCTTGACGATTTGCCAGCCATCTTCCCAACTGCCGGTCCCGCTATTGCAGGCCGACAGTTGCGACTTGAAATTATCCAGCGCGGCGCTGCCGGAAAAGCCGTCTGCAGGCGATTTGTTGTACAGCAAGTTGTAGATGTCGGTCGCCAGGATCTTGTCCAGGGCCGGATTGAGCTTGTTCTTTGCGAGATAGGAATCGGCTTGCGCGCCGCGTCCGTCCCGATCGAACACGCGGTAAGGATCGATGATCTTGATCTTGTCGACCTCGCGCAAGATCGTGTCGATGCGATAGCGATCGTGCGACAGGAAATCGATCGCGTCGACGGTGCGCAAAATATCGTCATGCACCATACTGCGCCTCGCACGGTTCGACCACGTCGGCCACGCGCTGCTGCACGCCGTACAACTGGTCGCAGGCCCGTTGCGGATTATTCAAAATGCTGGCGCCGATGTTAAACAGCAGCACCGCAATCGGCGGCATCGCGTCGAATCGGGACGAGATTTCAAAGGATGTCTGCATGATCCGCAGGCCGGCAAAGAGCACCGCTTTTTCGAGCTGGCGGGCCAGCACAGCGGGAGCAAAATTGCTGGCCGCAGCGTAGCCGTCCCAAAAGGCATTGACGCCGGGTTTGATATTGGCGAGCGGGAACTTCGCATGTTTGATCATTTCTTCCGGCGGCGTATCGTCGGGCATGGTGATGGCCCACCAGAAAACGAAATCGTTCAGCACGCCGGCAATATCCCAGGCGGTATCGCCAAATTGCGCCATTTCCCAATCGACGACCTTGATTTGCTTTTCCTTGCCGATCTCATTGATGCCGCCATGCAGGTCGATGATGAAGTTGTCCAGTTTGATGTCGCCGTGAACGATCGCGTCGACTTCCCAGCGCCTGATCGCGTCTTGCCAATGGCGGTCGATCTCGTTGTGCGCCTGCAGCCGTTCGATGAACTTGATCGCGCCGGAACTCGCCCATTGCAAGATGTCCGGGTGCGGCTTGTGAAGCTTGAATATGAATGGCAGTTCGCTGCCGAGAAATTCAAATTCGGCCAAAGATCGCAAATGGATGGCGGACAGGCTCGCGTGCAATTGGCCCAGCAACTTGCCGACCGACTCCAGCGTCGCCGAGGGGATTTCCTTGACCGCTTCGCGCTTGTAATGCCGCCACAATGGCATCGACGACCGATATTTCAAGATCAACAATAACTGGTCGGCGTCGGCGTGCTCCAGCTCCGCCACGCAGCCCTTCAATTGCGGCAAATGGGTATCGATGCGGCTATAGAACAAGATCTCGTTCTTGAGGGTCTTGGCATTTTCCGCATTGACCGGATCGGTCTGCTTGATGAAGTAGTTTTGGCGCTTGTTGGTGGTGACGGTGATATTCTTGTTGCGGCGATTGACCGTCGTTGCTTCGTAATCGCCATTCAACAGCGCGTCCCTGGCGATCAGGCCGAGCTTCAATAATTGGTGATGAATGTTTTCGACTGTATACACGGCTATCTTCCCCCTTAGGCACTGCGGACTACTGAAAAGCGCAACAAGGGAGAGCGCTCTCCCTCGAACGCCACCTTAGGTCGAACATCCTGTCGTCGCCAGAACGATCCAGCAGCAATCGTCCTTGGGAACGCTGGCGCGCAACGATTTCGAGTTCGAGACCGTCAGCGCATCGGTCGAGCAGCCGGTCGTGGCCAGGACAATCCAGCAGCAATCGTCGGCCACGCTGTTTTTCAACTCCAGCGCATCGGATTGCGCCACGTCGCTGGTGGAGCATCCGGTAGTGGCCAGGACGATCCAGCAGCAATCGTCTTTGGCTTGAGAATTGGCGACCGTAAAACTTTCCAAACTGGCCGCATTGGTCGAGCATCCGGTCGTTGCGAGGACGATCCAGCAACAATCGCTTTTTTGCACAGCACCCATTCCTATCTCCTTGACAAATTTCCCTACTCGTATGGCTTTTCGGTATCCGCCCCAGTATTTTTTCGATTGGATCCTGGTTTCCAATTTCTCTGTTGCGCGCTCAGGCCGCCCACGGATTGGGCAAAAAGCCCCTGAAAATGATTTCCACCGTGCCGCCTGTTACGCCACCCGGACGCTGGCTCACGCACTCGCCCTGCGGACTGGTCTTGCCGGCGTCGCTGCGTTCGTCGCAATACGCAATGTTGGTCTTGGGGTCGACGATGGGCGCGTAGGCGGTGCCGCCCGGTGTCTTGCACACGCCGCCCTTGGCGCGCGGCGCGTTGACCGGCGGCGCGCAACCGCCTTGCGGATTCGGGTATCCGGCATTGCCGACGCAGGTGGTCGCGGCCCAGCCGTACACCCCGCTTTCATTGGCGTTGTGGCCGAAACTGCTGTTTTCCACGCTGGCAAAGGGCCAGGATTGGCCCTTCATTTCCAGTTTGAGGAAGGCGTTGATGCCGTTGACGGCGCTGATGTCGGCGGCATCGGCGTTGGCGCAGCTGCGCCCTTGCGATCCGTTGATGGCGAAATTGATAGAACCTTCCGCCAGGTTGGTGGCGTCGCCAAAGGTTTCCGAGCCGCCGCAACCGTTGTTCGGGCTGCCGTCATATTTCTTGGGCGTGAAGAAAAAGTTGTACGTCATTGCCGCACTGCAAGTGCCAGTAGCGCAGGCAAACGTCTCCGGCTTGTAGGTGATGACTTCACCGGGTTTGAGCCGGTAATAGCCCTTGTCGTCGACCGCTGCCGTCTGCGGCACAAACTTGATCGCATGGTGCGTGACGCTGGAAATAAAGTGCCGCCCCGCCTCCTTGAGCGAGACGATCTGGCGGCCAAGATTGCTGCAATTGGCCGGCAGCGCTTTTGGCGGCTGCCCCAGCACCAGGTTGGCGTAGACGGCATTTTGTGTCTGATTGGCAACCCGGATAGCGGTCGGCACGGGGGCTACGGGGGCTACGCCTTCGGCCCTCACCAAATTGCAAAACGACAACGCGCCCAGCAACACGGCAGTGACGCCGATCAATCCGGTGGCGGTCAACAACAGCCGCTCGGCCTTTTCACCGGCATCTTCCCGATTTGTCGCCGCGCCGCCATCCGCGCTCCCGATCCTGCCCTGCGTCGTGTCATTCATCCAGTCTGTTGCCCTCTGCCTACGCATGCTTCCCCCCAAAAATGTTCGCTGCCAGCGCGCTGCGATTGGTTTGTCGAGACTCGTCTTGCGAGTCGGCAAATCGACAGGAGCCACGCCACCCGTCGCAAATTTGCCTGATTGCACTGTAGTCAGAATGTTGGAAAATGACCTTCCGCTAACCTGCCGATTGCTGCGGCAGCGCAGAATTCGCCATTTTTGGGCGCGCAGGTCGGCCAAAACCGGACTTTTGGCCTCGGGAAGGTCTACGGAAGGCAGGCTATGCCGAAGGTCCGGGAAGCTGCGCGCCGGGGCGAGTCCAGGTTGGCGCGCGGCCAGGCAATACCGGTGGCTGAGCGCAACCCGACTGATATATCTGCCTTGTCAAAATGATGGAATTGCACATGGCGCACTATCCGAGCGATAATGGCGCATTGAACCGGCTGCGCTTGCGCACGTGCTTGCGCATGTGTTTGCGCATGTGTTGGGATAAGCGCCGGGATACGCATCACACGCACTTTTACTGCCGTAGACGGCATGCATGCGGAACTTCGGGCATGGCCCGGATTTTTCCGTTATTCTTTATTGGAGATCATTGTGTCAAAACTATTGCCCGGCGTCGATCCCGACGGATTGCTTGAGTATTCGGTCGTCTACACAGACCGCGCATTGAACCATATGTCGCAGGCTTTCCAAGCCGTGATGAAGGATATTTCCAGTGTCTTGAAGCAAGTCTATAAGGCCAAGGCGGCCATCGTGGTTCCCGGCGGCGGCACCTTCGGCATGGAAGCGGTCGCGCGCCAGTTTGCGACCGACAAGAAGTGTGTGGTGCTGCGCAACGGCTGGTTCAGCTTTCGCTGGACGCAGATTTTCGATATGGGGAAAATTCCGGCTGCCAGCATTGTATTGAAGGCGCGTCGCGCCGATAGCGGCAAACAAGCCGCATTTGCGCCCGCGCCGATCGAAGAAGTCGTCGCCCGCATCCGCGAAGAAAAGCCGGATCTCGTCTTTGCGCCGCATGTCGAAACCGCTTCCGGCATGATTTTGCCGGATGCCTACCTGCGCGCCGTGGCCGACGCGGTGCATGCGGTGGGCGGCATGTTCGTGCTCGATTGCATCGCTTCCGGCACGATCTGGGTCGACATGGTCGCCACAGGCGTCGATGTGCTGATCAGCGCGCCGCAAAAAGGCTGGACTTCGCCCTCGTGCTGCGCGCTGGTCATGCTGAGCGCATTGGCGCGCGAAAAAATCGATTCCACCACCAGCACCAGTTTTGCCTGCGACTTGCGGAAATGGCTGCAGATCATGGAAGCGTACGAGAATGGCGGTCACGCCTATCATTCGACGCTGCCTACCGACGCGTTGGCACGCTTGCGCGATGCGATGAAAGAAACGCAAGCCTACGGCTTCGACAAAGTGCACGCCGAACAGCAGGAACTGGGCGACAAGGTGCGCGCGTTGCTGGAGGCCAAAGGCTTCAAGAGCGTCGCCGCCGAAGGTTTCCAGGCGCCCAGCGTGGTGGTCAGCTATACCGAAGATGCGGGCATCCAATCCGGCAAAAAATTCGCCGCCGAAGGCTTGCAGACCGCTGCCGGCGTGCCTTTGCAATGCGACGAGGGTGCGGATTTCCAGTCGTTCCGAATCGGCTTGTTCGGGCTGGACAAATTGAATAATATCGAGCGCACCGTCGATCATCTCGATCAGGCATTGAGCAAGATCGTTTAGCCAATTCGTAAGGCTGCGCACCGCTATCGAAATCCGCCATCCCGCTGCCGCGGCGGAACGGCGGATTTCAACACGATTTCCCTACGATTTCCATACGATTTCCGTACGAAAATGGAACAAGGGCTTGGGTTTCACCCCAAGCCCTTGTTTTTTGCCACGGAATGTTGGCCGGCGCGATTGGACTCGACCCAACGATCCCTGCCATAACAAGATCGCCCTCCCTCAACGCGTGCGCCTGCTTGGGTTGCCAAGCTCGCCGGCCGCGTTTCCCCCGCATCGCTTGCCGGCTCGGCGCCCCGGTCATGGCGCGTAGTCGCACCCAAATATCGTCCGGCAAGCCGTTGCCGGCATGAAGATTTGCACCGTCAGCAGGATTTTATAAAGCATGCTAATATTTAGCATGCTAATTAAAATGCCGCATCCCAAATGACAGAGTTCGATCGCAAGTTGGTGAATATCACCACGAGATTGTCAATCGTTGCCAGGACGTACAAATCCGCCGCCGACCAAATCGCCAGTCAATTCGGCTTGTCGCAGGCAAGCGCCTGGCCGATCATCATGATGGGCCGCCTTGGCGGCGGGATTCGCCCGGGGACTCTTTCCGATTCGCTGGGGATCGAACCGCCGTCCCTGGTGCGCCTGATCGATCAATTGATCGCTGCCGGTCTGGTGGAACGAACCGATGACCCGGTCGATCGTCGCGCGAAGATGCTGTACTTGACTGCAAAGGGACAAGAATGCGCCTCGCAGATGGAAAAAGCACTGATACCGTTTCGCCGCAGCGTATTTGCCGGAATTGACAAAGCCGACATCGAAGCCTGCGAGCGAGTCATGATCCAGCTAGCGGCATGCTTGAAGGAAATGCACGATGCGCAGGACGGACGGAATTAGCAATGAAACTTCCGTCCGCCAAAGAGGGCCTGTTTTCCCTCAAATGCTTTGTTGCTGGCATGCTGGCGTTGTACCTGGCATTTCAACTCGGGCTGGAACGCCCGTTTTGGGGCATGATGACCGCCTATATCGTCGCCAGCCCGCTTTCCGGTTCGGTGCGCTCGAAAGCGCTATACCGGGTTCTCGGTACCGTGGTTGGATCGACAATCGCGGTCTTCTTGGTGCCAACCCTGGCAAATGCGCCGGAGCTGCTCGCCCTCGCGCTTGCCTGCTGGGTAGGCATCTGTCTTTATATTTCGTTGCTGGACCGGACCCCGCGATCCTATGTCTTCATGCTTGCCGGCTACACCGCCGCCTTGATTGGCTTCCCCGTCGTCACCACGCCGGGAACCATCTTCGATGTTGCCACCGCCCGAGTCGAGGAGATTCTCCTTGGGATCGCTTGCGCGACGGTGGTTCATAGCCTGGTCTTTCCCTCCAGTATCGGGTTCGCTCTGCTGGCGCGCGTCGACGCCGCAATGCGCGATGCGCACCGCTGGATACAAGAAGTCACCAAGGGTATCCGATCGGACCACGATCAACATGCGCGTCGAACGCTGGCTGGCGACATTACCGAATTGCGGTTGATGTCGACGCATCTTCCGTTCGACACCTCGCATTTGCGATGGACGGCTGCAACGATGCACCTTCTGCAAGACCAGCTTGCCCTGCTAGTGCCAACTTTGTCGGCGGTCGAGGATCGCCTTGCGGCGCTGCGCGAGCTTGGCCCGCAATTTCTGTCGCCGCAATGGGAACAGGTCCTGGACGAAATCGCCGATTGGGCGCAGCACGGCGACAAGCAAAGCGACTTCCCGGCAGCGCATTTGCGGCAAAAAATCGCGCGCCTTGTGCCGGATGCAGGCCCAAACGCCACCTGGGGGCAGATGCTGCAAATGAACCTGGCGGCACGCCTTGAATCGCTGGTCGATGCGTGCGAAGCATTGACGAAATTTCGGCGTCGTGTCGGCGAAGTGACCAACGGGGCAGCGCTGCCGAGTTCGCCGCCAAATCCAGGATCCTCGTTGAACGGGCTGCACAAAGATCGTGTCCTCGCGCTGATGTCTGCATTCGCTGCAGTCATTGCAATTTGCGCTTGTTGCGCATTCTGGATTGCGACTTCCTGGTCGAATGGCGCGTTGGCGGCGATGATGTCAGCCGTCGTCTGCTGCTTCTTCGCGACGCAGGACGACCCCACTCCGGCCATACGCAAATTCACTGCCTACACCGCCTGGGGAATGCCGATTGCCGCAGTCTATCTACTCTGCGTGATACCGGCAATTCACGGTTTTGAAATGCTGGTGTTGGTGTTCGCGCCGGTTTTCCTCCTGTTGGGTTGTTACATTGCAAGACCGGCAACCGCCCTGCGCGCAATGGCGACCTTGATGGGGATGCTCGGCATGCTCGCCCTGCAAGATACCGGCAGTGCGGACCTGGCTTCGTTGATCAACAACATGCTGGCGCAACTCATTGGCATGGGCACGGCGCTGATCTTTACCGGCTTGCTGCGCTCGGTCAGCAGCGAATGGACAGCGCGACGCTTGCTGCACAAGGGATGGGTCGAACTGTCCGCGATGGGGCAATCGAACCAAGCCGAGCCGAGCGCCGTGGTTCCATTGGTTGCAACAAAAATGCTGGACCGCATTGCGTTGCTCACGCCACGGCTGGCGGCAAGCGGCGGCGACTGGGATCAAAGCGCCATCAACGCATTGGGCGATCTTCGTATTGCATTGGGGATGGCGCAGTTACTGGACATCGAGCAGCGAGCGACGGCAGCAGGAATAGTGATACGTCCATTGATGACGCGGCTCTCCGAGCACTTCCGAAGCCTTGTCGAAGGCAGAAACAGCGCGAAGGAAAATCTTCTTGCCTCCATCGACACGGCGTTGCGCGGAATTTGCGCGTCATGCGTCGGCGCTGAATTGCGGCGCGCCATCGTATCGCTGACCAGCCTGCGACGAGACTTGTTTCCGGCTGCGCCGCCTTTTTACCAGAAATTGACCAACGTTGCGGTGTCGGCATGATCGGCGAACTCAATCTGTTCGGAATATACATTCCCTGGGTCTTGTTGCTGTGCGTCGTTGCGCTGCTCGTTGCCCGCGCAGTCAGCTTTGTCATCGCGAGATTTGGCTGGTATCGCTTCGTGTGGCATCCCGCGCTCTTCGATCTTGCCGTATTCATTATCTTGTTAGGCGGCTTAACATTTTTATTACCCAACAATCTCTAGATTTATCTCTATGCGCAACCGTCTCCATTACCAGTCCATTTTGCGAATCCTGATCACTTTGGTGACCGTCGCCGCCGCTGCGGCGGTGGGTTGGCGACTTTGGCAACACTATGAAGTGGAGCCATGGACGCGCGACGGCAGAGTGAAAGCCTATGTCGTCGAGGTGGCCCCGGACGTGACCGGACAGGTTACGAACGTGTATGTCCGCGACAACCAGGAAGTGAAGATCGGCCAGAAATTATTCGACATCGATGGCGCGCGCTTCGATTTGGCGCTGCGTCAGGCCGAGGCCGCTGAACAGGCGCAGAACATCGCTCTGAAGCAAGCCGTCAAGGAGTCCCAGCGAAACAGCGAGCTGAAGGAACTGGTGTCGCAAGAAATGCACGAGCAGGGACAGTCGCGCGTCGACCAGATCAATTCCGCACTCTCCTTGGCGAAAGTAAATCTTGAGGTCGCGCGGCTGAATGTGGCAAGAACCAGGGTTGTCTCGGCAGCGAATGGCGTGGTGACCAATCTCGATCTGCATTCGGGAAGTTACGTTACTGCCGGGCGTCCTGTCATGGCGCTGGTGGACCGGGATTCGGTCTATGTCGAGGGATATTTCGAGGAGACCAAGCTGCCGTTGATCCATGTCGGCGATCCGGCAGCGGTGGTGCTGATGGGGCAAAGGCAGGTGCTCAAAGGACATGTCGAGAGCTTCGCCGAAGGAATCGCAGACCGGGATCGCACTACCTCAAGCAATTTGCTGCCAAACGTCAACCCGACCTTCAGTTGGGTTCGGCTGGCGCAACGCATACCGGTTCGCATCGCCCTTGATCGCGTGCCGCCAGATACGAGGTTGGTAATTGGACAAACCGCCACCATCGATATTCTGCAGAAGCCAGCATCGCTTGCCGCACGAACCGGCAACAGTTCAAATTGAAAAAAGATCTTGCAGGATACGAACAGCATGAACATCAATAAGACCGCCCGCCTCTGCACGATATTCCTGACATTTCTCACCGTCAGCGCGTGCACGACGGTCGGGCCCGATTATCGCGTGCCGTCCGCAGCGGAGGTCAACAATCCGGCCGCATTGGGCAACTTCAAAGGAAGCGGCGAAGCGCCGTTTTCGCAGGCTCCCCTTCCTGCGCACTGGTGGCATTTGTATCAAGATCCGGTCTTGGACGGCTTGATCGCCAAAGCCTTCGCCGCCAACACCGATTTGCGCATTGCCTCGGCAAATCTTGCGCGCGCCCGATCGGTTCAAAGGGAATTCGAAGACGCATCCAGGCCGGAGGTTGGAGTGAATGCGGCACCGGCATATGGAAAACCATCCGCCGTGGCGATGGGTCTGGGCGAGCGGATTCCCAATAGCTGGCTCTACGATACCGGGGTGAGGGTCTCCTACCAGGTCGATTTGTTTGGAAAGATCGCCCGCTCGATAGAGGCATCGCGCGCAGACACGCAGGCCACAGAGGCGGCCCTTGACATGACACGGGTCACGATCGCCGCAGAAACCGCCAACGCGTATGCCGACATTTGCGGTGTTGGGCAGCAACTTTTAATCGCGCAAAAGTCAGTCGATATTCAACAGAAATTCGTTCAATTGACGGAGGATCGCGTGCGCACCGGCAGGGGCACGGCATTCGATATCAGCCGCGTGAAAAGCCAGTTGGAGCAGTTGAAGGCGGCGCTTCCGACCCTGCAGGCGCAGCAGAAGCTTGGTCAGTATCGACTGGAAGCATTGCTGGGCGGCCTCCCCGGAAGCCTGCCGGAGGCGGTTGCCCATTGCGGCAAGCCACTGAAAATAGACTCGCCGATACCCACGGGCGACGGTGCTGCCCTCCTTAAACGCCGTCCCGACATCAGACAGGCGGAACGGCGCCTTGCCGTTGCGACCGCGCGGATCGGCGTCGCCACCGCAGATTTGTATCCCTCCATCAGTCTCGGCATGACCGCCGGCAGCACCGGCGAGTTGGCGCAGTTCGGCGCGGAAAACGCAGGACGCTGGAGCATAGGCCCGTTGATTTCGTGGACGCTGCCATCGACGGGAACGGCGCGCAGTCGCATAGCGCAGGCTGAGGCAAGCACCGACGCAGAATTGGCGCGCTTCGACGGCGTCGTTCTCAATGCTTTGCGCGAAACGGAAAGTTCCCTGACCGTCTATGCGCGCGAACTTGATCGCAATGCGGCCTTGCAGGCGGCCCGCGATCAAAGTGAACTTGCGGCGGAACAGGCGCGCACACTGTATCGCTATGGGCGGACAGATTTTTTGACGACGCTGGATGCCGACCGAACGCTGGCTTCGCAAGAAAGTGTTCTCGCGGCGTCAAATACAAAACTGATCAGCGACCAGGTTACCTTGTTTCTTTCGCTGGGCGGCGGCTGGGAGTAAGTGCTTGATCGATTGCCCGGCGCTCGAACGATACGCGCCCCACCTCTGATAAGGCGCAGGCGGAATTCAGGAAAGCGCCGGCGCCGCCTGTGGGTGTGAAGCCTTGACACTACCGCACCTGCTACGCTTGCGGAAGTCGGCATCGGTATCGGCATCGGCAACCGTGCATCAAATGTGATAGACGCCGTTGAAAATATTGACTCTTGAAACGGCAGGCAACTGCACGTTGACCTGGAGTTCCACGGCGACGAAACTCTCGATTGCATCCAGAAGTTTCATTTCTACGGTCGGCTCGTTAGACATGCCAACATAAGCAGGAATATCGTCGCCCATGTAGTTTCCATCAAATGCGGATTTAAGGGTCGTTGCTTGTCCCCCCGTGATGTTCCCGCCCAACAGCGTGTTGCGCAACCATCCGGAAGTTTGTTGCGTCAAATCGGTGTGGCCCGCAGCGGCTGGCGGTTGGAGGGGGAAAGGCACGACGTTGGCCGTGCTTACTTGCACCCATGCGCCGGTATTTGCATTCCATCGATGACACGCTGCATCGATCGCATTCGGATAAAAATGCTGGCTTGCCGCCAGCGTACCGGCTATGGGCCCCACCGCCGCCGCCGGGTATCCGACATCCACCGACACGTGTATCGAGCGATTCAAGGCATCTTGTCCCTGGCAAGCCACCTCAAACGCGCGCCAGCCCGCGTCGTGGTTAGTGGCATGACTAGTCGGCACCAGATTGTTTTGATCGCCAAGCCCGCCAATCTGTTGATTGATCAGATGGAAACGCACCCATGGGCCGGTGGCACCGACGCCCTGTATGTAGGGCCAGCCGTTGATTATCACCCCGGGCCCGGTACCGACCAGATCGTTTCCACCGATCCGCGTGGTGATGTGGCTTTCCGTGGGCACACCGGCGGCGTTGAGCGTTCGCCCGCGCGTGCCGTTTGCTGGAGGCGCCGCAGGGGGAGCGACGAGCCGTTGAATCGGCTGTATCGCGCCCGCCGCCGCATATTGGCGCTGGATCGGCCCTTTGACGGAATAGCCAACCGTCGCCGCCTTTGCGCCCATCGTATCCGCCTCGCGCTCCAGCGTCTTGTCGTCATTGACCGGCACGCGACCCTTCATCTGCATGGTGGGCGTCACCCTGCCCTGCGCTTGCTGCACCACATGCCAGGCTTCGTGCGGCAAATGCTTTTCCTGTCCGGGCGCGACATGAATCTCGCCTCCCTGCGCGTAGGCGTGGGCGTTCAACTGCGCCGGTTGCGACGAGTTGTAATGCACGTTGACATGATCCATGCTCATGCCCGAGAGCGCTTCGACACCGGACTTGAGCCGGTCGGGCAGGCCGGTTCGGTTGGTTTTTTGCGCGGCTTGCGCGGTTTGCCGCTGGATCGCAGCGCCGAACATGCCGCTGCTCGCTTTTCTTTGCGCCGCCATGTGCGGGCCGCCATCGACGCTGTCATGCATCGCGCGCTGCGCGATAAGACGCGGGCTGTTTGCCACCATATCGGCCAACTTGCGTTGGCTCGCCGACTGCGGCCGGTTGTCGACGAAAGCCCCGTGTTGCCCTGCCATGCGGTCCGCGCTGTATCGCGCTGCCTGCATTGAACCAGCCTGCGCCCGCTCGGTGGATATTTCAGAGGAAGGAGATTGTCGCTGTACCATCTCAAGCGGTCATAGCAAGTTTGTCAGTTGATTTTCGGTGCATCCTATCGGCACGGCGACGTTCCCGGAGCGTGGCGCCGTTTGCAATGTTCCCATGAAAGCGGCAGCTTGCGGAACCTGTCAGAAATGACAGGTGCGATCATTGTTTGTGCGTGTTAGCGCTTTAAGATTTATTCAACTAAATGGCAATTTTTGGCGAAGGCCGGGAGATCGCGCAATCTCGCGAGGGGTGAAACAAAAAAAGACTTAGGTTTTACCCTAAGTCTTTGATTTTTGCCACCAAATATTGGTAGGCACGATTGGACTCGAACCAACGACCCCTACCATGTCAAGGTAGTGCTCTAACCAGCTGAGCTACGCGCCTGTAAAGAAACGAGATTATAGGGACTTTTTTTCATCCGCGCTAGCCCTTGGGCAATAAATTTTCAGGAAATTTGCTTCGATGCCGGGTTTTCCCTATCGAAGCGCGTGGCGAAACCGATCTCAGGCATTGCTGAGCAGCCAGGAATTGATCCAGTTCAGCCCGTCCGAGGTGCCCGCCTTGGGCCGGTATTCGCAGCCGACCCAGCCTTGGTAGCCCAGTTCGTCCATCAGGCGGAACAGATACGGGTAATGCACTTCGCCGCGATCGGGCTCGTGCCGCTCCGGCACGCCGGCGATCTGCATGTGGCCGATGCCGTGCAGATCGCGCTTCAACTTGGTTGCCAGGTCGCCCTCGACGATTTGGCAATGATATAAATCGAATAACACTTTCAGGTTGGACGCGCCCACTTCGCGGCAGATCGCGTGGGCGTCGTCCTGGTAATTCAAGAAGTAACCGGGCATGTCGCGCGGGTTGATCGGCTCGATCAAGATGGTGACGCCGTGCTCTGCCGCTTGCCGCGCCGCATAATCGAGATTGCCCAAGTAGACGTCGCGGCACTGCGCGCGTTCGTGCTCGGGCGGCTGCACGCCGGCCATCACATGCAGGCATTGGTTACCCAGCACATGCGCGTAGCCCAACGCGCGCTCCATGCCGCGCCGAAACTCGTCCTCGCGCCCTGGCAGGCAGGCGATGCCGCGTTCGCCGGCCGCCCAGTCGCCTGGCGGGCAATTGAACAAGGCTTGCGTCAAGCCGTGCCGATCCAGCCGCGCCCGGATATCGCCCACCAGATAGCTATACGGAAACAGGAACTCGACGCCCTTGAAGCCGTCTTCCGCAGCGGCGGCGAAGCGGTCGAGGAAATCGACCTCGTTATACATCATCGAGAGGTTGGCGGCAAATTTTGGCATGGCGGTCGTCAAGCAGGTAAAAGAAGATACGAAGAAGATACGAAGAAGATACGCCCGTATTGAATCAGGCTGCCGCATGGGCGTCAATCGCAAATCCGCGCGATCGCCATGATCGAACACGAATCCCGGCATTTTCCGGTACACTCGCAGACCGGCGCAATGCCGCCCGCATCCACTTTTTTCCGAACACGCATGCCGAACCAGACCAAACGCGAACCATCGACCCACCTGCACGCGCACCGCGCCGGCGACGCCAGCCAGCAGCATGTGCTGACCGGCAGCCGCAGCCAGAAGATCCTGGCGTGGTCGCTGCTGTTGACGCTGGGTTTCGCGCTGGTCGAAGTCGGCGCCGGGGTCTGGTCGAATTCGCTGGCGCTGATCTCCGACGCCGGCCACATGGCCACCGATGCCATCGCGCTCGGGCTGGCGCTGCTGGCGCAAATTGTCGCCAAGCGCCCGCCTTCGGCCAAGCATTCGTTCGGCTTTGGCCGGGCCGAAGCGCTGGCCGCCTTCGTCAACGGCCTGGCGTTGCTGGCGGTGATCGCCTGGATCGGCTTCCAGGCCGCCATGCGGCTGATGCACCCGGAAGCGGTGCAAGGCGGCACCGTCATGGCCGTCGGCGGGCTCGGCCTGCTGGTCAACCTGATGGTTGCGTGGATCCTGTCGCGCGACCAGAGCAGCGTCAATACCAAGGCGGCGCTGGTGCACGTGATGGGCGACCTGCTGGGCTCGATCGCCGCGCTCGCCTCCGGCGCCATCATCTATTACACCGGCTGGCTGCAGGCCGACCCGCTGCTATCGGTGTTCGTGACGCTGCTGATCCTGAATTCGACGGTCGGCGTGCTGCGCGAGTCGTATCACTTCCTGATGGAAGGCGTGCCGCACGATGTCGACTACCTGAAGGTCGGCGAACACCTGGCGCAAGTGGCCGGCGTGTTGTCGGTGCACGATCTGCATGTCTGGGAAATGACGCCCGGCGAGGCTGCGCTGATCGGCCACGTCGAAATCCGCGACCTGCAGGAATGGCCGACCGTGCTGCGCGCGATCAAGCACATGCTGCTGGAGCAACACGGGATCGATCATGTGACCCTGCAGGCAGAATTGCCGGAGATGCTGGGCCAGACCTAAGAGTTGCGCACAATCACGCTTTCCAAACCGACAAAAATGGCTTCTATCCGGCAACGCCCGTGGTAAAATCCTGCCCGGCGAATTCCGCGTGCGTGGTGCTGTATTGCTTGGCAAAAATGTTGTTCTAGTTGCTGGCAAACCCGACCAACATTTCAATCCAAGCAACTAGACGAGGCCAACCGATGCCCTCCGGCACCATTTTAGTCATCAACTGCGGCAGTTCTTCAATCAAATTCGCTTTAGTCGATCCACAGCAGCCGACTTTTCCATTGAACGGCCTGGCAGAACGCCTGGGCTCGCCGGAGGCGGCATTGCACTGGCAACAAGACGGCCAAAAACACAGCGTCGCGATTGCCGGCGCCGACCACCTTGCTGCGCTGGCGCAGTTGCTGCCCCTGGTGCAAACAGTCGCCGGCGCGCAATTGGCCGGCATCGGCCATCGCGTGGTGCATGGCGGCGAACACTTCTCCGCCGCCAGCCGCATCGATGCGCTGACGGTGGCAGCGATTCGTGCAACCGCACCGTTGGCGCCGTTGCACAATCCCGCCAACCTGCAAGGCATCGATGCCGCGCTGGCACTGTTTCCCGATCTGCCGCAGGTAGCGGTGTTCGATACCGCCTTTCATCAGGATTTGCCCGAACATGCGTATCGCTATGCGTTACCCGAAACCTTGTACCGCGAGCATGGCGTGCGCCGCTACGGTTTTCACGGCACCAGTCACCGTTATGTGAGCATGCGCGCAGCCGAGATGGCCGGCCTGCCGGTTGCCGACAGTTGCTGGTTGTCGGCCCACCTGGGCAACGGCAGCTCCACCTGCGCCATCGTCAACGGCCGCAGCCGCGACACCAGCATGGGCTTGACGCCGCTGGAAGGCTTGGTCATGGGCACGCGCAGCGGCGACGTCGACCCCAACCTGTTCGGCCACTTGTCGCGCACGCTCGGCTGGAGCCTGGAGCAAACCGAGCACATGCTCAATCACGACAGCGGCTTGCTGGGCTTGTCGGGACTGTCCAACGATATGCGCAGCCTGGAGCAGGCGCACGCGGAAGGGCATCCCGGCGCCACCCTGGCGATCGAAGTATTTTGCTACCGACTGGCCAAATCGCTGGCCGCCATGGGCTGCGCGTTGCCGCAACTGGACGGACTGATTTTTACCGGCGGCATCGGCGAAAATTCCGCGCTGGTGCGCAGCAAGACCGTGGGCCATTTGAAACTCCTCAATCTCCGGCTCGATCCCGCCGCCAATGCCGCCTGCGTGCGCGGCGCCAGCGGCCCGATCGGGGAAAGCGGCCATCCGCGCGTGCTGGTCGTCCCCACCAACGAAGAGCGGCAAATCGCGCTCGATACACTGGCGGAGATCGCCCCGCCCACACCACAGAATCAAGGATAGTTGCATGCACACATTTCTACTCGTTCCGACCGACTTCGGGGTCGGCCTCACCTCGGTCAGTTTAGGAATGGTGCGGGCCCTGGAACTGGCCGGCTTGAAGGTCGGTTTTTGCAAGCCGATTGCACAGGAATATGCCGACAGTTCCGGCCCCGAGCACTCCACCGAATTGATCGCCCGCACGCACGGCTTGAAGTCGCCGAAACCGCTGGACTTGGCTTACGTGGAACGGCGTTTGAGCGATGGCCAGCTGGACGAATTGATGGAAGAGATCATCCACCTGCACCAGCAGGCGGCGCTCGGCCACGACGTGGTGATCGTCGAAGGATTGGTGCTCAGCCCGCAAACCAGCTTTGCCCGGCAAATCAATTTGCAAGTGGCGAAAAGCCTGGATGCCGACGTGATCGTGGTTTCTGGAGCGGAGCAGGAAAGCCTCAAGGAACTGTTCGACCGCGTCGAAATTCTGATGCAGCTGTTCGGCGGCACCAAGGCGCCCAACGTGCTCGGCGTCATCCTCAACAAGGTTCGTTTCCCCGAAGCGGTGGAGTCCTTCGCCCGCAGCCTGAGCGGCCTGCCCTGCCTGCAAGACGGCGCGCCGATGCGCGTGCTGGGCAGCATTCCGTGGCAAAAGCAACTCACGGCCCCGCGCACCCGCGATGTCGCCGACATGCTCGGCGCCCAGGTGCTGTACGCCGGCGACTACGAACAGCGCCGTGTGCAATCGATCATCCTGTGCGCGCGCGCGGTGTCGAACACCGTGGAACTGTTCAAACCCGGCGTGCTGGTGGTCACACCCGGCGACCGCGACGACATCATCATGGCCGCCAGCCTGGCCAGCGTCAACGGCATTCCGCTGGCCGGTTTGCTGTTGTGCGGCGACTATGCGCCGGATCGGCGCATCATGGAACTGTGCCACGGCGCATTGAAAACCGGTTTGCCGGTCATGCTGGTGGCCAGCAGTTCCTACAATACGGCGACCAGCCTCGACCGGATGAACCAGGAAATCCCGATCGACGACCGCGAACGCGCCGAGCGCGTCACCGCCTTCGTCGCCAGCCACATCGACCACGAAATCCTGCGCCTGCGCTGCGGCAGTCCGCGCGAGGCCCATTTGTCGCCGGCGGCCTTTCGCTATCAACTGGTCAAGCGCGCGCAAGCCGCCAACTGCCGCATCGTGCTGCCCGAAGGCAGCGAACCGCGCACCATCCAAGCCGCAGCGATCTGCCAGGCGCGCGGGATTGCGCGCTGCGTGCTGCTCGGCAATCCGGACGAAGTGCAATCGGTCGCCAAGGCCCTCGGCATCGATTTGCCGGAAGGCCTGGAAATTCTCGACCCCGAATTGATCCGCAAGCGCTACATCGCGCCGATGATGGAACTGCGCAAAGCGAAAAAGCTCGACGCGCTGACAGCCGAAGGACAACTGGAAGACTCGGTGGTCCTGGGCACCATGATGCTGGCGCTAGACGAAGTCGACGGCCTGGTCTCCGGCGCCGTCCACACCACCGCCAATACCATTCGCCCGGCCCTGCAGTTGATCAAGACCGCGCCCGAGTACGAATTGGTGTCGTCGCTATTTTTCATGCTGTTGCCCGATCAAGTCGTGGTCTACGCCGACTGCGCGGTCAACCCCGACCCAAGCGCCGCCGAGCTTGCCGAAATTGCGCTGCAAACCGCAGAATCGGCCACCGCCTTCGGCATCGAGCCACGGGTGGCGATGATCAGCTACTCGACCGGCGACTCCGGCAGCGGCAGCGATGTCGAGAAGGTGCGCGAAGCGACCCGCCTGGCGCGCGCGCGCCGGCCATCCTTGTTGATCGACGGCCCGCTGCAATACGACGCCGCCGCCATCGAAAGCGTCGGCAAGCAAAAAGCCCCCAACAGCGAAGTGGCCGGACGCGCCACGGTATTCGTCTTCCCCGACTTAAACACCGGCAACACCACCTACAAGGCGGTGCAACGCAGCGCCAGTTGCCTGAGCGTCGGCCCGATGCTGCAAGGCCTGCGCAAGCCGGTCAACGACTTGTCGCGCGGCGCGCTGGTCGACGATATCGTCTATACGATTGCGTTGACTGCGGTGCAGGGTGCGAAGTTGGTGAAGGCGGTCAAGGAAGGCTGAGGCCGATCGCTGCGCTGTCGCCGTCGACCGCGACAGCGCAGAGATAGAATCCGGCGCAGGCGCACGCCGGCGTCTTCAATTCACCCGACGATCATCGACAAAATTGACGTGCGCTATTTGTCCAGCACGTTGAACTTCATCCCCTGCGGCCCGGTTACGTCGCCCAGCTTCATGCCTGCCGGGCAGGCGCCGGTATATTTGGAATCGATGACCATCGCGACGCTATTGTCCGAGCTTCGCGTCTCGGAGTGATAGCCGGTGTTTCCCGACAATGTCATGACGGTTTTCGAGCGCGAGACCTTGTCGCCGAACTTGCATTCGACTTCGCTGGAAATCGTCGATCCGCTGTGTTCGGAATGAAGGACCTTGCACGGACGATTTGGATTTTTTTCCTGGTCGTCAGACATTTTCTTGTAGGTCGCGTTATCCATGCACATCGTCGACATCGAATTTTTCGTCGCGCCCATGCTGGTGCGCGATTCCCACAGCCCGGCCTTGAGGTCCGGCAATTCGATGGCGGCCACGGTGTTGGCGATGCCCAATACCGCGAGGACGACGCTTAAGGTCAGAATACGGTTCATATGCATGTGCCTTCCTGTAGAAATGGTGCCGCCAAGCCTGGTCGGTTTTCTGCGGTTGCCGCGGCAATGCAGACAGTAGCACCAATCATGAAGCCATGACAAGCTTCGCCATAACACGATTGGCTATGCGGCGACGCGATGGGGCATGCAATATTTACCGATGGCAACGACCAATCGGCGCGCGCCGGCTGGAGCCTCTCAAACGCCGGTTCGCCGCCTGCTATTTTTCCGCGCCGGCACCCGCAGCCGAAGATGCGGCAATGTCACCGTGAATCGGCAGCCGCACCTGGAAAGCGCTGCCCTTGCCGGGGGCGCTGTTGACGGAGATTTCTCCGCCATGCCTGCGAACGATGTCGTACGACATCGAGAGGCCGAGGCCGGTGCCCTTGCCGACCGGCTTGGTGGTGAAGAAGGGTTCGAAAATCCGTTTTTGCACTTCCGGCGACATGCCGTTGCCGGTGTCGGCGATTTCGACCCATGCCGTCTCGCCGTCGACCCCGGAGCGCAAGGTGATCGTGCCTTTTTGCTCGATGGCTTGAGCGGCGTTGACCAGCAGGTTCATGAATACCTGGTTGATTTGCGCTGCGATGCAATACACGGGCGGCAATTCGCCCAGCTCTTTGACCACCTCGGCCTTGTACTTGATTTCATTCCAGACCACGTTGAGGGTGCTGTCGAGACCGGCGTTGAGATCCGCATCCTGCCATTCGACTTCGTTGACGTGCGAAAAATCCTTGAGGTTGGAGACGATCTTCTTCACCCGCTCCAGCCCGTCGCGCGATTCGTGGATCAGGTCGCCGATGTCGCCGCGCAGATAGTCGAAATCGGCGGCCTTGAAATCGGCGGCGCTGGCCTTGCCGTCCCTGGACAACTCGACCAAGGTCAGCAGGCGCTCGACGTAGGTCTTCAAGGTGCCGAGATTGGAATTGACGAAGCCGATCGGATTGTTGATTTCGTGCGCGACGCCGGCCGCCAACTGGCCGATCGATGCCATCTTTTCCGACTGCAACAACTGGCTCTGCGTTTGTTCGACCTTTTCCAGCAACAGCTTGAGATCGTTTTGCTCGTGCTGCAGGGTGACGTTGGCAGCGGCCAATTCGCGCGTGCGGACGCTCACTTTTTCTTCGAGCGTCTGGTTGATCTTGGCCAAATCGCGGTTTTGCATCGACAGCACGTGGTAGAGCTGCTGCAAGGCTTCGAGCAACGCAACGGTGGCCGGGTCGCCGCCCTCGGACTCGGCTTCATAGGCGGCGGCGGCTCTTTCGCCGGCCTTGACGCGCTCGATCTGGCGCGCCATTAGGCGATCTTCGCGCAGGATATGAAAACTGAGCCAGGCAACCAGGAAACCGTGCAGGATTTCCGCCGGATTCCTCATCGATGCGCGCGAGTTCCACATGGTGACCAATTGCTCGATGAAGCTGGCGTGGTTGGCGCGATGTGTGCGGGCGTGCCGCTTATCGAGCCGAAACTCGTCCATCAATGCTTCTTCATTGGAAAAATGATAATGCGCGTAATCGGCCAGTTCCTTGAAAATGGCTTGCATCTCGGCTTCCGTGGTCTGATCGCCGGCCAATAGCCGGTCGCCGACGCGGTTGGTGATACGGACCAGTTGCTGGTGCTGTTCGTCCACCGACGCGATGCCGGTCTCGAAACACGAATTCCAAACGAACGCTTCCATGTCATCCTCCTTTGCTTGCCGCTTTGGGGCACCTTATCGAGCGGTGGGCGGCGCCGGCTTCTCGGACTTGCTGCCGTGTGCATGACAGATATTACTCTCCTCCAATCGAGAATGTCGGCGGTTTTGCGCCGGCTTTGGCGATCCGCTGCGCTCCTCGCCGGCAAGGCCGCGTTCGCCGCCACAGAATGAGAGAAAGGAGACACGTAGTCATAGTCAATTCGCCGGCGTTTCGATGCCCTGCCCTGCGAACGACATAATGCGCATATTTGCTGCGTTGGCGCGCATGCCGGCAGCGGCAAGAATCCGCTTGGCGCCGCTGACGCGATGTTAAAATAGGCATCACCAATCGCCTGAACCGCGACGGTGCGTCGCCCGGCGACGGCATGCGCGCAACAGCGCCAGTCCCCAAAAAATCCTCCAAGCGGACGCAATGAAACTAGAAACGCCCGGCCTCAACGCCGAACACGAATTTACCGAAGCGGCGCGCGCCGCCGTCTACAACGCCATTTTTTCCCGGCGCGACGTGCGCGGCCAATTCCTGCCCGACCCGGTGCCCGACGCCGTGCTCTCGCGCGTGCTGACCGCCGCCCATTTTGCGCCCTCGGTCGGCTATATGCAGCCGTGGAGCTTTGTGCTGGTGCGCGAGCCTGCCGTCAAGGAGCGTATCCATGCGGCATTTCGCGAAGCGAATGCCGAAGCGGCGCAAATGTTTGAAGGCGCGAAGCAGGAAATCTACCGCGAGCTCAAACTCGAAGGCATCCGCGAAGCGCCGATCAACCTGTGCATCACCTGCGACCGCGACCGCGCCGGCCCGGTCGTGTTAGGCCGCACGCATATCAAGGCGATGGATATCTACAGCACCGTTTGTGCAGTGCAAAATTTGTGGCTGGCAGCGCGCGCCGAGGGCTTGGGCGTCGGCTGGGTCAGCATCTTCCATCAAGCTGCGCTGCGCGAAACGCTGGCCCTGCCGCCGCGCGTGTTCCCGGTGGCCTACCTCTGCCTGGGCTACGTCAGCCATTTCTACCAGCGCCCGGAACTGGAAGCGGCCGGCTGGCGCCAGCGCTTGCCGCTGGAAGAGCTGCTGCACTTCGACCGCTGGGGCGAAGATGGCGGCGAAGCGGCCGAAGCCTTGAAGCGGCAGGTGCGCAGCGACCAGAACGCCGCAACCAGCGGCGGCACTTTTCCGGCAAAAGAATAAGGTTTTCCCGGCGCGTCGCCGGGTCGGGTGCGATCGGCGCAACGCCGCGCCACCTATGCGTCGATTCCGACCGTTCCGGGACGAAAATACTGCCTTCGCAGTGGCGAATATGCTATCTTGGCAGAGTGGAAGTTAGACGAATCCCTTGAGTGAGTCGCGCCGAAGGAATCCAACGTTGAAAGCGACAGGCAAACTGTTGGCGATTGCGCTATGCGCGCCGATCTGGATCGTCGCGCTGGCGGCAGGGCATGCGTTGGCGATGGACAATTGGGCCGGCCCGACCAATGGCCCGCCAAGACAAGCGTCAAAAACCGTCACCTTCATTTCGCAGGATTTGCGCAACGGCGGGATTACCGCCGCCTATCGCGGCTTTTACACGGCATCGCTGGAACTCGGCTGGTCGGTCCATCTGGTCGACGGCAAAAACGATACGGCGGCAATCCGCGCCGGGATCGTCGAAGCGATTCGCACACACAGCGACGCAATCGTCCTCGGCGGATTCGACGTTCAAGCGTTTGCCGACGTAATCGGCGCCGCACAGCGCGCGAAAATCGTGCTTGCAGGTTGGCATGCCGCCGCCGAACCAGGACCGACGAAGGACCTGTTCATCAATATTGCAACCCCCTCGTTCGACGTCGCCAACATTGCTGCAGAGTATGCAATCGGCAATATGAGCATAGCAAAAATCGGCGTGGTGATTTTCACCGACGACCGCTTTGCTGTCGCCAATGCCAAGACCAGGCGCATGAAGGAAATCATCGAACGCTGCGATCATTGCCAGTTGCTGTCGATTCAAAACATACCGATACCGGACGCGAACACCGAAATACCGTTGGCCGTGCCCAGGCTCGATCAACTGTATGGCAAGGCGTGGACCCATTCGCTGGCCATCAACGACGTCTACTTCGACGCGATGAATTTGCCGCTGCTCTCGGCCAAGCGGACCGACATCCAGAATATCTCCGCCGGCGACGGCTCCAACATCGCGCTCAACCGCATCAGATCCGGCAAATCGCAACAAATCGCCACCGTGGCAGAACCCGCCGGGCTGCAAGGCTGGCAGCTTGCCGACGAACTGAACCGCGCATTTGCCGGGCAAGCGCCAAGCGGCTATACCAGCAAGCCGATCCTGGTCACGACGCAGTTGTTGAAACGGCTCGGCAACGCCGATATCGACTCGGATATACCGTACAAAGAGGCTTACACGGAAATTTGGCGCGGAAAAAGCAGCAAGGAAAAAGAAGGCTCAACGAATCGATAGGCGATCGGCGTTACTTCACGGAAAATTTCGACGTAAATTCAAAACCGCTTGCCGCGACCCACGGCCCTCAATGCCCGATACCGACTGTCATAGTTGACAGGCACGAATTCCGACTCACGACGATACTATCTGCCGACTTGCTGCGAAAAGCAAGATCGTCCCATTTCCCTGCCGCTATATTTCCCTGCCGGGCGTCGCCAGCGCCGATATCGTCATGACCGGCGGCGGCCCCGGTGAAAGTTCCACACCGTTCCAGTTCAGTCTGGAAAATGTCGTGATGGTGTGACGCGGTTCAGGCTGCCAAGACATTGCCGGACGGGGTGGGCGCTGCGGACGGCAGGAGCCGCAGCGCCTTCTTGCCGGCACATGCTCGGCGCAATGCATCCGCCGCACTGCGCAGCGAAATGCACCCGCAATTATTTCTGCGCGTCGCCAGGCGCGCTTTCCTTCGTATAGATAATCTTGTGCGCGCCGCCATCGCAAGTGCCGACCACCTTGCCGTCCGCGCTCTGCGCCTTGTCGATCACGTCGAGCTTGAATTTCTTTACGCCATGCGCCGTCAACTTCGCCTCGACCGATTGCTTCAAGGTCGCGCAATCGACCCTGTCCTCAGCAAAGACAGTGGAAGACAGCCCAAGTGCGGCGGCGGCAAGGATGCAAAACTCAAGCTTTTTCATGCGAGGTCTCCGTTAAGATTGGGATTGTTGAACGCCCATGCTGCCATATAACGGTTATTGCGACAATACCGAATTTATGGGATTGACAGCACGCGCAATATGCAACTCGGTAAGGCGCTATCGGTAGGGCGCCAATAGCGCAGCGTATTGCGCCGCATGGTGCCGTTGCGCTTAATTGTATCGTGCTACGCTCACATGCGGCGCAATAGATGAAACACCCATTGCGCCCTACCGTTCTAAATGCCGTCCCGCAATTCGTCGCGCACTTTCATGATTCTCGATCAAAGTAACGCCGCTCTTTCAGTAATCCATAAGCCTCTCAGCTTGAGAAATTCTTTCGCCCGATTTTACTGGCTTCTGCCCCTACTGCCTCCGCGCCTCCTGCACCCCTTCCACCTCCCTGATCACCGTCAACGCCCGCTGCAACTGCGCAGTCGAGCCGATTTCTGCGGTGAAGGCCATGCGCGCCAGGCCCTTGGCGCTTTGGGTGGAGACGCCGATGACGTTGATCTTTTCGCGCAGGAAGATTTCCGAGATGTCGCGCAGCAGGCCCTGGCGGTCGCCGGCGAGGATGAAGATGTCGACCGGGTAGACGGTCTGGACGTCGGACTTGCCCCATTCGGTGTGGATCACGCGCTCCGGGGCATGGGCTTGCATTTCGGCGAAGTTCTTGCAACTGGCGCGGTGGATGGAGACGCCCTTGCCGCGCGTGACGAAGCCGACGATGGGGTCCGGCGGGGCCGGTTTGCAGCATTTGGCGAGTTGCGTCATCAGGCCGTCGGTGCCGACCACCAGCACGCCGGATTTGGCGCCGTGGACCACGCTCGATGCGCGGCTTTTCCTCGGCACGACCATGTCTGCGACGCTGGTGGCGGCGTGCTTGGCGATCTGCTTGGGCGGCGCTTCCGGTTGCAAGGCCAGTTCGATGTTGCGCAGGCTGAATTCGTCCTTGCCGACCGAAATGAAGAGGTCGTCTGGCTTGGGAAAGCCGAGCTTGTGCGCCAGTTCTTCCAGGTTGACTGCCGTCTTGCCTTCGCGCTGCAGCGTTTTTTCCACCAGCGTGCGGCCGCTGTTCAAGGTTTCCTGCTGCTCGATGGCGTTGAACCAGGCGCGCACCTTGGAGCGCGTGCGCGGGCTGGCGGCGTAGCCGGGACTGAGCCAGTCGCGCGAGGGTCCGACCGCGCCGCCGCCGCGCGCGGTGATGATGTCGACGGTCTGGCCGTTTTTCAGTGGGGTGTTCAACGGCACCATCGCGCCGTCGACGCGGGCGCCCCGGCAACTGTGGCCGACATCGCTGTGCAGGTGGTAGGCAAAGTCGATCGGCGTGGCGCCGCTGGGCAACTCGATCACGCGCGCCTGCGGCGTCAACACGTAGATGCGGTCGTCCAGCGTGGCGGACTTGATCTTTTCGACCCATTCGCGCTGCACTTCGTCGCCGCCGACGACGGCATCGACCACTTCGCTTTTCCAGGCCAGCAGTTGGCGCAGCCAGGCGATTTTCTCGTCGTATTTTTGCGCGGTGAAATTCGAGCCGCCGCTTTCCTTGTAGCGCCAATGCGCGGCCACGCCGTATTCGGCGAAATGATGCATTTCATTGGTGCGGATCTGCACTTCCAGCGCGCGTCCGTCTTCGGCGACGACCACCGTATGCAGCGATCGATAGCCGTTGGGCTTGGGGCGCGAAATGTAGTCGTCGAACTCTTTCGGGATCGGCGCCCAGATGTTGTGCACGATGCCCAATACCGTGTAGCAAGTCTTGACGTCTTCGACGATGACGCGGAAGGCGCGCACGTCGTACAGTTCGGAGAAATCGAGATCCTTGCCGCGCAACTTGTTCCAGATGCTGTAGATGTGCTTGGGCCGGCCGAACACTTCGGCCTTGATGCCGGCGGCGGCCAGTTCGCTCTTCAAGCGCTCGATCGCGCCTTCGACGAAGCCTTCGCGCTCCATGCGCTTTTCTTCGAGCAGCTTGGCGATGCGCTTGTAGGCCTCAGGCTCGAGGAAGCGGAACGCCAGGTCTTCCAGCTCCCACTTCAATTGCCAGATGCCGAGGCGGTTGGCCAGCGGCGCGTAAAGGTCGAAGGTTTCGCGCGCGTAGCGGCGGGTCAGCTCGCTTTCCAGTTTGAGCTCGGCGAAGTAGCGCAAGGTGGTCAGGCGCGAGGCCAGCCGCACCAGCACCACGCGCATGTCGGAGGCCATCGCCAGGAGCATCTTGCGCAGCGTTTCCAGTTGCGCGGCGGCCTGCTGCGCGGCGTTCTTGCCGCGCAAGACTTCCTGCTGGCTGAACGTGGATTCGTGCAGGCGCATCAATTGGCGGATGCCGGCCACCTGGTCGCCGATTTCCTTGCCGAAGCGCGCTTCGATGATTTCGGCGGCCTTGGCGTCGAATACGGCCAGCTCGAACAAGATCCCGGCGACGCGCGTGTCGGCATCGGTTTTCAACCCTGCCAGCACCGCCACCACGCCCTGCGAAAAGGCAAACGCATCCTGCCCGGTAATGATCGCCTTGCCGGCATACAGCGGCTTGACAAATTCGAGCGCAGCCACCAGGCGCACGCTATCTTCAGCCGACAAGCCGGCAGTGAGTTGCTGGTTGATGTCGCTTTGGGTAACTGCTAATGAAACCATGATTTATCTTACTTCACCATAGCAATCGGGTAGGGTGGAAAAGCGAAGCGCCTTCCACCATTTGCTGGCACATTTCGCCCGCATGCAGCCAATACATCGGGCAAGGGAAGACCAAACGGACGTTTGTTTTGACATGCCAAGACGGCGTGTGAGCGCACTAATGGTGGAAGGCGCTTCGCTTTTCCACCCTACGGGCCATTGGGTAACCGCTAATGAAACCATGATTTACTTTATTTACTCCAGGGCACTGCTATTCCGCCTCTACTTCACCGCTGCCGTCACCACCATTTCAACCAGCCATTCCGGTTTGGCCAACTTGGCCTCCACCGTCGCGCGCGGCGGCGCGTGGCCGGACGCCACCCATTCGTTCCATACCGTGTTCATCGAATGGAAATCCTTGATGTCGGCCAGGTAGATCTGGCACATCAGGATGCGCGTCTTGTCGCTGCCGACTTCGGCCAGCAGGCGGTCGATGTGGCCCAGCACTTCGCGCGTCTGGCCGTCGATGTTATGCGTGGTGTCGTCGGCGACCTGGCCGGCGAGATAGATCGTGCCGTTATGCACAGCCGTATCGGAAAGGGTCTTGCCCACATGCAGGCGCTTGATGTCCATCTTTTCGCCTCCTTGATTTAATGTATTTCCACTCTACTTCAGCCGAGAAAAAAGTCCTTGGCAATCGCAATCTGGTTCGCATGCACAAACGTGGGCGCATGTCCGACATCGGGGATCTCGACCAGCGTCGCCTTCGGCCCCTCCTGCGTCATCTCCTGCGCCACCTCGCGCGTCAGCAGATCCGACTCCGCGCCGCGCACCAACAGCGTCTCGCAGGCGATGGCGCGGTAGGTGGCCGCCAGCGCCACGGCGTTTTGCTCGGCGTCTTCCGGCGTGATGGCCTTGAACGGTATCGCCAGGCCGGGATCGTAATGGAATATCCATTGCCCATCGTGATCCTGCCGCAGCACGTCGGACGCCAGTTTACGCCACTCTTCGTCGGTATGCCGACCGAACGGCATGGAAATCGCTCTCACGTACTGCAATGCCTGATCGAATGTCGTAAAACGCACCGGCAGCGCCAGATAGTCGCCGATGCGGTTCAACGCCGCAGTATGCAAGCTTGCACCCACATCGTTCAATAGCAATTTCCGTACCGGATTGCCGGGTAGCGCGGCAATTCCCATGCCGACCAGGCCGCCCATCGAGGTTCCGAACCAGTCGACCGTCTCCGCTTCCAGCCGCGCCAGCAGCGTCACCATGTCGCAGACATATTGCTGCGGCATGTAATAGCGCGGATCGCGCAGCCAGTCGGAACGCCCGCGCCCGACCACGTCCGGGCACACCACCCGATAGGTATCGCACAGGGCGCGCGCGAGTGCGTCGAAATCGTCGGAAACGCGGGTCAAGCCGTGCAAGCAGACCAGCACGTTGGGATTTTCCGGATCGCCCCATTGTTTGTACGCCATATTGTGCAAACCGGCTGGCGACAGGCATTGGACAAATTTCAACTGAGGAAGAGTCATGGGAAGCGTCGCCGACAAAGAGATATAAAACCGATAATATACTCATTCTACAGATCATCAGTGTAAATGTGCTATAACAAATTGCACTTTACATAATTTTTCCTCCAGCCCTTTAACTCATCCCTACCCCTCCATCGGGATAGGGATCAAGCCGCGCGCCACGTCTTCGATCCGCAGCTGCTGCGGTTGCAACGCTTGCCGCACGATGCCGATCGCCAATTCCGGTTGCGCGTCGCCGCACATGAAAACGTCGACCGCAGCGAAGCCGTGCTCGGGCCAGGTGTGGATGCTGATGTGCGACTCGCGCAACAGCAGCACGCCGGTTACGCCCAGGCCATCGCCGAACTGGTGGAACTTGCTGAAAATCGATGTCGCCCCGGCGGCCTGCGCGGCGCGCAACAGGATGCGTTCAATCGCCTGCGGCTCGCGCAGCAGTTGCGGCGCAACGCCATACAAATCGGCCAGCAGATGCCGCCCCAGGTGCGCTTCGTCAGTCGGCATCATTTGTGGCTGCCGCCCGAGGAAAAGCCGCCGGTCGAGCCGTGGCTGCCGCCCCAGAACCCACCGCCGCTATGGCTGATCCAGTTGCTGGAAGTCGTCGACGCCGAGCTGGCATGCTCCAGATTGGCGACCGTGCTGACCACCAGCACCACCATTCCATACACGATATAGGCGTATTTAAACATTGCGATCCTTGCCAAAATAACCGACAACCAACACCGGCAGCCAGAGAACGAAGAGCGCCGTCAGCATCACCCAGATGCCAGCCATGCCGCTGGCGAGCGACAGCGGCAGATTCAGCGCGATCACCAGGATGGTGAACACGCCCGCGCTGGAGAATGTATGCTTGCTGTCGACCGACGTGTCGGCAGCGGCGGCTTCGGACTTCTTGCCGAACCATTGCGCAATTTGCGCGGCATCCACACGGCGCCCGGCGGACCAGACGATTTCGCTGGGGTTCGATTCCGAGGTCAACGTGCGGTTGCCCTTCTTGTATTCGACCACATGGTTGCGGTCGCCGACAGAGACGCGCCAATTGAACGCGCCCGCCGCGTACAGCACGGTGGCGTCGTACTCCTCGGTCTTCGCGTAGGTGTCGCCATGCAGGGACGCGCCGCCCATCGCGCCTTGATCCGGCCACTCGTTGAGCACGCCGACGCTATCCCAGCCCTCGCTGCTTTCCACCAGCCAATGGAAACCCTTGGATGGATTGAACAGCAGGTATTCGACCCAGGTCCAGGATTCGCTGCCATCGCTGGTCTGGCATTGCATCAGACCGATGGTTTCGTATTTCGCGCCGTTGATGGTGGCGACATCGCCCAGACTCACGGTGGTGGTAATTTTCGCCAGCTGGTCGGCCTTTTGCAGCACCAGCGCCTTGTCGGTCGAACAATCGACCTCGGCATGGCAAGCGGGGCAGGTCACATGGTAGGCCATGCCGGCCATGTATTTGATGGAAGAGCCGCAAGCCGGACAAGCCAGCGCCACCGCCTGTCCGCGAAAGCGGCTGACCGATTTGTCGACGCCATCGGCGCTGCGCAACAATTGGCAGTGCATCTGCTCCAGCGTGACCGCCTGTCCGACATACGCCTGCGGCGCAGGGCCGTCGGAATAATCGAGCGTCACGAAGCGCATGCCGACGCGGAAATCGGCCGCCTTCGCGACCCAGCCGTGGCCGACCTGGAACGGCAATTCGCCTTCGCCGGCGATGCAATGGGCGCTGCGCACGTCGGATGCAAACAGCGTCGCGCCGCGAAAACGCAGCGGCAAGCCGGGCCGGATATTCTCGAATGGCGGCGCGTCTTGCGCCGGGATGGTTTCGGCAACGGTAAACACGTACTGGCCGGACGCATCCGACAGCCAGCCGGCGCTGCCATCGTCGAACATCGCATGCCATTCGTTCCAGATGCCGTCTTCGTAGCGCAGTTGAATGCGGCCCACCAGCGAGAAATTGCGGCCCTGGAAGCTCCCGGTGCTGGTGATTTGCAGCGGCGAATAGTCTTCCAGCAAATCCGACATCTTGCCGATATTTTTTACCGACTCGGCGTCTTTGAGCAGCGTGCTTTGGCAATAGCTGCACACCGCCATGACGGAGGCGGCGGAGCGAAATACGACTTCGCCGCCGCAACTTGGACAGGATATTTTTTGCATTGTCGTGCGCCCGGTGCTGCGTCAGCCGACCAGTTTCTTCAGGATTTCCGCCTTGGCGGTATCGTAGTCGGCCTGCTGGATCAAGCCCTGGTCGAGCAGGGTCTTCAATTGGCCCAGACGCGCCGCCGGGTCGGGCGCCGCAACTGCCGCCGGCGCTTCGGCGGAAGCCGGCTTCATCGCTTGCGCCATCGCCTGCCCCATCACCGCGCCGACCGCCAGGTTGGCGCCGATGCCGGCCATGCCGCCTTCGTTTTGCGCGGCCAACGGGATCGCACTGGCCGCCTGGTATTGCGTGTATTTGGCCATGTCGCCCATCATGCCCATCGAGATGCGGGTATCGATGGCTTTTTGCAATTCTTCCGGCAAGGAGACGTTTTCAACCACGAAATTATCCAGCGCCACGCCGTAGCGGTCGAACACGACCAGCAATTCTTCCTTGATCTTGTCCGCCATCAAGCCCTGGTTGCCGGCCATGTCGAGGAACGGGATCGACGAGCTGCCCAGCAGGCTGGTCATGGTCGAAATCACCAGGTTGCGCAATTGCTGCTCCAGGTCGTCGCGCGTGTAGACATCGCGGGTGCCGCTGATTTCGGTATAGAACTTGCGGGCGTCGACGATCTTGTACGAATACATGCCGAACGCGCGCAGCCGCACCATGCCGAAATCCTTGTCGCGGATCGTGATCGGCTGCGGCGTGCCCCATTTGCGCCCGAGTTGCAGGCGCGTGCTGAAGAACGACACGTCGGACTTGAACGGCGACTCGAACAGCTTGTCCCAATTCTTCAGATAAGTCAGCACCGGCAGCGTTTGCGTGGTCAGCTTGTACATGCCGGGCGCAAAGACATCGGCGATCTTGCCCTCGTTGACGAACACCGCCACCTGCGATTCGCGCACGGTCAATGCGCCGCCGTAGCGGATTTCGCTATCTTGCATTGGATAACGCCAAGCCAGCACCTCGTCCGACTCTTCGTTCCATTGCAAGACATCGACAAACTGCTTTCTGATGAAAGAACCGAAACTCATGATGATCTCCGAAGCAAAAAGACTATTAAATCGAAGCGAAAAGACTATCTAATGTTACGCACTGGCGTTAAAAGACGCACTGTACAAGTCCCTTCCCCCTTGTAGGGGGAAGGGACTTGTTCCGAGCAGTGTTCAACGATAATGCGTGCAACATGTGCCAAAGCCAAATCGACCTCAAGACAAGCAAGCCGCATTGATGATGCCCAGCGCCAGCGACGCCGTGCCCATCAGCGCGCCCATCGCCGCATTATTGTGTTCGATCGCGCCATTCATTTGCGGCAATATGCGGGTGATCGCCGCATAGCCGCCGCTTTGCACGACCATCGCGCCAACGCTCCACAGCAGAAACATTTCGTAGCCGTCGCTATGCAAAATGGACGATGCCAGCGTCAGGCAAAAGCCGACCACCGCGCCGGCCAGCGACAGCGCCGCCGCCATGTTGCCCTCGCGGATCAGCGCGATTTCGTCGAATGGCGTGATCCAGGTATAGATGGCGAAAAAAACCGCAATCAGCACGCAGCCCGAAAGCAGATGCAGCAGGTAGGCGTATACCGGTAACATGCAAAGCTCCTTGTACTGATAAATGAAGAGATGCGCCAACCGATCTGCCGCATCTGCTGCAGCGCATCATTTTTCTCAGAAATTAATCGGGACGCGGCAGGAATATGATACCTTGTTGCGCTGTCGAACGCTGCTTTTTCGGCAATCCAATAGTAAGGTATATCTCGAACATCCCTGCAAACGCCCGGACGACCATTGCCAACCATGCTAGATCGCGTACTGATTCTCTCCGTCTTCATCGTCGCCTCTTGCGGTCTGGCCTATGAATTGATTGCCGGCGCGCTGTCGAGCTATTTGCTGGGCGATTCGGTGTTGCAGTTTTCATCGATCATCGGCTGCTATCTGTTTGCGATGGGCGTCGGCTCGCACCTGTCGAAATATGTGAAGGACGAAGACGCGCTGGCGCGTTTTATCGATATCGAACTCTTGGTCGGCTTGCTGGGCGGCGTTTCGGCGACTTTCCTGTTTGTGGTCTTTGCCTGGCTGTCGGCGCCGTTTCGCGCCGCGCTGTACGCGCTGGTGTTCGTGCTCGGCGTGCTGGTGGGGATGGAAATCCCGCTGGTGATGCGCGTGTTGAACGAGCGCCGCACCGAATTCCGCGAACTGGTCAGCCGCGTGCTGACCTTCGATTACCTCGGCGCGCTCGCCGTGTCGCTTTTATTTCCGCTGGTGTTGGCGCCCAAGCTGGGCTTGTCGCGCACCGGCTTTTTGTTCGGCATTTTCAATGCAGCGGTGGCCTTGTGGACCACGGTGATCTTTCGCAAGGAAGTCGCCAACCCCAACACCAAGATCGCCAAGGCCGGCATCGTGATGGGCTTGCTGTTCGGCGGCTTCATGCTGGCCGACAACCTGACGCAATGGGCCGAGCACGGCATCTTCGGCGACGAAATCATTTATGCCACCACCACGCCCTACCAACGCCTGATCGTCACCAAGTGGAAAGACGACATGCGCCTGTACATCAACGGCAACCTGCAATTCTCGTCGCGCGACGAGCATCGCTATCACGAAGCCTTGATCCACCCGACGCTGGAAGCGCTGCCCTGGGCCAAGACGGTGCTGGTGCTAGGAGGCGGCGACGGTTTGGCGGTGCGCGAAATCCTCAAGCACCGCAACGTCGAACATATCACGTTAGTCGACCTCGACCCGGCCATGACCACGCTGTTTTCCACCTCCGAACCGTTGCTGGCGTTGAATCAAGGCTCGCTGAAAAACCCGAAGGTCACGGTCGTCAATCAAGACGCCGGGCGCTGGCTGGAACAGAACCAGGACGTGTTCGACGCCATCGTCGCCGACTTCCCCGATCCGTCCAACTTCGGCCTCGGCAAACTGTATTCGGTGCCGATGTACCGGCTGCTTTCCAAGCACCTGTCGGAAAACGGCTACGCGGTAATCCAGTCGACCTCGCCCTACTTCGCGCCGAAGTCGTATTGGTGCATCGTCGCCACGCTGAAGGAAGCCGGACTCAACACCTGGCCCTATCATGCCTACGTGCCGTCTTTCGGCGAATGGGGTTATGTGATCGCCGGCAAGCGCAAGGATTACACGCCGCCGGAGAAATACGCGGAACCGATGCGCTTTCTCGATGGCGACTCGACCAGGCTGATGTTCAAGTTCCCGGCCGACATGCGGCCGGTTGCTGTGGAGCCGAACCGATTGAACAACCAATCGTTGGTGCATTATTTTGAAGAAGATTGGCAGGCGGTTATACGATGACGGCGCTAGCTGATTGGCTTTTCCGACTTTTTCGTGAGCACGGAAAAGCATTCGCGCAAGATTGGCAAAAATTATCACCGTCATTCCCGCGAAGGCGCTGGTCATTACCCACAAGTAGTGGCGCTGCATTCCCCTCTGCCCGCTTGCGGGAGAGGGGGTAGGGGAGAGGGTTTTTATGCTGTAGACAAACCCTCTCTCCCGGCCCCTTGCGCGGGCCGCTCTCTCCCGCAAGCGGGCAGAGAGGAGCGAAGCCCTTGCATGCACTTGTGGGTAATGACCAGCGCGAAGGCGGGAATGACGGAAGGTTATGCAAGCGCCAGATTCATGTTTTTACCCGCAAAATACCCGGATGAACCAAATGATCAACCGTCGCAACTTCCTTCTCCTCGCCGCCGCATCGGTGTTGAGCAGCGCCTGCTCGAAGCTCAAGCTGCTGGAAACCACGCCGCAGATTTCCTATCCCGGCATGCGCGAAGGGCATTTGCTGCGCGACAAAGCCGCCCTGCCCGCGCCGTCCGGCGAAATCGAAACCGATGTGGTCATCCTCGGCAGCGGCGTCGCCGGCTTGAGCGCCGCGTGGCGGCTATCGAAGGCCGGATACCAGCGCTTTCTGCTGCTCGACGGCCCGGAATTCGGCGGCAATGCCACCGGCGGACAGTTCGGCGACTTGCGCTATCCGCGCGGCGCGCATTACCTGCCGCTGCCATCGATGGAATCGACCCACGTGCGCGAAATGCTATCCGACTTCGGCGTGATCGAAGCCAACCCGATGAGCGAGCGCCCCTATTTCGACGAATCCGTATTGTTGCACGCACCCGACGAGCGCCTGTACTTCAATAGCGAGTGGCAGGAAGGCATCGTCCCCAACCAGGGATTGACGGCCGACGACAGCGCCCAACAGCAGCGCTTTTTCCGCTATGTCGATACGCTAAAGGCCGCGCATGGCGCCGATGGGCGCAAGCTGTTTGCGATCCCGCTGGCCTTGTCGTCCGCCGACCCGCTATGGACGCAACTCGACCGCAGCACCGTCAAGCAATGGTTGGCGCAGCAAGGCTTTACCTCGCCGACGCTGCATTGGTATCTCGACTACGTGTGCCGCGACGAATACGGCGCCGGCTACGAGCGCGTCTCCGCCTGGTGCGGCCTCCATTATTTCGCCAGCCGTGGCGGCAAGGCGGCCAATGCCGCCGAAGGCGCGGTGCTGACCTGGCCGGACGGCTTGCAGCCGATGGTCAAATTTCTCGCCGCCGCCATCGCGGGGAGGCATGGCGGCAATTGGCGCCAGCCCGGCTTCGCCGCCCGTGTCGACGAGCGCGCCAACGGCGTCGACGTGTTGTGCGCGCAGCAAACCGCCAGCGGCCTGCGCAGCTTCGTCGTCAAGGCGAAACGCGCAATTTGCGCGATGCCGCTGACGGTGACAGCGCAAATCGTGCCGAACCTCGCCAGCTATGGCTTCGACCATGCCATCCACATGCCCGCCCATGCGCCGTGGCTGGTGTCGAACTTCCTGATGAATGGCTTCCCTTCGGAAAACAAAGGCGCACCGCTGGCCTGGGACAATGTCGTCTATCAAGGCAAAGGCCTCGGCTACGTAGTGTCGACGCACCAGGAAATTCGCGTTGCCGCGCCGCCCAAGACTGTGTTCTCGGCATATCAAGCGCTATCGACCGGCACGCCCGCCGCAGCCCGGCAATGGCTGCAAAGCGCGACGCCCGAGCAACTCTACGAAGAAGCTGCCTGCGACCTGCGCGAAGTCTACGGCCTGCGGCTGGACCGGCACGCGCAGGCGCTCGATATCACCGTACGCGGCCACGCGATGGCCTCGCCCACTCCCGGCTTCCTGTCCAACCAGGGCTTGGCGGCATTGCGCAACGCCGACGGCAAGCTGCTGTTTGCGCATGCGGACTTGACGGGGTTTTCGGTGTTCGAGGAGGCGGCCTGGTGGGGTTGCGAGGCGGCGCGGAGGGTGTTGGGGTGAAGTTGGCGATTTGAACCACCTGCTAACCAATCTTGACTTATATCCATAATATGGATACATTATGGATATAGCATCCCAAGGATTAATTATGACCATGCATGTGAATTTGTCGCCAGAAATGGAAGGTTTTATCAAACGCAAGGTTGCGAGTGGCTTTTACGGCAACGCCACCGAAGTAATCCGCGACGCGATCCGACGCATGCAAACCGAGGAAACCCGCCTTGCGGTTTGGCAATCGGCGATCAAGCTGGGCGACGACCAACTTGATCGTGGCGAGGGCATCCCCTACACCGCCGCAACCTTAACGGAAATTACCCAAAGCGCCATCGATGCGATGCACTCAGGCCAGCCAATGAACCCCGATGTCCTCCCGTAAGCCGCCGCAATTTACACTCTCGCCGAAAGCGCGCCAGGATTTCATCGATATTCTTCGCTACACCGGCGAGAAGTGGGGTGAAAAGCAACTATTGATCTATCGCGACAAAATCAACGATGCGTTGCAAGCAATCGGCGGCAACCCACGGCTCGGCCACCAACGCGACGACTTGCCATCAACCCACCATGTCTATCCGGTCGAGTCGCATGTAATCGTGTATCGGTTGCGCGATGATCGCGTCGCAGTCGTGCGGATACTGCATCAGCGCATGAGTCTGGGAAAACACGTTTGACGGATATTACTCGCCATCAAATGAAGCGTTAAATGAAAGTCGCTCGGCAACCATCGCGCTTATCCGCACTATGCGCTCTATCTGCTTCAACGCAACAACCACTCCCTAAAAATAATTCGCGCCAGGCGGTATCTGCGGGGGCTGCGGTTGGTATTGCGGCTGCGGCTGCGGTTCGTGCAGCAGCGCCCAAAACGTGTAGATACCCAGCAGCGTGCCGATCGGGATGTTGAGCAGGTGCAGCCCCGCAAGCACGAGCGTCACAGGTTTTGCCCACGATTTGCCGACATAGAGTCCCCAACCCGCGATGATGCCGGGCAGCCCCAGCAATGCCAGAAAACCCGATATGAACACCATGACCAGCCAGACAACGCCACCCGCCGCCGCGCTGCCCTGCGTCGCCACGAAACCGCCGGCTGCGGCCATGACGATGAAAACGAACGCGGCGGCCGTCAGGCACAGCACGCCAGCGATGATATTCAGTATGGCGACAACCTGTATGTGTATTTTCATGAATCGATTTTGTCGTTAACGGGATGGGCAATATTGCCAACAATGCAAATTAAACCCGATGGCTGACATTTTGTCCATCCCATATTCATGGGGGGCAGCACTTGTGAAAAGCATGGCTTCAATGCAATTCGCCGACGCCGTACTTTTCCATGATGGACTTCCATTCCGGGTCGTTCGGAAGCTTGGCGATGACGGCGTCGAGCGCGGCCTTCAAGTGCGGATTGTTGCGGCTTACCAGGACGCGGCGTTCGTAGCGGTTTACCGGTATCTTGGCAACGAAAATCTTGTCGTCCACTTTCATTTCTCTTTGCAGATAGGCAAGCGCCGAACGGGCGATGACAATAGTGTCCAGGCGATTCACAGTCAGCATCGTCAAACCGCTTTTTTCGTTGCCGGTGTCGACCCGCGCGATGTCGCCGCTGGCGATCAAGTCGTCGAACATCGGGTATTGATAGCCCAGCACGATGCCGATGCTTTTACCCTTGAGCGACTGCGGCGCCGAATAGTCGACCCTATGTTCGATGGGAGAGACGATCACGTCTTCATCGACAATGATCGGTTTGGTCCAGTTGTATTTCCTCATGCCGACATCGTCGAACCAGAGCGGTGAAACCAGCAACACCGCGCCCCGAAATGTGCTGGATTTTATCGCCAGGTCGAGACGCTTGCGCGGCAGGTCGACCACGTCGATGGCTTCGCCCGGCATATGACGCGCCAGATATTTGCCCAGATCGTAGACCAGGCCGCGCCTCTCGCCGACGACAAACGGCGGCACCGAATGATAGTTATACAACGGCACGGGCCGCTTGCCGTCGCTTTCCGGCGGCAGCGCAAGCGCGACGACAGGCAGCATCGAGCAGAGCAATAAAAGAAGGCTTTTCTGCAACAAGAGACGAATTCGCACAGTGTACTCATTTAACAATCAACAGAGGCATGCTGCCACGGAAAAGGCACCCATGCAATATCGGCGCATTTCACGCCGGCGCAATACTTCAAGCGCCCGATCCGGCTCGTTCCTGCTCCGGTCGCAACGCGAGCAACGCGGCAATCGCGAGAAAAGCGAGGCCGCCGGCGACGAAGAAGGCGCTGGCGGGGTGCAGCAGCCACAACGCGCCCGCTATCAGCGATGCGGGCAGGTAGATGAGACCGGTCACGAAGTTATACACGCCGATGGCCGAGGCGCGCCGGTCCGGCTCGATATCGGCGATGAACGCCTTGCTCTGCGCTTCGTCGATTGCATAGAACACGCCATACGCGGCAAACAACACGACGACTTGCCATTGCGCATCGGCGAACGCGAAGCCGATGCACATCAGCAGATAGATCAGGTAACTCAGCAGGATGATGCGCGCGCGCCCGATGCGGTCGCCCAGCCTGCCGACGAACGGCGCGACGGCGACGAACGCAATATTGAACAAGGCGTACAGCAGCACGGTCTGCTTGATTGAAAAGCCGACGCTTTGCGCGCGCAACAACAAGAAGCCAAAGCTGAAATACGCCAGCGAGAAGATGCCGGCGACGATCAAATAGCGCTTGAAGCCGGGACTCAAGGTCTTCCACGTGTCGATAATATTTTCCCGCCGCCGCTGCGTCGCCGGTTGGTCCTTGACCGAACCCAGCACGAGCACGCTGAGGATGGCAGGAACCAGCGCGATCCAGAACAGCAGGCGATACGTAGCCGCCGCATCGCCCAGCCACGACAGCAGGCCGTATGCGATCAACGGGCCGAGGATCGCCCCGGTCTTGTCGAGCGCCTTGTGCACGCCGAACGAGTAGCCACGGTTTGCCTTGTCGGCCACCGCCGACAGCCAGGCGTCGCGCGGCGGGCCACGGAAGCCCTTGCCGAGCCGCTCGACCACACGGAAAGCGGCCAGACCGGCAACCGAGCTGGAAACCAGCAATATGACCTTGGCCAGCGTGGAGAATCCATATCCGGCCAGCGCGAAGACCTTGCGCCGGCCGCTGCGGTCCGACAGCCAGCCGGCCAGGTAATTGAGCGAACAGGCGGAAAAATCGGCAAAGCCCTCGACCAATCCGAGCACGGCTGCGGACGCGCCCGCAATCGTCGTGAAGAAAATCGCAAAGACCGAAAAAATCATCTCGGAACTGAGATCGGTCAGCAAACTCACCAGGCCGAGCCGGATCACATCGGGATGCACTGCGCGCGGCCCGACTGCTGGCTCGGCCCGGTTTGGTTTTTCGATCTCGCGTTGTATCGTCATTTTTCCTGAGGAGCCGCCGCCGGTGGTTTAAGCTGTCCGAGGAAGGAAATCAATTCCAATGGCAATGGGAAGACGATCGTGGTGTTCTTGTCGGCGCCGATCACGGTCAGGGTTTCCAGGTAGCGCAATTGAATCGCCTGCGGTTCTTGCGCCAGGATTCTGGCGGCTTCGAACAATTTTTCGGATGCCTGCAATTCGCCTTCCGCATGGATCACCTTGGCGCGCCGCTCGCGCTCGGCCTCGGCCTGGCGGGCGATGGCGCGGATCATCGATTCGGTCAGGTCGACTTGCTTGATCTCGACCGCAGCGACCTTGATGCCCCACGAGTCGGTCTGCGTCGCGAGCGAATCGCGGATCGCCTGATTGAGCTTTTCGCGTTCGGCCAGCATGTCGTCCAGGCTGTGCTTGCCGAGCACCGAGCGCAGCATGGTCTGCGCCAACTGGCTGGTGGCGTTCAAGTAATTGACGACGTTGATGATCGCCTTCTGCGGATCGACGATGCTGAAATACACCACCGCGCTCACCTTCACCGACACGTTGTCGCGCGAGATCACGTCCTGGGTCGGCACTTCCAGCACCACGGTGCGCAAATCGACCCGCACCACTTGCTGGATCCACGGAATGATCAGCACCAGTCCCGGCCCCTTCACGCGCTGGAAGCGGCCGAGGGTGAAGACGACGCCGCGCTCGTACTCGCGGAAAATCCAGATCGCGGCGGAGAGAAAGACAAGGCCGGCGACGATGACAATCAAAAATAGAAAGCTGAATTCGGCAAACATGATGCACCTCCAAAGGCCATCCGTGCGAAAGCGACCGCGCATTGCCGGCTGTCAAGCGGCGCGCATGGTCTCCCTGCCGCCCGGCATCCGGGATCGACGTCTCCTCATAGTAGGCATTTTTTGTTGATATGTCCATGAGGCGATCTTGTGCGGCGTTATTGCCGCCATCGATGCCCTGCGCGCACGAGCGAATCAAATCGATACGCTGCTGCCGCCCGCACTCCTGGCGCGCGCCAGCGCGGCGGCCGACGCGCCGATCAGGTCGCGTTCGTCCTGGCCGGGCGCAAGGCTGGCGACGCCGAAGGATGCCATCAACGGCAGCGCTTCGCGCCGGTCGGCCACGATCGCGGTCTTTTTCATGCGCTCGCGCAAGCGCTGCGCCACCAGCGCGGCGTTCTCGGCGGCGGTGGCCGGCAACAATACCGCGAGCGCATTGTCACTATAGCGCGCCATGAAATCGGATGGCCGCAGCGCCGCGACGATGGCGCTGCAAGTCATGCCCCGCGCCTCTTCCACCGCTGCCGCGCCATACGATTGCGCGAAGCGATCGACGTAATCGAGGTGGATCATCAACATCGATAGCGGCGCATTGGCGCGCTGCGCCTGGCGCACCAGATGCTCCAGATTTTGGTCGAACCAGGCGCGATCGCGCACGCCGTTGTCAAGGTCGGGGCCGAACAGAAACGGGTCCTCGGCGTGTGGGACGGCGGCAGCCTGGGACGCGCGCAACGCCAGCAGCTTGTGCGCGAAGCCGCTGGATTCGCCGATCAAGGCCATCAGCCCGGCAGCGTCGATCGCCAGCACCTCGGCGGCGCAAGTGGCGACGATGCGCAAGCCGCGCCGTTCGCCGCCCATCACCGAAAATTCGCCCACGCATTCGCCCGCAAGCGCTTCGCGTTCGCCGTCCGCACCGGCCTGCGCGCTCGCCCGCAGCGCCCCGCGCAATACCGCATAGAGTTGCGCGTTGCCATCGACGATGGCCGGCAGCGAATCGCCCGCCTGCAGCCGCAGGACGGGGAAATCGGCCAGCAGCCTGTCCATCCCCGCGATATCGCGAAACAAATGAATATCGGCGCTGGCGTAGCCGGACGCGCCGAATACCCTATCGCTGCTCATCACCGCCCCCCTCCGCCTCCTGAATCGCAGGATCACGCCATCGGCACAAGAAAGCGCCGTTCTCGCCCGACCGTTCCGCTCTTGTGATTATTTTTTGTAATTGCTTTGTGATTACTATTTGTTATTATTTTTTTGTGACTGTTGCGCTGTCTATGCTGCCATATAAAAAATCACATCGCAACCAATTTAGCCGGCGGAAACGCGGGAGGACGCAAACCATTGCAGCGTCACCGGCGGCAACGGTAAGCAGCGGTAACACCCGCCAGTTCGCCGCTCCAGGAGTTATAATCTTCCGATTGATCCATCACATGGCAAATGACGGAATTTTCGTCTCGAGGGAACACTTCAAATGAACAACGACAGCATTCGCATCAAACGGCCCATAGCTGGATTGGCTGGTTCCTCGCTGTGCGCGATGGCGATGTGCCTGCTGGCCGGTTGCGGCGGCGCGCTCGATGCGACCATCGGCGGCACCGTGTACGGCTTGTCCGGCGGCACCAGCGTAGAATTGCTCGACAATGGCAGCGATGCGCTGACGGTGAACACAAACGGTAGCTTCACCTTCGCCACCAAGGTGCAGGCGCCGAACCAATATAACGTCACGGTTGGCACGCAGCCGACCGGCGAAACCTGCACGGTATCGAAGGGCAGCGGCTCGGTATCGCAAAACTCTGGAAACATCACCAACATCGCGGTAACCTGCTATGCAACGCCGACCGCAAACGAATATGTCTTTGGAACGGTGCTCGGCCTGGCATCGGGCGCTTCGGTGATCTTGCTCAACAACGGCTCCAACACACTGACAGTCAGCACGAATGGCTCCTTCGTTTTTTCGGCTTCGTCAACCGTCGGCGCAGTCTATAACGTCACCGTCGGCACCAATCCAAGCGGGCAAACCTGCACGGTGACGAACGGCACCGGCGTCATACCGGCAAGCGGAACCATTACCGCTGTGGCTGTCAGTTGCAGTTGATGCGAAAGCGTGCGGAGCAATAGGCAATAGGCTTTGCGCGGGGCGACCATCCGCCCCGCCAATTGCCCGTTACCGCAAGGAAATCAGTTCGCCTTGACCGCCAATACCGGGCAAGAAACGTTGAGCAACAAATCCTGGGCGACGCTACCCATGATGAGTTTGCCCACCGGCGATCGTTTCCGCAGGCCAATGATAAGCAGCGAAGCGTTCAGCGACTCGACCAGCGCTTCGATTTCCGCGACGGCGCTTTCGCCGCGCACAAATTGCTTGAATTCCGCCTCGATGCCCGACTCGGCCAGCAATTTTTCGATCCGCTCGGCGTCGTAACCCAAGGCCACCGACGTATCTTCCTTGTTTCCGCCAGGGCCGGCATTGACCACTACCAAACGTTCGCCACGGCGCTTGGCAATTTCAAGACCTTTGTCCAACGCGGCCTGTCCCTCCGGGCGCGGTGCATAAGCTACGAGAATAGTCATCGTTGTTCTCCTTTTTGTGGCCTAAGTGTAGATGAGATGGGTGGCGTTGTCCACATCGCGCCGGCGTATTGAAAACCGGCGTCAAGCGCAAGCATTCCAACCGCGTGTTTTCACTTGTCGCCCCAGCGCCACTCTGGCGGCTCGCCTTTGAGCCAGCATATCGCAACCAGGATGACAGTGGCGAGCGCACAGTAGGCAACAAATACGCCAGAGCCTCCGCTTGGCAGCAACATCACCGCACCCGCCAGGATCGACAAGCCAAAAACGACCACCACGACCCAACCTTGCCAGACCGTGGGCATGCCCCAGCCCCACCCGTAGCGTTTGGAGGGGAACCAATACGTCTTTTCATTTTTCATCGGGAGTCCTTTCTCGCCTTGCTTGCAAGATGGCTTGATTATTCTATCCGATTTGCTGCGTGCGGAGCTGAATGGCGAGGAATGACCAGCGCATTTTCCACTCACAAGATCGAAGCAACTATTTAAGCTGCATCCGATTTAGCGCCATTATTTCCTTGGGTCGAGAATATTTGGATATAGAGCCAAGGCGCAACGCCTCCTCTATTTGGGAAGCGAATACGTCTTGAACGCCCTCGCAATGCCGTCGAACAACGCGGAATCCTCGTTTTGATTTGCCTGTGTCGTGGTCAGCGTCAATTCGTAAAGTATGCCTCCGCGTTCGTCGCGGCGCTGTGCAATAACCCTGGTAACTATTTGACCTGCTTGCAAGGTCGCCTGCTCCGCCGGTTTCCCGCCGAGCGTGGCAACTTCACGCCTCACCGAATCGGCATGTTCGTTTTCCAGCCAGTGCGTAGGTTGGGCTAAAGCTTCATCAGCCCAACATCTTCCGCGCGCGAGATCGCCGCAACAATTTGAGACACGTCCCATTTTTCACTTTTCTTCGAGCTGAAAATGTTGGGCTGGTAGAGCTTTAGCCCAACCTACGGCCCTTTGGCAGGTACGCCTATGGCATGAACGCAATTTCGAGAAAATATGACGCTCTGCGCCATAAAAAACGGCGCCCAAAGGCGCCGTTTTTCCATCAAATCACCCTACAACAATCAATGCAACACACTGGTATTCAACTCCGCCCCAGTCTTCTCAACCAACTCTTCCTTCGTCACCCCCGGCGCGAGTTCGACCAGCGCCAGGCCGCCTGGGGTCACGTCTATCACGCCCAGATCGGTGATGATGCGGCTGACCACGCCGACGCCGGTTAGCGGCAGGTCGCATTTCTTGAGGATTTTGTGGGAGATGGTGCCGTCCTTGGCTTTGGCGACGTGCTCCATCAGCACCACCACGCGGCCGACGCCGGCCACCAGATCCATCGCGCCGCCCATGCCTTTGACCATCTTGCCGGGAATCATCCAGTTGGCGAGGTCGCCTTTTTCCGAGACTTGCATCGCGCCCAGGATGGCGATGTTGATCTTGCCGCCCCGGATCATGGCGAACGAGTCGGCCGAGCTGAAGTAGGACGAGCCGTCCAGCGCGGTTACCGTCTGCTTGCCGGCGTTGATGAGGTCGGCGTCGACCGCGTCTTCGGTGGGGAACGGGCCGATGCCCAGCAGTCCGTTTTCCGATTGCAGCCATACTTCGATGTCTTTGGGGACGTAGTTGGCCACCAGCGTCGGCAAGCCGATGCCGAGGTTGACGTAGTAGCCGTCTTGCAGTTCCTTGGCCGCGCGCGCAGCCATTTCTTCACGTGTCCATGCCATGTTATTTCTCCGCGTTCTGTGCGTTATTTGCTGACGGTGCGCTGTTCGATGCGCTTTTCCGGATTGGGGTTGAGCACGATGCGGTGCACGTAGATGCTGGGGGTGTGCACTTGATCGGGGTCGAGCTCGCCGACTTCGACCAGCTTTTCCACTTCGACGATGGTGATGGCGCCGGCCATCGCGACGTTGGGGTTGAAGTTGCGCGCCGTCTTGCGGAAGATCAGGTTGCCGGCCTTGTCGGCGATGTAGGCTTTGACCAGCGAGACATCGGCCACCAGCGAGCGTTCCATCACGTATTCGTGGCCGTCGAAGTCGCGCACTTCCTTGCCGTCGGCGACGATGGTGCCGACGCCGGTGCGGGTGAAGAAGGCGGGGATGCCGGCGCCGCCGGCGCGCAGCTTCTCGGCCAGCGTGCCTTGCGGGGTGAATTCGAGTTCGAGTTCGCCGGCCAGGTATTGGCGCTCGAATTCCTTGTTTTCGCCGACGTAGGAGGAGATCATTTTCTTGATCTGCCGGGTGGCCAGCAATTGGCCGAGGCCGAAACCGTCGACGCCGGCGTTATTCGAGATGGCGGTGAGATTTTTCACGCCGCTGTCGCGCAATGCGGCGATCAGCGCTTCGGGGATGCCGCACAAGCCGAACCCGCCGACGGCGATGGTTTGGCCATCCTTGACCACGCCTGCGAGCGCGGATGCGGCGTCTGGATATACTTTCTTCATACCGACCCTCTTTTATCAAATTATCCGGTTGTGTTCTTTCAATTCATCACAGCATAAGGCGCGCGGGTTTGCCGCGCAATACCGTACAACTACCTACCTTGCCATGCGCATTGCTGCAATTTCAAGCTTGCAATAGTGCTTCCGATAAATACCTTGCGTGCCGTGTGCTTTCTCTACATCGCGCTCTGGCCGTCGTCGGCGGTCATGATGGCGCCGTTGATGAAGTTCGATTCGTCCGAGGCCAGGAACAGCAGCAGGCCGTCGAGGTCTTCCGGCTTGCCGAGGCGTTTGCGCGGCAGCGTTTGGATCAGTTGCTTGCCGTGTTCGGTCTCGAAGTGCGCGGCGTTGATTTCGGTGGCGATGTAGCCGGGGCAGATGGCGTTGACGTTGATGCCGTAGCGGCCCCATTCGACCGCCATCGATTTGGTCATATGGACGACAGCAGCCTTGCTCATGCAGTAGATGCCGATCTGCGGCAGCACGCGCAAGCCGGCGACCGAGGCGATATTGACGATGCGGTGCTGCTTCGTGGGGTCGCCCTTGGCGCGCGCGATCATGCGCTTGGCGGCTTCCTGGGCGACGAAGAAGGCGCCGCGCTGGTTGGTGTCCATCACGTACGCATAGTCGTCGGGGGTGACGTCGATCAAGCGTTGCGTGGTGGACACACCCGAGTTGTTGACCAGGATATCGATCGGGCCGGCTTCGGTTTCGGCATGGGCGATGGCCGACTTGATGCTGGCGTAGTCGGTAACGTCAAGCTCGACCACATGCGCAGCGCCGCCGGCTGCTTCGATTTCGGCGCGCAGCTCCTTCAAGCGCTCGACACGGCGCGAGGCCAGCACGACTTGCGCGCCGGCTTGCGCCAGCACTTTGGCAAAACGCGCGCCCAGCCCGCTGGAAGCGCCGGTTACCAGGGCGATCTTGCCTTCAAAATTGACTTCTATTCCCACAAACGTCTCCCTATTATTCAAATCGACATACTGCAAGGTTACACGAAAGCGCAAACTTTAGAGCGCTACGTCTAGCAATCTGTCTGAAAATCCCGGACAATTAGCACACTCGTTCGATAATAACATTTACGGTGACATTCATGACGCAAAACGCCAGCTCCAGCCTTCTTGAACAATACGGTCCACGCGAGGCCATGGAATACGATGTGGTCGTCGTGGGAGGCGGCCCGGCGGGGTTGTCGGCAGCGATCAAGTTGAAACAACTGGCGGCAGCCAAGGGTGGCGACGTTTCGGTGTGCGTGCTGGAAAAAGGCAGCGAAGTCGGCGCCCATATCCTGTCGGGCGCGATCATGGACCCGAAGGCGATTACCGAACTGTTCCCGAACTGGAAGGAATTGGGCGCGCCGTTGAATACCGCAGTGACCGAAGACCGGGTGCTGGTTTTGACGGAGAAGAAAGCGCACCAGGTGCCGAACTGGATGCTGCAGGCGAGCGTGCATAACGACGGCTGCTACATCGTTTCGCTGGCCAACGTGGTGCGCTGGCTGGGTCAGCAGGCGGAGGCGCTGGGCGTCGAAATTTTCCCCGGCTTTCCGGCGGCGGAAATCCTGTATAACGACGACGGTTCGGTCAAGGGCGTGGCGACCGGCAACATGGGTGTCGACAAGCATGGTCAGCCGACTGCCAACTTCCAGCTCGGCATGGAATTGCATGCGAAATACACACTGTTCGCGGAGGGCACACGCGGCCATCTGGGCAAGCAGGTCATCGCCAAATACGAACTCAACAAGGGCCGTGACCCGCAGGAATACGGCATCGGCATCAAGGAATTGTGGGAAATCGATCCGAAAAAGCACAAGCAGGGCCTGGTGGTGCATGCGATGGGCTGGCCGCTGATGGGGCAATACAGCGGTTCCTTCCTCTATCATCTGGAAAACAATCAGGTCTCGGTCGGCTATATCGTCGGGCTGGCTTATGAGAATCCATATCTGTCGCCGTTCGAGGAGTTCCAGCGCGTGAAGACGCATCCGGCCTTCCGCGAATTCCTCGAAGGCGGCAAGCGCATCTCTTACGGCGCGCGGGCGATCACTTCCGGCGGCTTGCAGGCGCTGCCGAAATTGACCTTCCCCGGCGGCGCGCTGATCGGCTGCGACGCCGGCTTCTTGAACATGAGCCGCATCAAGGGCAGCCATGCGGCGATCAAGAGCGGCATGCTGGCCGCCGAAGCGGCGTTCGAGGCAGTGATTGCTGGCCGGCAGCACGACGAATTGACTGCGTTCTCCCAAGCCTTCGAGCAATCCTGGCTGCACGAGGAATTGCACGTCGCCCGCAACGTCAAGCCGCTGCTGAAGAAGGGCACCTTCGGTTCGCCCTGGGTATGGCTGGATCAAATGGTGTTCCGAGGCAAGGCGCCGTGGACTTTCCATCATTCGACGCCGGATCATGCGGCGCTGAAACCGGCGTCGCAATTCGAGCCTATCGTCTATCCGAAGCCTGACAACAAGCTGACCTTCGACCGCCTGACTTCGGTATTCATTTCCAACACCAATCACGCGGAAGACCAGCCGATTCACTTGACGCTGAAGGACGCGAGCGTGCCGGTGAAGATCAACCTGGCGACCTATGCCGGGCCGGAAGCGCGCTACTGCCCGGCCGGTGTGTATGAGTTCGTCAAGACCGAAGAAGGCGCCGACCGCTTGCAAATCAATTCGCAGAATTGCGTGCACTGCAAGACCTGCGACATCAAGGACCCGACGCAGAATATCGTGTGGGTCACGCCGGAAGGCGGCGGCGGGCCGAATTATCCGAATATGTAGTTGCGCTGCGGTTTCTTTCCTATCTTGTCCGGCATGCGCGGATTTTCGGTAGGTTGGGCTAACGCTTCATCAGCCCAACATTCAGCGCCAAAGATCGGAACAAGACCAACGAGCGGGAAGCGTGACGAACAATTGCTTTGGTCTTGCGAATGGCAATGTTGGGCTGATGAAGCGTTAGCCCAACCTACCGCTTTAGCCCAACCTACCGCTGCATGCAATTCATTTCTTGAGAGGTGGGATTGGGCGGTACTGCGATGGGAATTTGTTTTCCCACGCCCGGCGGCACATGCCGGACAAGATTAGCCGATTAGGGAAATTTTTCGTAGGGTGGGCACGCTTTTGTGCCCACGCTGTTCCCGGCGGCACATGCCGGACAAGATTAGCCGATTAGGGGATTTTTGGTAGGGTGGGCACGCTTTTGTGCCCACGCTGTTGCCACGTCCGCGTGGGCACAAAAACGTGCCCACCCTACCCTTTTCGCTGTGACTTGCGGCTTATTTGCCCAACTGCCAACCGCCAGGAGCGGTTTCGCCCTGCGTCAACTTATCCAGCCAAAACGCGCCGATGACGGTCTTGACGTCGGTGACGCTGCCATCCCGCACCCAGCTTAACAGGTCGGTCAGCGGCGCTTTGAAGATATCGAGGAACTCGCCCTCGTCCAACTGCCGTTCGCCGGCGGTCAGGCCGCGCGCAAGGTAAATGTCGAGGCGTTCGTCCGAGTAGGCGATGGCGTTATGGATCGAGCACAGGAAGTGCCAATCGGTTGCGGTGTAGCCGGTTTCTTCCAGCAATTCGCGCTTGGCACAGACCAGCGGATCTTCCTGGAAGTCGATTTTTCCGGCCGGGAATTCGATGAAGACGTGTTTCGATGGATAGCGGAATTGGCGCTCCAGCAATACCGAGCCATCCTCGAACAGCGGCAGAATAACCACCGCGCCGGGATGGCGGATAAATTCGCGCACTGCGTGCTTGCCGTCCGGCAACCGCACCGTGTCGGCTTGCACCTTGAGGAATACGCCGTCGTAGGCGAGACCGCCGTCGACGCGCGATTCCTTCAGGTGGTCATCCATCGCTTACTGCGCCAGACTCTTGGCGATGGCAGCGCTGCAGGCCGACATCAACGGGCTGGGCAACACGCCCAGCACCAGGGCGGCCAGACCGTTGAGGCTGAGCACCACGGCCATGTCGGGACTGACCGTGATTTTCGACTTGTCGGTCGCTTCGTCAAAATACATGACCTTGACCACGCGCAGATAATAGTAGGCGCCGACCAGCGAAAACAGCACGGCAGCCACAGCCAGCCAGACTTGATGCACTTCGATCACCGAACTCAACACCGCAAACTTCGCATAGAAGCCCATCAGCGGCGGAATCCCGGCCAGCGAGAACATCAACAGACCCATCACCAGCGCAAACCATGGACTGCGCTGATTCAAGCCCTTCAAGTCGTCGATGGTTTCCGCTTCGAAGCCGGCGCGCGAGAGCAGGATAATCACGCCGAAAGTGCCCAGTGTGGTCAGCACATACGTGATCGAGTAAAACATCGACGCGCTATAGGCCTCCACGACATTGTGCGTGTCGATGTGCGAGTCGCTGACGAACGTGCCGGACAAGAGGCCGAGCAGCATGAAGCCCATTTGCGCGATGGTCGAATAAGCCAGCATGCGCTTCAAGTTGGTTTGCGCAATCGCAGCGATGTTGCCGACCGCCATCGACAGTACAGCCAGCACCACCAACATCTGCTGCCACTCGCCGGCCTGCAGCAACAAGCCCTGCACCAGCAAGCGGATCATGATCGCGAAGGCAGCCAGCTTCGGCGCGCCACCCAAAATCAGCGTGACGCCGGTCGGCGCGCCCTGATAAACGTCCGGCACCCACATGTGGAATGGCACTGCGCCCAGTTTGAAGGCGAGACCCGCGACCAGGAACACGATGCCGCAGTTGAAGATCAACGGCTTGACCGTGCCCGAACTCGCAGCCTTGTACACTTCGGCCAGATCGAGCGAGCCGGCGGCGCCATATAACAGCGACATGCCGTACAACAGGAAGCCGGAAGCCAGCGCGCCGAGGATGAAATACTTCATCGCCGCTTCGGTCGAAACCGAGTGGTTGCGGCGCAGCGCGACCAGCGCGTACAGCGCCAGCGACATCAACTCCAGCCCGAGGTAAATCACCAGGAAATTATTGCCCGAGATCATGACCATCTGCCCCAGCAGCGAGAACAAGGCCAACACGTAGAATTCGCCGCCCTGAGCGCCGGTCAGCATGCCGCGATCGGTTGCATATTTGCGCGAGTAGATCAACGTGACGCCGACCGCCAGGTAGGAAAACAGCTTCAGCAAATTCGCCATCGGGTCCGAAACGAACATGTTGCCGGAGAAAGCATATGCCGTTGCGCCGCTACTGAATTGTCCCCAGGTCAGCAATGCGCACACGACCAAGGCTGCCAGCGACAGCACGTACGTGTAGTAGCGCTTGGCATCGGACACGAACATGTCGATCAACAGGATCGCCGAAGCGGCAATCACCAGAAAGATTTCGGGAAAGGCTAGATTGAGGTTCATATTCATCATTTCGTCGGCACTTTTAGCATATTCGGTCAGTGCGTGGGCAATTTGGACTGCGAGACCTGGTGCAGCAAGTCTTGCGCCGAAACCTGGATCGCATCGGTGAACACTGCGGGATACAGGCCCATTACCAACACCGCAATAGCCAGCATACCGAGCATCAGGAATTCACGCTTATTCAAATCCAGCAATTCGGCGACATGCTTGTTCGCAACCGCGCCGAACATGGTGCGCTTGACCAGCCACAGCGAGTAGGCGGCGCCCAGAATCAGCGCAGTGGCGGCCAACAAGCCGATCCAGAAATTCGATTCGACCGCGCCCAGGATCACCATGAATTCGCCGACGAAACCGGAGGTCGCCGGCAGGCCGCAATTGGCCAGCGAGAAGAACACGAACAGCGCAGCGAATTTCGGCATGCGATTGACGACACCGCCGTAATCGGCGATTTGGCGCGAATGCATGCGGTCGTACAGCACGCCGATGCACAGGAACATCGCGCCGGAGACGAAACCGTGCGAAATCATTTGCACGACGCCGCCCTGCAACCCGATTTCATTGAAGACGAAAAAGCCGAGCGTGGCGAAACCCATGTGCGCAATCGACGAATAGGCGACCAGTTTCTTCATGTCGGTCTGCACCAGCGCCACCAGGCCGATGTAAATGACGGCGATCAGCGACAGCAAGACCATGAAGCCGGAGAAAAGGTGGGATGCGTCCGGCGTGATCGGCAGCGAAAAGCGCAGGAAACCGTAGCCGCCCAGCTTCAGCATGATCGCCGCCAGCACCACGGAACCGCCAGTCGGCGCTTCGACGTGCGCATCCGGCAACCACGTATGCACCGGCCACATCGGCACCTTGACCGCAAATGCCGCCAGGAAGGCCAGGAACAGCAGTTTTTGCGCGTCCAATGACAACACCGTTCTTTGCCAGATAACAAGATCGAAACTGCCGCCGGATTGCCGATACAGGTACAAAATCGCAACCAGCATCAGCAGCGAGCCGGCCAACGTGTACAGGAAGAACTTGAACGACGCATACACGCGGTTCGGGCCGCCCCAGACACCGATGATGATGTACATCGGGATCAGCGTGGCTTCAAAGAACACGTAGAACAGCATGCCGTCCTGCGCGCAGAACACGCCGATCATCAGCCCCGACAAGATCAGGAAAGCGCCCATGTATTGCGCGACCCGCTTCTCGATCACTTCCCAGCCGGCGATCACGACGATCACCGTGATGAAGGCAGTCAGCGGAATGAACCACAGCGAGAGACCGTCGATGCCGAGGAAGTAGTTGATGTTGAAGCGCTCGATCCAACTGGACTTTTCGACGAATTGCAAGCCGTGCACGAAGCTGTTGAACTGCTTCATCAACGGAAAAGTCACCAACAGGCTGAACAAGGCGCCGATCAGGGAGATGGCGCGGGTCAAGCCGGGATTGTCGTCGCGTCCTATCGCCAGGACCAACAAGCCGAATAAAATCGGCAACCAAATCGCGAAGCTGAGGAGGTGGGAAAATTGCATCATGATTGTTATTTATCTTCTTCGCCGGATTATTTGGCAAACATCGGAGTGTGCGTGAAATAAATCAAGAATCCCACCACACCCAAAATCATCGCAAACGCATAGTGGTAGATGTAACCGGTCTGGAACTGCCGCACCAGGCGCGCGAACCAGCCGACCAGCTTGGCGCCGCCGTTGATGATGCCGTCGATCAGTCCGATGTCGCCCACCTTCCACAATTCGCCGCCGATCAGGCGCGCGCCGCCGGCAAACACGATTTCGTTGAACTTGTCCAGGTAATACTTGTTGTCGAGGACCGTGTAGATCGCATGGAACTTGTGGAAGAACCATTCCGGCACCTTGCGGTTGACCATGTAGCAGTAGTAGGCGGTTGCAACCCCGGCCAGCGCCAGCCAGAACGGTAGCGAGGTAAATGCGCCAAAGCCCATGTTCAAGGCACTGCTGAATTCGTGCGTCAATTCTTCCATCGCGGTGTGCGATTCGTCGATGAAGATCGCGCCCTTGAAGAAGTCGCCGAACAGCATCGGCTTGACCGTCATGAAGCCGATCACGACCGACGGTATCGCCAGCGCGATCAAGGGCCAGGTGACCACTGCCGGCGCTTCGTGCGGCTTTTCGCCAGGCGCCAGGCCGTGATGTTCCTCGTCTTCGTCATGCACATCGTCGGCGTGTTGGTCGTCGTCGTGGCCGTGCGCACCGTGCGCATCGGCATGCGCTGCTGCCGGGGCAGCGTGCGCGTGGCTATCGTGCGCATGCGCCTTGCCGAAGCGTTCTTCGCCGTGGAACACCAGGAAATACAGGCGGAACGAGTAGAAGGCGGTAACGAACACACCGGCAATCACCGCGAAGGAAGCGAATTTTGCGCCGTACAGGTGCGAATTGCCGACCGCTTCGATGATGCTGTCCTTCGAGTAAAAGCCGGAGAAAAACGGCGTGCCGATCAAGGCCAGCGAACCGATCAGCGAAGTGATCCAGGTTATCGGCAAGTATTTGCGCAGGCCGCCCATGTTGCGGATGTCCTGGTCGTGGTGCATGCTGATGATGACCGCGCCGGCTGCCAGGAACAGCAAGGCCTTGAAGAACGCATGCGTCATCAGGTGGAATACCGCCACCGAATAAGCGGAAGCGCCGAGCGCGACCGTCATATAGCCCAGTTGGGACAGCGTCGAGTAGGCGACGATGCGTTTGATGTCGTTCTGGATCATGCCGAGGAAGCCCATGAACAATGCGGTGATCGAGCCGATAATCATCACGAACGACAAGGCAGTGTCGGACAATTCAAACAGCGGCGACATGCGGGTCACCATGAAGATGCCGGCGGTCACCATCGTCGCCGCGTGGATCAGCGCGGAGATCGGGGTCGGGCCTTCCATCGAATCGGGCAGCCAGACATGCAGCGGGAACTGCGCCGACTTGCCCATCGCGCCGATGAACAGGCAGATGCAGGCCACGGTAATCATGTTCCAATCGCCGCCGATGCCGGTGACCAGAAAGTGGGTCAGCCATTGGCGCTGGTCAAACAACTCGGCGTAGTTCAAGCTGCCGCCGAAATGCAGCAACAAGCCGATGCCGAGGATGAAGCCGAAGTCGCCGACGCGGTTGACCAGGAATGCCTTCATGTTGGCGTAGATCGCAGTCGGGCGGGTATACCAGAAGCCGATCAACAGATACGAAACCAGCCCCACCGCTTCCCAACCGAAGAACAGTTGCAGGAAATTGTTGCTCATGACCAGCATCAACATCGAGAACGTGAACAGCGAGATATACGCGAAAAAGCGGTTATAGCCGGGATCGTCCTTCATGTAGCCGATCGTGTAGATATGCACCATCAGCGAAACGAAGCTCACCACGCACATCATCATCACGGTCAGGTTGTCGACCAGGAAGCCGACTTCCAGCTTCAGCTTGCCGATCGTCATCCACGTGTACACCGTCGCGTTATAGGGCGCGGCGCCGCCCAGCAATTGCTGCAGGCAAAACAGCGAAATGAGCAACGAGATGGTGACGCCCAATATCGTCACCGAATGCGACGCTGTGCGGCCGATCTTGTTGCCGAAAAACTTGGTGCCGAATAAGCCTGCAATTGCAGCGCCCGCCAGCGGCGCCAGCGGTACTGCCAAAAGGAGGTTAGGGTAAAGTTGCCCCGCCATGATGAACCTTGTCGTTTGTTTGAGTTAGCCTTTGAGACTGTCGAGATCTTCCACATTGATGGTGTCCAGATTACGGAACAACACCACCAGAATGGCGAGACCGATCGCAGACTCCGCCGCTGCCACAGTCAGGATGAAGAAAACAAAAATTTGCCCGGACGCATCGCCGAGGTAGTGCGAAAAGGCGATGAAATTCGTGTTGACCGCCAACAGCATCAATTCGATGGCCATCAGCAAGACAATGAGGTTCTTGCGGTTCAGAAAAATACCGATGACCGAGATCGCGAACAGGATCGCGCCAAGAATCAGGTAATGTGAGATTGTCAAAGTCACGCCATGCTCCCTATTTATTCTCTGCTGACGGCGCAGCGGATTGCGCGTCGCCGCCGGCGCGCGCCGATTCGGCCTTCATGTGGACGATGCGCATGCGATCCTTGGCCTTGACCTTGACTGCATCGCCCGGCGCGAAGTACTTGACGTCCTTGCGTTTGCGCAGGGTCAGCGCAACGGCGGCAATGATGGCCACCAGCAGGATCGAGCCGGCGATTTCAAACGGATACGTGTACTGCGTGTACAAGACCTGTCCCAGTTCGCGGGTGCCGCCGATATTGCCGCGCGCGGCCGGGGCCTGCGCGTCGAGCGACCAGAAGCTGCGCATGATCACTGCCGACAACTCGAAAATGATCGCAAAGCCGACCGGGATCGCAACCCACAGGCTTTTCCAGAATCCTTTTCGCATCTCTTCGAGGTCGATATCGAGCATCATCACCACGAACAGGAACAACACCATCACCGCGCCGACGTACACCAGCACCAGCACGATGGCGAGGAATTCCGCCTGCAACAGCATCCAGATCGATGCCGCCGAAAAGAAGGTCAGCACCAGATACAGGGCCGAGTGCACCGGATTGCGGTCGGTAACGACGCGCAGCGCGGCAAAGATCACAATCGCCGCGAACACATAGAACAACAAAGTTTTAAAGTCCATAATGGGCCAAGAAGTCGCCAAAAATCAGGTCGGTTAGCAAATCAACGATATGCTGCGTCCGCAGCACGGGCGGCGGCAATCTCTTTTTCGTACCGGTCGCCAACAGCCAGCAGCATTTCCTTCGTAAAGTACAGATCGCCGCGTTTCTCGCCGTGGTATTCCAACACGTGCGTTTCGACAATCGAATCGACCGGGCAGGATTCCTCGCAGAAACCGCAGAAGATGCACTTCGTCAAATCGATGTCGTAACGCTTGGTGCGGCGGCTGCCGTCGGCGCGTTCTTCCGATTCGATCGTGATCGCCATCGCCGGGCAGACTGCTTCGCACAGTTTGCAGGCGATGCAGCGCTCTTCGCCGTTCGGATAACGACGCAATGCGTGCAAGCCGCGAAAACGCGGCGACATCGGCGTCTTCTCTTCCGGGTACTGAATCGTAATCTTGCGCTGAAACATGTACCAGCCCGTCAACTTCAGGCCCTTGAGCAGCTCACTCAGCAGCAAGCTACCGAAAAAATCCTTGATGGCTTCCATTTTCCTCAGCCTTTAACTGTGTTCCAGATATTCCACGGTGTCTGCATCCAGACCGCCACGATCAACAAATACGCCAGCATCATCGGAATGAACACTTTCCAGCCGAGACGCATGATCTGATCATAGCGATAGCGCGGGAACGAACCGCGTATCCAGATAAACATGGAGACCACCACAAAGGTTTTCGCACCCAACCAGATCCAGCCCGGAATGAAGTCGAGGAACCCGACCGGCGCCGCCCATCCGCCCAGGAACAGCAACGAGGCGGCAATCGAAATCAACAGCATGTTCGCGTATTCGGACAGGTAGAACATCGCGTACGACATGCCCGAGTATTCGAGCATATGGCCGGCGACGATCTCGGATTCGCCTTCGACCACGTCGAACGGATGGCGATTGGTTTCGGCAATGCCCGAAATCACGTAGACCAGGAATACCGGGAACAGCGGCAGCCAGTTCCACGAGAAGATCGCAAATCCGTGCGCGGCGCCAAAGCCCTTCGATTGCGCAATGACGATATCGGAGAGGTTCAGGCTGCCCGACACCATCAGCACGATCACCAGCGCGAAGCCCATCGTGATTTCGTAGGACACCATCTGCGCCGATGCGCGCATCGCGCCCAGGAAGGCATACTTGGAGTTGGAGGCCCAACCGCCGACGATGATGCCGTAGATTTCCAGCGAAGTGATCGCCATCAGGAACAGCAAGCCGGCGTTGATGTTGGCCACCGCGATTTCCGGGCCGAACGGTATCACCGCCCACGCCACCAGCGACGGCGCGATGGTCATCACCGGCGCCAGCAGGAACAGCGCCTTGTTGGCCTTGGCCGGCACCAGCACTTCCTTGAACAACAGCTTCAACGCATCGGCGATCGGCTGCAGCAAGCCCAATGGGCCGACGCGGTTCGGGCCGACGCGCACATGCATCCAGCTCAGCGCACGGCGCTCCCACAGCGTCAGGTAGGCGACGCAGCCCATCAAGGGCAGCACCAGCACGATGATTTTCACCAGGCCCCAGACAATTGGCCACAAAATGCCGAACCAGGCTTGCCCGTAAGCATTGATGTTCAGCAGCATTTGATCCATCATGCTTGCTCCAAAGTGATTGCGCCGAACATGGCGCCCAATCCGGCGGTAGAAACGTGGGCTGCGGCGACCCGCACCACGTTATCCGGCAATTTGCGATCCACGGCGGCAGTCAGCGTCGCGCTGCCGCTACCCTGCGTGACCCGCACCCTGGCGCCGTCGGCGATGCCGAGACGCTGCGCAGTCGCCGCCGAAAGCCAGGCGCGCGGCGCCTGCGCATCGACAGTCAATTGCAGCGATGCCGCGCGCCGCACGATGCCGTCGGTTGCGTAGATCGGCACGTCGGTCACGCGCTCCAGCGCGCCGGCGGAAGCAGCGGCGGCTTGCGGCGCCACGGCGGTCTGGTTGTTCAGACGCGCGCGCAAGTCGGCGTCGGCCGGCTTGTCGGCATCGATGATTTCCTTGCGGATCGATTCCGAGTTTTCGTAATCGAAGCCGCTGGCTTCGGCCAGGTTGCCCAATACGCGCAACACCTTCCAGCCCGGACGTGCGTCGCCCAGGGGCTTGGCGCTGCCGTTGAAACTTTGCACCCGCCCTTCGGCATTGACAAAGGTGCCGGCAGTTTCGGTGAACGGCGTGATCGGCAACAGCACGTCGGCGTAGTCGGCGCCATGCTTGAATGGCGACAGCACCACGACCATGTCGGCCTGGTCGAGCGCGGCGCGCGCGACTTGCGGATTGGCGCAATCGAATTCCGGCTCGGCGTTGAACAACAGGTAGGCTTTGCGCGGCTGCGCAAACATCTGTTGCGCGTTCGCCCCGCCCTCGCCCGGCGTGGCCTTGGCGATGTAGCCGCCGACGCTATTGCCGGACTCGGTCAGGTAGCCAAGCTTGGCATCGGTCTGCTGCGCGATCCATTGCGCGGCTGCGTGCAATTGCGCGGCTTGCGGGTGCTGGGCGGCGGCATTGCCGAGCAATACGGCCTTGTTTTCGCCGGACAACAAGCTCGCGGCGATTTTTTGCGCGGCGTCGGAAGCCTGGACGTTTTCAAATCCGGCCGGAGCGGCGACGCCTTTGGCGGCGGCCACGGCAGCGATGACTTCGCCCAGCGCAGCCAGCCAGTCGGCCGGCGCCTTGGTCAGCTTGGCGGCGATCGGCATCAACAAGTCGTCGTCGGTCGCGTGCAGCACGCTCACTTGCGCGCCGTGCTTGACTGCCTGCCGCAGACGACCGGCCAGCAGCGGGTGATCCTTGCGCAGGAAGGAGCCGACCACGAAGGCGCGCTGCAAAGCGCCGAATTCGGCAATCGACATGCCCAGCCACGGCGTGACTTTGCCGTCCAGCGAAAAATCGGATTGGCGGGTGCGGAAGTCGACATTGTTCGAGCCGATTGCGCGCACCAGTTTTTGCAGCAGGTACAGTTCTTCCAGCGTCGAAGTCGGCGTGGCCAACGCGGCGATGGCGTCGGCGCCGTGATTTTTCTTGATGTCGCGCAAGCCGTGCGCGACGTATTCGAGCGCGGTTTGCCAGTCGGTTTCCTGCCAGCGACCATCTTGCTTGATCATCGGCTTGGTCAGGCGCTGCTCGCTGTTGACGCCTTCGTAGGCGAAGCGGTCCTTGTCGGAAATCCAGCATTCGTTGACGGCGTCGTTTTCAAACGGCAGCACGCGCAAGACCTTGCCATTCTTCACTTGCACGACCAGATTGGCGCCGACGCTGTCGTGCGGGCTGACCGATTTGCGGCGTTGCAATTCCCAGGTGCGGGCGCTGTAGCGGAACGGCTTGGAGGTGAGCGCGCCGACCGGGCACAGATCGATCATGTTGCCGGACAATTCCGAATCCACGGTCTTGCCGACGAAAGCGGTAATTTCCGAATGTTCGCCACGGTTCAACATGCCCAGTTCCATCACGCCGGCGATTTCCTGGCCGAAGCGCACGCAACGGGTGCATTGGATACAGCGCGCCATTTCCTTCATCGAAATCAGCGGGCCGACGTCTTTCGGCTCCACCACGCGCTTTTCTTCCTGGTAGCGCGAGGCATCGCCGCCATAGCCGACCGCCAAGTCCTGCAATTGGCATTCGCCGCCCTGGTCGCAGATCGGGCAATCCAGCGGATGGTTAATCAGCAGGAATTCCATCACGCTCTTTTGCGCCTTGACCGCCTTGTCGCTGTGCGCGCGCACGATCATGCCGGGGCTGACCGGCGTGGCGCAGGCAGGCAGCGGTTTCGGGGCCTTCTCGACCTCGACCAGGCACATGCGGCAGTTGGCCGCAATCGACAATTTTTTGTGATAGCAAAAATGCGGTATGTACGTGCCCAGTTTATTGGCCGCGTCCATAATCATGCTGCCTTCTTGCACTTCGACTTTTTTGCCGTCTATTTCGATTTCAACCATGACTATGCTTTTTTGCCCAAGTATTCTCAGTTACGCTCGATTCGCTCTTTGCAGCGCTGTATGCAGACCCAGCGGCGAACCTAGCGCGCTTTCCAGCTATTGCGTCAGACTATATATATGCAGGCACCAAGCATTGCTTATGCTCGATGTGGTACTCGAATTCTGCACGGAAATTCTTGATGAACGCGCGCACCGGCATCGCCGCCGCATCGCCCAACGCGCAAATGGTGCGGCCCTGGATGTTGTCGCAAATGCTGTTCAACACATCCAGATCGTCGGGACGGCCCTGGCCGTTTTCGATCCGGTGCACCATCCGATACATCCAGCCTGTGCCTTCGCGGCATGGCGTGCACTGGCCGCACGACTCTTCAAAATAGAAATACGACAGGCGCAACAGCGACTTGACCATGCAGCGCGTTTCGTCCATCACGATCACCGCGCCCGAACCCAGCATCGAGCCGGCCTTGGCGATCGAGTCGTAATCGAGGTCGGTCGCCATCATCGTCTCGCCGGTCAACACCGGCGCCGACGATCCGCCCGGAATCACGGCCTTGATCTTCTTGCCGTCGCGCATGCCGCCGGCCAGGTCGAGCAGAGTCGCAAACGGCGTGCCCAGCGGGATTTCATAGTTGCCCGGTTTGGCGACGTCGCCCGATATCGAAAAAATCTTGGTGCCGCCGTTGTTCGGCTTGCCCAGCGCCAGATACGCCGGCGCGCCCATCGCGAAGATGAACGGCACTGCGGCAAACGTTTCGGTGTTGTTGATCGTGGTCGGCTTGCCGTACAGGCCGAAGCTGGCCGGGAACGGCGGCTTGAAGCGCGGCTGGCCCTTCTTGCCTTCCAACGATTCCAGCAAGGCGGTTTCTTCGCCGCAGATATAGGCGCCGTGTCCGTGGAACGCATGCAACTGGAAATTGAAGCCGGCGCCCAGGATGTTATCGCCGAGGAAGCCGGCAGCGCGCGCTTCGTCCAGCGCTTCTTCAAAACGCTCGTATTCGGCCCAAATCTCGCCGTGGATATAGTTGTAGCCGACCGTGGTGCCCATCGCGTAGGCGGCAATCGCCATGCCTTCGATCAGCGCATGCGGATTGTAGCGGATGATGTCGCGATCCTTGAATGTCCCAGGTTCGCCTTCGTCGGTATTGCAGACCAGGTATTTTTGCCCCGGAAACTGGCGCGGCATGAAGCTCCACTTCAAGCCGGTCGGAAAACCGGCGCCGCCGCGACCGCGCAGCGAGGATGCCTTCAATTCGGCAATCACCTGCTCCGGCGTGATCTTGTCGTTCAGGATGCGCTTCAGGGACTCGTAGCCGCCGCGCTTGACGTAATCGGCCAAGCGCCAGTTCTGGCCATCGAGCCCGGCCAGAATCACTGGCTTGATATGACGATCGTGCAAACAAGTCATTTCTTGAGCTCCTCGACCAGCTCATCGATCTTTTGATGCGACATGCGGCTGCACATGCGCTTGTTATTGACCAGCAACACCGGCGCGTCGGCGCAGGCGCCCATGCATTCGCCTTCTTGCAGCGTGAATTGGCCGTCGCCCGTGGTTTCCTTGTAGTCGACGCCCAGCTTCTCTTTCAGGTAGTGCGCCGCCTTCTCGCCGCCCGACAATGCGCAGGGCAGATTGGTGCAAACGGTGATCTTGTGCTTGCCCATCGGCTTGAGGTTGTACATCGCGTAGAAAGTGGCGACTTCCTGCACCGCCACCGCCGGCATGCCGAGATAGTCGGCCACGTCCTGCATGACTTCCGGCGCCAGCCAGCCTTTTTCATCCTGCGCAATGGCGAGCGCCGCCATCACCGCCGATTGCTTTTGGTCGGCCGGAAATTTCGCGATTTCGCGATCGATTTTTTTGTAAGCTTGCTCTGATAACAGCATCGTCTATGCCTCAATTGCCGACCGCAAATCAGCGGTCAATGTCACCGAATACGATATCCTGCGTGCCGATGATCGTCACCGCATCGGCGATCATGTGGCCCTTGGCCATCTCGTCCAAACCCTGCAAGTGCGGGAAACCGGGCGCCCGGATCTTCAAGCGGTACGGCTTGTTCGCGCCGTCGGAAATAATGTAAATGCCGAATTCGCCCTTCGGATGCTCGACTGCCGCGTACGCTTCGCCCGGCGGCACATGGAAGCCTTCGGAGAACAATTTGAAGTGATGGATCAAATCTTCCATGTTGGTCTTCATGTCCACGCGCGAAGGCGGCGCCACCTTGTGGTTGTCGCTCATCACCGGACCCGGATTGTTGCGCAGCCATTCGACGCATTGCTTGATGATGCGGTTCGACTGGCGCATTTCTTCCATGCGAATCAGGTAGCGGTCGTAGCAGTCGCCGTTGACGCCGACCGGAATATCGAAATCGAGCAGGTCGTACACTTCATACGGCTGCTTTTTGCGCAAATCCCATTCGACCCCGGAGCCGCGCAGCATCGGGCCGGTAAAGCCCATCGCCAGCGCCCGTTCCGGCGACACCACGCCGATGCCGACCAGACGCTGTTTCCAGATGCGGTTGTCGGTCAGCAAGGTTTCGTATTCGTCGACGTAAGTCGGGAAGCGATTGGTGAAATCTTCGATGAAATCGAGCAGCGAACCCTGGCGGTTTTCGTTCAGGCGATTGATCGCCTTGGCATTGCGCAGGATCGACGCCTTGTGCTGAGGCATGCTGTCGGGCAAATCGCGGTACACGCCGCCCGGACGATAGTAGGCCGCGTGCATGCGCGCGCCGGACACCGCTTCGTAGCAATCGAACAGGTCTTCGCGCTCGCGGAATGCATACAGCAAAATGGCCATTGCGCCGACATCGAGCGCATGGCAGCCCAACCACAGCAAGTGGTTCAGCAAGCGCGTGATTTCGTCGTACATCACGCGGATATACTGCGCGCGCAGCGGCACTTCGAGACCGAGCAGCTTTTCTATCGCCAGCACGTAAGCATGCTCGTTGCTCATCATCGACACGTAGTCGAGACGATCCATGTACGGCACGGATTGCAGATAGGTTTTCTGTTCGGCCAGCTTCTCGGTGGCGCGATGCAACAGCCCGATATGCGGATCGGCGCGCTGCACGACTTCGCCGTCGAGCTCCAGCACCAGACGCAACACGCCGTGCGCAGCCGGATGCTGCGGGCCAAAATTGATGGTGTAATTCTTGATTTGAGCCATTATTTCATCCCGTACTGTTCTTCACGAATAACACGCGGCACATTCTCGCGCGGCTCGATGGTAACGGGCTGGTAGACCACGCGCTTTTGCTCCGGGTCGTAACGCATTTCGACATAGCCGGAGACCGGGAAATCCTTGCGGAACGCATGCCCGATGAAACCGTAGTCGGTCAGGATGCGGCGCAAGTCGTTATGGCCGTCGAACAGGATACCAAAGAAATCGAATGCTTCGCGCTCGTACCAATTGGCGGCACTCCATATGGAGATGACCGACGCCACCAGCGGAAACTCGTCGTCCGGCGCAAATACGCGCACCCGCACGCGATAGTTCAGCGGCACCGACAACAGGTGCAGCACCACTGCAAAGCGCTTGCCGTCCCAGGCGCCGTCGCCATAGGTCGAATAATCGACGCCAGCCAGATCGATCAGTTGCGTAAAGCGCAGATCGGGATGGTCGTGCAACACCTGCATGGCAGCCAGATAGTGCTCCGCACCGACCACAATGGTGACCTCGCCGAGCGCCACCGTCAGACTCTGAAGCTGCTCGCCCAGCGCAGCGCGCAGTGCGGTTTCCAGGGTTTCAATTTTCGTCGTCATAGTTTTTGCTTGCCGCCCGCTGAGCGCGCGATGAGTTTACTGCATTTAACCTTGCTACACACCCGCCGATTTACCACCCCAGCCGGATGACGATATGACCTGCACTGCCAACGCCTTCGATACCTTGCGCCTTCGACACCCTGCTTCTTATTCCCAGTCGAGGGCGCCCTTCTTCCAGATGAACCAGAAGCCGACGCCAAATTCAACGATGAACGCAAACATGACCAGGAAGCCGTTCAAACCCAGTTCGCGCATCGCAGCGCCCCACGGAAAGAAGAACGCCGTTTCCAGATCGAACAAAATAAACAGGATCGCAATCAGGTAGTAGCGCACATCGAATTTCATGCGCGCATCTTCGAACGCCTCGAAGCCGCATTCGTAGGGCTCAGCCTTGTGCGCCTCAGGCCGATAGGGGCCGAGAATGCGTCCCAATACTTGCGGAATGACGCCGACAGCAATGCCGACCAGGATAAACAACAAAATGGGGAGGTAATTTTCGAGGTTCACGGTAGGAGCACAATACGCAAATTTGTTGAACAATCGGTATCAGGAAAATCAGACACTAACACATGATGAACATCCGATTGCGCAACCCAAAACCAGATCGCCTGCAACCCTATCCACATGCACTCACACCAATCAACCGAAATGCAAATTTCCCGATAAAAAAGCCGGCAAACATACTTCTTTCCGGCTTCTTCCTTCTTGGTGCCGACGGCGAGACTCGAACTCGCACAGCTTTACGCCACTACCCCCTCAAGATAGCGTGTCTACCAATTTCACCACGTCGGCTCAAGCACAGCATTTTAACCTATTTCGAGCACTTTATTCAATCCGAAAATTGCATAAAACCAATACGTTGCGCGCTGGATTTTTGCGCCACATCAAATAATTCCGAATTACTTTGGAATCTGACTCGATTGCGGAGTCGCGGCTCCCGATTTTGCCGTTGGCTGCGCTGCGCTTGCTGCCGGTGCTGCGCCAGCAGCCGGGGCGGCGGCAGGTGCGGCACTCGGCGCGCTGGCTGCGCCATTGGCAGCAGGCGACAGGGAAATCGCAGCAGGCGCTGGCGTCGGCGCCGGCGCACTGGTGGTCGGCAAACTATCAAGCACGCCGCCACTGACGCCGGCATGCCGCGACGAACTGAGATACGACAAGGTGAGCGTGGTCGAGAAAAAAATCACCGCAGCAACGCCGGTCGATTTCGACAGGAAATTGGAGGACCCGGTCGCGCCGAACAAGCTGCCGGACGCGCCCGACCCGAAGGCCGCACCCATGTCCGCGCCCTTGCCGTGTTGCACCAGAACGAGACCGACAATGGTCAGCGCCGACAAGACCTGCACCAAAATCATGATATTGATAAGCAAAGTATTCATTAAATATTTTTTCCGATTCCTGGTTGATTCCGACTAACGAGCGTTGATACCAATACTGATACTAATAATTTTCCACTCTCAGGCTGCAGCCTGCACCGCCTGCGCCGCTTGCGCAATCGCAAGAAAATCTTCCGCCTTCAGCGACGCCCCGCCGATCAGGCCGCCGTCGATGTCGGGCATCGCCAACAATTGGCCGGCGTTATCCGGCTTCATGCTGCCGCCATACAAAATCCTGGCCTTCGCTGCCGCTTCCGCGCTTTTTGCCGCGATTTTCGCGCGCAACATCTGGTGCACCGCCTGCGCCATCTCCGGCGTCGCGGTTACGCCGGTGCCAATCGCCCACAACGGCTCGTAAGCCACCACGATGCGCGCAACATCGGCCACATCCAGCGCCTGCAAGACCACGTCCAATTGCTGACCGACGACTGCATCGGTGCGCTCGGCCTGCCGTTCTGCCAGCGTTTCGCCGACGCAGACGATCGGCGTCAATCCGGCGCGCAACGCACACACCGCCTTGCGCGCAACCGCCTCGCTGCTTTCGCCCTGATACGCGCGACGCTCGGAATGCCCGACGATGACATACGAACAGCCGAATTCAGCCAGCATCGACGCCGCGACATCACCCGTGTACGCGCCCGCTTCATGCTCGGATACGTCCTGCGCGCCCCACGCAACCGCCGTGCCAGCCAATTCCGCCTGGCACTGCGCCAGATACGGCGCCGGTGCGCAAACCAGCAGATCGCATGCAGCATAGCGCGTGGGGTCGACTTTGATGCCGCCCAGCAACTTAGCGTTGCCGGCAAGGCTGCCATTCATTTTCCAGTTGCCTGCGATCAATGTGCGACGCATAACGCTGCCTATTTTCTCAATAACCAGCTATTTTAACGCGCTGCAGCACTCTCGGTCAAACCAGTTGCTTTCTTGCCTGCGAGAATCGTCACGCTATTTGCGAAAACCGTGCGAATAAATTGCAATTAAACAATTTTGCAGCCACTAAAATGGCGATATTTGCCTTAGGCGACCTGTAACATGATCTTGCCGATATGCTGGCTGGACTCCATCAGGCTATGCGCATCGACCGCTTGCTCCAAGGCAAAGGTTCGATAGATCACCGGCTTGATCTTGCCCGCTTCCAGCAGCGGCCATGCGTGTTCGATCAGCTTTGCCACGATCGCCGCCTTGAACTCGCGCGAGCGCGGGCGCAGCGTCGAGGCAGTCAGCGTCAAGCGCCGACGCAAGACCTGACCCAGGTCAATGTTAGCCTTGGTTCCGCCCAGCACGGCGATCAGCGCCAGCCGGCCGTCTTCGGCCAGGCAGCCGATTTCACGCGCCACGTAGTCGCCGCCGACCATGTCGAGGATGACATCGACGCCCTTGCCGCCGGTCAGCTCCTTGACCACTGCGGCGAAATCCTCGGTCTTGTAATTGATGCCGCGCTCGGCCCCCAATTGCTCGCAGACGCGGCATTTTTCGTCGGAACCGGCGGTGGCGAATACCCGGTGCCCAAACGCAGCGGCGAGCTGGATCGCGGTCACGCCGATGCCGGACGTTCCGCCCTGCACCAGCAAGGTTTCTGCGCCGCTCAATTGGACGCGGTCGAATACGTTGCTCCACACCGTGAAAAATGTCTCCGGCAGCGACGCGCCCTCGATGGCGGACAACCCCTTGGGAATCGGCAGGCACTGCACCAGCGGCGCCGCGCAATATTCCGCATAACCGCCGCCTTGCACCAGCGCGCACACCATGTCGCCGCGCGCAAAGCGGCTGCCGCTCAAGTCGCCGTCGACAATCTCGCCGGCAATTTCCAGTCCCGGCAGATCGGAAGCGCCGGGCGGCGGCGCGTAGTGGCCGTTGCGCTGCGCCACATCCGGCCGATTGACGCCGGCCGCCTGCACCTTGATCAAAATCTCGCCTGCCTTCAATTGCGGCAGCGGACGCTCGCATAGTTGCAACACGGAAGGCGGACCCGGCTGGGTGATTTCAATTGCGCGCATGGGAATATCCTGAAGAAAAATCGATGCCGCCATTGTATGTCAGGCGGGAAATTGGAGTTTTGTTGACGCACTAAGGGTGGGGTCAAAGTATCAAATTTTGCACAAAATCGGGCGCTGACACCCCTTCCCCCTTGCAGGGGCGCCCGGCGTAGGGGGAAGGTTGGGATGGGGGGAGAGCGGCCTAACTACCGCATCACGTATCTCGATCGCACTACCCCCTCCCTACGCGGGCCGCCCTAACCTCCCCCTCGCCGGGCGCCCCTGCAAAGGGGAGGGAATACGTTATAGCATTGAATCCTTTAGCATTTTGATGCTCACTAGCGATCCGCAAAAAAAACCGCCCGGGCTTGCGCGCGGGCGGTTTCGGTGAAACGCTAAAGCTTATTGCTGCGGCGCCGGCGCTGGCGCGCCGTCTTCCGCTGCAGCTGCCTTCATCGACAGTTTCAAGCGGCCACGGTCGTCGGTTTCCAGAACCTTCACGCGCACATGCTGGCCTTCCTTCAAATAGTCGGCGACTGCGTTCACCCGTTCGTTGGCGATCTGGCTGATGTGCAGCAAGCCATCCTTGCCCGGTATCACTTGCACGATGGCGCCGAAGTCCAGCAATTTCAGCACGGTGCCGTCGTAAGTCTTGCCGACTTCGACCGATGCAGTCAGCTCTTCGATGCGGCGCTTGGCTTCCTGGCCGGCAGCGGCGTCGACCGAGGCGATGGTGACCACGCCTTCGTCGCTGATGTCGATCTGGGTGCCGGTTTCTTCGGTCAGCGCGCGAATGACTGCGCCGCCCTTGCCAATCACGTCGCGAATCTTTTCAGGATTGATCTTGATGGTGATCAAGCGCGGCGCGAAGTCGGACAACTCGGCCTTGCCGTGCGGCACGGCTTCTTGCATCTTGGCCAGGATGTGCTGACGGCCTTCTTTGGCTTGAGCCAACGCGACCTGCATGATTTCCTTGGTGATGCCCTGGATCTTGATGTCCATCTGCAACGCCGTGATGCCGTTGGCAGTGCCGGCCACCTTGAAGTCCATGTCGCCGAGGTGATCTTCGTCGCCCAGGATATCGGTCAGCACGGCAAATTTATTGCCTTCCTTGATCAAGCCCATCGCGATACCGGCGACGTGCGCCGTCATCGGCACGCCGGCATCCAGCAAGGCCAGGCAACCGCCGCAGACGGACGCCATCGAGGACGAACCGTTCGATTCGGTGATTTCCGATACCAGGCGCACCGAGTAGCTGAAATCTTCCGGCGCCGGCAAGGCTGCCACCAGGGCGCGCTTGGCCAGACGGCCATGACCGATTTCGCGGCGCTTCGGGGTGCCGACGCGACCGGTTTCGCCGGTGGCGAACGGTGGCATGTTGTAGTGGAGCATGAAGCGGTCGCTGTATTCGCCCATCAAGGCGTCGATCTTTTGCTCGTCGCGCGCGGTGCCCAGCGTGGCGATGACCAGCGCCTGGGTTTCGCCGCGTGTGAACAAGGCCGAGCCGTGGGTGCGCGGCAAGACGCCGGTGCGGATCGTGATCGGACGCACGGTGACGGTGTCGCGACCGTCGATGCGCGGTTCGCCTTCGAGGATTTGCGAGCGCACGATCTTCGCTTCCAGATCGAACAGCAAGGTATTGACTTCAGCCGCGTCGGGCGCTGTGGCGCCGGCTGCTGCCGCTTCTGCCGCCAATCCGGCATTGACTGCGGCGGTTACGTCCTTCAGCTTGGCAGTGCGGGCCTGCTTGTCGCGCACTTGATAGGCTTCGCGCAGCTTGGCTTCGCCGAAATGGGCGACGCGTGCGATCAGCGCTTCGTTCTTCGGCGCCGGGCTCCATTCGACTTCCGGCTTGCCGCCGTCGCGCACCAACTCGTGGATCGCGTCGATCACGGCCTTCATTTGCTCGTGGCCGAACACCACTGCGCCCAGCATCACGTCTTCCGACAATTGCTTGGCTTCGGATTCGACCATCAACACCGCGATTTCGGTGCCGGCGACGACCAGATCCAGGTCCGACTTCGCCAGTTGCGAGGTGGTCGGGTTCAATACATATTGACCATCGATGTAACCGACGCGCGCCGCGCCCACCGGGCCGGCAAACGGCACGCCCGACACTGCCAGCGCTGCCGACGCGCCGATCATGGCGGCGATATCGGGATCGATTTCAGGGTTGACCGACAACACGTGAATGATGATTTGCACTTCATTCAGATAGCCTTCGGGGAACAGCGGACGGATCGGACGGTCGATCAGGCGCGAAGTCAGCGTTTCCTTTTCGGAAGGGCGACCTTCGCGCTTGAAGAAGCCACCGGGAATACGGCCAGCCGCATAGGTTTTCTCGACGTAATCGACGGTCAGGGGGAAAAAGTCCTGGCCTGGCTTGGCGTCCTTGCGCGCAACGACAGTGGCGAGCACGACGGTATCTTCGATCGACACCATCACCGCGCCGGAAGCCTGGCGTGCGATTTCGCCGGTCTCCAGCGTCACTTGATGTTGGCCGTACTGGAATGTCTTGGTGACTTTATTAAACACGGAATTTCCTTTCTATTTTTGCCGACAGATTTTCAGGGGCTGTCGTTCACCTCACCACAGACGGCAGGGATCGCCCGCCGCCTTCGAGCGCACCTTCGGGCGCCCTTCACTACTTCACTACAAACGCACACTTCTCAAACTTCTGAAAGACAAAATGCCCGCATCAGCAAGCTGAAACGGGCATTTCTTCTATTCGAACCGACTGAAATACAAGCTTGACAAGCTTATTTACGCAGACCGAGTTTGGAGATCAGGTCGCGATAACGCGTCGAATCCTTATCCTTCAAGTACGACAGCAAGCTCTTGCGGCGATTGACCATCTTGATCAAACCGCGACGCGAGTGGTGATCCTTGGTGTGGGCCTTGAAGTGATCGTTGAGTTCGTTGATGCGGGCCGTCAACAGTGCGACTTGCACTTCTGGCGATCCGGTATCGTTGGTGCCGCGTGCGTTATCCGCAATAATCGCAGCCTTGCTGGCTTTTTCCATTGTCATGCTATGTTACCTTTCACAGGCGATGCGCGGAGTGCTGAACTTTACCCCATGCATCGTGAATTGATTAATAAATTGCTACCAGGCCAAATTCGACCAGACCCGGAGTATAGCCGAAAAGACTTGCCGATTCAAACACTTACCGCTTTTCCCCTGATTTATTTGCTGAATACTGTGCTTTACCTGTGGTCAAACCGCAAACCTCACTGCATTGCTTGTCATTCAGACATTAATGCGATTGGAAAATGTTATACCATTTTTCGCATCGCCGCCCGCGCGACAACTTTTCGGCAGGGCGATTGCATACTGCCGATCGCGCCCCATATAGGTCGATTGGCACAAAGCGGCCACACTGCGCGGCCCGCTTCGCGGCTTCAAAACTTCCGCAATCTGCTCTTGAAATCATCACACCATCGCCCTATCTATTGAGCATCGGAGCGTTGCGCTCCATGACTCTAAAGGAGAGCAAAGATGAATCTTGTATTACGCCACCGCAACGGTTTTCCCCTGCCATTTGCCTTGCACCGCGCTGCCGGCAACGGCTCCTTCGACCGCCTGTTCGATAGCATGGTGGAAGATCGTTTTAGCCCCGCGCCCGGCAAGGCCGCAGGCGCCGCGATCGCGCCGCGCGTCGACATCACCGAGAGCAAAACTGCCTATGTGGTAGAAGCTGAATTGCCCGGCGTCGTCAAGGAAGACGTCAAGATTTCGGTCGACGGAAAACAGGTGACGCTGGAAGCCGAAGTCAAGCGCAAAGTCGAACACAAGGACGGCGAAAGCCAACAAGGCGAGACCGTGGTCTTTGCCGAACGCACGGTGCAGAAATTCGCCCGCAGCTTCACTCTCGCAGTCGAAGTCGACGACGAACGCACGGTCGCCAAGCTGGAAAACGGCATCCTGACCCTGACGCTGCCGAAGAAGGAAGCGTTGCGTCCGAAACAGATCCAGGTGCAGTAAGCGATTGCCGTCTTGACCTAAAAGCCGCGCTGCGACGCGCGGCTTTTTTATCGCCACTCGGCAAGCACATTGCGATAACTGCGACGCGCTTCGGGAAAACTGACAAGCAGCCACAGTGACGGCGGCGTTCGAGACCCGCCTGCGGACACATCGGGCGGCGCCGGATTCTGCGCAAATGCAAGTAATGGCCCTATCGAGCCGGCAACACGCCCTTAGGAGCGCTCGGCCGCCTTGAGCGGACTGTCCTCGATGATTGCGAAAAATTGCTGCAGCAGTTGCGGGTCGTGCTTGACGCCGCTTTCGGCGCGCATGATGGCAATGATTTCCGCATGCCCCCTGGCCGCGTGGTATGCCCTGGTGACGGCCATTGCATCATAACTGTCGGTGATGGCAACGATGCGCGCGGCAATCGGGATGCCATCGCCGGCGAGCCGATCCGGGTAACCGCCGCCGTCGAAATGTTCGTGATGATGGCGTATCACAAGAGCGGCCTCTTCCGCCCCGGCCAAGCCGGTGCTGAGCAATATCTGTTGACCGATGTCGCAGTGCTGACGCATCGAGTCCCACTCGTCGTCGTCGAGCTGACCCGGCTTGAGCAGCACGCGGTCGGCGATGCCGATCTTGCCAATGTCGTGAAATGCCGCGCCGATTTTCAGCGCAAACAGTTCTTGCCGGGAAAGACCGCAAGCCGCCCCCAGCTCCTCGGACAGCAACAGCACGCGTTCCGAATGCATTCGCGTCATCTTGTCGCGATAACCCAGCGCAACCATTAACGCCTTGGTGTACTTGTATATCGGACCGAAGCTGGTATTGGCAATCATGGAAAAACTCTTCGGAGGAGCAATTGGTTGCAATAGCAAAATAATAGCAAAGATCGCTTGGCGCCGTACTGCACTACTGCAGTAGTGGCGCGCCGCCAGAATTTTCAGCTTGAGGTGCAACCAGAGTAAAGCCAAAAGGAATATTGCGTCCGCTCAGGCATGCACGAACAAATCGAAGGTCAGCTTGGAAATCAGCACCACCAACAGGATCAGGAACAGCACCCGCACGAAGCCGGCGCCCTTGCGCATGGCGAGCCAGCTGCCGCATAGCGCGCCGCTGATATTGCACACGGCCATCGGCACTGCAAATGCGTAAAGCACTTTTCCCGCAGGCACGAAAAACAGCAAGGCGGCAACGTTGGTCGCCAGGTTGACGACCTTGGCGCAAGCCGACGCCTGGATGAAGTCGAACGCAAAGAAGCGGATGAACAGGAATATCAAAAAGCTGCCGGTTCCGGGGCCGAACAACCCGTCGTAAAAGCCGATGCCGCCGCCGATCAGCACCGCCAGGATGCGCTCGCGCACGCCGATCTCGCGCGGGCGCTGGATCGCGCCGAAGTCCTTTTTGAAAAACGTATACAGCGCCATCAGCACCAGCAACACCAGCACCACCGGACGTATCGCGTTTTGCGGCACCGAGGACACCGCCGCCGCGCCAAGGAAGGACATGCCGAACGCGGCGAACGTCGCCGGCAACATCAAGCGCCACGGCACGTTGATCTTGCCGATATAGGATTTCGCCGCAAACGCGGTGCCGCAGGCGCCGGCCACCTTGTTGGTGCCCAACAGCGTCGCCGACGCCACGTTGGGCAACAGATTGAACAAGGCTGGAATCTGGATCAGGCCGCCGCCGCCGACCGCCGCATCGATCAAACCGGCAGCAAAGGCAAAGACGCAAAGAAGGGAAATGGTGAGCAACGAAGGGCCCTTGCGATAGTGATGGCGAAGCTTGCGATGTTATCACAGGGCCGCCCGTGGGGCCGCGCGCAGACAGGCGCGGCGATCCCGCGTCAGCACGGCCTGTGATACGATAATCGCTTAGCCGATAGAGACTGAAACGAAATGAATACGCAATCGCTGCTCGCCTTCGCCGTCGTCGCCGGCCTGGCCATCCTGACGCCGGGGCCGTCCATCCTCTTGACTTTGCGCAATGGCGCGAGCTTCGGCGCGCGCTCGGTGATGTGGTCCGCGCTCGGCAATATTTGCGGCGTATTTTGCCTTTCCACTGCGGCGATACTGGGTCTGGGCGTGATGTTGAAATCGTCGGCCCTGCTATTCGGCGTGGTCAAGCTGATCGGCGCGCTGTATCTTTTCTACGTCGGCGTGCGCCACCTGTTCGGCCACTCGACGGTGCTGGCCGAGGAATCGGCGCATAGCGAGAATGAGCCGACTCCGAGTCGGCAGGCGCTGTATCGGGAAGCCTTTTTGACAGCGGCGACCAATCCCAAGGCGGTTTTGTTTTTCACCGCGCTGTTCCCGCAATTCGTCAATGCGCAGGCGGCCCTGCTGCCGCAATTTTTCATTTTGACCGGCATCTTCATGTGCCTGTCCTACACGGCACACATGAGCTATGCGCTGCTGGCTTCGCGCGCCAAAGGTTTTTTGCTGCGTCCGGCGTTGGCGAAATGGATGAATCGCGTGGTGGGAACCGTCTTCATTTCGTTCGGCGCGCTGCTGCTGGCGCTGCGCCGGCAAGCGGTCTGACCGCGCCTCAGGCTTGCTGGCGCGGAGTGCGGGCGGCGCAATCGCCGCCCGACAAGCCCGCAATGTCCGCCGCTACACCTGCGGATTGAGCTTCTCCACTTTCGAATGCAGCCTGGTCAACGCCGACAAATACGCCTTGGCCGAGGCCACCATGATATCCAGATCGGAACCCATGCCGTTGACGACCCGCCCTGCTTTCGACAAGCGCATGGTCACCTCGCCCTGCGCCTGGGTGCCGGTGGTGATCGCGTTGACCGAGAACAGCAATAACTCGGCGCTGCTTTCGGCCACCTTCTCGATCGCATTGACGATGGCGTCGACCGGGCCGTTGCCGATGCCGCTGCTGGTGACTTCCTTGCCGCCCGCTGAAAACACCACGGTGGCGGTCGGCTTTTCGCCGGTTTCGGATTGCTGCCTCAGGGAAACGAAGCGATAGTATTCGTTTTCGTGCGAATGCTGCTCGTCGGAAACCAGCGCCATGATGTCTTCATCGAAGATTTCCGATTTCTGGTCGGCCAGTTCCTTGAAGCGGGTGAATGCGGCGTTCACTTCGGCTTCGGAATCGAGCGCGATGCTCAATTGTTCCAGCCGCTGCTTGAAGGCATTGCGTCCCGACAGCTTGCCCAGCACGATCTTGTTGGCGGCCCAGCCGACATCTTCGGCGCGCATGATTTCATAGGTGTCGCGCGCCTTGAGCACGCCATCCTGATGGATGCCGGACGCATGCGCAAACGCATTCGCGCCGACCACCGCCTTGTTCGGCTGCACGGCGAAGCCGGTGATTTGCGACACCAGCCGGGAAGCCGGCACGATCTGCGTGGCATCGATGCCGATATCCAGGTTGAAGTGGTCGCGCCGGGTGCGCACCGCCATCACGATTTCTTCCAGCGCGGTATTGCCGGCGCGCTCGCCCAAGCCGTTGATCGTGCATTCGACCTGGCGCGCGCCGCCGATCATCACCCCCGCCAGCGAATTGGCGACCGCCATGCCGAGGTCGTTATGGCAATGCACCGACCAGATCGCCTTGTCCGAATTCGGAATGCGTTCGCGCAGCGTGCGCAACATGTTGCCGTACAACACCGGCACGCCATAGCCGACCGTATCGGCAAAGTTGATCGTGGTCGCGCCTTCGGCGATCACCGCCTCGATCACGCGGCACAGAAAGTCCATATCCGAACGGCTGCCGTCTTCCGGGCTGAATTCGATATCGTCGGTAAACTTGCGGGCAAAGCGCACCGCCTGCTTGGCTTGCTCGAAAACCTGGTCCGGCGTCATGCGCAATTTCTTTTCCATATGCAGCGGCGACGTCGCAATGAAGGTATGGATACGCTTGCGCTCGGCCGGGGCCAACGCTTCCGCCGCGCGCGAGATGTCGCGGTCGTTGGCGCGCGACAGCGAGCAGACGGTGGAATCCTTGATCAGCCCGGCAATCGCCTTGATCGACTCGAAATCGCCATCCGACGAAGCCGCAAAACCGGCCTCGATCACGTCCACCTTCATCCGCTCCAATTGCTTGGCGATGCGGATTTTTTCGTCTTTGGTCATCGACGCGCCGGGCGACTGCTCGCCGTCGCGCAAGGTGGTGTCGAATATGATCAATTTGTCGGCCATGCTGTGCTCCCTTGGAAAATTCTGTGAATGATTCTTTGACTGGGCATCGATGCGCGTCGCCGCTTTTGCCGGCGCGGCATCGCCAAATAATTCCGGTCTGGCAAGTTTCAGGTACATCAAGCGCGATTTAGGAATTCCTTCCTTGCGCCATTCCGAAACGGAGGCAGCGGCAATGTTGAACAAGCGAGCCGTCTCGGACGTGCCGCCCAAGGCCTCGATGATTTGGTCGGTGGTGAGTTCTTTATCCATGCCTCATTGTAGGATTTCCTAAAGCTTTACGCAAGCGTTATTTTAGGCGGTTTAGGATCGAATTACAAAATTAGGAAATCCTAATTTTGTAATTCCGGGCAGGTTACCGGCAAGTCGGGTATGCAATCATTGATTTGGTTGCGTGCTGGCGACCAACACGCAACTTGTCGCAATGGATTGCGACTCGACGTTGAATACGTGTCGACGGATTTTAATTGAGAGGGGTTTGTAACGACTACAAGCCGGGATCAGATCTTTTCCGATGGTGGCAGCGAGAGGCGCGCCCTCCCAAGCGCTACTTGGCGTCGTCGCCCACTCGGCGGTACGCCACCATATCTTGCCGGCGGCGCGTCCTGCGTGCCGCTTCCCTGATGCCGAGCGACAATTCGCCGCGACCGATGCGGGTCAGAATTTCGATGCTCTCGCGGTCGAGGCGCACTTGCTTGCGCTCCAGTTCGCCGCTGATCTCGGATTCGTCCAGCGGTTTGCGCCCTGCGCCCGGATTCCGATGTTTGGTAGCCATCGCCATTGGTCAGGCCACAAACGACAGCGAATGAAATTTTTCTTGCAGAAATTTTCCGTTGACGACCAAGGCGTCTGCGTCATCCTTGAATACATTTTCGGCAATCTTGGACAACTGGGTGTCGAGCAAGGCAAGCTGTTCGATCAACAGTTGCCTGCAGGTCTTGCCCTTGTCCACCGCGTGCAGGTTGGCGAACGCCGTGGGCAATTGCAGGTAATTGCGCACCGTTTCCGGCAAGTCGCGCGTCACGGCATTGACCAGCGAAATCGCGTAATCCATCGCCATCCCGCCGTCAAATAATTTGGGCGCCAGTTGCGTCACGGTCGTCCGAATTTGCTGCAGGTGCTCGACTGCTTCGTGCGGCAGCTTGTTCTTGGTTTGGTTCAGCAGATCGTCCACGCTTTGCGTCAGGTTGGCCTGGGTCGCTTCGTTGCGCACCTGGATGGCGAGTTCCCGATCGGCTGGCGCCGCCAGCCAACCGATCGCGTACAGGCCGAGCACAATGGGAAACCACCAATCGTCGATCACGCCAGCAAAAAACAGTGCAAGCCCGAGCAAGGCCAGTACCGAGCCGGCCAGGTTCTTGGTGCTGTAAAAGAACAACAGCACCCGCATTTTCGGAGAAATCGTTTGCATTACTGGTAGCCCCGGATTTCCTTGAAGATCGATTGCAGGCTGCTCTTGCGGCTGTCGAAGCTGCGCCCGCCGGTCAGTTCGGCGACGCGCTGCAACTCGCGCGGATCGGCCTCGCCGAAGATCACCGCGAACACCTTGATGCCCTTGTCGCTGTCCGGCAATTGCCCGTACCAGTTGACGAAGTCATCGACGGTCGCGCCGTTGTTGTTTTCGCCGTCGGTCATCAGCACCACGGAATAGAAGCGCGCGCCGTCGGCGTGACGCCGCACCAGGGCTTCTCTATACGCCTGCATCAGCGAGTCGTAGATGGCGGTGCCGCCGCCGGCTTGCAGGCCGTTGACGCGCTCGGCAATGTGCTTCAAGGTCGCTCGATTCGATCGCTCGTCGACGCCCATGTCGAACTGCTCGGTAGCGCCCGGCGTCTCGGTAAACGGCAGCAGGAAAATTCGTTCGCGATTGTGAAAGCGCGCAAAACGTCCGCTAATCGATGAATCTGCGCCGGACAAACCAAGCATCGCCTTCTTCAAGCCGGAGATGCGCTCGCCATCCATCGAACCGCTTTGGTCAAGCACGAAAGTGGAGTCGGTAGGCAGGCGCAAGTTATCGTCGAAGGCCGACAGGATCGCATCGATCACTTCCAGTTTGGCCGGGAAGCTCAATTCGACCAACGGCTGCGTCGGCGCGCCGGCAACCTGCACGTCGGGATTGACCGGACGCCGCAGCGTGGTTGTCGCCATCTGCTGCTGGAATTCCTTGTCGCGCAGATAGGTTACCACCTTGGTGTAGGCGTCGCGCTTGGCCTGGTTGAGCAGCATGATCGGATAGTCGGCGGTGACGATGCCGTCTTTCGGATAAATCAGGACCAGTTTTTCCTTCAGTTCCGGGCGATTGTTCAAAGACAGCAGCGTCGACGCGTAGTTGATGATGCCGTCCACTTTGTCTTGCTCTTTGACGTAGGCGTCGGCCAGCCAGCCGGAACTGCCCGCCGTCAAGCGCTGCGCCTTGAAAAACGACGACAGCTTCTTGGCGTCGATGTCCTTGACTTCCAGCGCGTCGCCTTTGCCCGATAGCGCCGCCGCCAGGCCGAGCAAGCCGGAAAAGCCGGTATTCGACGAGGTCGGGCTGGTCATGCCGAAGGTGAATTTGCCCTTGGTTGCGGCATCGGCGATGTCTTTCCAGGTCACGTTCGGATTATTCTCCCAACCCAGCTCCTTCGCCTTGCTCTCTTTGATGCCCAGCACGACCGGAGTCAGCATCGTGCGCTCGGACGCGGCAATGCGCGCCTTCACTGCCGGCACCAGCATCGCGTAGCGATTGCTCGCCAGCCAGGCGACATCGGCTTGCTCGCCCGACTGCAGTCGCTCGACCGCTTCCAGGGTGCCGGCGTAGCGCATGGCGATATGGATGCCGGTTGCTTTTTCCACGTTCGGCAAAAGCGGCTCGATATCCTTGAGTTCCGATCCGGCAAGCACATTGAGCGTGTTCGCGTCATCGGCGGGAGCTGCGGATGTCGGCTCCTGTTTGCTGCAGCCGGATAGCAGAGCCGCGCCGCAGAACAACAGTGTAAGGAGTTTTTTCATGTGCGCAGCCTCACAGGGCCACCGGGCCGGAAGTGTCCGATTGCATCGCGCTCTTGGCGGTGTCGGCGCGCACCCGGTCGAGGTACTGGTCGGAACGCGCGATCTGGTTCTTGATCAACTCGTTGTTTTTTCCCATGACATCGATAGCCTTCGAGCGGAAGGTATCCATCGCATCCATCGCCTTGAACGTGTTGTCGAACATCTCTTGCATTTTTTCGATGCCGATCATCGGATTTTGCGCAAACTCGCCGGTCTTTTCGACGTGCGTGCCGAGTTGGCGCGAACTCTCGGCGATCAGATCGCCGATCGTGCCGCTGACGCCGCTGAGCATTTCCATCACCTGGATCTGGTTGCCGGTCGCGCGCGCCACGGTTTGCGCAGTCGCCAGCGCGGACATGCCGGTGGTCGCCACGCGGTTGCAGCCGTTGATCATTTCGCGCGCGGTTTTTTTCAATACGTCCATCGCCAGGTAGCCATTGACATTGACCGCCATCTGGGTCTGCATGTCCAGCAGATTCTGGCGCGCATAGAACAGCACTTCCTGTTCCAGCGCCTTGGCGCGCAGCGCATCGGTGCTCTTGAGCGAGTCGACGCGGGCCGCAATCTGTTGGTCGAGTTGCTGGGCAAAGTGAATCGCGCCTTTCAACTTTTGCATCGCTTCCCACAGCTTGGTTTTCACACGCTCGATCTCGACGGCGTCGCGCTGCATGTCGTCGCGCGCCGCATAGACTTGCGCCATGATGGTTTGCAACTGGCTTCCGGCGGATTGAAATTTGCGGAAGTATTCCTGCAATTTATTGCCGAACGGGATAATTCCCAATATCTTGTTCGGCTGCAGCAAGTCGCCTTGCTTGCCCGGATTTAAATCGTCGAGCATGGTGCGCATGGCATTGAGCGATTTGAACGTCGCCGTATCTTCGACGCTGACGAAATTGCGCTCCATGAAGCGCCCGGTCATCAGCGATGCCGCGCTGGAAATCTCTTCCTTGCCGAGACGGAACGCCGAATCCAGCCTGGCGCGAAAGGCGTCGCTTTGCACATCGTCGGTCAGCAGCGCGTTCACGAATGCAGTGACTTGCGCATCGATCTTGTCAGTGGTTTCGGCCGCCAGCGGCACCATGTCGGGCGCCTTGGCTTCGACCACCGGCGTGACAACTTCCGGCGGGGTCAGCGTGATCGTGGATTCGGCGGGTTTGGTTTGAATGTCGGACATGCTCAACCTTTCATTGGATGGGAGCTGCGCAAAAAACTATTGGAATTTTTGTTCGATGGATTGAATCATTCGCTCCAGGATTTCAAAGCTGGGCGGATCGATCACGTCGACCAGCACAGTCGGCGCGGCCAGCTTCTTGTCTTTCAAGAACCCGGCGAAAAGCTCGGTCGAAGAAGTCCTGTAGCCATATTGCGCGGCCAGTCTTTGCAATTCCGGGTCGGTCGCCAGCGCGTTGCCGAGCTTGTGGCCGTTCTCGGTGAACGGCACCAGGATATGCTTGGTGTAGATAGTCGGCTGCGAATACAGCAGCACCATGTCGGGATTGGGCTGCGCACGTTTCGACTGGTATTCCAGAAATTGGCTTTCGTAGATCATCACCAGCGGCGCCTTGCCGATGCCCATTGTCGTGTAATCCTCGAACGGGCCGGCCGAACTCGATTCCTGCAAGCCCTGGCGCATGAACAAGGGCGTCACCAGCGGCAGCACCTTGTTGGCTTGATCGGCGTCTTCGACCACGTTGTTGTCGTTGGCGACATAACTCGCCAGCGCCAGGTACATCGCGGCAGAATTCGATTTGCGCACATCGGTCGAGCTGATCAGGATGCTCTTGCCGGTCGAATAGGCGGTGTTGTCCTTCAGGTCGCGCCAACGGGTTCCTTTTTCGATCATGCCGAGCAGGCGCTTCATGTCGACGATATAAAAAGCGTCGCCGTTCTGCTTGACGATGCCCTCGTTCTCCAGAACGGGAATCAATTGCTTCCACGACGCGATCGCTATCGGCGTGAAGAAAGTGGCATATGTCTGCCTGGCCTTGGATTTCTTTTGCAGCGCGATTGCGGCGGGCGAGCCGGCAGGGAAACCGAAATCGTAGCCCTTGAAATCGCGGCTGGCGATTTCGCGCGAACCCACTTTTTCGACCTTGACGCGCAAGCCGTACTTGGTAAGCAGCACATCGAGAACTTTAGGATCGAGGAAGAACGATTCTTTTTCGGAGCCGATCATTCCCTTGATGTCGACCACCGCGTCGGCTGCCTGCTTGGCCGCCCGTTCATCGGCCTTCCGTCCGGCGGAAATATAGACGGCGGCGCCGATGCCCAGAGCCAAAATCACCGCCAGAAAAGGTCCTAGGATCCGCTTGACGTTCATGTTGCTCCTTTTACAGGATTTTCGATTCACTAATAATACACACCAATAATGTCCGAAATATGTCAGGAATGTGAAAGATGCTCGTCAGCACAAGGTGCGAGGCTGTTGCATGAAGGTCGTTGACAATCGGTTGGCTGCAATATAAGCAATATTGCATTGAAGAAGCTGTGAACTGTTCCGGCCAGAGCGCATAGCTCAATCTGCCACACCGCTGCATTTGGTGGTGTAAGCCGGAATCCTAGATTTTTCCGTCAAATTTATAGGAGAAGCGCTTCGGAAATTCAAAAGAGTCAGCGTCGCATTAAGAGCGCCACATTTTGGTATTTCAACGCAAATTAGTGCGAGCCTGACCCCTTCGATTCCCCAATTCATCAGTCGAACTTGACCAAGTCCTTGAAGATCAGTTGACCCCAGCTATTTCCGCGTGCCTGCACCAGCAGTCCGCCTTCCGAAAGCCCGCCAAGTTTGATCGGCGCGAAACCAAGTTTTTCCGCCAGCGCACCAATCTCCGTTGCTGCGCCGTCATCGTCGCTCGCCAGGAACACGACTCTCCTGCCACCATGCACGGACGGATCTTGGTCAAGGACGGCAGCGACCAAATGGTTGAAGCCCTTGACCAGTCTTCCTCCGGTGAAGGCCTGCGCGACGACCTTGGCAGAAGAAGGCTGCCCTCCCAGTTCCTCAGGGGACACGCCGTAGGCATTCGTCACATCGACGATGGTCTTTCCCTTCCAGGTCGGCAGCGCCTTCGCGACATCCTGGTGCGACTCGAAACGAACCGCTAAAAAGACAACGTCCGCCTTGACCGCTTGCGCCAGTGTTTTGGGAATGATCGTCGGTCCGATCGCGGTCGCAGTGGATGCAAAACTTTCCGGGTCGCGCGTGGTTGCAACGGATACTTCGATGCCGCTTCGGGCAAACGCCTTGGCCAAAGCCTGGCCGAGCTTGCCAAAGCCGATAATTGCGTAGCTCATTTATATTCTCCTTTGGTTTACCACGCCCGACAGCGCTCCGAATATCGATTGGAGCGCCGCAGGGCGTAACGCGTTAGATTTGCGCCAGGCCGCCGTCGACGGCGAGCTCGCTGGCGGTCATGAAGCTGCTGTCCGACGAGGCGAGAAAGGCAGCCGCCGCGCCGAGCTCCGCCGGATCGGCCATGCGCTGCAGCGGATTCATCGAGGCGAAGACCTTCATGCCCTCCTCGCCTAGCGCGGCCTTCGCGAGTTCGGTCGCCGTCGGCCCGGGCGACAGCACGTTTACCCGGATGCCGGTGCCCTTCAGGTCCTCCGCCC
>JARLJG010000045.1 GCA_031291325.1 Burkholderiaceae bacterium
AAGCGGTCGGAAAATATCGACTAAATGAAAATGCCCGCTTGCGCGGGCATTTTGTATATTGGCGGAGTGGACGGGACTCGAACCCGCGACCCCCGGCGTGACAGGCCGGTATTCTAACCAACTGAACTACCACTCCTAAACTGCATAATTTGTACTGCGTCTTGCCGTGTCTCTCCGCTTGGTGGGTGCTGAGAGGCTCGAACTCCCGACCTACGCCTTGTAAGGGCGCCGCTCTACCAACTGAGCTAAGCACCCGTTTCGACTGCCACTTAGCTGAAAAACACAAGATGTTTGTCACCACATCTGAAGGGGGCGAAGTCTACAGCAGTTTTTTTGTTTTGGCTAGAAAAATTTGTTCGAGGCATTATTTGCCGTCAATTTTGCTTAAAGAAGCAGCTTCTTCAGGCTGAATTCGGGCTATAAAGATATTTTTTCAATAACGTTGCGCGTTCAGGCATTTTGCGGTCGAACAGCCGTTGCGTCGACCGGAATGAGGGTGGATACGGAGCCCACTTATGGTTATGATGCGGTTGGCCGTTCCAATTCTTAACACCGAATAAATCGAGATACGCATGCTTGACCAACTCTCCGAAGCAATCTTGTTTCCTGCTATCGAACCTTATCAAACCGGCATGTTGCCGGTCGACCCATTGCATACGCTGCATTGGGAGCAATGCGGCAACCCGAATGGGGTGCCGGTGCTGTTCCTGCATGGCGGACCGGGCGGCGGTGTGACGCCGACCCATCGACGCTTCTTCGACCCGGCTTACTATCGCATCGTGTTGTTCGATCAACGCGGCGCCGGCAAGTCGACGCCGTTGGGCGAATATCGCCACAACACCACGCAGTTGCTGGTCGAGGATATTGAAGTTCTGCGGCGCACGCTGGGCATCGAGCAATGGCTGGTGTTCGGCGGCTCGTGGGGATCGACGCTGGCGCTGGCCTATGGCGAGGCGCACCCCGAGCGTTGCACCGGCTTCGTGTTGCGCGGAATTTTCCTGTGCACGGCGGCGGAAATCGATTGGTTCATCGACGGCATGAAGTTGTTTTACCCGGAAGTGCATGCCGAATTTGCTGCCGCCATCCCGCCCGAGGAGCGCAGCGACTTGCTGCATGCGTATGAAAAGCGCCTGTTCAGCGCCGACCCCGAGGTCTACCTGCCGGCGGCGCGCGCCTGGGCGCGCTACGAAGGCAGTTGCCTGTACCTGCTGCCGCACCCCGAGGAATTGGCGGAATTCACGGCGGACGCGGCAGCCTTGGGACTGAGCCGGCTGGAAGCGCACTATATGCTCAACCGCGGCTTCTTTGCCGACGATCAATTGATCCGCGACATCGACCGCATCCGCCATTTGCCGGCGGTGATCGTGCAAGGGCGCTACGATGTCATTTGCCCGCCGCACATTGCTTACCGCTTGCATCACGCATGGCCACAGGCCAGGTTCCATCTGATTGCCGACGCCGGCCATGCGGCTGCCGAGGCAGGAACGGCGGCGGCGCTGGTGGCGGCGACCGAGCAGTTCAAGCAGCGCGGCGCTTTCGAATAATTCCTCTAGTGCGGCGCTGGGATAGCATGGGCGGCACGGCGATAATGCATCAAACAATCCAAGGTAGGTAAAACATGACCAATCCGAGCTATTCCCATCTGCTGGCCCCGCTCGATCTGGGCTTCACGACTTTGCGCAATCGCGTCATCATGGGTTCGATGCACACTGGATTGGAAGACCGCTTTTATCACTACCCGAAGCTGGCCGCGTATTTCCGCGAGCGCGCCAAGGGCGGTGTCGGCTTGATCGTCACCGGCGGCATTTCACCGAATCGTTCCGGCTGGCTGCTGCCGTTCGGCGGCACCTTGAACAGCTGGTTCGACTTGCCGAACCATCGCCGCGTGACGCAAGCGGTGCACGAAGAAGGCGGCAAGATCGCGATGCAAATCCTGCATGCCGGGCGCTACGGCTATCAACCGCTGGTGGTGTCGGCTTCGGCGTTGAAATCGCCGATCTCGATGTTCCGTCCGCGCGCCTTGAGCGAAAGCGGCATCCTCGGCACCATCCGCGACTACGTGCGCTGCGCCAAACTGGCGCAGCGCGCCGGCTACGATGGCGTCGAGATCATGGGCAGCGAAGGCTATCTGTTGAATCAATTCCTGTGCGCGCGCACCAATTTGCGCACCGACCGCTGGGGCGGTTCGATCGAAAACCGCATGCGCCTGGCAGTCGAGATCGTCAAGCAGGTGCGCGCCGCCGTTGGCCGCGAATTCATCATCATGTACCGCCATTCGCTGCTCGACCTGGTCGATGGCGGCAATAGCTGGGACGACGTGGTCGCGGTCGCCAAGGCGCTGCAGCAAGCAGGGGCGTCCATCATCAATACCGGCATCGGCTGGCACGAAGCGCGCGTGCCGACCATCGTCACCTCGGTGCCGCGCGCGGCCTTCCGCAGTCTGGCGGGGCGCTTGCGCAAGGAATTGACGATTCCCGTGGTGGCGTCGAACCGCATCAACATGCCCGACGAAGCCGAAGACATCATCGCCAGCGGCGACGCCGACCTGGTGTCGATGGCGCGGCCATTCCTGGCCGACCCGGATTTCGTGCACAAGGTGGCGACTGGCCGGGTCGACGAAATCAATACCTGCATCGCCTGCAACCAGGCTTGCCTGGATCATACCTTCTCCAACCAGCGCGCCAGTTGCCTGGTCAATCCGCGCGCCGCGCATGAGACCGAACTGGTCTATCGCAAAGCGACGCAGCCGAAACGGGTGGCGGTGGTCGGCGCTGGTCCCGCCGGCTTGTCGGCGGCTACTGTGGCAGCCGAGCGCGGCCATCAAGTAACTTTGTTCGACGCCAGCGACCGTATCGGCGGCCAGTTCAATTATGCGATGCGGATTCCCGGCAAGGAAGAGTTCAAGGAAACCCTGCGCTATTTCAAGCGCCGCGTGGAAGTCACCAAGGTCAAGCTGGAGTTGAACCACCGCGTCACGCGCGAAGAATTGTTGCAGCAGGGCTTTGACGAGATCATCGTGGCCGCCGGCATAGTGCCGCGCACGCCGCGCATCGATGGCATCGATCATCCGATGGTGTTGTCGTACCTGGACGTGCTGAAAGACAATGCGGCAGTCGGCAAGCGGGTGGCGATCATCGGCGCCGGCGGCATCGGCTTCGACATCGGCGAATTCCTGTTGCACGATCCGCAAGTGCCGTTGCCGCTGCCGTTGTCGCATTGGCTGGCCGAATGGGGCGTCGATCTGGCCGCCAGCGCCAACGGCGGCTTGCGTGCGCCAGTGGCAGAAGAGCCGGTGCGCCAGATTTACTTGCTGCAGCGCAAAGCGTCGAAGCTGGGGGCGTCGCTTGGCAAGACGTCAGGCTGGGTGCATCGCGCCACGCTGCTGCGCAAAGGTGTGGAAATGCTGGCTGGCGTCGAATACCGTAAAATCGACGATCAGGGCTTGCACATCGCGGTGGGCGGCGTCGAAAGACTGCTCGAAGTGGACAATGTGATTGTCTGCGCCGGCCAGGATTCGCTGACCGAATTGATGCCGGTGGTGAAAGCCGGCGACGCCAATACTACCCGCGGGCCGCGTTTTCATTTGATCGGCGGCGCCAAGCTGGCGGCGGAGCTGGATGCCAAACGGGCAATTCGGGAGGGGGCCGAGTTGGCCGCGAGCCTGTGATGCATTTCCGTCGGCGCGGCGCGCGGTCAACTGAATCGCGGTAGTAAGCGTTATTTTGCTATCCATGTGACGAAGCTGAGGAGACCAGGGCCATGAAAAACAAGATTGCCATCGCCTCGGCGGCGCTGCTGGCCGGTTGCACCACCGTGTCGCTGAATCAGCCGACAACCAGTTCCAGTAATGGCGGGCAACGCAATGCGCCTGCGGGTGCCGCCGTCAGTCATAACACCGGCTCGATGTCGCTGGAGCGCTATAAGCGCTTGCTGGCGCAGCACATTGCCGAAGTCAATCCCGACAAGATTTATCCAGGCAATCCGCAAGCCTTGCTGCGCTCGGTGGTGGTGCTCAAATACGAGGTCGATGGCAACGGTCGGTTGCTGCACAGCAATACACTGCGCTCCAACGGCGATACCGACGCGGTTGACATTGCACTGTCGGCATTGCGCCGTGCCGCGCCTTTCCCGCCGCCGCCGGATCGACTGCTTACGCGCGGGCGCATGGAAATCTTGGAAACGATGTTGTTCAACGACGACGGCCGTTTCCAGTTGCGCAGCATCGCGGCGCCACAGTTGACCGAGTGAGCGTAGCCGGCATTGCGGCAAGCTGCGCTCGAAATGGCCCGGAATGTCGCATACTATAGTCTGTACAGACAACAACCGATTTGGCCTTATGACTGCAATTGACGTGCATCGCCCCGCAAAGCTGTATCGCTATTCCGAAAGATCGTGGCTGGAACGGTCGATGAGCTTGGGCGAATTTCGCCTGCGCCCGCCCGCCATCCTTGCTCCCGCCGACAGGTTGCGGCCAGCTTCAGCCGGCAATTATTTGACGCTCAGCCTGACGCAAGTCTGGCACGAAAGCCTGTTCGACGCCTTCCTAGGGGCGGATAGCTGCCTGATCATCCACGATACCGAAGAGTTCGGCGAGCGCATCCATCGCGCCGCGCAAAAAGCGCTGCCGAGCTGGGCCGGCATCGATGCGGCGGTATCGTATGGCGCGCCAAGTCCGCTGGGCGCAGTTTTTTCCAAGGCGTCCGGTGACGCCCGGCAAAAGGAATGGATGTTTGCATGGCGTCCGACGCAATCGACCTTGTCGCTCAATCCGGTATTCATCCAGATCGGCAACATCGAAGGTATAGCCGAGCTGCGCGACAAAAGCGCAGCTGCTGTCTTGTTACACTGATTTTGCGGCGACCCTGCCCCGGAAAACCAGTGTTTTTGCGCAGTGGTTGAGTCGCCGAAGTCGCAAATATGTCAAAACAGATAAATTGTTACCAACTTTCACGGCGAATCGTGCACAATTGGTCAGGAAGACATCTGAAAATCGACTGAGTGCCAAAATTCGAGGTCATTGTGCCGGATTTCCGGCTTCAGACCGTGCCAGTTCGTGGCGATTTTTGGAAGAGATTTAACTCGGATGACGGCTTGGAGGTTGAAAAATGATCCCCAGCAAGTGTGCGCGCAACGCGACTGACGACTGCGGGTCTGGCACCATCGTTTGCTGGCTCGATCGGGACGGGCGTTCATGCGCTTGAAACTGCGCGCCTCGATTGTCCTGGCCGTGGTGATCGGCTTGCTGATTCCGGTGACGGTCAGCAGTCTATTGACTTTGGGACAGCGCGAAAACGCATTGGTGCAGCAGCTCGCATCGGATCACCGGCGCCTGACCGACATCGTCGCCTTCGGCATGCAGGAGCCGCTATGGAATTTGAGCCGCGAAGCCGGTCGTCCATTGTTCGAGTCGCTGTTGGGCGACGAGCGGGTCGCTTCCGTGGTGGTGCGCGACAAGAAATTCGGCGTATTCCTGTCGGAAGAGCATCCGGAGCGGCGTAAAGGCAAACAGTTCACGTTGAATCGCGATGTCGTCTATAACGGCAATGTCATCGGCTATGTCACCGTCGAAATGGATAGCGGTCAACTCGACACCGAGGTTCTTCTCGCGCGCCGCGCGTTTGCGTTGACACTGCTCGGCCAGTTGCTGTTGAGTATCTTCCTGATCGTTTCCTTGCTGCAATTTCGCTTGTTGGCGCCGCTGCGCCGTTTAATGGAGGAATCGCAGCGGCTGGCGCGCAAGGAATTGAGCGAACCGTTTGTCTGGCACCGCGACGACGAACTCGGTAGCCTCGGCGCCAGCCTGGAAAGCACGCGGCAGGCGCTGCAAGCGCTATTCGACGAAATCGAAACCAAGAACCGTGCATTGGAGCAGGATATCCTGCGGCGCGCGGCGACCGAAAAAGAATTGCAGCGCCACCGCGATCATCTGGAAGATTTGGTCAAGGAGCGCACGACCGAATTGACCATCGCCAAGGATCGCGCCGAAGTCGCCAATCGCGCCAAGAGCACGTTTTTAGCCAGCATGAGCCACGAATTGCGCACCCCGCTCAACGCCATTCTCGGCTATGCGCAAATTTTAAAGCGCGAACGCAATTTGACCGAGCGCCAGGCCACCGGACTGAATACGATACGGCAAAGCGGTGAGCACTTACTGACCTTGATCACGGACTTGCTCGACTTGTCGAAGATCGAAGCCGGCAAGTTCGACTTGCTCTTGAGCGCCACCGATCTTTCGTCGTTCTTGCTCACCATCACGGACATCATTCGCGTCAAGGCTGAGCAAAAAGGCTTGCAATTCAGTTTTCAGCCGGCGCCCGATTTGCCGCATACGGTGATGCTGGATGCAAAGCGCGTGCGGCAAGTGTTGCTGAACCTGCTCGGCAACGCGGTCAAATTCACCGATGCCGGCAGCATCGCCTTGCGCGTCACTTGCGCGCCGCGCGAGAATGCGCACGTGCAGATCGGTTTCGAAGTGGCCGACACCGGGGTCGGCATGAGCCGCGACCAACTCGAAACCATCTTCCAACCGTTCGAGCAAGTCGGCGACCTGGAGCGTCGTTTCGGCGGCACCGGGCTGGGCTTGGCGATCAGCCGGCAATTGGTGCGCATGATGAACAGCGACGTGCGGGTGCTTAGCCGACCCGGCGAAGGCAGCGTCTTCAGTTTCGATTTGCTGCTGCCGCAAGTCGAGGTCGACATCGCGTTACGACCGGCCAAGCGCCGGGTTTCCGGTTATCCCGGGCCGGTCAGAACGATATTGATTGTCGACGACGTGATTGCCAATCGCGAGATGCTGGCCGACTTGTTGCGCGGCCTGGGTTTTGCGATCGAGGAGGCGGCCAACGGCAAGGAGGCCTTGGCGCAAGCGGAAACGATGCCACCGGACTTGATCCTGATGGATATCATGATGCCGGTCATGAACGGCCTGGAGGCGACGCGCCACATCCGCGCCGAGCCAAACCTGGCGACGGTGCCGATCATCGCGATTTCCGCCAGCGCGACCGACGAAGATCAACGCGGCAGCATGGTGGCCGGCGCCTCCGCCTTCATGACCAAGCCGATCGACCAAGACGATTTGCTGGCGCAAATCGGCAATTTCCTTGGTTTGGTGTGGGACACCGAAATGCCGCCCAGGGAAGAAGCGCCGACGCCCATCTTGGAAACTGCGCCGTCGGTGGCGCCGCCCGACCACGAGATGGAGATACTGTACGAATTGGCGCAAGCCGGCAATATGGGCGATATTCGGCGCCACGCCGACCATATCGCCGCGCTTGATGAAAAATATCGGCCATTTGCCGAAAAATTGATCGGCCTCGCCAAGTCCTATCGGTCGAAGGCAATTCTGGAACTGGTCGAAGCGCACATCGAGAAAAAGCGCGCGACCTGAGTGCATCCCCAGAAATCGACTGCGCGGCCTGCTCGGGCCGGCGAAATTCACTGTAGAGCCGCATCGCTTCGCTGGTTGCGGCGATTAGCCAAGAGAACGCATGTCTTTTTGATGCCGTTGACACGAACTTGCTTGCCGCCACCGGTAGGCCTGAGTATGATGTATCCGATAACGTGCGCAGCGCAGTTGCTCCGTGTGTGCAAAATTTACCGGCCAAAATCTTTAGGGAGTCTGTCATGTTGGCATCAAACGTGAAAACCGTCAGAAACGATATGAAAACCTTGTTGCGCGACGCGCAAGACCTGTTCCGCGAAGCGACCTCTGCCACCGGCGAAAAGGCCGACGAGCTGCGTCAGAAGGGCATCGGCCTGCTCGAAGCGGCAACCGTCAAGGCGCAGGAATTGCAGACCGCCGCCGTCGAAACCGGCAAGGAAATTGCCGAAACGGCAGACGATTTCGTCAAGGAAAATCCGTGGAAATCGGTCGCCATCGCCGGCGTTGTCGGCGTGCTGGTCGGCGTCCTCATCGCGCGTAAATAGCGTAATCGTTTGCCACCCGCAAATCGAGAAAGCATGGAGCAACAGAAACAGGAAGCGTCGAATTCCGGTTCGCCTCTGGTCGCCGGTTTGGCGGGGATCGCCAAAAATGTCTTCGGCCTGTTGCTCAACCGGGTCGAACTGGCATCTTTGGAGTTGGCCGAAGTCCGCGCCAACTTATTGAAGCTGGCCGCCGTGTTCGCGCTCGGCTTGATCGCCGGCTGGTTCGCGCTGGCCTATTGGAGCGTGCTGCTGGTGTACCTGACCTGGGATGCGCTCGGCTGGAAGATTCTATTCATCGTCGCCACGGCGTTTACGCTCATTACGGTAGGCGTGCTGCTGTATGCGCGGTCGATCGTCGCCGCCGGCAAGCTATCGATGCCGGCCACGATGAACGAATTGCGCAACGATCGCGACGCATTTTTGGAATAGGCGAGAGCACGAATGAACGATCAAGAAGCACCGTTGCCGATCGAACTGCGCAAGCAGCTATTGATCACGCAAGGGGCCATGTATCGCAGCGGCATCGTCAGCTCGAAGGCTGCGGTGGTGTCCGGCTTGCGCGCCGAATCGTTGGCCAAAAGCGCGCTCAAGCAAATCGGGCTGGCCGCTTTTGCGCTCTGGCGCGGACGCTCGGCAATGTCCGGCGGCGCCGTGCAGGCCGCTTTGCCGTTGGTCATCGGCGGCGTCTCCAAGCTCTGGCAGCAACCCAAATTGAAGCCGATGCTGCGCGGCGCGCTGATCGCGGGCGCCGTGGCGTCGACGATTGCCGTGGTTTCCAGGCTGAGGAAAAAATCGAAGCCGGCCGACGAGAAAAAGTCCTGACGCCAAGTCGCTCGTGCGTCGCCGTGCCCAGCTTCGACGAACGAAAAAAGCCGACCCGCAGGTCGGCTTTTTTATTACTGAAAAGCGTTTGCTTACTTGCCGTTGGCAACGATATAGTCGACCGCCGCTTTGACCTCGGCATCCGACGCGGCGGAACCGCCCTTGGGCGGCATCACGCCGCTCTTGCCCTGGAAGCCCTTGAGCGCATGGTCATACAAGGTGGCGACGCCTTGCTTGATGCGTGGCGCCCAAACCGCCTTGTCGCCGAACTTGGGCGCGCCAGCGATGCCTGGCGTATGGCAAGTGGTGCAAATGGTATCGAACAGCTTTTTGCCGGCATCGCCAGCAGGGGCTGCAGCCGGCGCACTGGCGGCGGCGACTTCCGGTGCGGCTGTCGCCGGGGCAGCAGGAGCACCTGCGGCGGCGGCTTCACCGGTTTGCGCTTGCGGCGCGGCGGCGCTTGCGCCCGCAAACGTATAGCCTTCGTCTGCAACCGGAGCGATGCGGGCCGCAATCGCCTCCGGCGTTTGGGCATTGGAGCCGGCGCCGACCTTGGGTTCGCCGGTGACGTATTGCACCAATAAGTAGATGCAAATGATAGGCACCAGAATGGCGGCAACGATTGCTGCAATCAGTTGCTTGGGTGTCTTGATTGCAGATTCGTGATTGTTGTGTGCGTCGCTCATTATTCCCTCAATACAATGTTCAAAAGCGGTGGACGGGTGCGAAAAATCTACGGGCAGCTACAATAGTGCAGCGTGTTGCAGCGCAACACCTTGTCAAACCCTTGATTATAGTCGCAATGTATCCGCTTTGGAATGAAAAAGGCACGCTTTTCATCGAGGATTCGATCGATTTCCGAGCATATTTCATCCCAAAAGCGTGTTTGAGCGATCAGCCAGGCGGGCTTTTCGTGACACGCCTGCGATCAGCGCCTATAATGCGAGGCGTTCACGGATAAATACATGCATTGCGAACGTGCAATTGTCGCCTTGCAAGTCAAACCACCGTGATTCGTTCGATGGCTGCGCGCCTCGACACGCCAGTTGTTCCGTAGCGGCTGTAGCTCAGTGGATAGAGTATTGGCCTCCGAAGCCAAGGGTCGTGGGTTCGATCCCCGCCAGCCGCACCATATATCAAGCCATTTGCGCGATTGTAAGCACTAACTTGACGAAAATGGTTCGCCATTCGCGTTGGTCGCCGTTGACGCATGTTTCTTGCGCGTGCCTGGCGACCATTTCGTCGCGCAGCACCATCGGAGAATATCATTTGCGATGTTTCGGATGATGTGCTCCACTTTGCGATCCCCGCAACGCCCGCAGACGTTCAAGCAAGACCAGGTCCGGCACCATCGCCGCCGCGATTTCGCCTGCGTAGATCGATTGTTCGTTCCCGTCCAGGGTGATAACGTCGCCTTCGTTGAGTGTCATTGCGCCGAAGGACACCGTTCGCGCCGTCATGTCGATGCCAAGATCGCCGCAGCCAACCAGGCAGACTTTGCCCAGTTGCCGTGCCACGACTGCCGCATGCGAGGTTCGCGCTCCGCGCTGCGTCAGCAAACCGACCGCTGCTTGCATCGCCTCGATATCGCTGGTTTCTGCGTCTTGCCTTACCAGGATGATGGGGACACCGGCTTGGCTGCGTTGCAGCGCGCGTTGCTCGTCCAGCGCGATTTCTCCGCATACGACGCCAGAGCAGGCCGGCATCGCCTTGGCCAATACGCTTGGCTGGGCGTCGCGCGATCCCTGGGGCGCCAACTGGACGGTGCCGATGTCCGCTTCCTGCAGCCCCGCGGTGCGTTCGAGCGCCGCAGCGGTATCGATGACGCCTTCGTCCAGCAGGTCCAGCGCAATGCGTGCGCAAGCCAAAGGGGTGCGTTTGCCGGATCGGGTTTGCAGCATGTAGAGCGTGCCGTCCTGCACCGTGAACTCGAAATCCTGCATGTCCGCGAATTCGCCTTCCAATGCCTTGGCCGCCGCTTCAAGTCTGCTCCACGCCTCCGGCAGGTTGTCTGCCAACGCCTGGTTCCCATAAGCATTGCGACGGCCGGAAACAACGTCTTCGCCCTGCGCATTGCTTAAAAAGTCTACCCAAAGCCGGCGTTCGCCGTTGGTCGGGTCTCGGGTAAATCCGACGCCCGCTCCCGACTGACCGCCGCTGTTGCCGAATACCATGCGTTGAATCGTCACCGCAGTGCCCATCGCGGCGTCGATCCCGTTCAGCTTGCGATAGGTCACGGCTTTCTCGGATTCCCAGGACGCGAAAACCGCGCAAATTGCACCGGAAAGTTGTTCGTTGACATCTTGCGGAAACGGCTTCCTGGCGTTTTCCTGATAAATCGCCAGAAAGCGTCGTGTCAGCGCCCGCAATTCGCTGAAGTCAAGTTCCCGCTCGTCCCGACCGCGCGTCGCGCTTTCAAGTTCGTTCTCGAACACTGCGGCAGGCAGTCCCTCCACCACCTCGCCGTAGGTGGCGACCAAACGCCGGTAGGCATCCCAGACCAATCTGGGGTTGCCCGATTGGCGCAACAGTCCAGGAAGCGTGCGGTCGCACAATCCAATATTCAAAAGGGTTTCCATCATGCCCGGCATGGATACCGGCGCGCCGGAGCGCACCGATACGATCAAGGGATTGCGCGTGTCGCCGAAAATCTGCCCGGCCACCTCTTGCAAAGCGGCCAGCCCGACCTTGAAAAGAGCATGCAGGCATTCTTCGGGAGATTGCGTAAAATGCGTTCCAATCACCAATGCGGGTGGCACCGGCAGGCCGATTTCTGCCATGCGCAGCAGATTGAATGCCTTCGACCCCATGCGCTCGCGATCGGGTTTGTGGCAACGGGACGTGTCGCCGCTGGCGATCAAATAGAAATGATGCGGCCAGTGAGAAATGGCGCTCATGCTGAAAGTCCTGTCTTGGCAAGCACCATTTGGCGCAACGCGTATCCCGCCGCGAGCAGATGGTCGGAAGCCTTTTCGATGGTATTGGACAAATCGGTAGCCAGTTGAAATCCGGCAGCCGAATCATGCAGCGAACGCACGATAGTCATGCGCGCCTGGCGCGAAAGCTCGTCGCAAAGCCGCTCCGCGCGCAGCACGCGCCACAGCGTCTGCAAAAACAATTCGCTGTCGGTTGAATCGCTTTCTTCGCTGACCGTGCGCGCGATTTCGATCGCACGCACCTGATCTTGAATTGCCGCCAGTGTCGTTTCTGCCAACCGGCGCAGCGCCTCGTTGACCGGCGCCGGCAGGCCGGATAGCGGCGCCAACAAGGTCAGGGAATGCATGAAAATCGCTTCCTCCAGCGCATCTGCCACGTCATCGGATTTCTCCAGCAAGTCGACAATGGGCGACCACCGGGTGTGGCGCTCTGCCCGCAGCCGCGCCTCCATGAGCTGGTGGTCGGCTTGGCGCTCCCAGCTCTTGGCGCGCGCAACGGCTTGGGAAATTTCCGCCGATGCGGCTGCGGCGCGGTTCTCAAGCGCGTCGCACAACGCGCCTGCAAGCGCGTGACAATATGCCGCATGTTCCGCCAGCAGGTCGAATTCAAAGGTTCGTCGATGCAGCACGCGCACCAGCAGCACGCGTGCCTCGTCGGCGATCAGTGCGACTGGCTGATTCTGCCGCAACATTGTGCTGGATATACGCAGGAGGCTCGTCAAATATCCGCTCGCCGCCGTCTCCCCAAGAACCTCGTCGAGACGATCGCCGACCCGAAACGCATCGCTATCGACCGCTTGCATGGCATTGAAGACAAGCCGTTCGGCGCCCGCCAGCAGCCACGCCATATGGCCCCATTCTTCCTGTGACGATCGTCGCAAGATTGCCACGGCCTGCGCCTTGCCGACAAAAAACTGCAGTCGTTTGCGCGCCCGATTCCAGTCGATGACAAACACAATGCGCGAGGCAACGGCTTCCAGCGCGTCCAGCAATTTCTGGCCGTCGGCCTCGAGGGTCGCTGTCCCCACCGTGTATGGCTTCCCGGCGTTAAGGCCACTGGTGGTCAGCGGCTCATGGATGTTCCAAGCAAATCCTATTTCTTGCAGCATCTCGCAAAAAAAGGCAAACCGTCCGGCATGCAGGTCGGAGTAGGTCAGGCTGATGGTTTGCCGCTCCACTTCGATGACCAGCACATGAACGTCATTGGTGCCGATATCGTTTTGGATCAGCAAGCGCGCGCCGTCGCGGGTCGCCACGGTATCGAGCCCCGGGTGGGAAAATTTGAGCGCGCCGGTGCGGTGCAAGCCGCGCATGAAAGCCTGAATTTGCGGCCGGTCGGCGTCGTCGAGTTGCCACACATGCGCGCCGTCCAGATCTTCGGTTGCGATTTGTCCTGCCAGCGCGTTCAACTGCTTATGCAAATCCATGACCAGCAGATGGAAGCTGTCGCCGCCATCGCGGTTGCCGCGCGTCAAAGCCGCCAGCGATTCGTTGCCGAGACCTTCTTGATCTTCCATCCGTCGCAATTCTTGCAGCCACATGTCGCGCCGGGCCGTCAGATCCGACCCGCTATCCTGGGCAAGCTCGCAAACGGGGCGCGCCATGGTCGACAGGTCGGCAGCCAACACGCGAAGAAACTGCACCATCTCCGGCAGCACGAGCGCGTGTCCGTCAAAGTACGCGGTCTTGACAAAGTCCTTTAGCCATCCCGCTTCGTGCAGCCCGGCTTTCGCAAGATCGGGCCCCCAGTCTGCCACAGGCGCCTCCGGTTGTCGGGCGTACTGGGCAGCGGATTGCAGCAAGCTCAAGTAAAGTTTGATGCGATCATTGGCGGAAAGGGCGGATTTTATCCAGGCCGGCATCAACAGGGATTGCTGTCCCAGGGCGGCAACAGCCTTTTCTTTTAGCATGGAAGCTCACGGTAACGAAACGGGAAATATCTTTCGTAAGTGTAGATGCGCATTGTGGCGATTTAATGACAATCGAACCTATGGCTATCTTTGCGAAGCAACCATGATTTCTTTCAACCGGGTGTCTGGCGCGGTCAATGTGCTTCCGGCCATGGCAGCTCTTTCCTTATCCGCCCGAATGCCGCAGTTTCATGCCATCAGGCTGATGGTCTTGCGAAAGCGCACAAGCGCCGCTGCGAACAGCACGCTGCCGATGGCAATGATGGCCAGCATTTGCGGCCATACCACGTCCAGTCCGGCTCCGCGATAGAGAATCGCCTGCGCGGCCGAGACGAAATGCGTGGTCGGCGCGGCCAGCATGATGTCTTGCACCAGGCGCGGCATGCTTTCGCGCGGCGTCATGCCGCCCGACAACATCTCCAGCGGTATCAGCACCAGCACCAGCAGCATGCCGAATTGCGGCATCGAACGCGCCAGCGTCGCCAGGAAGATACCCATCGAGGTGGTGGCAAACAAGTGCAGCGCCACCACCAGCATGAAGAGCGCGATCGAGCCCTGGATCGGCACGTGCAGCGTCAACTGCACCACGAAAATGAGCGACGTCAGCGCCGCCAGCAACACCACCAAACCCATGGACCAGACCTTGGCCAGCATGATTTCCGACGGTTTGACCGGCATTACCAGCAAGTGCTCGATGGTGCCGTGTTCGCGTTCGCGGATCAGCGCCGCGCCGGTCAGGATGATCGACAGCATGGTCACGTCGTTGATGATTTCCATCAGTGAGCCGAACCAGGACTGCTCGATGTTCGGATTGAAGCGCATGTGCAGGTTCAGGTCCACCGGCGGCGCGCTGCTGTCGCGGTAGTGCTGCACATATTCGCCGACTTCCTCGGCCACGATCTGCTGGATATAGGCGGTGCCGGTGAATGCCTGGGTCATGCGCGTCGCATCCACATTCAACTGCGCCGCCGGCGACCTGCCGGCCAGCACGTCGCTCTGGAAACCGGGCGGGATATCGAGCACGAAGGTATAGTCGCCGTTGTCCATGCCGGGATCCATTTCGGTCAACGATATCACGCGCGGTTGGTTGAAGTGCGGCGGATAGAAGCTCGAGGTCAGGCGCGCCGACAGCGGCGAGCCGTCTTCGTCGACGATTGCAATCGCCGCGTGGTGCAGGCTCTCCGGCATCACCGTTGCAGCCACATAGATGGCCAGCGTGAAGGTGTAGGCGATCAGCACCAGCATCATCGGATCGCGGATCAGGCTCCACAACTCCTTGACGCCCAGGCGGTAGATATTGGCCAGCATGCGCATTGGTTCAGTTCTCCTGCTTTTTCAGCAGCACGATGGCCAAGCCGAGGATCACCGGCACGGACGCCAGCAGCGGCAACAATGACGGCATCAACGCGCGCAGGTCGAGCGCCTTGCTGAACACGCCCCGGCTGATCGTGAGGAAATAAGTCGCCGGGTAAAGGCTGCCGACGAAGGCGCCCGTGCCTTCCAGCGACGACACCGGATTCAACAGGCCGGCAAACTGCACGCAGGGTATCAAGGTGCCGATCATGGTCACGAACATGGCCGCGATCTGGCTCTTGGTGAAGGTCGAGCACAACAGGCCGAAGCCGGTGGAAGCGGTCACGAAAATCAGCGCAGCCAGGCTCAGCGCGCCGAAACTTCCCTTGATCGGCACGCCGAATACCGTCACCGCCAGCGCCGACATCAGCACGAAGTTGAACATTGCCAACACCACGTAGGGCACCTGCTTGCCGAGCAGGAATTCGGTCCGCGTCACCGGCGTCACATACAGGTTGATGATGGAGCCGAGTTCCTTTTCCCGCACCACGGACAACGCAGTCAGCATCGCGGGAATCATCATCAGCAGCATCGGGATGACAGCCGGCACCATCGCCGGCAGGCTTTTCACGTCCGGGTTATAGCGGTAGCGGGTTTCGATCCTGGCGGCCTGGACCTGGCGCAGTCCGAGCCGATGTTCGGCGGTGTCGGCCAGCCATGCCAGGTGCATCTGCTGCAGGTAGCCGCGCACGGTCTCGGCCCGGGTCGGCATGGCGCCGTCGACCCATGCGCCGACGGCAGTCGGCGTGCCGCGTTCAAGGTCGCGGGCGAAGCCGGGGGGAATTTCGATGGCCAGCGCCAGTTCGCCGTTGCGCATGCGGCGATCCAGTTCGGCGTAGTCTGTAATCGGTGCATGCTCGATGAAATAGCGCGAGCCGGCCAGGTTGAGCGTGTAGTTTTGGCTGAGCGCGGTTTGGTCGCGATCGAGCACCGCATACGGCAAGTCTTGCACGTCGAGGCTGATGCCGTAGCCGATGATGAACATCAGGATCGCGGTGCCAAGCAGGGCCAATGTGGCGCGCACCGGGTCGCGCCGCAGTTCCAGCGTCTCGCGCAGGGTGTAACTGAAGGCGCGCGCCAGGCTGAAACGCGACCGGCGCGGTGCTGCGGCAGGCGGCGCGTCTTGCATGTCGGCAGTCGAATCGGCGTCCGCAACCGCGGCATCGTCTGCGGATGGCCCTGCCGCTTCCTTGAGGTAGCTGATAAAGGCCTGCTCCAGCGTGGCCGCGCCGCGCTTGGCCGTGATGGCGGCGGGGGTGTCGGTGACCAGCACGCGACCGGCATGCATCAACGAGATGCGGTCGCAGCGCTCGGCTTCGTTCATGAAGTGGGTCGAGATGAAAATGGTCACGCCGTCGCGCCGGGCCAGATCGATCATCAGTTGCCAGAACAGGTCGCGCGCGACCGGATCGACGCCGGAAGTCGGTTCGTCGAGGATCAGCAATTCCGGCTTGTGCACCATTGCCACCGCCAGCGAGAGGCGCTGGCGCATGCCTAGCGGCAGGCTGTCGGGCAGGCTGTCCTGCACCTCGGTCAAGCCGAAGCGGGTGCTCATTTCATCGACACGCGCTTCAATTTCGGTCGGCGCCACCCGAAACAGGCGGGCGTGCAGCACCAGGTTTTGCCGCACGCTCAGTTCGCCATACAGCGAAAAGGATTGCGACATGTAGCCGACGCGGAACCTGGTAGCGATGTCGCCCGGATCGATGTGGCTGCCAAACAGGCGTGCCGTGCCTTCGCTGGCGTCGAGCAGGCCGGTCAGCATCTTCATGGTGGTGGATTTGCCGCAGCCGTTCGAGCCGAGGAAACCGAAAATTTCGCCGCGCAAGATGCGGAAGTTCACATGGTCGACCGCCACGAAGTTGCCGAAGCGCATGGTCAGGCCTTCGGCCTCGATGGCGACCTCGGCGCTGACCGCGCCCAGCGGTGGCACGATCACGTCGTGGTGGTCGCGCCGCCGCTCTGCTGGCAACATTGCGATGAAGGCCGCCTCCAGCGTCGCGGCCCCGGTCTGCGCGCGCAACTGCGCAGCGCTGCCGGTGGCCAGCACCCGTCCGGCATCCATCGCCACCAGCCAGTCGAAGCGCTCCGCCTCTTCCATGTAGGCGGTGGCGACGATCACGCTCATCGCCGGTCGCTCGCGGCGTATGCGCTCGATCAAGTCCCAGAACTGGCTGCGCGACAACGGATCCACGCCGGTGGTCGGCTCATCCAGGATCAGCAGGTCGGGGTCGTGTATCAGTGCACAGCACAGGCCGAGTTTTTGCTTCATGCCGCCCGACAGTTGGCCCGCCGGGCGTCCCAGGAACGGCCGCAGGCCGGTGCTGCCGGTGAGTTGGTCGATGCGACGCCGCCGTTCGCCGGCATCATGGCCGAACAGGCGACCGAAGAACTGCAGGTTTTCTTCCACCGACAAGGTCGGATACAGATTCTTGCCCAGGCCCTGCGGCATGTAAGCAATGCGCGGACACACCCGGTTGCGGTGCGTCCGGTCCGCCATGTCTCCAGCCAGCACGCGAACCTTGCCCTGCTGTATCTTGCGCGCGCCGGCCAGCAACGCCAGCAGGCTGGATTTGCCGACGCCGTCGGGGCCGATCAGGCCCACCATGCAAGCGGACGGCAGGTCGAGATCGATCGCACCGAGCGCCACCGTCTCGCCGTAGCGCAGGCTGACGCCCTCAAGCTGCGCGAATGCAGCGGCGCTGTTGCCGCCGCCGCTGCCACCGTCGCTCACTGCGGAACCTTGACCGCCAATTCGGCAGGCCAAGCCGCATTGGCATCAAGCTTGATCCACGCCACGCCGGGCACGCCGGTCTTGACTTGCTGCAAATGCTGGCGCAGCAACTCAGGGGCGATCTGCGCTTTCACGCGGAACATCAACTTCTGGCGCTCGCTGGCGGTTTCCACCGTCTTCGGCGTGAATTGCGCGATGCTGGCCACGAACGACACCTTGGCCGGTATTACATACTGTGGCGCAGCGTCGAGAATCAAATGCACTTCGCTACCCAACGCCAGGCTGCCGGCCACGGTTTCCGGCACGAAAAAACTCATCGTGACATCGGTCAGGTCCACCAGGTTGAGCACCTTGCCGCCGCCGCCGATCACTTCGCCCGGTTGCGCAATGCGATATTGCACGCGACCGGCGCGCGGCGCGGTGAGGACGCTGTCGTCGATATCGACGTTGATGCGGGTCAGCGTTGCCGCCGACGCGCCGACCACCGCCTGCGCTCCCGCAACCTGGGTGCGGGCAGCGACAATGGCGCTGCGGGCGGCCATCAACTGTGCTTGCGCCGCCGCCACGGCTGCGGTTGCGCTGCGCACGCGGGCGCGATCGTCGTCGAGCTCCTGTTCGGACGCCGCGCCTTCGCGGGTCAAGGTCTCGGAGCGGTGCAAGCGGATGCGCGCCGCATCCAGATCGGTTTCGCGCGCAGCCAGCATCGCCTGCGCGGCGACCGCATCGCTTTCGCGCACCGCGACCTGGGCGTCGGCGCTGCTGACGGCTGCGACCGCCTGCTGCCGGTGCGCCTCTGCCTCCTCGCGCTGCGCTTGCAGCGACTGCACCTGCATGTGGGCAAGAACCTGCCCGGCTTTCACGAATTCGCCTTCCGCCACCAGGATATCCTGCACCCGGCCCGGATATTTGGTGGCGACATCGATTTCCGTGGCTTCGACGCGACCGTTGCCGCTGACGAAGCGGTCGCCCGGGCCGTGCTGGCGCAAGACACTCCAGGCGTAGGCGGCTGCGCCGATTACGACGACAGCGATAAGGATGGGTATTAGGCGTTTGGGGAGTTTCATCGGTTCGGATAGGGGTTCGTACTGAAAATCAATGGAATGGCGCCGCCGCCATGTCTGCGTCGGCAACCTTTGCGAGCGAGCCGCCGCCCAGCGCTGTATACAGGGCGACACCGGAGGACAACAGCGCCCGGCGCGCCTGCACCAGTTGCTGCTGCGCGCTCAACAGATCTCGTTGCGCGTCCAGCACCTCGAGAAAGGCTGCCGAGCCGGCGTCGAAGCGCAGCAAGGACAGGCGCGCGCGCTCGCTTTGCACGTCCAGCGCGGTTGCCGCAATCGTCACTTGTTGCGCCAGCCAATAGCGCGCCGACAGCGCATCGTTCACGTCGCGAAACGCCGCCTGCACTGTTTTCTCGTAGTTCGCCACCGCTTCGTCGCGGCGTGCCTTGTTAAGTGCCAGATTGCTGTCGCGGCGACCGCCGTCGAACAGCGGCAGATCGATGGCCGGCGCCAGCAACCAGGCCTTGCTGGTGGAATCGAACAGGCTGCTGAGATCGGTGCTGACGCCGCCCGCCAACGCGGTCAGCGTGATGCGCGGGAAAAATGCCGCGCGGGCAGCCGCGACATTGGCATGCGCAGCGCGCAACTGGTGTTCGGCGGCGACGATGTCAGGGCGGTTGTTGAGCAGGTCGGATGGCAGGCCTGCGCGTAACTCGCCAAGCGGCGATTCGACGCCCGCGCGCTCCGGATTATCCAACAGGTTCGGCGTAGCGCCTATCAACAAGGTCATGACCTGCATCTGCGCAGCGCGCGATTGCGTGAGCTGCGCCACCAGCGCCTGCGCCTGGGTCTGCAAGGTCTGCACCTGGGTCAGTTGCAGGCGCGAACTGGAGCCGACTTCAACCCGGCGCGTAAAAATGCGCAGCGTCTCGGTGCGGCTTTGCAGCGCTTGCCGCGCCAGCGCCAGCCGGTCGTCGAGTTCACGCAGCACGAGATAGTTGTTGGCGACCTGTCCGATCAGACTCAGCGTGGCGGCGCGACTGGCCTCGCCGCCGGACAGGTAGCTCTCCAGCGCGGCAGTTTGCAACTGCTTTACACGGCCCCAGAAATCCAGCTCCCAATTGGCGACGCCAAGGCCGACGTTGTAAACGGTTCCTTGCAGTGGCACCCCGAGCGGGTCGATGCCCGCCGGCAGTTGGGCCCGAGTGCCGCCCAGTTGCCCCGTCACCGACGGCAGCGTAGCCGATTGCTGGATGCCATAGGCGGCGCGCGCCTGTTCGACGCGCGCCGCAGCGACGCGCAAGTCGCGGTTGTTCTGCAGCGCCTGCGCAATCAACGCCTGCAACTGCGGATCGACGAAATAGTCGTGCCAATCCATTGCAGCAGCGTCGCGATCGCCCGGCTCGGTCGGTGTGTCGTACGCCGCCGCCACCGGCAGCGGCGGGCGCTCGAAGGGCGGCGCGCCAGCCGTGCAGCCAGCCAATTGCATGACAACGAAAATCAATGGTGAGGCGAGACAGCGTTTCATGTCATGTGAATCCGAAAATATGACGCCCGGCACACCGAAACCGGCAGGGACGGCATGTGGCGCATGGTTGGAAGCAAATCCGTATTACGCGCGCGCCGGCAATGAGAATGACTCAATTTTATGCAGGTGCAGCAATGTCGATTTGATTTGCATCAAATTTACAGCGCTCAACCTGACTATCTTGCCCCCTGCCGGAATTGATATTCCATATGCATATATTGCAGAGAAATATTCGAATTTTCCCTCTAATTGAAGGGCATATTTTCGTTTTCATTCCAGTAAAAAGCGACGGTCTTGTGAAAATCAGGAAGTTGACCAATCCCTTATCGCTTGCCGCCATGACAAAAATCGCATGGGTGCCGGACTTTGCGGCCGCACGCCGGAATGTTGGTCGCGATTGCACCGTTTTACGATTTGGATTTTTGCCGGCAAGCCGAGGCCAAGGACCTTAAAATGGGCACATGGGATATTTCGGTGCTGCACGATAGCCTCGGTCGCTTGGGCACCGATAGCTGGAATGCCGGCTACAAGAAATATCTCGATAAATGGACGTGCTGATGTGCTCGGCGCTTGAAGTCGGGCGCAGCGGCGCTCGTCGGTCAGTCGCCCTCGAATTCGCACAAGGAAAATACCTTGTACCCCAAGTCCGAGAGGCGGCGGCTGCCGCCCAGATCGGGCAGATCGATCACAAAACAGCATTCCACGACTTGCCCGCCCATGTGGTCGACCAGCTTGCATGCGGCACAGGCGGTGCCGCCGGTTGCGATCAAGTCGTCGACCACCAGCACGCGCTGGCCGTGCGAAATTGCATCCTTGTGGATTTCGATGCGATCGGTGCCATATTCCAGCTCGTAGTCGTGCCCGACGGTTTCCGCCGGCAGCTTGCCGCTCTTGCGCACCGGCACGAAGCCCAGGCCCAACTGCGTCGCCAGCGCCGCGCCGAAGATGAATCCGCGCGCTTCGATGCCGGCCACGCAGTCGATGCCGGCGTCCTTGTAGCGCTCGGTCAAGGCGTCGATGGTCAGGCGAAAGCCGGTGGCGTCTTTCAACAAGGTCGTGATATCGCGAAACATGATTCCCTGCTTGGGAAAATGCGGCACGGTGCGGATATGGGACTTGATCGGCATGATGTGGTCGGCGAAAGTTGCGCGTGGCGCAGGATTATCGGGGATTGAGCAGGCGTCCGGCGACCGCGTCGAGCTTGTGCAGCATGGCCGGGTCGCGCTTGTCGGGAGCGGTAATCAACGCATGCTCAAGCGCTCGGCGGCAGGAGCAATGCTGCGCTTCGCCATCAGCGTGCAAATGCGGCGCCACCTGCGTAACCAGGCTGCGCGCCTTGTCGGCGTTGGCCAGCAACACGCTGATGATCGCCTCGACCGTTACGTCGTCGTGATTCGGGTGCCAGCAATCGAAATCGGTGACCATCGCCACCGTTGCATAACAGATTTCCGCTTCGCGCGCGAGCTTGGCCTCGGGCATGTTGGTCATGCCGATCACGTCGCAGTTCCAGCTGCGGTACAGTTCCGATTCGGCCAGCGTGGAAAATTGCGGTCCTTCCATCGCCAGGTAAGTGCCGCCGCGCGCGACCTCGATGCCGGCGGCACGGGCAGCCGCTTCCAGGTGGTCGCCCAGGCGATGGCAGACCGGGCGCGCCATCGACACATGGGCGACCAAGCCGTTGCCGAAGAAACTCTTCTCGCGGGCGAAGGTGCGGTCGATGAATTGATCGACGATCACGAAGGTGCCGGGGCGCAGATTTTCACGCAGCGAACCGACCGCGCTGACCGAAATGATGTCGGTCGCGCCGGCGCGCTTGAGCGCATCGATATTGGCGCGAAAATTGATCTCCGACGGCGGGATGCGGTGCCCGCGCCCATGGCGCGGCAAAAAGATCATCGATTGTCCGCCGAGTTCGCCCAACAGCAGTTCGTCGGACGGCTCGCCGAACGGCGAATCGACGCGCACCCAGCGCTTGTTGGTCAAGCCTTCGATATCGTAGACGCCGCTGCCGCCGATGACCGCAACCACCGACGGTTTATTGCCGCCAAGCTCGTTATTTACATTACTGGTCACGTCTGCGCACTCCAAGGTTAGGTTACCCGCTCAACTACAATAGGCAACAGGTTAAATGCCCCGATCGTTGCCGCCGTCTACAGAGACTTCATTATTGCTTTTTGTACATATTTTGCTGGCTGCACACGCCCGACGGATAGTGTACCAATCCTGCAGGCCGCCGGAAATCGATTCGACGACGATGCTCGATTTTTCTGATGGAAATAGCATAATGACAAGCCGAAAAAAGAATTGGCTTTGCTTTTGCGCAAATTGCGTGCACGATGACCGCATGCATAGCGGTACAGGTTCCATCGAGGAGGCGCACTATGCGATAGATTGGGGATTTACGATGGACAATGCTGCCAAAGCGCCGAGCCTTACCGCCGACGGCGTCGCTTTTACCGTATGGGTCGACTACAAGTCGCATGATTGCCTGGTGTCGCCGGACGCACTGTCCAACCTGGGCCAGATGGGTGACAAGGAGCTGGATTTGATGGCGACTTATACCGCCTACGAAACGAAAATAGCCGGCGTCGCCAGACGCCTGGTGGCGGCCGGCGTGGTGGGTTCGCCCATTTTCCTCGGGCCTCGGTATTTCAAGTGACAGGTCATCGGCATCGGTGATTCCCGCAGGCGCCGCAAAGCGAAAATGCCGGATTGGCGTTACTATCTGGCTCACGCAATCTCAAGTATCCTCAAGTTCGTTCGGATCGCGCCGGGTTGACCTCGGTCGCGCCGCCGGACTGTAATCAGGCGCAGGGAGACCAGCATGACCGATCCGATTCCTTCTTCTTTGGCGCGGCGTCGCTTCCTGGGCCGGGCGCTGGCAGCCGGCGGCGGCTTGATGCTGGGGTTGTATGCCGACATCTCCAGCGGCGCCGACGGCGAAGTCGCCAAACCGATCGTGGCCGCCGACCATGCCGAATTCGTGCCCAATGCATTCATCCGTATCGCGCCGGACGGCGTGGTCACCCTGATTTCCAAGCAACCGGAAATCGGCCAGGGCATCAAGACTTCGCTGCCGATGGTGCTGGCCGAAGAGCTGGAAATCGATTGGAAAGACGTGCGCATCGTCCAAGGCGACTTGAATCCGATCTACGGCAGCCAAAGCGCCGGCGGCTCGACTTCGACGCCGACCAATTACAACGATTTCCATCGCCTGGGCGCAACCGCGCGCACGATGCTGGTGCAGGCCGCCGCGCTGACCTGGAACGTGCCGATTGGCGAGTGCCGCGCCGCAGACGGCGCAGTCCTGCATGCGAACAGCGGGCGCAAGCTGGGCTACGGCGCGCTGGTCGCGCGCGCCGCCACGCTGCCGCTGCCCGATCCGAAACAGGTGCTGTTGAAAGACCCGGCGAACTACAAACTGCTCGGCACCCGGATCGGCGGCGTCGACAATGTTGCGCTCCTGACCGGCAAGCCGCTGTTCGGCATCGACGTCAAGCTGCCGGGGATGGTGTATGCGACTTATGAAAAATGCCCGGTGCTGGGCGGCAAGGCGGTCAGCGCCAACCTGGACCAGATCAAGGCGCTGCCCGGCGTGCGCGACGCCTTCATCGTCGACAGCGACAATCGCAATCTGCGCGGCTTGTTGTCCGGCGTGGCGATTGTCGCCAACTCGACCTGGGCCGCCTTCAGCGCGCGCAAGCAATTGAAAGTGCAGTGGGACGAAGGCAGCGGCGCCAATCACAGTTGGGCCGGCTTCGTTGCCAAGGCGGCGGACGTGGGGCCGAAAGCGGGCGAGACGGTGTTGCGCAAGGATGGCGATATCGATGCCGCCTTTGGCAAGGCGGCGAAAACGGTGACGGCGACTTATACCTATCCGTTCGTATCGCATGCCAGCATCGAGCCGCAAAACTGCACCGCGTGGTTCAAGCCGGCTGATGGCACGATGGAGTTGTGGGCGCCGACGCAAAATCCGGGCGCCGGACAAGACCTGGTCGCCAGCGTGCTGCACATTCCCAAGGAAAAGATCAGCTTGCACATGACGCGCGCCGGCGGCGGCTTCGGACGCAGATTGAGCGCCGACTATGTGATCGAAGCAGCCGCCATCGCCAAGCGCGTCGACGCGCCGGTCAAGCTCACCTGGAGCCGCGAAGACGATTTGCAGCACGACCACTTCCGCGCCGGCGGTTTCCATTTCCTGCGCGCCGGCCTCGATGCCGACGGCCACGTGACCGCCTGGCACAACCATTTCGTCACCTTCGGCAATCCGGTCGAGCGGGACGGCAAAATCGTCTTGCAGCCGGGCAGCGGCGGCAGTTTGAGCGGCGACGAATTCCCCGGACGCTGGGTCGCCAATTACTTGCTGGAGCAAAGCGCGCTCGAATGCAGCATCCCGATGGGGCCGTGGCGCGCGCCCGGCAGCAACGTGTTCGCCTGGGTGTTCCACAGCTTCATCGACGAACTGGCGCATGCGGCAGGGCGCGATCCGCTGGCGTTCCGCCTCGATCTGCTGGGCGACAAGGAAGTCATCCCCGCCAGCGATGCGCGCGGTCTTCCCTATAACGTCGGACGCATGAAGCATGTGTTGCAGCAAGTCGCCGAAAAATCCGACTGGGGCAAACGCAAGTTCGCGCGCGGGCAGGGGCAGGGCATCGCCTGCCATTTCAGCCATCGCGGCTATATTGCGCAAGTGGCCGAAGTCACGGTATCGAAAAAAGGCGTGTTGAAGGTCGACCGCGTGGTGGTGGTATCCGATATCGGCGCCCAGATCGTCAACCTGAGCGGCGCGGAAAATCAAGTCCAGGGTTCGGTGGTCGACGGCCTCAGCACGCTGATGTTCGCCGAGTTGGACATTGAACACGGCAGGATCGTGCAAAGCAATTTCGATAATTACCCATTGCTGCGCATCGCCGACACGCCGACCAGGATCGACGTGCATTTCCTGAAGACCGATTTCCCGGTCACCGGCTTGGGCGAACCGGCGCTGCCGCCGCTTGCACCCGCTGTCTGCAATGCGATTTTTGCGGCAACCGGCAAGCGCGTGCGGCAGTTGCCGCTTAGTCGCAGCGATTTGAGCTGGAGTTGATTGCTCAATAGCCGATGGCCTCGCGACGCTAGGGAGGCGCGCCGTGGGCACGCCTCCCAAAAGCGTCCGCTTTTCACTCGATCAAGTAAAATAGTGGAAAACAAGCCAGATTCCAAAAGCGATGAAGTGAGATCAGATGCAGCAAACCCCCATCCATGATGTGCACAATGCAGATTTGCTGGCATACATACCGAAAGACGCAAGACGCTTGGTCGAGGTAGGATGCAGTTCTGGTGCGTTGGCTCGGGAATATAAGAAAATCAATGCAAACAGCCACTACATCGGCATCGAGATTGTTCCAGAATATGCGCAATTGGCAAAGAGGCATTGCGACGAGGTCATGACATTCGATATTGAAACGCTCGATGTCGACTTTCTGCGCAAGAAGCTTTCCGGCGACTGTTGGATATTCGCCGACTCCCTCGAACATCTACGCGACCCTTGGTCGCTGTTGTCGAAAATTCGTCAAATAATTCCATCTGACGGCAGCATCGTCGCCTGTATTCCAAACGCCCAGCATTGGAGTGTGCAGGCAAGACTCAGTTGCGGCGCATTCGTCTATGAAGATATAGGGCTTTTGGACAGAACGCATCTCAGGTGGTTTACTCGTGCGACGATCTTCGACATGTTTGAAAAAGCTGGATTCAAGATCGTCGATGGCATGCCAAGAGTCTACGACGAACCGGATCGCGAGAAAATTCTGCCGTCAATACGAACAATGGCGACGAATATGGGAGCCGATCCAGACATGGCGGTCAACGACGCTCTTCCTACGCAATATGTCGTAAAGGCAACCCCGGTCGGGGAACGTGCAATTCCCGCGCAAGGCGCCGGAACGCTTGCCACGATTGCCTCTCTGCTGCGCGGCAAGGCGCCGCGATTCCAATAGCCGCTTGCAATAGACTCGTTCTTGCCTGTCCATTATTCAAAATTTCAATACCCGATCGCCGCGCCCGCCGGGCGGCGCGCATCGTTCGCGCCATAGTAAAAGCCGGGGCGGACCTTGCCCGACAGGCTGGAGTCGTTGCCGGAACTGGCCGATTGCACGCCGGCAGCGCCGTCGATCCCGATCAAGATCAATTCCGCTGCGCCCCACGGGGTTTGCTCCTTCATCGCGTAACCCATGCCGTCCAGAATTTTCAAGGTATCCGGCGACAAGCCACGGGTTTCATAAAACACCTGGTCCGGCAGCCATTGCTGGTGGATGCGCGGGGCGTCCACCGCTTCCTGCGGCAGCATGCCGTAGTCGATCACGTTCAACGCCGTTTCCAAGGTGATGGTGATGATGCGCGAACCGCCCGGCGAACCCAGCACCATGAAGGTCTTGCCATCCTTGGTGACCAGGGTCGGGGCCATCGACGACAGTGGACGCTTGCCGGGCGCAATCGCATTGGTCGCGCCCTGCACCAGCCCGAACATGTTTTGCACACCGGCCTTGACGGTAAAGTCGTCCATCTCGTCGTTGAGGAAAAAGCCGGTTCCCGGCGCGATGACGACCGCGCCGAACAAGCCATTGACCGTGTAGGTGGTGGAGACGGCATTGCCGTCCTTGTCGACCACCGAATAATGCGTGGTTTCCGGTTTTTCATGCGGTTCCATGCCCGGCTGCACTTGCGCCGACGGCGTCGCCTTGTCGGCCTCGATTTTTTCGCGGATCGCTGCCGCATACGATTTGCTCAACAAACGGTCGAGCGGATTGTCGACGAAAGCCGGGTCGCCGAGGAAGGTATTGCGGTCCATGTACGCGTGGCGCATCGCTTCGGCCATCGCATGCACCGCCGCCGCCGAGTGGAAGCCCAGCGCCTTCATGTCGTAGCCTTCCAGGATGTTGAGGATTTCGCACATGGTCGCGCCGCCGGAACTGGGCGGCGGCGCCGACACGAACACGTAACCCCGGTAATCGCAGGTCAGCGGTGCGCTTTCGGTCACTTTATAGTCGGCGAAATCGGCGGCGCTAATGATGCCGCCGCCGGCCTTGGCGGCGCGCTCGACCGCTTGCGGAATTGCGCCCTTGTAGAAGGCATCGGGGCCGTGCAGCGCGATCGCGCCCAAGGTTTTCGCCAGATTCTTTTGCACCAGCCGCTCGCCCGGCTGCAACGGCGTGCCATCGCGGTGCAGGAAGATTCCGGCTGCTTCGGCATCCTTCTTGAAATACGCGGTCCTGGCATCGAGGATATCGGTGTCCCCGCGCGTCAGGATAAAGCCGTCGCGCGCCAGCTTGATCGCCGGCGCCATCACTTGCGCGCGGGTCAGTTTGCCGTACTTGCGCAGCGCGGTGTCGAGCCCCAGCACCGTGCCGGGCACGCCGACCGCCAGGTAGCCGTACAAACTGGCGTTGTCGACCACCTTGCCGTTGGCGTCCAGATACATGTTGGCGCTGGCCGCCGCCGGCGCGGTTTCGCGGAAGTTGATGAAGCTGTCGCGGCCATCGGCAAGATGGATGGTCATGAAGCCGCCGCCGCCGATATTGCCGCAGCACGGATTGACCACCGCCTGCGCATAACCGACCGCCACGGCCGCGTCGACCGCGTTGCCTCCTTGCTTGAGCATATCGATGCCGGCTTGCGACGCCAGGCGCTGGGAACTTACCACCATGCCGTTTCTCGCTTCGACCGCCGGCGCGGACGCCGCCGAAGCTTCGGCGGCCAAGACCAGCAATAGCGCCGTTGCCATCAACGGCGCTCTCCAATTTTGCTTACGCATGCCATTTCCTTTGTGGTGACCGGCGGACCGATAAGGTCGGTATTCAAGTTGCGATTATAGGGCAAGCTCAAGTTTGGTTTTGGCGGCCCGTTGGCAGCGCGCAAAATCGGATCGACATTCGCAAGGTTGGTGTTTTGCTTTTTTGACGTATAGTGCTAAAGCCCAAAAGGCAATGCATATTGGTTTGATGTCGACGAAAATCGCCGACGACAGAACCATCAATTAAATAATCAAATAATCAAATAATCAAATAATAAATAGGAGTGTTGCGATGTCACTGGTTTCTGCTAGTTTGAGAGGGCTTGCGGTCGCTGCCTTGGTCGTTGCGGGGCTGACGATGCGAGCGTCCACATCGGCCGAGCAAAAGGCGGCCCCGCCTGCCGTTCCTGCCGTCGTCCCGGCCAGTCCGGACGGCATTGCGCTGGCCGACGCGCATGCCGCCGCTATCGCCGAGCCGAGCGCGGCAAACGCCTGGGGCGGGCCACGCAGCGGCAAGGAGCCGACTTTGTCCGACCGCGTGGTCGATTACGATATCCGGGCGACGCTCGATCCGCAGAAGCACACGGTCGATGGCCAGGAGAAGCTGACCTGGCGCAATCGCAGCAAGCGTGAAGTGCGCGCCGTCTATCTGCACCTGTACTTGAATGCGTTCGAGGGCAATTACAGCACCTTCTATGGCGAAAAACGCAACAAGGGCTTCGAATTCCGCTCCGATGTCGCCGCCGTCGACGGCGAATGGGGTCACATCGAGCTTGGCAAGGTGGCGCAAGCCGGCGCCCCTGTCCCGTGGTATTTCGTCCATCCCGACGGCGGTCCCGAAACCGATCATACGGTGGTGCGCTTCGATCTGCCGACGGCGGTGCCGCCCGGTGCCAGCACCACGCTGGACATCGATTTCGACGATCAATTGCCGCGGGTGGTGGCGCGCACCGGCTATTTCGGCAGCTTCCATTTGGTCGGGCAGTGGTTCCCCAAGATCGGCGTGCTGGAGTTGCCCGGCGAACGCGGCGTGAAAGAGCCGACCTGGAACGTGCATGAATTCCACTTGAACAGCGAGTTCTACGCCGATTACGGCAACTTCGACATCAAATTGACGGTGCCGAAAGACTATACGGTCGGCGCCACCGGCGAGGAGCAGGGGCCGGCGACCGTCGACGGCAACCTGGCCACCCATCGTTTCGTGCAGGGCGACGTGCACGATTTCGCCTGGACTGCCGACAACCGCACCGCGCCGCCGCTGGAAGGCGAATATACGGGTCCGGGCAGCCCGACGGTCAAGGTCAAGGTATTGTATCCGCCGGAATTTGCGGCCAGCGCCGCGCCGGCATTGAAAGCGACGCTCGATTCGCTGGCTTATTTCTCCAAGACGCTGGGCCCGTATCCCTACAAGACCGTGACGGCAGTGATCCCGCCATATAACGCCGTCGAGGCCGGCGGCATGGAATATCCGACCTTTTTCACCGCCGAAGGCTATGGCAAGATCGAGCCGGACACGTTCGATTCGTTTGAACTCGATTTCGTGACCATCCATGAATTCGGCCACGGTTATTTTTACGGCATCCTTGGCTCCAACGAGTTCGAGGAGCCGATGCTCGATGAAGGCTTGAACGAATATTGGGATTACCGCATGATACGAGAGCGCGGCCAGGTCAACCATGTGACAAACGGTTGGCTCAAGCGCATCGGCATCGACCCGGTGTTGCGGCCGTTCGAAGAAGAGCGCTCTGGCGCCAGCAACGCCGACCCGACCGACGCCACCGGCGCAAATTCCTGGGATCGCTTGTCGTCCTTCGGTTATTACACGGTGTATTCGCGCACGGCAACGACCATGCGCGACCTGGAAGAGCAGCTCGGCAAGCCGGTCATGGAAAAAGCCTTCAAGCAATATTACGAAACCTGGAAATTCCGCCATCCGGGCATTGCCGATTTGCAGGCGACCATCGCCCAAGTCTCCGGCAAGCCGCAACTGGTCGCAGCAGCATTTGCGCAGCAGGTGTATAGCGCGCAAAAAATGGACGACCGGGTCGACGACCTGGTCAGCGAGGAGGAAGTGCCGCAGCAGGGAACGTCGCAGGTCAACGGCAAGTGGAGCGAAGTCACGGCGGAACAGGCCGAGAAGCAGGAAGAGGAGCAGCGCAAGCAGTGGGACAAGGAACATCCCGATGCCAAGGAAGGAACCGGGCCATACGCCTACCGCACCACGGTCACCTTGCGCCGCACCGGCATCGCCGGGCCGCAAACCGTGCTGGTCAAATTCGTCGACGGCAGCACTGAAACGGCGCTATGGGACGATACTCGGCGCTGGGCGCGCTTCAGTTGGGTCAAGCCGGTCAAGGCGGTATCGGCAGAAATCGATCCGCAGCACCAGCATTTTCTGGATGCCGACAAGCTCGACGATAGCCGCACCGTCAAGGCCGATCGCAGCGCATCGAATCGCTGGACCGCCGAAGTCGCAGCGCTGATTGAACTCCTGTTTTCGACGGTGGCGACAATATGAGCTCCATGCAAACACATAACTTCCTGGCCATTCTGCGCGGCGCGGCGCGCTTTGCACTGCAATGGCGCTTGTTGCTGCTGTGGCTGGCGGTGCTGTTGATTCCCACGGCGCTCGCTGCGCTGCCTTTCTGGCAGGTTTTCGCCACGTCGCTCGACCATTCGGTGTACGCGCCGCAACTGGCGCAACGGCTGGATGCGAATTCGGTTGCCGATCTGGTGACGGTTCTGCAATTGAATGCGATCGCGTTGAAAAGCGCCGGCATTGTCAGCCTCGTCATGAGCTTGCTGTTGTCGCCGTTCTTGAGCGGCATGGCGATTACCGCCGCCAAGGCCTCTGAGCGCCTGGGTTTCGGAGCATTGATCCACGGCGGCGTCGCCGAATACGGGCGTCTGCTACGCCTGTTGCTGTGGGGCGCGTTACCGTTGGGGGTCGCGGGTGGTCTGGGCGCGGGGGCGATGCACCTGGCAGACAAGTTCGCCGAAAAGGCGATTCTGGAGAGCAACGCCGACCTGGCCCGCCACGCCGCGCTGCTCTTGTGCGTTGTCTTGTTCTTGATTGCCGATGCCACCCTCGATGCGGGGCGCGCGCAGTTTGCGCTGAGCGTGCGCCGGCGCTCGGCGATCAAGGCGTGGTGGCGCGGCCTCAAGCTGATTTTCAAGCGACCCTTGGCCAGCATCGGGCTATACGCGTTGTTGAGTGTGATCGGCTTCGTCGCGGCTGCTGCGCTGGGCGTGTTGCGCATGAATTTGCCGCATGCAAGCGTGCTTGCCTTGCCGGCGAGCTTGTTGCTGATGCAATTGAGCGTGGCCGCCATTGCCTGGCTGCGCGGCGCGCGCCTGTTTGCGTTGGTTCAGTTGGCCGGGGACGCTTCAGCGCCGGCTTGATCGCCGCCGCGTAGGTGTGGCCGAATCCGCACAACGATGACGGCAAATTAGGCAGATTATTCGACGGGATTGGCTGACGATGTTATAAAATCGGTATTTGTGCGCGTAATCGCCGTCATCGTGGCGTTTTTTGAGATATGAGTTATTTGTCACCAGAGTTTGCGGTATTTTTCCTGGCATTTTTGGGCGTGTACTGGGCGTTGGGCAAGTGGCATCTAGCGCAAAAGGCGCTCTTGCTGTGCGCCAGCTACGGGCTTTACGTCGGCCTCGATTGGGTGTTCGGCGTCATCCTCGCCGTCTACTCGCTATGCGTGATCGCCTTGTTTGCTGCGATGAGCAAGTGGCCGCAACGGCGGCGCGTCCTTGCCGCCTGCGGCATCGCCGCCTCGGTGCTCAATCTCGCGGTGTTCAAGTATTTCGATTTCTTCCGCGAAGCAATCCAGAACGCCGCTGGCGCAGTCGATTTGAATTGGGCGCTGCCGGCGCTGGATATTCTGTTGCCGGTCGGCATCTCGTTCTATACCTTCCAATCGATTGCCTATATCGTCGCCGTCAGCCGTGGCGAGCGCGCGCCGGCGGCGGCGCTCGATACCGCCTTGTATCTGGCGTTTTTCCCGACCTTGCTGGCCGGCCCGATCTGCCGTCCGAATGTCTTGTTGACACAAATCGAAAGCCAGGAACAGCGCCAACTGCTGCAACCGGACCGCGCACTGTGGCTGATCTTGTCGGCGCTGGTAAAAAAGGTGTGGCTGGCCAGCTGGATTGCGGATGCCTGGGTCAAACCCTTGTTCGCCAATCCCGATGCCTATCAGGGCCCGGAACTGCTGGTCGGCATGTACGCGTATGCGGTGCAGATCTACCTCGATTTCAGCGGTTACTCCGATCTGGTGATCGGCATGGCCTTGCTGCTCGGCTACGAGTTGCCGGCCAACTTCAACTATCCGTATCTGGCGCAAAGCCTGCGCGAGTTTTGGCGGCGCTGGCATATTTCGCTGTCGACCTGGATTCGCGATTATGTCTATATCCCCTTGGGCGGCAGCCGCAAAGGCTGGTGGCGCGGGCAGGCAACCTTGCTGTTTTCGATGGTCGTCAGCGGCATCTGGCACGGCGCCAGCCTCAAATACATCATCTGGGGCGCGCTGCACGGCTTCGGCGTGGTGGCGCAAAACATTCTCGAAAAATTTCGCGGCAAGCCGGTGCGCGGCGTCCTTGCGACCATCGTTACCTTTCATCTGGTGTGCGTGGCCTGGGTGTTTTTCCGTGCCGACGGCTGGCATGAAGCGGTCAATTACCTGTCCGGTTTCGGGCGCTTCGACGCGCCGCTGCAATTGAACGTGGTCGGCGCACTGGGTTTGCTGGCAATATTTTTCATCGTCACGTATTTCAGTCAACGCTTCAGCGAGCGCGCCGTTTTATGGCTCAGTCAAACGCCGTTGCTGGTCAAGCCGCTATTGCTGGCGGCGGCGGTGCTGGCGATTACCCTGCTGGGGCCGTCGGGCGTCCCGGCCTTCCTTTATTACTCGTATTGAAACGCAATGACTTCATCGGCAAAAGAACATTCTTCCCCGTGGCCGACGCTGTCGGTGCTGGCGGCGACCCTGGCGGTGGTGGTCTGGCTGCGGCACGATGCGTTGGATATCTACTGGCTGCAGACCCGGCATAGCGAATTGGGCTTGTCGTCGTTTTCGGACGACGGCCTATGGGATGGCGGCGTGCGTTTTACCGGCGCGCTGAACAAGGAATTGGCCGCGCAACAAGCGCAGTTGGACGAACTCGGCAGCCGCCTGACGCTGGCCTCCAATATCGTATTGGGCGGGCGCGAAATCCTCGATCGCGGCCATCCGCAGGTGGCGGCGCAGCCGGCGCATGGCGCCGATCGACAAACCACCGTCCCCGGTTCGGTGGACCTGGTGAAAGCCACGCGCGGGCAGGGCGCCGTCGCGCTGGAGTTGAACAAGGCCAGGCTGAGCGGATCGATGGAACAGCCGTTCACCCTTGAGAATCTGGCAAAACCGGAACTGCCGCCCTTGAACGGCGATGGGCAGATTGTGTTGACCGAACAAGACAAGGTATTGCTGGTCGGCGATTCGATGATGCAGGGCGTGGCGCCGCATGTGGCGCGGGCGCTGCAAAAGGCCAATATCCCAAGCATCGACTTGAGCCGGCAAAGCACCGGACTGACTTATCCAAACTATTTCGATTGGCCGGCGACCGTGCAAAAAACCATTCCCAGCGCAAAGGTCACGGTGATGGTGGTTTTCCTGGGCGCCAACGATACCTGGGACATGATATTGGGGGGCCGTTTCGAGCGCTTCGGCACCGAGAAGTGGCAATCGGTGTATGCTGCGCGCATCGACAGCATGGTCAAGTTCGCCGAATCGCAACATGTGCGGGTGGTCTGGCTGGGCGCGCCGAATATGGGGCGCGAAAAAATCAATAGCGGCGTCAAGGTATTGAACCAATTGTACGCATCGCAGACCAACGACGGTGTCGCGCGTTACGTTTCCACGCGAGAAGTTCTTGGCGGCAATTCCGATGCTTACCAAAAACATATCACCAAGGACGACGGAAAAACCGTGACGGTGCGAACCGACGACGGCATCCATTTCACGCGCGACGGGCAAGTGATGTTGTCCAACCTGATCTTGCGGCAATTTGCGATACCTGCTGCTAATGTAAACAAGTCTTCCTAAGTCTTTCCAATGCAAAAACAATTTTTGAGAACTGTCCTGCTCGCCATTTTGACAGTGCTCTGCCTGGCACGGCATGCCGCCGCCAGTGTGCTGATCGACTTCGGCGATCCCAACACCGCGCATTTGCTGAGCCAATTCGCGGCGCTGGAGCACGGTGCCGGCGAGGAACCGATGCGCATCTTGCAATTGGGCGACTCGCATACCGGCGGCGATTATTTCACGCAAGCGCTGCGCGAGCATTTTCAGCAGCGTTTCGGCGATGCCGGCATCGGCTGGCTGACACCCGGCTATGTGAAGAACCAGCGCTCGGCCCAGGTCTTGATGCGCATGGGCGGACAATGGAAAACCCGCGTCAGCCGCAGCGAGCCGGATAATTTCCCGTTGGGCGGCGTGGTCAACCAGGGCGCGCCCGGCGCCTCGATCGAAATCGTGCCGAAACTGCCGTTGAACGGCTTGCTGCGCGTGAGCGTCTGGTCGCGCCGGCCGGCCAACGCGGCGGTGGGCGGCTGGAAGCTGACCTTTCCCGACGGCGAAGTGCGCGACTTGCCGGCACCCTACGGCGACGACTGGCAACTGAGCTACGTGATCGGCAACGGCGCGGCGCAAAACAGCCTGCTGTTGCAAGCCAGCGGCAATCCGCCGGAGCTGGGCGGGATCGCCGTCGATACGATTTCGCCGGGCGTGACAGTCGATGCGCTGGGGATAGTCGGCGCCACGCAAAAAGTCATCACGCAGTGGCAACCGGGCGCGATGAAGGAGCAATTAGGCTGGCGTCAACCGGATTTGCTGATTCTTTCTTACGGCACCAACGAAGCGTTCGATAACCGCTTCGATACCGAAGCCTACCGCGCCGAGTTGCATAGGACGATACGGCAGTTGCGCGCCGCCGCGCCGCACGCGGCCATTTTGATCGTCGGTGCGCCGAACGCCGGCAAAAAGAGCGGCTACGGCGAACGCATGGGTTGCAAATACGACCTGCCGCGCGCCTTGCGCACGGTGCAAAGCATCCAACGGCAAGTCGCCGAAGAAGAGCGCTCGCTGTATTGGGACTGGGCCGCTGCGATGGGCGGCGTGTGCGCGATGCAGCAATTCACCGAAACCAATCCGCCGCTGGCCCGACCCGACCTGGTTCATTTCACCGAAGAAGGCTATGCGCGCAGCGGCACGTCCTTGTTCAATGCGCTGATGGATTTTTATAAAAAAAGTATGTGAGCGCGGCTGTACGACGTGGCAAGCGCATGAAAGTTGTTCCTCCCCTCGCCCGCTTGCGGGAGAGGGGTTGGGGGAGAGGGAATGCGTAAATGTACGATCTCATATATAAAAATGCATTCCGAAAAATGCCGGAAAGCGGGAAAATAAGGACAAAAATGTTTATGTTCGTAGCACTCCCTCTCCCCCACCCCTCTCCCGCAAGCGGGCGAGGGGAGTCTTGCGGCACTACGACCTGCATGCGATTGCCTAGCTTGCCTCGCATCCGCAAACTCTGTTTGATCCGCGCAACGGTATAATTCATCTTTGGTCGAATGGGCAATGCTGCGGCAAAGCACTTCGGCTCCCGCTGCCGCCCCGTGCGCAGCCTTAAATTCATATTGCGATTCCATGCTAGCTTCACAAAAACAACAGATTATTGCCTTGTTCCAAGCCGCGTTGACCCCGATTGTAGCGGGCAGCGCACTGCAGCCGACGGTTATCCTGGAGCGTCCACGCGACCCGTCGCATGGCGATATTGCTTGCAATATTGCCATGCAACTCGCCAAGCCGCTGAAGAAGAATCCGCGCGAACTGGCGCAGGCGCTGGTGGCGGCGGTGCTGGCCGACCCGGCACGCGCCGGCCTGATCGAGACTGTCGAGATCGCCGGCCCAGGCTTCATCAATCTGCGCTTGACCGCTGCGGCCAAGCAGGCGGTGGTCAAGGCCGTGCTGGCCGAAGGCGGACAATACGGCAAGAGCAAGCTGGGCGCGGGCAAGAAGGTCTTGGTCGAATTCGTATCTGCCAATCCGACCGGCCCGCTGCACGTCGGGCATGGACGTCAGGGCGCGCTAGGGGACGCCTTGTCGGCCTTGCTGGAAGCGCAAGGTTACGAGGTCACCCGCGAGTTTTATTACAACGACGCCGGCGTGCAAATCGCGACGCTGGCCAATTCAACGCAGGCGCGCCTGAAAGGCTTGAAGCCGGGCGACGCCGCCTGGCCGGAGTCGGCCTACAACGGTGACTATATCGCCGACATCGCCGCCGATTTCCTGGCGAAAAAGACGGTTGCCGCGCGCGACGGCGAGCCGGTCACCGCCAGCGGCGACATCGACGACCTCGATTCCATCCGCCGCTTCGCGGTCGCCTATCTGCGCCACGAGCAGGATCTGGATTTGCTGGCCTTCGGCGTCAATTTCGACAACTATTACCTGGAGTCGTCGCTGTATAGCGACGGCAAGGTGGCTGCCACCGTCGAAGCGCTGGTCAAGGCCGGCAAAACCTACGAGCAGGACGGCGCACTGTGGCTGCGCACCACCGACTTCGGCGACGACAAGGACCGCGTGATGCGCAAGTCCGACGGCACATTTACCTATTTCGTGCCGGACGTGGCCTACCATATCGCCAAATGGCAGCGCGGCTTCACGCAAGTCATCAATATCCAGGGCAGCGACCATCACGGCACGGTGGCGCGCGTGCGCGCCGGCCTGCAAGCAGTCGGCATGGGGATTCCGCTGGGGTACCCGGATTATGTGTTGCACAAGATGGTCACAGTCATGAAGGGCGGCGAGGAAGTGAAGATTTCCAAGCGCGCCGGGTCGTATGTGACGGTGCGCGACTTGATCGAGTGGTCCAACGGCGAAGCGACTGACGCCGCCGACGCAAGCGCACCGCGCGACCTGACGCGCGGGCGCGACGCGGTGCGCTTCTTCCTGATTTCGCGCAAGGCCGATACCGAATTCGTTTTCGACATCGATATCGCGCTGACCCAGGGCGACGAAAACCCGGTCTATTACGTCCAGTACGCGCACGCGCGCATCTGCTCGGTGCTGGCGCAATGGGGCGGCGACGAAGCCGCGTTGAACCAGGTCGATTTGTCGCCCTTGACTGCGCCGCGCGAGGCAGCGCTGATGGCGAAACTGGCCGAATACCCGGACATGCTGGAACACGCGCTGGAAGAACTCGGCCCGCATCAAGTGGCATTTTATCTGCGCGATTTGGCGGGCGAGCTGCATAGCTATTACAATGCGGAGCGGGTATTGGTGGACGACCTGTCCCTCAAGATGGCGCGCCTGGCTTTGCTGTGCGCGACCCGGCAGGTATTGCGCAACGGCTTGGCGCTGATCGGCGTATCGGCGCCGGCGAGGATGGAATCGAGGAAGAATGACTAATTTCGCACATCAGTCTTATCGTCGGCAACGTGGCGGCACGGTGGTCGGCATCATCATCGGCTTGATTATCGGCCTGGCGATTGCAGTGGTGGTGGCGGTTGCCATCAGCAAGACTTCATTGCCTTTCCTGAACAAGGTCGGCAAGGCCGACAAGTCGCCCGAATTGACAGCCGGCCAGAGCGCCGACCCGAACAAGCCGCTGTACGGCAATAATGGCGCAGCGAAGGAAGCGGCCAAGGACTTTGCGCCCGAGGCCGGCACGCCGCCAGCGGCAGACGGCAAGCCGGCCGCGCCCACGGCCCCAGCGGTCAATCCGCCGGCGACGCCGGCGCCCGCCGCCGTCGCAAAAACTGCGGAAGCGCCGAAAACGCCGGAGCCGAGCGCCAGCAATGCAGCGGCCAAGCCGGATAGCGCCGACGACAAGTGGGTATACTTTTTGCAGGCCGGGGCGTTCCGCGACCAGGCCGACGCGGAAAACAGCAAGGCCAAATTGGCCTTGGCCGGGTTTGAATCGAGCATATCGAATCTGACGGGCGATTCCGGGGCTTTGTACCGGGTGCGCATCGGGCCATTTAATCAGATGGAAGCAATGAACAAAGTGCGGGGCAAGCTGTCAGACAACGGGATCGATGTCGCCGTCGTGCGCATCGCTAAATAATGGCATTTTTAAGAATCTGCTGAGCGACCCAAGCGCGGGTCGCGCATATCGATTTTCAGAGATGCCCAAAAACGAAAGGAAGAAAATGCGTTTCATTAAACTATTGTTGGCGGCGTTAAGCTTGAGTCTGGTTGCGGCAGGCGCCGCAGCATCCACGGCCAGCCCGGTCAGCGGCGACGACTACCGCACGCTCCCCCAGGCGCTGCCGACGGCGGCCGGCAACAAGGTCGAAGTGACGGAATTTTTCGGCTACTGGTGCCCGCACTGCAATGCCTTCGATCCGGAAATTACCGCCTGGGCCAAGGCGCAAGGCGACAAGATCGTCTTTAGACGGGTGCCGGTCATGTTCCACGAAGGCGACGACCAGCAGCAAAAGATGTACTACGCATTGGAAGCACTGGGCAAAAACGAAGACTTGCACAAAGCCATCTTTCGCGCGATTCACGTCGATAGAAAGCAGCTCAACGACGAAGCCTCGATCGCCGATTTCGTCGCCAGCCAGGGCGTCGACCGCGCCAAATTCGTGAGCGCTTTTGAATCCTTCGGGGTGCAGGCAAAAGTGCAACGGGTGCCGGCGATGCAGTCGGCTGCCCAGATCGACGGCGTGCCGACGATCATGATCGACGGCCGTTACGAGACAGCGCCTTCGATTGCCGGCAACAAGCTGGCTGGGCATCCCGAGAAGGAAATTTTCGGTGCGACCTTGAGCGTGATGGATTGGCTGGTTGCCAAGGCGGCCAAGGAACATAAGCCGCAGGCCGCCGTCGCCGGCAGCACGAAGAAATAGCGGCGGTCGCTGCAGCGTCCCGCAATGACCGACGCTGCACACGTTGGCGACACGCATGCGCATGCCGCCTTGATCGACGCCGCCGGGCAGACGCATGCCGCAGTCGATTTTGGGCGCAGTGCGCCGCGCATCGTTTCGCTGGTGCCGTCGATTACCGAATTGCTGTGCGACCTTGGCCTGGCCGCCAATTTGGTCGGGCGCACCGGTTTTTGCGTGCATCCGGCGGCAATCGTCGCCAACATACCCAAGGTCGGCGGTACCAAGGACGTGAATCTTGAAAAAGTCCGCGCGCTGGCGCCGACCCATTTGATCGTCAATATCGACGAAAACGAAAAGCCGACGGTGGACCGCCTGGCGCAATTCGTGCCGCAGGTGATCGTCACCCATCCTTTGACGCCATCCGACAATCCGGCCTTGTACCGTTTGCTGGGCGGGATTTTCGGCGCACAAGAAGCGGCAGAAACACTATGCCGGGATTTCGAGCGCGAACTCGGCAACTTGCGGGCGATGCCGGCGGCGACGCCCAAAACCGTCTTGTATTGCATCTGGAAAGACCCCTGGATGACGGTTGCGCGCGATACCTATATCGCGGCGATGCTGGCGCAAATCGGCTGGCGCCAGTGGACGCCTGAAGACGGCGGCGCGGCGCGCTATCCGACATTCGATTGGAGCGCAAAGTTGCTGGCTGCGGTCGACGAGGTGTTGTTGTCGACCGAACCCTATCGCTTCACCCCGGCGCATGCGGCCACGTTGCAGGAGCAGATCGGCAAGCCGGTGCGCTTGGTCGACGGCGAGATGCTGTCCTGGTATGGCAGTCGGGCGATACGGGGATTGGCTTATCTGCGGGAAATTGCGGGCCAGTGATGCGGCTTATTTGCGCGCATTCAGGCGCACCAGCATGCGGATGAATTCGCGCGCCACTTCGCGATATTGCTCGTCCAATTGCTGCAAGTCGGCGACCAGCTTGACATCGATGGCGTCGTAACGGCATCCGGGTTCGGCAACCTGGCCTTCGTGCTGCGGATCGTTGCCGCCGAAGCGCAGCCACTCGGCTGCAACACCTAGCCACTCGGCCAGCGTGCGCAATTTTTCCTGCGTCGGGATCGCTTCGCCGACCAGCCATTTACGTGCCGCATGGACGGTAATCGGTCGGCCTGAAAAACGGACGTTGAACTCCCGCGCCAACTGGGTTGGGCTGTCGGGCGAATAACCGCCCCTGCGCAAAGCTTGCTGCAAGCGCGCGCTAAATTCTGCTCGTTCTATCGATGCTTTCATTGTTGCGCACTATTCCACGTCGGCGCGTGACAGTCAGTCTCTATGTGACAGCAACTGATTGTGAACGTTCGCCAACCCCGAAAATAAGGTCGTTAGTCCCGCTCGACATCGACGAAACGCACAATTCCGTCGTCGTCGACGCGCCGCCGCAGCACGCCGTCGAACCACAGTTTATGCAAATGCGCCAGCGCTTCGCCGATGGCGAAAGTCAGTTGGTGCGCATCCAGCGGCCGCTTGAACATGACCGGCACGATGTCGGCTGCCGATTGCGGCACGCTGCAGGCTTGCTTGACTTCGGCCAGACGCTCCACGTGATGCTGGTTCAATTGGTCGATGCGCGTGTGCAGACCGCGAAACGGCTTGCCGTGCGACGGCAGGATCAGCGTATCGGGCGGCAACGCGCGGTAGCCGGCGAGCGAATCGAGATACAGTTGAACCGGATTGGACTCCGGTTCGATGGCGAATACCGAGACGTTGGTGGAAATGCGCGGCAACACCATATCGCCCGAGATCAACAGTTTCAACTCGGCGCAATACAGCGATGCGTGTTCGGGAGCATGGCCGAAGCCGGTGATGACGCGCCAGGCGTGGCCGCCGATGTCCAGATCCTGGCCGTCGTGGATGCGCCGATACGTCAGCGGCACCGCCGGCACCAGCGACGAATAATAGCTCTTGCGCGTTTGCAGTTTTTCCAGCATGGCCGGATCGCGCAAGCCGTGGCGCTGAAAATGCGGGAACATCGCGGTGCCGTCGACGCCCGGCAACGAGGCCGACATCATGCGTGCCGACATGTATTCGGCAGCGGTCATCCACAACGGCGCCTGCCAGCGCTGGCATAGCCAATCCGCCAAGCCGACGTGATCGGGATGGCAATGCGTGGCGATCACCCGCAAGATCGGCAAGCCGCCCAGGTGATGGGCGAAAATGCCTTCCCAGGCGGCGCGCGTGGCGTCGTCGGCGATGCCGCAATCGACCACGGTCCAGCCGCGCACCGGCCCGTTGCCCTGGTCCTGCTCGTCGGCCAGCAGCCACAGGTTGATGTGGTCCAGTGCAAACGGCAAGCCCATGCGCAGCCAGAAAACGCCGGGCGCAAGCTCCAGCACGGAAGCGGTTTCCGGCAGCGTTGCGCCGAACGGATATTCAAGTTGCGATTCGAGAGGATTCATCGATCTTCTTATAATGGGTGGTAGACAAGGATGCTTAACTTTTTCGGCGGCGACGCCTACAATACGCTTTACGTTAACGTAAACTGTACGAGATTTTAAACGCTTACGCCGATTTTCGTCGGACCGATTGAATCACATGCCTAAATTACATGTCTAACTACACCATCACCGAATTGTCGCGGGAATTCGATATCACGCCGAGGGCCATTCGATTTTACGAAGACCAGGGCTTGATCAGTCCCAAGCGCGAAGGGGCAGGCGGGCGCACCCGCGTATACAATGCGCGCGAGAGAACCCGCCTCAAGTTGACCTTGCGCGGCAAGCGCCTGGGCTTGACCTTGTCCGAGATCAAGGACTTGATCGATATGTACGAATCGCCCAAAGACACCGCCGCGCAACTGCAGCGTTTCATGGCAGTATTGGCACGGCATCGGGAAACGCTGGAGCGGCAGCGCGAAGACATCGACATCACGCTGGCCGAAATCGGCGCACACGAAGCGGATTGCCGGCGTTTGCTAAGCGACGGCAAGACGACCAAACAGAAAGCGGCGCCTGCCAACCGCGCCAAGGCAGCGGCCTGATCGCGCATTGTAAATATGATAAATAAATATTTCAAAAGGCGTATTTACTTTACGTTTACGTAAACGTCAGATCAAGGTATTATTTTGCATTTTGAGCGCGCCGTCGCCGGCATTGCCTGCATCGGGCAGCGATACCCGTACAATTACGCAACGACAGAACTGAGGACACCATGCTCCATCTACCCGGCTTGACCTTCGACCATGGCGAAGATATCGCCGCCCTGCGCGAAACCGTGCAGCAATTCGCGCAGGCCGAGATCGCGCCGCGCGCCGCCGAGATCGACCACAGCGACCAGTTCCCGATGGATTTGTGGAAAAAGATGGGCGATCTGGGCGTGCTGGGGATTACCGTCGACGAAGAGTACGGCGGCACCGCGATGGGTTACCTTGCGCACATTATCGCCATGGAAGAGATTTCGCGCGCCTCGGCCTCGGTCGGCCTGTCTTACGGCGCGCACTCCAACCTGTGCGTCAACCAGATCAAGCGCAACGGCACAGCCGAACAAAAGGCGCGCTACCTGCCCAAGCTGGTCTCGGGCGACTATATCGGCGCCTTGGCAATGTCGGAGCCGAATGCCGGCTCGGACGTGGTCAACATGCGCCTGCGCGCCGATTGGAAGGGCGACCGCTGGGTCTTGAACGGCACCTAGATGTGGATCACCAACGGCCCCGACGCCGACGTGCTGGTGGTCTATGCGAAGAACGACCTCGACGCCGGCGCGCGCGGCATGAGCGCCTTCCTGATCGAAAAGGGCTTCAAGGGCTTCAGCATCGCGCAAAAGCTCGACAAGCTCGGCATGCGCGGCTCGCACACGGGCGAGTTGGTGTTCCAGGATTGCGAAGTGCCGGCGGAAAACATGCTGGGCGGCTTGGGCAAGGGCGTCAACGTGCTGATGTCCGGCCTCGACTACGAGCGCACCGTGTTGTCCGGCGGCCCGTTGGGCATCATGCAGGCGTGCATGGATGTGGTGGTGCCTTATGTGCACGAGCGCAAGCAGTTCGGCCAGCCGATCGGCGAATTCCAGTTAATGCAGGGCAAGCTGGCCGACATGTATTCGACCATGATGGCCTGCAAGGCCTACGTGTACGCAGTCGGCCAGGCCTGCGACCGTGCCAAGACGCCGGAAGCAGTGCGCGCGCTGCGCAAGGATGCAGCCGGCGCGATCCTGTACTCCGCCGAAAAGGCCACCTGGATGGCAGGCGAAGCGATCCAGGCCCTGGGCGGCAACGGCTACATTAACGAGTATCCAGTCGGTCGCCTGTGGCGCGACGCCAAGCTGTATGAAATCGGCGCCGGCACCAGCGAGATTCGGCGCATGCTGATCGGACGCGAATTGTTTGCCGAAACCAAATAGGAGCCGGATTCGAATCCGATGGGGCTGCCAGGGCACGCTGCACATGCTGCCTGCTCTGGCAAAATTTGATTAAACTGAAGGTATAGAAACCCGATTCCCGCTCCGACATGCGCGCTGCCTTCCCCAAAATCCTTTCCTCGCAAAACGCGTTCGACACCGCGCGCACGATCCTGGACGGCTTCGACAAGCATTACCGGCTGTTCCGCGAAGCCAGTGCGGCGGCCAAGCATTATTTCGAAACCGGCGACTGGAAAACGGCGCAGGACGAGGCGCGCGAACGAATCGGCTTCTACGACCGGCGCGTGGCCGAATGCGTGCGCACGCTGGAAGACGATTATGCGGCGGAAGATTTGAGCGACGATGTCTGGCGCGAAGTGAAACTGCACTATATCGGCCTGTTGACCGATCACAAACAGCCGGAGTTGGCGGAAACCTTTTTCAACTCGGTGTTTTGCAAGATGCAACACCGCGCCTACTTTCATAACGACTTCATTTTCGTGCGTCCGGCGGTCTCCACCGACTACATCGAGAACGTCGAAACGACGCCGACTTACCGGGTCTACTATCCCGGCAAGGACGGTTTGCATTACACGTTGAAGCGGATGGTCACCAACTACCAATTGAAAGCGCAGTTCGCCGATCTCGACCGCGATGTCCGTTTTGTCGAAGAGCGCATGGCGGCATTGTTCGGCGACGAAGTTCTTGAACCGAATCATCAGATCCAGGTGCTCGCCAGCCTGTTCTACCGCAACAAGGGCGCGTACATCGTCGGCAAGCGCATCAACGGCAACCGCCAATATCCGTTCGTGGTGCCGATCTTGCACAATCGCAAGGGCGAACTGGTGCTCGATACCGTGATCTTCGATACCCCGGTGATCGCGATGCTGTTCTCGTTTACCCGCGCGTATTTCATGGTCGACATGGAAGTGCCGTCGGCCTATGTGCAATTTCTGCGCAGCATGTTGCCCAACAAGCCACGCAGCGAGATTTACACGATCATCGGTTTGCAAAAGCTCGGCAAGACACTGTTTTACCGCGACTTTTTGCATCATTTGCGGCACTCGTCCGATCATTTCGACAACGCGCCCGGCATACGCGGGCTGGTGATGGTGGTGTTTGCACTGCCGTCGTTTCCATACGTGTTCAAGGTCATCAAGGATTCCTTTCCGCCGCCCAAGGAAACCACCAAGGCGATCGTCAAGGAAAAATATCTGCTGGTGAAAAATCATGACCGCGTCGGCCGCATGGCCGATACGCTCGAATATTCGGATGTGGCGTTTCCGCGCGCGCGTTTTTCCGACCAATTGCTGGCCGAGTTGAAGCAGGTAGCGCCCTCCATCGTCGAGGAAGACCGCGACCAGGTCATCATCAAGCACCTGTACATCGAACGCCGCATGGTGCCGTTGAATATCTGGCTCGGCAATGCCGAACAGCGCGGCGACCTGGCCGCAGTCGAGCGTGGCGTGCTCGAATACGGCAATGCGATCAAGGAACTGGTCGGCGCGAATATCTTTCCCGGCGACATGTTGTACAAAAATTTCGGCGTCACGCGCAACGGTCGCGTAGTGTTCTACGACTATGATGAAATCGAGTACATCACCGACTGTAATTTCCGCACCATCCCGGCGCCGCGCAACGAGGAAGACGAGATGGCGGCCGAGCCATGGTACCCGATTGCCAAGAACGATGTGTTCCCGGAACAATTGGGCACCTTTCTCCTGGGTAACGCCAATGTGAAAAAGTTTTTTATGAAGCACCATGCCGATTTACTCACAGCAGAGTTTTGGCAGACTCGTAAAAAGCGGATAATGGAGGGCTATATCGACGATGTCATTCCCTATCCGCAAGAGTTGCGATTTAGCTATAACAGCAGTCAAATGACCTCAACAGCGCAAGCTGCCTAATTTGGAGAAATACCATGAATGATCCTATCGTTATCGTCGGCGCCGCGCGCACCCCCATGGGCGCGTTTCAAGGCGATTTTTCATCAATTTCCGCAGTCGATCTCGGCGCCGTCGCGATTCGTGCTGCCATCGAGCGCGCCGGTATCGCCTCCGATCAAGTCAATGAAGTGCTGTTCGGCAATTGCCTGATGGCAGGCCTCGGACAGGCGCCGGCACGGCAAGCGGCAATCAAGGCCGGCGTGCCGGTTTCCGCCGGCGCGGTCACGATGTCGAAGATGTGCGGTTCGGCCATGAAGGCCACCATGTTCGCATTCGATTCCATCGTTGCCGGCACCAATGAAGTGGTGGTGGCGGGCGGCATGGAATCGATGACCAACGCGCCTTACCTGGTGCCGAAAGCGCGCAGCGGCTACCGCATCGGCCACGGCATGATTTACGACCACATGATGCTCGACGGTCTCGAAGATGCGTATGAAAAGGGCCGCTCGATGGGCACCTTCGGCGAAGAGTGCGCGGCGAAATATGCATTTACCCGCGAAGCGCAAGACGCCTTTGCAATCGAATCGGTCAAGCGCGCACAAGCCGCCACCGCCGATGGCTCGTTCAAATGGGAAATCGCGCCGGTCACGGTATCCGGGCGCGGCGGCGATGTCGTGATCGACAAGGACGAAGGCCCGCTGAAAGCAAAGGTCGACAAGATTCCGACGCTGAAAGCGGCCTTCAAGAAAGACGGCACCATCACCGCCGCCTCGTCGTCGTCGATCAACGACGGCGCTGCAGCGCTGGTCGTGATGCGCGAATCGACTGCGAAAAAGCTTGGCTGCACGCCGATTGCCCGCATCCTCGGCCACGCCACGCAATCGCAAGAACCGAACTGGTTCACCACCGCGCCAATCGGCGCAATCGAAAAGCTGTTCAAGAAGGTCGGCTGGGATGCCAAGAGCGTCGATCTGTTCGAGATCAACGAAGCCTTCGCGGTGGTGCCGATGGCGGCAATGCATGACCTCGATATCCCGCACAGCAAGGTCAACGTCAACGGCGGCGCGTGTGCGCTCGGCCACCCGATCGGCGCTTCCGGCGCGCGCATCATCGTCACCTTGATCGGCGCGCTGAAGAAGTCCGGCGGCAAGCGCGGCGTCGCCTCGCTGTGCATCGGCGGCGGCGAAGGCACTGCGGTCGCCATCGAGTTGGTGTAACGGCAGGCGGAGCGGCAGCGGCATGCGCACTGCATTGGTCGTCGGCGCTTCGCGCGGCATCGGGCGCGAATTCGTGCGCCGGCTTTTGCAAGACGGGTGGAAGGTGTACGCGACCGCCCGCGATGCCGCCGCCCTCGACGATTTGCGCGCGGCGGGAGCGGAAGCCTTGAAGCTGGATGTCGCCAAGCCGGAATCGCTGGCCGGGCTGGGTTGGCTGCTCGACGGCGTCAAGCTCGACCTGGCCTTGTACGTGGCCGGTGTGCTGGGGCCGGATCAAGGCGCGCACGAGCCGCCGACCGTTGCCGACTTCGACGCCATCATGCACACCAATGTGCTGGGCGCGATGCAGGCGATCCCGCTGGTGACGCCGCTGGTCGAAGATGCCGGCGGGAAGTTCGCGTTCATTTCCAGCGGCTTGGGCAGCATTGCCGGCGCGACATCGAGCGGCAGATCGTGGCTGTACCGGGCCTCGAAGGCGGCGTTGAACATGGTGGTCAAGAGCGCTGCCGCCGATTATCCGAAAGCGACCTTGATCGCCATCAGTCCCGGTTGGGTGCAAACCGACATGGGCGGGCCGCATGCAGCAGTTTCGGCAGAACGATCGGTGGCCGACATGCTGCGCGTGCTGGCCGAACGCAAGCGGACAGACAGCGGCGGTTTTTTCAATCACAGCGGCGAAAACCTGCCTTGGTAACCCCAAGCGCAGCCTAGCCGATCACAGCAGGCAACGAGTCTCCATATGGTTTTATCAGAACAACACGAAATGATCCGCGACGCGCTGCGCGCGTTTGCGCAAGAACGCCTGGCGCCCAATGCCGCGCGCTGGGACCGGGAGCATCATTTCCCGCAAGAAGAATTGCACGGGCTGGCAGCGCTGGGCGCGTATGGCGTCGCGGTGCCGGAAGAATTGGGCGGCGCTGGCCTCGACTACGTGTCGCTGGCGCTGGTATTGGAAGAAATTGCAGCCGGCGACGGCGGCACCTCGACCGTGATCTCGGTCAACAATTGCCCGGTGTGCAGCATCGCGATGATGTACGCCAACGCCGCGCAAAAAGAACAGTGGCTGCGGCCGCTGGCGCAAGGCGAGATGCTCGGTGCATTTTGCCTGACCGAGCCGCACGCCGGCAGTGATGCTTCAACGCTGCGCACCACCGCGACCAGGGATGGCGACCACTATGTGCTGAATGGCGTCAAGCAATTCATCACCAGCGGCAAGCATGCGGATGTCGCCATCGTGATGGCAGTCACCGACAAGGCAGCCGGCAAGAAAGGCATCAGCGCCTTTTGGGTGCCGACCAAGACGCCCGGCTACATCGTCGCGCGGCTGGAAGAAAAGCTGGGTCAGCATTCGTCGGACACCGCGCAAATCCTGTTCGAAAATTGCCGCATCCCGGCGCAAAACCTGATCGGCGAAGAAGGGCAGGGCTACAAGATTGCATTGTCCGGCCTGGAAGGCGGGCGCATCGGCATCGCCTCGCAGTCGGTCGGCATGGCGCGCGCGGCGTTCGACGCGGCGCTGGCGTATGCGAAGGAGCGCACCAGCTTCGGCCAGACCTTGTTCGAGCATCAGGCGGTGCAATTCAAGCTGGCCGACATGGCGACGCAGATCGAAGCGGCGCGCCAATTGATCTGGCACGCTGCCAGCATGAAAGATGCCGGCAAGCCGTGCCTGAAGGAAGCGGCGATGGCCAAGTTGTTCGCCAGCGAAATGGCGGAACGCGTCTGTTCGGACGCAATCCAGATTCACGGCGGTTACGGCTACGTGAGCGACTTCCCGGTCGAGCGCATTTATCGCGACGTGCGCGTGTGCCAGATCTACGAAGGCACCAGCGATATCCAGAAAATATTGATCGGGCGGGCGCTGGCCTGATCCGATCTCAACGCAGACAGGGAGGGACGACTATGGCTGGCGATCTCGATTTCTATTTCGATTTTTCTTCTCCGTACGGATATTTCGCGGCGATGCGCATCGATGCATTGGCGGCCAAGTATCGGCGCAAGGTCAACTGGACGCCGATCCTTTTGGGCGCGGTATTCAAGGTCAGCGGCAGCATGCCGTTGACGATGATTCCGTTGAAGGGCGAGTATGCATTGCACGACTTCCTGCGCAGCGCGCGCTTCCACGGCATCCCGTTCCGGCAGCCGGCGACTTTCCCGATTGCGACGCAATCGGCTGCGCGCGCGATGGTGTGGCTGCAGCAAACGGTCGGCGCGGAACCGGCGATTGCCTTTGCCAAGGCGGCTTACCAAGCCTATTTCGTCGACGGCATCGACATCGGCGATCCGGCCAACTTGCAGCACCTCGCGGAAAAGCAAGGACTGGATGCGGCAGCCATGCTGGAAGGCTTGAATAGCGCGCCGATCAAGGAGCAATTGAAAAACAATGTCGAGCGGGCATTGCAGAACAAGGTATTCGGCTCGCCCTACGTCATCGTCGATGGCGAACCGTTCTGGGGTTTCGACCGCTTCGACCAGTTGGAATCGTTTTTGATGAACGGCAGTATTTAGATAAATGTCAATGATATCGAAGTGGTGGATTTTGCAATACCGCAAGAGCGAACCGTGGCATGTTCGCTCAATCCCCACTATTCTTTGGTTCCCTCTTTTCAGCTATAGATGCCAAACCAAGGGACCCTTTAATACGAAAGAAGATGCGCTAACTAAGGCGAACGAGTTGAATGCAAAAAGTAATCGGCCAATCGACATAGTCGTTAGCTGACCTTACTCAGTTGCACACCATTATTGGAGTTCCAAATGGAATCTCTAAATGTTAAACAAGCTTTAAAATCAAGGAGACCGCAATGACAATGAAAAAAGGCTACAAGGCATTGGTCGACGAAGCCAGCGCGCAGATCAAGACTTACACAGTGGCAGAAGCGCAAGCCAAGTTGAGCGACCCGAATGTGCAATTCGTCGACATCCGCGATATCCGCGAGCTGGAACGCGAAGGCGTGATCCCCGGCGCTTATCACGCGCCGCGCGGCATGATCGAATTCTGGGTCGACCCGGATTCGCCGTATTTCAAGCCGGTGTTCGGCGAAGCCAAGGAATTCATCTTCTTTTGCGCCGCCGGCTGGCGCAGCGCATTGACCACCAAGACCGTGCAAGACATGGGTTTGACGCCGGTGGCCGATATCGCGGGCGGCTTTGGCGCATGGAAAGCGGCAGGCGCTCCGGTCGCGGAAAAAGAAAAAAAGGCCTGAATGGCGAAGCGCAAAGTTGCTGCGGCTGACGCCTGCCCATGCGGCGGCGGCAACTACGCGACATGCTGCGAACCGTATCATCGCGGCGCGCTGGCCGAGACTGCCGAAAAATTGATGCGGGCGCGTTATAGCGCCTTTGTCAAAGGCGAGTGGGAGTTCGTGCATCGCACCTGGGACGAGCGCACCCGTCCCAGCCTGGCGGATTTGCAAAGCGACGACGGCGGCAAGTGGCTGGGGCTGGAAGTGCGGCGGCACACGGCGCAGCAAGATCAGGCCAGCGTCGAATTTGTCGCCCGCCACAAGGTGGATGGGCGCGCGCAGCGCTTGCACGAAATCAGCCGTTTCGTGCGCGAGCAGGGGCAATGGCTGTATGTGGATGGCAGTTTTCCAGAAAGAAAATAAATGACGATTCTCGATTCAAAACTCAATAGCCGGGCCGACGACTTCAAGCAAAATGCCGCAGCGATGCAGGCGCTGGTCGACGACTTGCGCGCCAAGGTGGCAAAAGTGGCGCAGGGCGGCGGCGAGGACGCGCGCAAGAAGCACGCCGCGCGCGGCAAGCTGCTGCCGCGCGAACGTGTGCAAAATCTGCTCGATCCCGGCACGCCCTTCCTGGAATTTTCGCAATTGGCAGCTTACGAGATGTATCACAATGCCGCGCCCGCAGCCGGCATCATCACCGGCATTGGTCGCGTGGCTGGGCAGGAATGCGTGATCGTCTGCAACGACGCCACCGTCAAGGGCGGCACTTATTACCCGCTGACGGTCAAGAAGCATTTGCGCGCGCAGGAAATCGCCGAACAAAACCGCTTGCCCTGCATTTACCTGGTCGATAGCGGCGGCGCAAATTTGCCGAACCAGGACGATGTGTTTCCCGACCGCGATCATTTCGGCCGCATTTTTTACAATCAAGCCAACCTGTCGGCACAAGGGATTCCGCAAATTGCGGTGGTCATGGGTTCTTGCACTGCCGGCGGCGCGTATGTGCCGGCGATGAGCGACGAATCGATCATCGTCAAGGAACAGGGCACGATTTTCCTCGGCGGCCCGCCGCTGGTGAAGGCGGCCACCGGCGAAGTGGTCAGCGCCGAAGACCTGGGCGGCGGCGACGTGCATACGCGCTTGTCCGGCGTGGTCGATCATCTGGCGCAAAACGACCTGCACGCGCTGTCGCTGGCGCGCAAGATCGTATCCAACCTGAATCGGCAAAAGAAGCACGAGATGGCGGTGCGCGAGCCGGTCGAGCCGAAATATCCGGCGCAGGAATTGTACGGCGTGATCCCGGTCGATACGCGCAAGCCATTCGACGTGCGCGAAGTGATTGCGCGCGTGGTCGACGGCAGCGAGTTCGACGAATTCAAGGCGCGCTACGGCACCACCTTGATCTGCGGCTTTGCGCATATCTTCGGCATGCCGGTCGGCATCATCGCCAACAATGGCATCCTGTTTTCCGAGTCGGCCTTGAAGGGCGCGCATTTCATCGAATTGTGCTGCCAGCGCAAGATACCGCTGGTGTTCCTGCAAAACATCACCGGCTTCATGGTTGGACGCAAGTATGAAAACGAAGGCATCGCGCGCAATGGCGCGAAGATGGTGACCGCCGTCGCCACCGCCGCCGTGCCGAAATTCACGGTCATCATCGGCGGCAGCTTCGGCGCTGGCAACTATGGCATGTGCGGACGCGCGTATTCGCCGCGCTTCCTGTGGATGTGGCCGAACGCGCGCATTTCGGTGATGGGCGGCGACCAGGCCGCCAGCGTGCTGGCGACCGTCAAGCGCGACGGCATCGAAGGCAAGGGCGGCTCTTGGAGCAAGGAAGAAGAAGAGACTTTCAAGCAACCGATCCGCGAGCAATACGAGCATCAAGGCCATCCGTACTATGCGACCGCGCGCCTGTGGGACGACGGCGTGATCGATCCGGCGGATACGCGCATGGTGCTTGGCCTGGGTTTGAGCGCTTCGTTGAATGCGCCGATCCCGGAAACCAAATTCGGCATATTCCGCATGTAGCGGGCAATTTCGCTATGGTTTGACGACGATAGCGATGATCATTATTTTATTGGCAATACTATGACTTATTCGACCCTGACCTGTAGCCGCAGCGGGGCGCTGGCCGTGATACATTTGAGCCGCGCCGAAGTCCGCAACGCGTTCAACGAAACCACGATTGCCGAAATCACCGACGTCTTTCGTGCGCTGGGCGCTGCCGCCGACGTGCGCGCAATCGTGCTGGCCGCGCATGGCCCGGCCTTTTGCGCAGGCGCCGACCTGAACTGGATGAAAAAGATGGCCGGCTACACGCACGACGAAAATCGCGCGGATGCGGCACAATTGGCAGAAATGCTGCGCACCATCTACACTTGTCCGAAGCCGGTGGTGGCCAAGGTGCAAGGCGATTGCTATGCCGGCGGCATGGGCCTGGTGGCTGCGTGCGATATCGCGGTGACGGTGGAAGAGGCGAATTTCTGCTTGTCCGAAGTCAAGCTCGGCTTGATTCCGGCGACCATTTCGCCGTATGTCATCAAGGCGATGGGCGAAAATGCGGCGCGCCGCTATTTCCTGACCGCCGAGCGTTTTTCGGCGCAGGAAGCACACCGGATCGGTTTCGTGCACGCGGTGGTCAAGGCCGATGCGCTGGATGCAGCGGTCGACGACATCGTGAAAGCGCTGCTGGCGGCCAGTCCGAACGCGGTGAAGGAAGCCAAATGCCTGGTGCGCGATATCGCCGGTGCGCCGTTGACGGAGGCGTTGATTGCCGACACGGCGGAACGGATCGCGGTGATTCGCGCATCGGACGAAGGGCGCGAAGGCGTGCGTTCGTTTTTGGAAAAGCGCAAACCGGGTTGGTTGAATAATTGAATTGGAGCAGTATTGGAGTCGAATCAACAAGCCGATTGGGTCAAGCGCAGTTTGCATAGCGTCTGGCATCCATGCACACAAATGCAGCATCACGAAAGCGTGCCGCTGGTGCCGGTGTCGCATGGACGCGGCGCTTGGCTGTACGACACCGACGGGCGGCGTTATCTGGATGCGATCAGCTCCTGGTGGGTCAACCTGTTCGGGCATGCCAATCCGCGCATCAACGCGGCCTTGAAGGATCAACTGGATCGGCTCGAACACGCGATGCTGGCCGGCTTTACGCATGAGCCGGTAGTGCGCCTGTCCGAGCAATTGGCGGCGTTGACCGGCGGCGTCTTGGGCCATTGCTTCTACGCGTCCGACGGCGCGTCGGCGGTCGAGATCGCGTTGAAGATGAGTTTTCACGCGTGGCGCAATGCCGGCAAGAGCGAGAAGCGCGAATTCGTTTGCTTGAAGGGCAGCTATCACGGCGAAACCATCGGCGCCTTGGCGGTAACCGACGTGCCGCTGTTTCGCGAGGCCTACGGGCCGATGCTGCAAGCGGTGCATGTGGTCGACGCGCCCGATGCGCGCAACGCGCAACCCGGCGAGAGCGCAAGCGACGTCGCCCGGCGCGCCGCGCAACATCTGCGGGCCTTGTTTGAGCAGCGCAGCGAACGGATCGCCGCCGTCATCGTCGAACCCTTGGTGCAATGCGCAGCCGGCATGGCAATGTACGATCCGGTTTATCTGACTGAAGTGCGGGCGCTATGCGACCGCTATAACGTGCATTTGATTGCCGATGAAATCGCGGTCGGCTGCGGACGCACCGGCACTTTTTTTGCGTGCGAACAAGCGGGCATCTGGCCGGATTTCGTCTGCCTGTCGAAAGGCATCAGCGGCGGCTATCTGCCGCTGTCGCTGGTGATGACGCGCGACGCGATTTACCAGGGCTTTTACGATGCCGATGTGCGGCGCGGCTTCCTGCATTCGCATTCGTACACCGGCAATCCGCTGGCTTGCCGCGCCGCGTTGGCGACGCTGGCGATCTTCGATGAAGACGACGTGCTGGCGGCCAATCGCGTCAAGGCGGAAAAATTGACCGCCGCGCTCGCGCCGCTGGCGCAGCATGCGCAAGTCAGCAATTTCCGCCGGCGCGGCATGATCTGGGCCTTTGACGCGGTCGTCGACGATGCGCAAGCGGCGGCGACTTTTTCGCGCCGTTTCTTCAGCACCGCGTTGCAACACGAATTATTGCTGCGTCCGATCGGACGCACCGTTTATCTGATGCCGCCTTACATCCTCGACGATGCCGAAATCGCCGGTTTGGCGGCCAGTGTCCAGAAAGTATTTGAAAAAGTGATCGCAGCATGAGCAATCCGAATCCCTTGATCGCCGCGTTGGAAAGCAACTTGCAGCAAGTCGACCGGCAGGCCTTGCGCCGCCGTCGCCGCGTGGCGGAAACGCCGTGCGCGCCGCGCGTGCAAGTCGATGGCCGCGAGATGCTGGCGTTTTGCAGCAACGATTATCTCGGCCTGGCCTCGCACCCGCGCCTGGTCGAAGCCCTGCGCGAAGGCGCCAGCCTGTATGGCGTCGGCAGCGGCGCTTCGCACTTGATTAGCGGCCACACCCGTGCGCATGCGCTGCTGGAAGAGCGTCTGGCGCAATTCATGTCGCCGCAGGTGGAAGCGGCGGGCGCGCTGTATTTCTGCACCGGCTACATGGCCAATCTGGCGGTGTTGACGGCGCTGGCCACGCCCGGCGCGGAAATATTTTCCGAGGCGCTGAACCATGCGTCGATCATCGACGGCGCGCGCCTGTCGCGCGCCAAGGTGCAGGTCTATCCGCACGCCGACCTGGAAAGTCTGGCGAACCTGCTGGCGGCCAGCAGCGCGCCGACCAAGATCGTGGTCACCGACAGCGTCTTCAGCATGGATGGCGATCTGGCTGCCTTGCCCGCCTTGCTGGCCTTGTGCGAGCGGCATGGCGCGTGGCTGGTGGTCGACGATGCGCACGGCTTCGGCGTGCTGGGTGAAAACGGACGCGGCGCGTTGGAGCATTTCAATTTGCGTTCGACCAACCTGGTCTACATGGGCACGCTCAGCAAAGCGGCTGGCGTCGGCGGCGCATTCGTCGCCGCGCACGCCAGCGTGATCGAATGGCTGGTGCAACGGGCGCGCCCCTACATCTACACCACTGCGGCAGCTCCGGCGCTGGCGCATGCATTGCTCGCCAGTCTGGACATCATCGGCGGCGCAGAAGGCCGGCAACGGCGCGCGCATCTGCAAAGCCTGATCGCACAAATTCGCAGCGGCTTGCGCTTGCGGCGCTGGCAACTGATGCCTTCCGATACGGCAATTCAGCCGGTGATCGTCGGCGCCAACGACGATGCGATGCTCGCCGCCGCCGCCTTGTTCGCGCAAGGACTGTGGGTGCCGGCGATCCGCCCGCCGACCGTGCCGCCGGACACTGCGCGCTTGCGGGTGACGCTGTCGGCGGCGCATACGAAAGAGGAAGTTGCGCAAGTGGTGGCGGCATTGAATGCGCTGGAAATACAAGAAGCGGAAAAGGCAGCCTGACATGACAGCGCGTTTTCAATGTTTCGTCACCGGCACCGATACCGAGATCGGCAAGACCCTGATTTCTTCGGCCTTGCTGCATGGATTGGTGCAAGCAGGCGTGCAAGCCGCCGGCATGAAGACGGTCGCCGCCGGCGCTGAAATGCGTGACGGCGTGCTGCATAACGACGATGCCGATCGCCTGGCAGCGGCGGCCAATGTGCAGTTGCCGCAGGAATTGGCCGTGCCGTATCTATTGCGCGAAGCCACCGCGCCGCATCGGGCAGCCGCCTTGCAAGGCGTGCGCATCGATGGCGCGCATATACTCGCCTGCCACGCCAGGATTGCCGAATTGGCGGACGCCGTGGTGGTCGAAGGCGTCGGCGGCTTCCGCGTGCCCTTGTCGGACGATTTCGATACTGCCGACCTGGCGCAGCAACTGGGCTTGCCGGTGGTGTTGGTGGTCGGCTTGCGGCTCGGCTGCATCAGCCATGCGTTGTTGACCGCCGAGGCGATCATGGCGCGCGGCTTGAAAATCGGCGGCTGGGCCGCCAACCTGATCGATCCGCAAATGCGCCACGCCGAGGCCAACCTGGAAGCATTGCAGGCGCGTCTGGATGCGCCGCTGCTCGGTTACGTGCCGCGCTTGCCGGTGGCTTCTGCCGCTGCGGCGGCGCGTTACCTGGATTTTTCGAGATTGCCGGACTGGCCGGCCAATCGTCTGTAAAAACAATGAATTGATTGATTGAGTGAGGAAACTGATTATGTCGTCGCATCCCGTTACATTCCATCCCGCCGCTGCCGCCGCTGCAATTCCGGTCATCGTCGCCGACGCCTGGTCGGTGGAAGATATCGCCGCCCTGTTCGATCTGCCGTTTAACGATTTGCTATTCCGCGCGCAGCAAGTGCATCGCGAAAATTTCGATCCGACCGAAGTGGAATTGGCGACGCTGCTGTCGATCAAGACCGGCGGTTGCTCCGAAGATTGCGGCTATTGCCCGCAATCGGCGCATCACGAGGCCGGCGTCACCGCGCAGAAAATCCTGCCGCTGGAAAGCGTTCTGGATGCCGCGCGCCAAGCCAAGGAGAGCGGCGCGACGCGCTTTTGCATGGGCGCTGCCTGGCGCGAACCGAAGGACCGCGATCTGGAACACGTCGAAGAGATGGTGCGCGGCGTCAAGGCACTCGGTTTGGAAACTTGCGCGACGTTGGGCATGCTGGGCGAAGGCCAGGCGGAAAAATTGAAAGACGCCGGCCTCGACTATTACAACCACAACCTCGATACTGCGCCGGAGTTCTACAACAACATCATTTCGACGCGCGAGTATCAAGACCGCATCGATACGCTGGGTCGCGTGCGCGGCGCCGGCATCAAGGTCTGCTGCGGCGGCATCGTCGGCCTGGGCGAATCGCGCTTGCAGCGCGCCGGCTTGATCGCGCAATTGGCGAACCTCGATCCGTATCCCGAATCGGTGCCGGTGAATAACCTGGTGCAAGTGGAAGGCACGCCCTTGCATGGCATCGATCAGATCGACCCGTTCGAATTCGTGCGCACCATCGCAGTGGCGCGCATCACGATGCCGAAGGCGCGCGTGCGTTTATCGGCAGGACGACGCCAGATGGGCGAGGCGATCCAGGCCTTGTGCTTTTTGGCCGGCGCCAATTCGATTTTCTATGGCGACAAATTGCTGACCACCGGCAACCCGGAAGTCGAGCAGGATCAAGCGCTGCTGACCAAGCTGGGCTTGCGCCCGCTGGGCAAGAAAGTCGATGCGCATTGCGACGGCTCCGACAAATAATGTGTCGCCGATATGCGTGCCCGCTTCTTAGGCATGCATGAATTATCTGGCGCACATTTATCTGGCGCGGCACAGCGATCGCGCGATGTTGGGCGCGATGCTGGGCGACTTCGTCAAGGCGGATTTTGCCGGCAAGTATGGCGCCGAGGTGGAGACGGAAATCCTTATCCATCGCAAGGTCGATGCCTATACCGACAGCCATCCCGTCGTCAAGGCGGCGCGGCAAAAGTTCGAGAGCGGACGGCGGCGCTTTGCGGGGATCGTGCTGGATGTGTTTTACGACCACGCGCTGGCGCAGAACTGGTCGTCGTATTGCGGCATACCGCTGGACGATTTCATCGGCGATTTCTACCGGGCGCTGCTTGAAAACCGCGCGCTGCTGCCGCAGCGGTTGGCCGAAATCGTGCCGATGATTGTGGACGAGGATTGGCTGGGGTCGTATCGGGATATCGCCGGTTTCGAGACGACGGTGCGCAGAATTTCCAGACGGCTGTCGCGCAACGGAGACCTATTGCGCGATGGCTTGCTGGATGTGCGGGAAAACTATGCATTCCTATGTGATGGATTCGATGAGTTTTTCCCGCAGCTGATTCGCTTTGCCGAAGCGCAGCGGGCTTCGATGCAGGCAAGCGGTTCTTAATAACAATATCGACGCCGACGCCGGAGCGCAGCGGCGCACTGAACGCATTAAAGGAAAACAAATGTTCACGAAAATCCTGATTGCCAATCGCGGCGAAATCGCTTGCCGGGTAGCGGCCACCGCGCGCCGCATGGGCATCAAGACGGTTGCCGTCTATTCCGAAGCGGACGCATCGGCCAAGCATGTCGCGGTCTGCGACGAGGCGGTGTTGATCGGCCCGCCGGCGGCCAAGGAAAGTTATCTGCGCGCCGACAAGATCATCGAAGTCGCGTTGGCGAGCGGCGCGCAGGCGATCCATCCGGGCTACGGCTTCCTGTCGGAAAACGCCGCCTTCGCCGATGCCTGCGCACAAGCGGGCCTGGTGTTCATCGGCCCGCCGGCTTCGGCAATCCGCGCGATGGGTTCCAAGTCCGCCGCCAAGTCCTTGATGGAAAGCGCCAAGGTGCCGCTGGTTCCCGGCTACCACGGCGACGATCAGGATGCGGAATTTCTGCAAACCCAGGCCGACCGTATCGCTTATCCGGTGCTGTTGAAAGCCAGCGCCGGCGGCGGCGGCAAGGGCATGCGCATCGTCGAACGCAGCGCCGATTTCAAGGCGGCGCTGGCATCTTGCAAGCGCGAGGCGATCAACAGCTTCGGCGACGACAAGGTGCTGGTCGAAAAATACCTGACCCGTCCGCGCCATATTGAAATTCAGGTGTTCGCCGACAGCCACGGCGATTGCGTGTATCTGTTCGAGCGCGATTGCTCGGTGCAGCGCCGCCATCAAAAAGTGCTGGAAGAAGCGCCCGCGCCCGGCATGACGCAAGAGCGCCGCAGCGCGATGGGCGAAGCGGCGGTGGCTGCCGCCAAGGCAGTCGGCTATGTCGGCGCCGGCACCGTCGAATTCATCGCCAATCAAGACGGCTCGTTCTATTTCATGGAAATGAATACGCGCCTGCAAGTCGAACATCCGGTCACCGAAATGATTACCGGCCTCGATCTGGTCGAATGGCAATTGCGTGTCGCCGCCGGCCAGCGCCTGCCGCTGCAACAAGCCGAGTTGGCGATCAACGGCCATGCGATCGAAGCGCGGGTGTATGCGGAAAATCCAGAGAAGGGTTTCCTGCCGTCGATCGGCGCCTTGCGCCACATGCATACGCCGAACGCAGTCAGCTTCAGGTTGGGCGACGAGGGTCATGCCGCCACGCCGGCAGCCGTGCGCATCGATTCCGGCGTGCGCCAGGGCGACGCGATCTCACCGTTCTACGACCCGATGATCGCCAAGCTGATCGTCTGGGGCCACGACCGCCAACAGGCGCTGGCGCGCATGGCGCAAGCTTTGTCGGAATACCAGATCGTCGGCCTGGCCAGCAACATCGCGTTCTTGCAGCGCTTGATCGCCAGCCAGCCGTTCGCCAGCGCCGATCTGGATACCGGCTTGATCGAGCGCCATCACGATACCTTGTTCCCGGCCACCGCCAAAGCCGGTTTGCCGGTGCTGGCGCTGGCTGCGGCTGCCTTGCTCGCGTCGGAACGTCACGGCGGCGGCGAGCCGTGGGCCGACGCCAGCGGCTGGCGCTTGAATAGCGCGTTGCAGCGCAACCTGGATTATGCCGACGAAGGCCACGCCTATCCGGTGGGCGTTACTTATCGCGCCGACGGCTGGGATATCGCTTCCGGCGGCGACCACGCGCACATGTCGATTGCCGCGCAGCACGGCACGCACTTCACGCTAAAGCTGGGCGAGCATACGGTGCAAGGCAACGTGGTGCGCGACGGCGAAACCTTCCACGTATTTACCGGCGGCGCGCATGTCGCGCTGGTTTGCACCGATCCACTGGCGCATGCCGGCGAAGCCGAGGCCGAAGGAGGGCGTTTGACCGCGCCGATGCCTGGCAAGATCGTCGCCGTGCTGGTGGCAGCCGGCGCCAAGGTCGACAAGGGCACGCCGCTGTTGATTATGGAAGCGATGAAGATGGAGCATACGATAGCCGCGCCGAGCGATGGCGAAGTCGACGAATTGCTGTACGCAGTCGGCGACCAGGTGGCCGAAGGCGCGCAATTGCTGTCGTTCAAAGTCGCTGGCGAGAGCAAGAAAAAATGACGCGCATCTTGTTTCATGCGCCGGCCAGCAACCCGGAAGCATGGCAGCGCGCGTTCCTCCAGGCGATGCCCGAAGCCGAGTTCAGGATTTGGCAAGAAGGCGACGATGGCCCGGCAGACTACGCGGTGGTGTGGAAGCCGCCGCTGCACATGCTGGCGCCGCAGCAAGCCACGCGCCGCGATCTGAAGGCGATCTTCAACATCGGCGCCGGCGTCGACGCGATCCTGCAACTGGGCGATGGCTTGCCTGCCGGCGTGCCGATCGTCCGGCTCGACGATGCCGGCATGGGCATGCAAATGGCCGAATATGTGACGCATGCGGTGCTGCGCTATTTCCGCCGCTTCGATCAATTCGACGCACAGGCGCGCGCGCATCAATGGCGCTTCCTGAAGCCGCATAAAAAATCCGAATTCAGCGTCGGCATCCTCGGCATGGGCTTGCTCGGCCAGCGCATTGCCGACGCGCTGGCGCATTTTGAATTTCCATTGCGCGGCTGGAGCCGCAGCCCGAAGGCATTGCCGGGCATCGAATGCTTTTCCGGCAGCGACGGCCTGGATGCATTTTTGCGCGGCTCGCGCGTGGTCGTCTGCGTGCTGCCGCTGACGGCGGAAACCAGCGGCATCCTCGGGCGCGTCAATCTCGCCAGGATGCCCAAGGGATCGTACCTGATCAACGTCGCGCGCGGCGGCCATCTGGTCGAAGCGGATTTGCTGGAATTGGTGCAAGATGGGCATATCGCGGCGGCCACGCTGGATGTGTTCGATGAAGAACCGCTGCCGGCGCAGCACCCGTTTTGGCAAGAGCCGCGCATCACGTTGACGCCGCACATGGCGGCGTTGACGCTGCGCGACGAAAGCGCACTGCAAATCGCCGAGAAAATCCGCGCGCTGCAACGCGGCGAAGCGGTGGCCGGCGTGGTCGACCGTATTAAAGGATATTGAAATGGCTATCAACGCATTACCGAAACAAGTCAAGCTGGTCGAAGTCGGCCCGCGCGACGGCCTGCAAAACGAAAAGGAAACCATCTCCGCCGAGGTCAAGATCGCGCTGGTCGACCGCCTCTCGCAGGCCGGTTTCGTCAACATCGAGGCAGCCTCCTTCGTGTCGCCGAAATGGGTGCCGCAGATGGCGACGTCGACCGAAGTGATGGCGGCGATTGCGCGCAAGCCGGGCGTCCTCTATTCGGCGCTGGTGCCGAATATGAAAGGCTTTGAAGCCGCCGTGGCGGCGCGCGCCGACGAAGTGGTGATTTTCGGCTCGGCGTCGGAAGCGTTTTCGCAAAAGAATATCAATTGCTCGATTGCCGAATCGATCGAGCGTTTCCGCGAAGTGGCGCAAGCGGCCAAGCAGCACAAGCTGCGCTTGCGCGGCAGCGTCAGTTGCGCGTTCGGCTGCCCGTACCAGGGCGCGGTCGGCGCCGACAGCGTGGCCGACGTGGTGCAACGCCTGCGCGACCTTGGTTGCGACGAGATCGATATCGCCGACACCATCGGCGTCGGCACGGCGCGCCAGGTGCAGCAGGTATTCGAGCGCGTGGCGCGCGAATTTCCGCTGGCACAATTATCCGGCCATTTTCACGATACCTACGGCCAGGCGCTGGCGAATATCTACGCCAGCCTGGAAGTCGGCGTCGCAATTTTCCATTCGTCGGTGGCCGGTTTGGGCGGCTGCCCGTATGCGAAAGGCGCGACCGGCAACGTCGCCTCGGAAGATGTGCTGTACCTGTTGCACGGCTTGGGCATTGCCACCGGCATCGATCTGGATGCGGTGGTCGACGCCGGTCAATTCATTTCGCGACACCTGGGACGCAAAGCGGTCAGCCGCGCCGGCAACGCAATCGCCGCCAGGCGCGCCGCCGGCGCATGAGTTCGAACCTGCAAACGCCGCCGCTGCCCGACTTCGATCCGTTCGAGGACGGCGGCGAGGTGCCGTCGCCTTGCGTCAACGTGTGCCGGGTCAACCAGCATAGCGGCTTGTGCGAAGGATGCTTCCGCACCCTCGACGAAATCGTCCACTGGAGCCGCTCAGGCGAAGCGGCGAAGCGCGCGGTGTGGGTCGACATCCTGCAACGGCAGTCGCTCGCCAAACAAGGAGCTGCGTCATGAGTGTCGAATCGCTATTGCCGCCGACCATGCAAGTGCTCGAACGCGGCTGGCTGTCGTCGAACAATATCCTGTTCACCGGCCCGCAACAGACTGCCTTGGTCGATAGCGGCTACGCCACCCACGCGCCGCAAACCCTGGCGCTGGTGCAGCACGCGCTGGCCGGCCGGCCTCTGGATTTCCTGGTCAATACGCATCTGCATTCGGACCATTGCGGCGGCAACGCGCTGTTGCAGCAAACCTACGTGTGCCGCACCGCGATCCCGGCGGCGGAAGCCGAAAAGGTGCGGGTGTGGGACAGCGCCGCCTTGACCTATGCCGCGACCGGCCAGCAATGCGAGCGCTTTTCCTTCGACGCCACGCTATCGCCGGGCGACGAGTTGCTGTTGGGCGGCATGAGCTGGCAAGCGCTGGGCGCGCCCGGCCACGATCCGCATTCGCTGATTTTCTATTGCGCCGAAGAGCGCATCCTGATTTCCGCCGACGCGCTGTGGGAAAACGGCTTCGGCGTGATTTTCCCGGAACTCGATGGCGAATCGGGTTTCGCCGAAGCGCGCGCGACGCTGGAGTTGATCGCCGGCCTCGATGTGCAGCTGGTGATACCCGGCCACGGCGCGCCGTTTTCCGGCGTGCAAAAAGCGCTGGATACGGCGTTTTCGCGCATCGATTATTTCGTCGCCGACCCGGTGCGCAATGCGCAAAATGCGGTCAAGGTGATGCTCAAATTCCTGCTGCTGGAACGGCAAACGCTGGCGCTGGCGGATTTGCCGCCGCTGCTGGGCGATGGCAGGCTGTTCGCAAGCGCCAACGAGCGCTTCCTGAAGAAGTCCGAAACCGAGCTGGCGCAGTGGGCGGTCGAACAATTGGTGCGCGCCGGCGCTGCCGAGGTCGTCGGCGACATGCTGCAAAATCGATGAACTACCTCTCTTGCGTTGCAGCAATCAGCGCGCGTTATGGTGATACACCTGATCCAGTCCGACTTGCAGCGCGACTTCGGTCGGTAGCGGCAAGAAGCCGGACTGTTCGAGAAAACTGATGGTGTCGAAATACTGGCCCTTGCCGCGCACCGTGATGTATCGATAAACCAGCTGGTCTTGATTGCGGAAGCCGATAATGAAGACTTCGGAAGGGTCGTCAGGATGATGATGACGCGCCTTTTGATACCAGGCAGCAATATTCTTATCGAATTCCGGGACGTTCTTCCCGGCGATCAAAGCGGTTTCCATTCGGCTTCTCTCTATGCGTGGCGTTTCCCCAAGGTCTGGGCGGGTAAAATAGTGCATGGTGCAATGCAATATAAATACACTATAGCCGAGATGGCCGGCGCTTGGCTAGAGCGAATCGCCTAAAAATTTCGCCTGTAACATTTACGCACAAGCAGCCGACTCCATCGCTGAGGAGGCGCCCTTATTTCAACGTGTATCGCGCGTCGGCAAATGCATGCAGTTGCGGCAAATCGTCGAATTGCGCTGCGCGCCCCTGCTGCTTGGCCATGAAGGACTCCATCAAATTACCGTTTTGCCAGATCCCCGATTGCAGCCAGCCCATTTGCTTGAGCGCGTCGTCGGTCGAATGATCGCGCGCGTAGTGGATCGCTTGCTTGCTGCCCCAGATTGCCACCGGCGGTTTTTCGGCGATTTCCCTGGCCATCTGCAGCGCTGCATGCACCATTTCCTCCTGCGTGGCGAATATTTCGTTGACCAGACCCAGCGCCAGCGCGCGTTGCGCCAATAGACGCCGCCCGGTATAAGCCAACTCGTGCACGATGCCTTCCGGGATCAGCTTGGGCAGGCGTTGCAGCGTGCCGAGGTCGGCGGTCATGCCGATGTTGATTTCCTGGATGCAAAAAAAGGCGTCGGCGCTTGCCAGCCGGATGTCGCAGGCGCAAATCATGTCGACGCCGCCGCCGATGCAGCCGCCGTGGATAGCGGCGATCACCGGCATGCGCAATTGTTCGATCGCGGAGAATGCCTGTTGCATGTCGGCCAAAAGCGGCGCGATGCTGGCGCGCCCGCCGGCGCTGCGGTCGTCCAACGCGACGCCGGTCGCCGGATCGGCGCCGAACACGTCCAGCGCCATGCCGGCGCTGAAGTGCCTGCCGGTCGACGAAATCACCAGCACGCGCGCCGAGGCCATGCGCTGCAAGGCACTGACGATTTCCGTCAATTCGCGCCAGAATACCGGCTGCATCGTATTCAAGGCATCCGGGCGATTCAAGCGCAGATGCGCGATCTTGTCGGAAATGGAAAAGTTGAAGCATTGATAGGTCATCTGGTGTTCTCCTATTTGTTGGTTTGCGGGTCGGGGCCGACTTGCAGCGAGCGCAGCACCGCTTGCACGGCGGCGTTGAATAATTCGTCGGCGCGTTCGGTCTTCAGGTAATAGCCTTTCAATTCCAGGCTGATCGCGCCATGCATGGCCGCCCACAGCAGGCGGGCGGCGTCGGTCGGATTGCTGCGCGGCAGCGCGCCGGCTTGCATGCATTCGTCGAAGGCATCGATCAGCACCGCCAGCGATTCCCACGCCTGTTTGCGCGACTCCAGCGGCGGCACGAAGCCGGCCATCGCGTCGCCGAACATGACCATGTAATAGCTGGGATTTTGCTTCGCATAGCGGTGATAGATCCCGGCCAGCGTCGTGACGCGCTGCAAGCCGAGGTTGCCGGCGGCGGTATGCGATTGCGGCGGGTTGGCCGCGAATTCCCGCTTCAAGCGGGCGAAACCTTCCAGGTACAACGCATTGGAGAGTCCGTCTTTGCCGCCAAACAATGAATACAGCAAGGTGGTCGAACAGTTAACCGCTTCCGCCACTTTGCGCACCGTGAGGGCAGCCGGGCCTTCCTCGGTCAACAAGCGGGTGGCGGCATCGAGCATGCCTTCGCGCAGTGCGCGGTGCAACTCTTCCTGGCCCTGGCGAAAGTCGACGATCTTCGGTTTGGTTTGCTTGGTTGGCATAAAATAACATTGTTTTTTCTAAAAACATCATTTAACATCATAACCGGAATCGTGAAAAACGCAACCGCTTTGACGGACTACTGAACTACTATTAGAGAGACGCTCCATGCCCAACAGCCATTTGCCCGCAGCACTCCGAAATCTCGCGCTCCCCGTGATCGCTTCGCCGCTGTTTATCGCCAGCGGCCCGGCCTTGGTCACCGCCCAATGCAAGGCCGGTATCGTCGGCTCTTTCCCTGCGCTCAATGCGCGCCCGGCAGCCTTGCTCGATACCTGGCTCACGCAAATCCAGGCCGACCTTGCTGCGTATAAGGAAGAGCATCCCGAAGCGATCATCGGCCCGATTGCCGTCAACCAGATCGTGCATCAATCGAATGATCGCCTCGCGCACGACGTCGAAGTGTGCGTCAAGCATCAAATCCCGATCATCATTTCCAGCCTGCGCGCGCCGCCCAAGGAAATGCTGGATGCGATCCATAGCTACGGCGGCATCGTGCTGCACGACGTGATTTCGATTCGCCACGCAAAGAAAGCGCTGGAAGCCGGCGTCGACGGCTTGATCCTGGTGGCAGCCGGCGCCGGCGGCCATGCGGGTGCGTTGTCGCCGTTTGCGCTGGTCGGCGAAGTGCGCAAGTTCTTCAACGGCCCGATTGCGCTGTCCGGCTCGATTGCGACCGGCGACGCGATATTGGCGGCGCTGGCGATGGGCGCGGATTTCGCCTACATCGGCTCGCGCTGGTTGGCGACCGTGGAATCGAATGTCGACGATGCCTACCGCCAAGCGATCGTCGAATCTTCCGCTGCCGATATCGTCTACACCAACCTGTTTACCGGCGTGCATGGCAATTACCTGAAAAAGTCGATCGTCAACGCCGGGCTCGATCCCGACAACCTGCCGCAAGCCGACAAGAGCGCGATGAACTTCGGTTCCGGCGGTGGCAGCAAGGCCAAGGCCTGGCGCGACATCTGGGGCGCCGGGCAAGGCGTCGGCCTGATGGACGACGTGTTGACGGTGGCGGAAATGGTCGAGCGTTTGAAAGCGGAATACCAGGCCGCGCGGCAGCGGCTGGCGTTGTAGATATAGCAAAATTAGCGGACGGGCTGCGGCCCGTCCCTTGCATCAAGAAGGCGATCATTGCATTGTGCAACGCATGCAAGATGCAAATCGGCAGAGCCGGTTTGCCGCCTGCACCACGCCTGCACCACCCCTGCGACGCAAAGCTGCGGGTCGGTTCTACAAAATCCAAGTGGGCATCAAAATTGCATGGTAAAGTACCGGCAAAAATAGACAAACCCCGTACGGCAATCCCACAAGGAGCGCGCGCTACATGGAAATCAGGAGAAAACGATGACCTCTGCCAATTCCGCATTTGGTATCCCTTCGCTCGGCTATTCCAGCGCTTGAGCACTCCCCGCGCATCCGCGCAAGAATCTTCAACCCTCCTCGAACTATCGAAGCCGCAATGTGAGCGCGGTGGAATCGGCGACGATTACCGATAGGAGTTTTCCCAGTTTGTCGCGGAATTGCGGGCGAGGCGCATCGAGGCGAACGAAACAGCACAGGGCCGGCATCGGCCCGATAAAAAAACTAAATGAAAACGGAGTGGTTATGAGCAATGGACTTAATATTCCCAAGGGCGAGTTCCTTGGACATCCGAGCGGGCTATTTTTGCTGTTTGGAACCGAGATGTGGGAACGCTTCAGCTACTACGGCATGCGCGCCTTGCTGGTGCTGTCGATGGTAGCCGCGACCGAATCGGCCAATCCCGGTTTCGGCTGGTCGCGCGGTTCGGCGCTGCAGCTTTACGGATGGTATACCGGCCTGGTCTACTTCACGCCGATGTTAGGCGGGTGGCTGGCCGATAATTTCATCGGCCAACGCAAGGCCGTCATCATCGGCGCGTTGGTGATGGCGGCGGGCCAATTTACCCTGGCTTCGAGTATCGGCAAGGACGTGACGATATTTTACGCCGGCCTGTTGTTGATGATTATCGGTAACGGCTTTTTCAAGGCCAATATCTCGACCATGGTGGGGGCCTTGTATCCAGAAGGCGACGCCCGCCGCGACAGCGCCTTTTCGATCTTTTACATGGGCATCAATCTGGGCGCATTCATTGCGCCGCTGGTGTGCTCGTCGTTGGGCGAAAACCCGGCATTCGGCTGGAAATTCGGCTACATCGCCGCCGGTTGCGGCATGACCATCTCGGCCCTGATCCAGGTTTCGCTGGCGCGCCGCTACCTCGGCGATCTCGGCGTCAAGCCCTCGGCGCAGCGCGCAAGGGAAAATGCCGGCGGCGTCAAGGTTCCATTGACCCAAGACGAGCACGACCGCCTGCGCGTGATCTTCATGCTGTTTGTCTTTGTCATGTTGTTCTGGACCGCGTTTGAACAGGCCGGCGGTTTGATGAATCTGTTTGCGTCGGAAAAGACCGATCGCATGCTGGGCGCGTTTGAAGTGCCGGCCGGCTGGTTCCAATCGGCCAACCCGATGTTCATCGTGCTGCTGGCGCCGGTCTTTGGCATGCTGTGGGTGAAATTGGCGAATACGGGCCGAGCCATGCCGACCCCGATCAAGATGGTGACGGGATTGCTGTTGACCGCAATCGGCTTCGTGTTCATGGTGGCTGCCGTGTTTGAACAACACGCGAGCGGCAAGGCGAGCATGATTTGGCTGGTCTTGGCCTATTTGTTCCATACGATGGGCGAGCTGTGCATTTCGCCGGTCGGCTTGTCGATGGTCACCAAACTTGCGCCCTTGCGTCTGGCCAGTTTGATGATGGGCGTGTGGTTCCTGATTAACTTCTTCGCCAATCTGTTGGCCGGTTACATCGGCGCTTATGCGGAGCATGCGGGCGAGTTCACGGTCTTTGCCGGTCTGGTCGGCGTGCTCGGCGTATTTGCGCTGGTGCTGTGGTTCTTGTCCGGCACGCTGGTCAACTGGATGCATGGCGCCGAGAGCACTACCAAGGTCGAGCTTTTGCAAGTGGAACCGAGCGGCGTCGTGTAAGCGAAAGCGACGTTGTCCGCAAGGCCGCCGGATGCAAGTCCGGCGGCCTTTTGTTTGGATGGCAGCAAAAGTGAAGAATCTGGATACGCGGTAAAATCCTCCGGCAGCATTGCATTGCAATGCAATCCAATCAAGGAGATATACCGATGATGAATCTTCGTTTTCTGCGCACCGGCATGATGGCTATCGCCACCGTCGCCGCCATGTTCGTCGCCGATGCGGCCTCTGCCGCAGCGCCCGAAGTCAAGACCAATGGCCCCGGCTTTTATCGCGTATTGGTCGGCGATATCGAAGTGACTGCACTGTCCGACGGCACCACCAATTTGCCGCCGGAAAAGCTGTTGACCGACACCAAGCCCGAAGCGTTGAAGAAGGCGCTCGACAAGTCTTACCTGAAAAGCCCGATAGAAACCTCGTTCAACGGTTTCCTGGTCAATACCGGCGCCAAATTGGTGCTGGTCGATACCGGCGCCGGCAAGTTCTTCGGCCCGACGCTGGGCAATCTGGCTGCTAACCTGAAAGCTGCCGGTTATCAGCCGGAACAGGTGGACGAAGTCTATATCACGCATTTCCACTCCGACCACATCGGCGGTTTGCTCGATGGCGACAAGGCGGCGTTTCCGAATGCCGTCGTGCGCGCCGACAAGCGCGAAGCCGACTACTGGCTGAGCCAGGCGAACAAGGATAAAGCGCCGAAAGATCGCAAGGATTCTTTCGAGCATGCGCAAGCGGCCTTGAAGCCGTATATCGATGCCGGCAAATTCAAGCCAATCGACGGCGATGGCGAACTGGTGCCGGGCGTGTCCTCGCACGCCAGCTTCGGCCATACTCCCGGCCACACTTCCTACGTGGTCGAAAGCAAGGGCCAAAAGCTGGTGGTGTGGGGCGATTTGATCCACGTCGCGGCGGTGCAATTCGAACATCCCGAAGCCAAGATGTTTTTCGATTCCGACAGCAAGGCCGGCATCGAGCAGCGCAAGAAGGCGTATGGCGACGCAGCCAAGGGCGGCTACCTGGTTGCCGGCGCGCATATCTCTTTCCCTGGGCTGGGACGGGTGCGGGCCGAAGGCAAAGGTTATGTGTGGGTGCCGGTCAATTATTCGGTCGTGCATTAAACTACTTCAAAGCGGCGTAAAAAAGGTCTGAGTATTTTGTGGGTAAGTCACTCGGCTTCAATGCAACCCTCCGTCATTCCCGCGCAGGCGTTAATCGTTATCCACATCTTGAAGTGGCGTACGTCACCCCTCTCCCGCCTGCGGGCGAGGGGAAGCCCTAACCGCCAAGACTTGTGGGTAACGATCAGCGCGAAGGCGGGAACCAATAGGGTATACGCTCGACCTACCTCACTATGGATTCCGCCTTCGCAGGAACGACGAAGATTTTGCCGACTTTTTGCGAAAGCGTTTCCCTAGCCGCAAAAAATTGAATCAACCCGAAAAGTCTAGGCAAGCTCCTACTTCATCAAATTACGCGCCACAATTCCCTTCGCCATTTCTTCCGCCTGCGCAATCGGCTGATTCAGCGCCTGGGTCGAATATACCGCCTGCGCCGGCATCGAAGCGCCCAGCACCGCGCCGCTGCGGTCGTGCGTATCGACCGTGGCGATGGTCGACAAGCCGATGCGCAATGGATGTTCGGCCAATTCCTTTGGGTCGAGCGCGATGCGCACCGGCACCCGTTGCACCACCTTGATCCAGTTGCCGGTGGCGTTTTGCGCCGGCAGCAGGGAAAACGCGCTGCCGGTTCCGGCCGACAGGCCGACCAGTTTGCCGTGGTACTCGACCTTGCCGCCGTAGATATCCGCTTCTATCCTGACCGGCTGGCCGACGCGCAGGTTTTGCAGTTCCGATTCCTTGAAGTTGGCATCGACCCAAAGTTGCTCCATCGGCACGATCGCCAGCAGCGCGGTTCCGGGAGTGATGTGCGCGCCGACCTGCACGCTGCGCTTGGCAACGTAACCGGAGACCGGCGCCAGGATCGCGTTGCGGCGCGCCGCTATCCAGGCCTGGATGAAATCGGCCTCGGCTGCCAGCACGCTCGGATGCTCGGCCAGATTGACGCCGGAGATGCTCGAGCGCGCCGCATCGGCCTGGCTTTGCGCGACATCCAGCGCCGCCTTCGCTTCGGCGGCGGCCTGCCGCGCGTGCGTGACTTCTTCGGCGGAAAGCGTGTGGTCGGCGGCCAGCGGCGCGCGTCGCGCCAGATCGTCTTCTGCCTGTTGCAGCAGCAGCTTGCGTTGCGCAATGGCGGCGTCGTATTGCGCGACGTCGGCATAGCGCTGGCGAAGTTGGCGCACGGCGCTGCCGAGCTTCGCTTCGGCCTGGCGCAACGTCAGTTCGGCGTCGAGCGGGTCGAGCTTGATCAATTCGGCGCCGGCCTTGACCATTTGCGTTTCGTCGGCGCGGATTTCCTGCACGTTGCCGGTCACTTGCGAAGTGAGCGTGATGAGGTTGCCGCCGACGTAGGCATTGTCGGTCTCTTCCTGTTGCGTCAACACTTGCTTGTAATAGATGCCGTAGGCGACGCCGATTGCAACAAAGAGCACGGTCATGCCGACCAGAATGCGCTTGCGTTTCCTGGCGTCGGTTTCGGCTTGCGTGATAACCGGTGAATTATTCGGCGCGGTGGAGTTGGTTTCCGTTGTCATAGTCGATTTTCGTTTTGATTATTCCTGTTTGGTCGCGGCGGCGCTGTTGGTTCGATCGACTTGCGCTCGATAGCCGCCGCCCAAGGCCTTGACCAACGCGACATTGGTCAGCAATTGCTGATCCTTCAATTGCAGGCGCGTGTCTTGCTGGCGGTCGACCGCCAGTTCGGCGCTCAACAACGTGCCGCGATCGGCCAGCCCGCGTTGGTAACGCGCCTCCACGCTATGCAGCAGCGCGTCGGTGGCGGCGGCGCTGGCGGCTTGCTCGTCGAGCTGCTTTTGCAAGCCTTGCAGGCTGACGCCTTCTTGCGCCACTTCGCGCACGGCGTTGACTACGGCCTGGTTATAGTCGGCGATCAACTCGTTGCGTTGGGTGCGCGCCGCGCCCAGGCGCGCTTTCAGGCGGCCGCTGTCGAACAGCGGCAAAGTCACGGTCGGGCCGAAGTACAGCGTGCGGCTGGCTGCGCTGAATAGCTTGTCCAGCGTGACCGCATCGGTGCCGAAGGAGGCGGTCAAATTGATGTCTGGATAAAAAGACGCTTCGGCCGATTCGATGCGCTCGAGCGACGCCTCCACATGCCAGCGCGCCGCCTGCAAGTCCGGGCGGCGCGCCAGCAATTCGATGCCCAGGCTGCGCGGCAAGGCTGCAGGCAGTTCCGGCAAGGGACGCGCGCCGATATCTTCCAAAGCGCGCGCGTCGGCGCCGAGCAGCGCGCGCAGGGCTTCCCGTTCGCGCGCGATTTGCGTCTCCAGCAATGCCGTTTGCTGCTTCAGATTGGCGAGTTCCGTTTCAGCCTGGCGCTCGCTATCGATGGCGGCGACGCCGTGGGCGATGCGCTTGACCTTGTCGGCCACCAGTTCCGATTGCAGTTGTTGCATATGGCGCAGGTTGTCCAGCCGCGCCCAGCCGCCCTGCAGCGTAAAGTAGCTTTGCGCGACTGCGGCGGCCAGGGTTCGTTCGGCTTGCGCATAGTCGGCCTGGCGGGCATTGATTTCACCCAGCGCCGCAGCGATCAAGGCCTTGTGCTTGCCCCACCAGTCGACGTCGTAGCTGGCGACGATTTGCGGCGTGGTTTCGGTATAGTAGGCGCCGCCGATGGGCGGCGGGAACAAGCCGTTGGCGGAATAGCGCTGGCGGTTGCTGTCGGCGCTGAAGTCGACGTTCAGGCCGCGCGCGCTGGTGTCCTGCTTGAGGGCGGCGCGCGCCGAACCGATACGCGCGCCGGCGGCTTGCAGCGTCGGACTGTCTTGCAGCGCTTGCGCGATCAAGCGATCCAATTGCGCATCGCCGTAGCCGCTCCACCATTGCGCTGCGGGCCAGCCGTCGCGCGCCAGTTTGATGTTGGCGGCGAGCTGGGCGCGCGCCATGTCTTGCTGCGGCAAGGCCATGCGGTCGGCGGGAATGGCAACGCAGCCGCTTATTCCCAGCAGCAAGACGCAACTCGCCAGCTTCGATTTGAATTTGATGATTTGGTTCATTCGATTATTCCATTGCGGCATGGTCGATGCTGGGCGCACTCTCTTTTTTTGGCGGTCGGATCAGCAACAGCATCGGGATCACCAACAGCGTCAAACACAGCATCAGCCAATAATCGTCGAGATAGGCGATCATCGATGCCTGGCGCGTGACTTCGCTATTGAGGAAACCGGCGCCGCTGTCGAGGTTGTAGAAAGCGGCCAGCGCCGGATCGAACAGAGCGGGATTGGCGATAGTGACTTGTTCGGTCAGCGACGCGTGGGCAATCTGCGTATTGCGCACCAGCAGCGTTTGCACCAGCGAAATGCCGATGCTGCTGCCGATGTTGCGGATCAGGCTGTACATGGCGGTGCCTTGCGCGCGCATGTGCGGCGCCAGCGTCGCAAAGGTGGCGGTACTGAGCGGCACGAATACCAGCCCCAGGCCCAAACCCTGGATCACGCCCGGCCAGACGATGTCCTGTTGCGCAATCGTCAGCGAATAGGCAGTCATTTGCCACAGCGAAAATGCGGTGATTGCAAAACCGACGCCCAACAGCAGGCGCAGGTCGACCTTGCCGACCAGCCGCCCGACCACCATCATCGCGAACATGGTTCCCAATCCGCTTGGCGCGGTCACCAGGCCGGTGGTCTTGGCCGAATAGCCCATCAGGGTTTGCAGCATGGTCGGCATCAAGGCGCGCGTGGCGAACAACACCATGCCGACGATGAAGATGAACAGCAAGCCGGTCACATAGTTCGCATTTTTGAACAAGTGGTAATCGACGAAGGACTTGTTGACCGGCGTAAACATTGTATGGACCAGGAAGTACGAAAAACTGGCCACCATGACGATCAATTCGATCCAGGTTTCCAGCGAGGAGAACCAATCGTTTTGCTCGCCCCGGTCCAACAGCATCTGCAACGCGCCGATCGCCAAACTCAGCGAGGCGAAACCGAACATGTCGAAATTCATGCGGCGCGGCCCCGGCACATGCTTGATGTACCGCCAAATGCCGTAAAACGCCATCGCGCCGACCGGCACGTTGATGAAGAACACCCAGCGCCAGTTGTAGCTATCGGTCAGCCAACCGCCCAGCGTCGGGCCGAGGATCGGCCCCACCATCACACCCATGCCCCACACCGCCATCGCCGAACCATGCTTTTCACGCGGGTTGATATCCAATAGCACCGCTTGCGACAATGGCACCAGCGCCGCGCCGAACACGCCTTGCAACAGGCGCGCGATGACAATTTGCGCCAAGCTGCCCGATATCCCGCACAATACGGAAGCGCCGGTAAATCCGGCCACCGACAACAGGAAAATGTTTTTTTGCCCGTAGCGGTCGCATAACCAGCCGGTCAGCGGTGTGGCGATGGCGACCGCGACGATGAATGAGGTCAATACCCAGGTGATCTGGTCTTGCGACGCCGACAGGCTACCCTGCATGTGCGGCAGGGCAACATTGGCAATCGTGCCGTCGAGTGCTTGCATAATGGTCGCCAGCATGATCGACAAGGTAATCATGACGCGATTTACCCCCGCGCCAGAACCAGTTGTCGCGTCGCTCATGTTGGCGAACCCGGCGCGCAAAACCGACGGATTGATTGGTGATTAGCTAATGATATCAAAATATAAGTGCTCTAATGATTAGACATCTAAGTAAAATTGTATTATGCTTTTCAGTTGAAGACAAGCCTTTCTGTTTTCCGTTAAAAGGACAAGTATTTTGAACACTCTCGAGGAACGTTTCTCGGGCGCCCTGCATAGCACTGCGCGCGCCTGGAAGGCGGCGGTGGATCGCCGCTTGAAGTATCTCGGCCTGAGTCAGGCGAGTTGGACCACGATCGCTGTCGTCGCCAAGACTTCTGCATCGATGTCGCAAATCGAGCTGGCCAATCAACTCGGCGTGGAAGCGGCGACGATGGTTTCCATGATCGATCGCCTGGTAAAGGCGCAATTGGTGACGCGCGAGCCATCGCCGTCCGACCGCCGCATCAAATTGATCGTGTTGACGCCGGCCGGCATGCAGTTGTACGGCAAGGTGAAGGCCGAAGCAACCGTTTTTCGCGAAGAATTACTGGGCGATATCGACCCGCAAAAATTGCTGGTGGCGACCGAATTGCTTGAGCATTTGCAACGTGTGGCGGAGTCGGCCGGGACCAGCGCCTGAGGGCCGGCGCCAAAGCGCTTTGGCGGTATTGCAAGCGCAGTGCCGAGCGCGAATATCGCCCGATTCCGCATATCGATATTTGAATATCTTCCTATAATTCAGGCATCGGCGCGGTTTGCTGCGGCACTTGCAGAGGCACGGAAGAACGCTGCGGGCAGTGCAATACTCCATTAGCAAATATCAGCTAATATCTCTCCTCGTCGTGCGGCCGTCTCGCATCGCAGCTGTAGCGAACGGCCTGTTTACAACAACCCGATTGGCGTGCATGTGTTGCGCAATATATTAGTGCGGAAGTCTATTTAACATGTGGATTGTTCAAATTGCATTGCGGCGACCGTACACGTTCATCGTGATGGCGCTCTTGATTTTGCTGTCGACGCCGTTGGTCTTGTCGAAGATGGCGACCGACATTTTCCCGGATATCAATATCCCGGTCATCAGCATCATCTGGAACTACGGCGGCCTGTCGGCGCAGGAGATGGCACAGCGCGTCACGGCGGTCAACGAACGTAGTTTGACAACCACCGTCAACGATATCGAACATATCGAATCGCAATCGCTGGCCGGCATTGCCATCATCAAGATTTTCTTCCAGCCGACCGCCAATATCCAAACCGCGATTGCGCAAACGGTGTCCATCGAGCAGGCGCAATTGCGCTCGATGCCACCCGGCATGACGCCGCCGCTGATTATCAAATATTCGGCTTCCAGCATTCCGGTAATCCAACTCGGCTTGTCCAGCCCGACCATGACCGAGCAGGCGCTGGGCGACACGGCGCTCAACTTCCTGCGGCCGCAACTGGTGACGGTTCCGGGCGCGGCGATTCCTTTCCCTTACGGCGGCAAGTCGCGCCTGGTGTCGGTCGACCTGGATACCCAGGCGATGCTGGCCAAGGGCTTGACGCCCGCCGATGTGGTCAGCGCGGTCAATGCACAAAATCTGGCCCTGCCGTCCGGGACGGCGAAGATCGGCGCCACCGAGTACACGGTCGCCATGAACGGCTCGCCCGATACCATCGAGGGTTTGAACAATATTCCGGTGCTGACCAAGAACGGGTCGACCACCTACTTGTCCGAGGTGGCTCGCGTGCGCGACGGCTTCTCGCCGCAAACCAACATCGTGCGCCAGGATGGGCAACGCGGCGTGCTGCTGTCGGTGCTGAAGAACGGCGGTTCGTCGACCCTCGATATCGTCAAGACCTTGCGCGGCCTGCTGCCCAGCGTCGCCCAGACCCTGCCGAAGGACTTGAAGATCGAACCGCTGTTCGATCAGTCGCTGTTCGTCAAGGCCGCGATTTCCGGCGTGATCCGCGAGGCCTTGATCGCCGCTTGCCTGACGGCGGCGCTGATCTTGTTGTTTCTCGGCAACTGGCGCAGCACCTGCATCATCGCTGTCTCGATTCCGCTCTCGATCCTGTCGTCGATTATCGCGCTGTATGCGTTGGGCGAAACCATCAACATCATGACGCTCGGCGGGCTGGCGCTGGCGGTGGGGATTCTGGTGGACGATGCCACCGTCACCATTGAAAATATCGAGCGCCATATGCATCAGGGCGCCGACCTGCACAAGGCAATCTACGAGGGCGCGGGCGAAATCGCGGTGCCGGCGCTGGTCTCGACGCTGTGCATCTGCATTGTATTCGTGCCGATGTTCTTCCTGACCGGCGTGGCGCGCTACCTGTTTGTGCCGTTGGCCGAAGCGGTGGTGTTCGCGATGCTGGCGTCCTACGTGCTGTCGCGCACGCTGGTGCCGACCATGGTGATGTTGATGATGGATCACGCGCACGCCGATCCGTCGGCCAAACCGAGCTTGCTGCAACGGGTGTATCGCCGTTTCGATGCCGGGTTTGAAACCTTTCGCGGCGGCTACATCGTCATCCTGTCGACCTTGCTGACCCATCGCAAGATGTTCGGCGGCATGTTTCTCGCGTTTTGCGTCGCGTCGTTGGGCCTGGTTTTCGCGCTCGGAAACGATTTCTTCCCGAGCGTCGATTCCGGCCAAATCCGCCTGCATATGCGGGCGCCGACCGGCACCCGGATCGAAGAAACCGCGCGCCTTGCCGACCAGGTCGACAACGCGGTGCGCGAAGCGATCCCAGCCAAAGAACTCGGCACCATCCTCGACAATCTCGGCTTGCCCAATAGCGGCATCAACCTTTCCTACAGCAATGCCGGCACTGTCGGCACGCTCGATGGCGAGATTCTGATCTCGCTGAAAGAAGAGCACAGCCCGACTCACCTCTACGTGGAACAACTGCGGCGCGAATTGCCGAAGCGTTTCCCTGGCGTCGAGTTTTTCTTCCAGCCGGCCGACATCGTCACGCAGATTTTGAACTTCGGCCTGCCGGCTGCGCTCGACGTGCAGATCGCCGGCGCCGACATGCCGACCAATTACGAATATGCCAGCAAGTTGATGAAAGAGGTCAAGCAGATTCCCGGCACGGTCGATGTGCATATCCAGCAAAAACTCGATCAGCCGACCTTGGCGCTGAACATGGATCGCAGCCGGATCAAGCAACTCGGCTTGAATCCGGTCGATGTCGCGCAGAACCTGCTGGTGTCCTTGTCCGGCAGTTTCCAAACCGCGCCGGCGTTCTGGCTAAATCCGAAGAACGGCATCGTCTACAGCGTCGCGGTGCAGACTCCGCAGTACCAGGTCAGCGATCTCGATACCCTGCTGCGCACGCCGGTCAACGCCAACGCCGCCGCGCCCGGCGCCGGCAACGGCATCGTGCCGACGCAGATGCTGAATAATCTGGTTCAAGTGCAGCCGGCAATGCAGTTTGCCGACGTTTCGCACTACAACATTTCACCGGTGATCGACCTGTACGTCAGTGTCGAAGGCCGCGACCTGGGCGGGGTTTCCAACCAGGTCGAAAAGCTGGTCGACCAGATCCGGCCGACCTTGCCGCGCGGCACCCGCATCGTGATACGCGGCCAGGTGGAAACCATGCATTCGTCGTTTATCGGGCTGGGCATCGGCTTGCTGGGGGCAATCGTGCTGGTCTACTTGTTGATCGTGGTCAACTTCCAATCCTGGGTCGACCCGTTCATCATCATCACTGCCTTGCCAGCCGCGCTGGCGGGCATCGCCTGGATGCTGTTCCTGACTGGCACCACCTTGAGCGTGCCGGCCCTGACCGGGGCTATCATGACGATGGGGGTGGCGACCGCCAACAGTATCCTGATGGTTTCCTTCGCCCGCCAGCGCATGCAGGATGGCTTGCCGCCGCTGTCGGCAGCCTTGGAAGCCGGCGCTACCCGCATCCGGCCGGTATTGATGACTGCGCTGGCGATGATTATCGGCATGATCCCGATGGCAATCGGCTTCGGCGAAGGCGCCGAACAAAATGCGCCGCTGGGCCGTGCGGTCATCGGCGGCTTGCTGTTCGCCACCGTTTCCACGCTGTTTTTCGTGCCTATCGTGTTTGCCGGCATTCATCGTTATCTGGAGCATCGCAAACAAGCGCGTCCGACGCGTTCGTCTAACCGGCAGTTTCCATCATCGCCTGTTGTAGAAGGGAATAGTTAACATGACCGATCAACGTCACGCCGCCATCGGCATTCATGGCGCCGAATCGCACGACCCCGCGCACCTGCAACATCCACACCATCCGCATCGCGGTCCGATCTTGAAACGCGCCAAGGTGCTCGGCGCCAGCGTCCTGGCATTGCTGCTGCTGGGCGCGGTCGCCAACGTTTTGTTGCGCGCCGGCCAGGCGCGCGCGCTGGTTGAAACGACTGCCGAAGGCGGGCGCGTCTACGTCAGGACCATCAACGCATCTTCGGCCGCCAATAACCAGCCGTTGACGCTGCCGGGCACCTTGCAAGGCATCATCGAATCGCCGATTTATGCGCGCAGCAGCGGTTACGTGCTGCGCTGGAACAAGGATATCGGCGCGCATGTGGCGAAAGGCGAAGTGCTGGCCGAAATCGACACACCCGAAGTCGACCAGCAACTGTCGCAAGCCAAGGCGGCGCGCGAACAGGCGGCAGCCAGCCTCGATCTGGCCAAGACCTCAGCCGAACGCTGGGTCGCGTTAAGCAAGAAAGACGCGGTGACGCAGCAGGAACTCAATGAGCGCACCAGCGCCTACACCCAGGCGCAAGCCAACCTGGCAGCGGTGGACGCCAACGTCAAGCGCCTGCAGCAATTGGAAGGATTCAAGCAAGTGGTGGCGCCCTTTGCCGGTGTGGTGACGCATCGCAACGTCGATGTCGGCGACTTGATCGACGCTGGCAACGGCGGCGCCGGACGGGCGTTGTTCACGATGGCGCAAGTCGATCCGCTGCGGGTGTACGTGTATGTGCCGCAGACTTATTCGCAACGCGTCAAGGTTGGCGATCAGGTCAGCGTGACGCAAAACGAATTGCCCGGCCAGGTATTCAAAGGCACCGTGGCGCGCACCGCCGGGGCCATCGACGCCGCCACGCGCACTTTGCAAATCGAGGTCAATTTGCCGAACCACGACGACAAGTTGCTGGCCGGCGCGTATGTGCAGGTCGCGTTGCCGATTACCGGCAGTTCCAACGTGTTGACCGTGCCATCCAACGTCTTGCTATTTCGCCCCGAGGGCACGCGGATTGCCGTGGTCGACAGCGGCGGCCACGTCAAGCTGCACACCGTTACCATTGGCCACGACCTCGGCAATTCGCTGGAAATCGTCAATGGCATCGCGGCGAGCGACAAGCTGGTGGTCAATCCGGCAGACTCGCTGGCCGACAACGATGTAGTCAGCCTGGTGCAGGACAAGCCGGCCGAGGCGCCGAAGAAGGCCGCTCTATGAAACCGTTGCGCAAGCTCGCATGGCTGGGCGCGGGAATTTTGCTGGCAGGCTGCGCTGTCGGGCCGGACTACAAAAAGCCCGACCTGAGCTTGCCGGCTGCCTGGCAAGAGGGCACGCCTTTTCATCCCGGTGTGCCCGACGACGGCGCGCAGAAGGGAAATTGGTGGGAGTGTTTCCACGACGCGCAGTTGAATCAATTGGAACAGCAGGTGATTGCGCAAAATCAAAGTTTGCAGATTGCGGCAACCCATCTGGAACAGGCGCGCGCGCAAGTGACCATCAGCAAAGCCGGATTGTTCCCGCAAGTCGGCTTGCAGGTCGGCGATGCGCGTCAAAAGACTTCCGCCGACCGACCGCTGGCGGCTTACAACACGCCGAACCAGTCCACCGTGCAAAGCAACTACCAACTCGGCTTTGCGGTCAATTACGAAGTCGATTTGTTCGGGCAGGTGCGGCGCAACGTGGAAAGCGCGCAAGCGTCGGCGCAACAGGCGGCAGCGGATTTTGAAAATGCGCGGCTGGTGCTGATGTCGGAAACGGCGGCGGATTATTTCAACCTGCGCGAACTGGATGCAGAAATCGATGTCGTGCGACAAGGCATCGCATTGCAGGAAAAAGCGCTGGAATTCATCACCGCGCGCCACGATCTCGGGGTGGCGTCGGGTCTGGATCTGGCGCAGCAGCAAGCGTTGCTGGACGCCAACAAGACCCAGCTCGAATTATTGCAAAATCAACGCGTCCAATTTGAGCATGCGTTGGCGACCATGACCGGCGCGCCGGCCCCAAGCTTCAAGCTGGCGCCGCAGGTGGTGGGCATGACGCCGCCCGCCGTGCCGGCCGGAGTGCCGTCCGACGTGCTACAGCGCCGTCCCGATGTCGCCTCGGCGGAGCGCGCGATGGCGGCGGCCAATGCCAATATCGGCGTTGCCAAATCCGCATTTTTTCCGACCGTCATGCTGCAACCCAACATCGGTTGGGACAGCAATCAAATGGGCAATTTGCTCAACGCACCCAGCTTGTTGTGGTCGCTCGGCGCCGCCGCCACGCAAACGCTGTTCGATGCAGGCAAGACCCGGGCCAACGTGAAGATTGCTGAAGCGTCCTACACTGCTGCCGTCGCCGGTTATCGGCAAAGCGTGCTGGTTGCCATGCAAGAAGTGGCCAACGGCATCGACGGCATGAGCTTGCTGGAGCGCGCCAACCGGCAGGCGATCGCCAGCGTGCGCAGTTCGCAAAAGGTGCTCGACCTGGCCAACGATCGCTACACCGGCGGCCTCGATACCTATCTCGATGTCATCACCGCGCAACAGACGCTGTTGACCAATCAGCGCCAGACGGTGCAGATCCAGGGCCAGCAAATGCTGACTTCGGTTTATCTGGTCAAGGCGCTGGGCGGCGGCTGGCAGGCTTCGGCGTTGGCGGCGAACTAAGACTAGCAGTGGGTCGGTCAGGTCAATTGGATGAAGGCTGTCCTTCCCTCTCGTTTCGTTTGCTCTCCCGCCCGAATTCGAAGAGAGGTATCCCCTCTCCCGCAGGCGGGAGAGGGCTAGGGTGAGGGCGCGCGTCAAGTCAAGCGGTCTTGCGAGCGCCCTCAGCCTACGCGGCCCGCCCAGCCCCTCTCCCGCCAGCGGGCGAGGGGAGTCGTGCACCAATCGACCTTCGTGTGATAGCCTGGTCGCGCAGCCGACCGCTGCACACGGAAATCGGCTAAGCTGTAGTCTGTCGCAGACAGCACCCATTGCCGCCCATGCACTATGCATTGAATCCCCGTACCTTCCTCTTCAGCCATTATTTCTACACTGGCTTGCGCTCTGCTATCGGCGTGATCGGCCTCACCAGCCTGGTGCTTTTTTTTAGCGATTTGCCGACCGCGATGACGGTTTGTATCGGCGCGCTATGCACCAGTTTCATGGATTTGCCCAGCCCGCTGCACCACAAATTCCACGAAATGCTGGCCAGCGTGTTGCTTTGCTCGGCGGTGACACTGATTATCACCTTGTGCGCGCCGATCCACTGGCTGCTCGGCGCGATGGTGGTTTTGGTCAGTTTCGTCGCCAGCATGATGCTGGTGTACGGCAAGAAGACCATGCCTTTGCAGTTCGCGGCGTTGTTCGTGATGACCTTGTCGATGGAAAACGAACTCAGCACGCGCCAGGCCTTGCTGCATACGGCGCTGTTTTTCGGCGGCGCAACCTGCTACATGGCGTATGCGATGACGGCGGCCTGGTTCCTGCGCAATCGCATCAAGCAGCAAGTGCTGGCCGAAGCCTTGTTCGAGTTGGCGCGTTATATCGATGTCAAATCGGCGTTCTACGATATGCAGACCAACTTGAACGACCAGTTCAACCAGCTGGCGCGCCAGCAAAGCGTGCTGGCGGACAAGCAGCAAGCGTCGCGCGACCTGATCTTGCGCGGCAGTCCGCGCGAACGCGATGGGATCTTGATCCAGGTGCATTTCGGCATGCTCGACCTGTACGAGCTGGTCTTGTCGACCCATACCGACTACGCGCAGTTGCGCCGCTATCTGGCCGACCACGAAGTCTTGACCTCATTGCACCGCATGGCCAGCAAGGCGGCGCGCGATACCGAATCGATCGCTTTTGCCGTCACCAGGAATCGCGCTTCGCTGCCGGAAATCGACTATCGAGACGATCAACAAGCGATCGAGCAGGAAATCGCCCGCCGCGCAACAGCAGCCGGCGGCGACAGCGACCAAGCATTGACGGCCTTGCGCACCGCCTACAACAAGTTGCGCATGGTGGTCGACACCATCGGCCAATTGCATGACGCCACGCAAGCGCGCGGCGAGCCGCTGCCGACCTTGCCGGGCGCCGACATGACGCCGTTCCTGACCAAGCAAAAATTCGAATTCGGTTTGCTGCTAGCCAATCTCAACTGGCAATCGCCGACCTTCCGTTTCGCGCTGCGCATTGCCATGGCGATTTCGACCGGCCTGCTCCTTGCCGAACACCTGCCCTATGCATCGCACGGCTATTGGATTGTGCTGACCATCGCCATCGTGCTCAAACCGACCTTCAGCATGACCAAGCAGCGCCGTGCCGACCGCTTGATCGGCACGCTGATCGGCTGCACGCTGACAGCCGTCATCGTGCATTTCGTGCATGCGCCGGCGGCGTTGCTGGCCTTCCTGTTCCTGGCGACGGTGGCGGCTTCGGCCTTCGTGTACGTCAAATACCGTTTTACGGCGATTGCCGCCAGCATGCAGATATTGCTGCAGATCAGCCTGCTGCTGCACACCACCGAACATGTGATCGGCGAACGCATCTTCGATACCTTCATCGGCGTGGCCATTGCGAGCTTTTTCAGTTTCGTCTTGCCGAGCTGGGAATACCGCGCGTTGCCGCAATTGGTCGCCAACGTGTTGAGCGCAAATCGGCGCTATATCGAAGCCAGTTGCGAGCTGTTGATCGGTCGGGTCGGCGACGATTTTGTGTATCGACTGCGCCGCAAGGGCTTGTTCGACAGTCTTGCCGGCTTGAGTTCGGCGCTGGTGCGCATGCTTGACGAACCGGCCAGCAAGCAGCGGGCGGCGGCGGACATCCATTTATTCATCGTGCAAAACTATTTGATCGCTGCCCACGTCGCGGCGCTGCGCATCCTGCTGCGGCGGCATGCGCGTGCGCTGCCCAAGGCAGAAGTGGACGCGTTGCTGCAACGGGATTTTGCGCAGGTGAGCGATGGCCTGGCAGGTTTGCGCGGCAGGCTCAAGGCGCTGCTGCCGCAATTGGCCGACGACCGGCAAGGCGCGAAGGCCGCGCCACTGCCTGCTGCTGCGGCGGCAGAGGCGCCGGTCGACGCGTGGTCCGGCTGGGATTTATTGCAACGCCGCTTATCGCTGTTGCTGGCCGATGCCGATGCCATCGGCGTGCATGGCATGGCAATCGGCAGTGTGCTGAGTCGGCCAGAGTGACCAGAGTCGACCCGGCGTCAGCGATTGACGAAAGACTGTTGCCATCCGGTGACCGGCTGTGCCAAAAACCGATCGTTTTCGGCTTGTATATCGGCAATTTCCTTTAATGCCTCAAGCGGGAAACCGGCGCGTTTTTCGCCGCGATCCTGGATCGACAACGACAGCAGGTATTTCTGCAAATGCTTGGGCTCCGGCGCGAACAGGCAGATGCGCTGCCAGATATGAGGATAATTCTGGCTCAATACCTTTTTCGGAGTCAATTTATCCAATTGCTCGGTGGTCAGGCCCTTGATATTGCTGGGGATGGGTTCGGCCTTGTAAATCCGCTGCACGGTATCGGGATTCATCGTGCTGCCGGTTTCCAGCGATGACTTGTTGTTGGTCAACGGCAGGATCGCGCGCGCGATTTGTTCGACCGAAGGCTTATTGTCCGGGCTCCAGCGCATCGCCTTGATCGTCGCGCTCTTCAAGCAGCGTTTGATCATTTCCGAGTCGGTGGTGGCGCCGTTCTCCGGGTCGGTCACGATCACGCACACCAATTCCAGATCGGCATCGAGCACCGCATAATCGACCTTGAGCCGCGCCAGGCGGTCGAACGGCTCGGGATTGCGTTTGCGATCCCCTTCCGACGGTTCCATCAATTGGGATAATTTTACCTGCGGGAAAATATAGCAATTCGGCAATGCTCTGCACAAACGCCCGAAAAGCACCGCGTCGTCCTTGTCGAGCACGGGTTTCTCTTCATAGCGTGGGAATACCAATTTCATCGCTTTCCGGCGATGCAAGACGAACGCAAGCACGCCGGCGGCGACCACCACCACTAAAACAACGAATGCCAAAATCAATCCCACATTTTCCCCTGTGCGTCTGCCGCTCCGTGAGCGCGCAGCGCAAAAACCGGCACGTATGCCTGAATCCGAAATAGCCAACAAGCGCCGATCTGATTTAATCGGTCAGATGTCATCGAGATTTTCGGGGGCCGCCCGGGGCCCAGGCTTTGAAGCAAAATTTATATATTGCGCGCGTCCACCATGTTCAATTCGTCTTCGTCTGGCTACAACTCGCGGCATTTTCTGTATTCTACTGCCGCTTTTGATTTCTAGTTGTTTTGTAACAATTGTTAACACTCGTCAATACTCTACCCCGGGATATCTTCCTGCATTCGAGATCGGCATCATTATGCGAAATTGCTAAAAAAGCAAATTGTAGTGTAACGCGTTTGTTTTAATTTTTCCACTTTACGATTGCGATTCTGGCGCAAACGTCGGAAACTTACGACACTCGGTGCCTGCGCTTTTCTCGACCGTTGGCGACGCGACTGCGCGATGCTGTCGGCACAGATGGATATCGATAGCTTCAACCCTGGGAAATCATGAACCTTGACTATTCGTCGATTTTGAAAGCCGACCGCGTGCAGCCGGACATCGTTGCCACCGGGCCACTCGTGACGACAGCCGAAGCCGACCTCGAGCAAATCCTGTTCTCGCCGGTTTTTCGGCGTCTGCAGCATCAGGCGCGGGCCTTCCCGTTGGACGGTAATGTCGGCGCCAAAAGTAGCCAAGCGATTGAAACGGCGCATATCGGACGCCGCATCGCCAGGCAGATCGCCGCTCGCCTGGAAAGCGGCAAGCTGGCAAGTGCAAGCGAATGCGCGGCGTTGGTCGATTTTACCGAGACTGCGTGTTTGGCGCGCGAAGTCGGCTGTCCGCCGTTCGACCAGGCTGGCGAAGCGGCGATTCAACGCTGGTTCGTCGAACACGGCCCAGGCAAGGTCCAGGCGGCATGCCGCCACTATGGCGGGCACGATTTCGATGACTCCGATCCGCGGCTGGTTAACGCACTGGCGGATTTTTATGAATTCGACCGCAATCCGCAACGATTGCGGGTGCTGGCCAAATTGCAAGTAGGCAATACTGCACGCAGCCTTCATCTTACCAAGACCAGCATTGCCAGCACCTTGCAATACCTGCGTATGGCCGGCATCGGAGTGGCGGAGACGACTGCCGGGTTTTCCGACAAGCCCGGGTTTTTCTCGACCGAGGCCGGGTTGGTGAAAAGCGTCTGGTCCAGTGTCGGTTACGATACTGAGCCGCAGCGTTTTCCAATCAGCTATATCGTCGAAGCCGCCGCCGCTATCGTCTCGTTCAGCGGCGATCTGCAACAAGCGATCGATAGCGATTTGCTGCGCGCGCAGGATGCGATCGAGGCCATCAAGAACGATTGGCTCACCACCTACATACCGATCGACCCGGACCCGGTGGACCAGCAAATCCTCGATACGTTTGCGGTCGGCCCCGATGGTGGTTTCACCGATGCGCGCCGGGCCTTGATCGGCGCGCTGTGCGACTATGCGGCGCGGCGCTATATCGACCAGCACGAGGCGGTATTTGCCGGCGTCACCGAGACCTTGCTGCCAACCGAGTCCGGCGCCGGCTCGATGCTGGCGGCGCTGGAGAGATATTGCCGGCAACACGTGTATTGCCTGGAGCCGGTGCAGCGCAAGGAATTGATCGGCTACTCCGTCGTCAGCGGCTTGCTGGATCATTACGGTGTGCTGCTGGAATGTCCGAGTGCGCGCTTTCAGACATTGCTGGATGCATCCGCGCAAGCAAAGGCGTCGGATCGATCGTGGTTTGTCGAACGGAAACTGCTGGCGACGATTCCGCTCGGCTATCGCAACGCCTATGCCCACTCGCTGGCCCTGCTCGGGCATGCGCATGGGCGCGACCAGGAGTTCGAGGAATGGAATGCGCGCGCGCACTTGCTGGTCGATTTCATTGCCGGCATGGACGAGGATGCAGCGACCGCATTGCATCGGATGCTGTCGGGATGCGTCGATCTGCGTGCTGCTAAGTGATTGACGGCAAGCCGCGACGCGAAAATACAACAGGGGTGAATTTGCGCGACGAATGGATTGACGGCGCAAACGCAATTGCCGCACAATCGCATTTCCTTGAATTCTTCATCGAATTCGATCAACCACATTTTTTTTGAGAAAGGATCGACCATGTCACGCATGGCTAGCACCAACATCAACAATAACTAGCCCCGCGCGCGAAGCTCGGGGCATCGGCAAATTGCCGACCCGAGCCGGTCGTTCCCATTCTTGAACCCCGGTGAGGAAACTCGCCGGGGTTTTGTTTTTTCCGGGTCCGACGCTTGTCGTCGCCCGCGACAATTGCCCCCGGCATCGGCGCCACCGTCGGTTGCGCCAAGTCGTTTGCATCAAGGGGTAAAACATGAAGATCACAATCAAATTGCCGAAGCCGCGCAACCCGTTGGCATTGCCGGCGCGTCAGCGCAAGGCGGGCGCGCATGCGTCGCACAATCCGGCGCGGCGTTTGCGGCGGGTTGAAAAACACAAGCTGCGCTTGCTGTTGTTGGGGCGCAAGGATGACCTCGATGCATGAGCCTGCTGTGCGCTCAGGCCTGCGGCTGCACGCGATACCAATAGCGGTAACAAGCGCGAAATCCCACGGATTCATAGAGCTTGAGCGCCGGCAAATTGGCGGCCACCACCTGCAAATAAGCGGTGCGCGCGCCGCGTTCTTTCGCGCGCCGCAACAAACTCAAAGTGAGCGCCCGCGCATAGCCGTTCCCGCGCAGCGCCGGGGCAGTGGCGATGTCGAACAAGCCGGCGTAGTCGCCATCGATCACGGCCAGGCCGATGGCGGCGCAATGGCCCTCGATCTGTATGCTGCCGTAGATGGCTGGCAAGGCCAGCATCCGCAGTAAACCAGTGTGGGCCAGCTTGCGCGCTTGCGGCGCAGCGTCAAGGGTCATCATTTGCGCGATCCAGGTGTCGGCGTCGTGCTCGCGGTACGTGGCGTCGGCGCATGGCGCAAGTTGCGCCAGGTCGCAGGCCATCACAATGCTTTCGTCGATTTTCTCCAATCCGTCTGCTTGCAGGCAGGCGTCGAGTTCGGCATTGCATTCGTGGTCGGTCAATCGATATATCAGCGGCACGCGCCTATGCGCAAACAAATTTCGGCAATACGCCAGCTTTTGATTCAGCGGCAGCGTCGACGCGTGCAGCGGATTGATCGAATTGGCGCGCTTGGGGCCGTCCGCAGTCATGCGGATCAGCCAGCCGTCGTAGTGCAGCGTGTGGGCTGCGGGCAAGGCGTTGAAGCCGCATTCTTCGATTTTTCGGTGGAGGGGCGGGATCATTGTAGATTGGCCGATTGCAGCGGAGATTGATCGATCGCGGCAGTCTACCATGCGCGCCGGCATCGATAGTTGCGACCTGCGGTAGCGTTTATCGATACCCGCGTGAATTCGGTAGGTTCAAAATCGATTTTCCGATAGTCTTCGACTCATGCACTTGTCGCTATATCGGCGACTCACCTCCACAAGGAAAATCATGACCCTCGCATTTAAACACTCCAAGTCTTTGCTCCTATCGTTGTTGCTTGGCGCCAGCTTGCTCGGCAGCGCAACTGGCGCATTCGCCGGCGGCTCCGAAGCGTCGACCGCCTCGGATAAGGTGTCGATCGGCACGATGTCGATCATCGTCGCGCCGGCAGCAAGCGTCGCCGGTTCGGTCGACGGCAATCCGCTGGCCGGTGTTTCCGCTGCCGGTGTCGGCAGCGCCTTCGTGGTCACCGGCATTGCGCAAGGCGGCGGCGAAAGCGTCGAAGTGATGTTGGATGCGGTCGGCGCGGCCGGCAAGCTGTCGGTCAAGATATCCAAGTCGGCCGCGCAATCGCTGGCGGTATCGGTCGGCACCACGGTGCGCGTGGTGTCGGAAGCGACTGGAACCATCCTGGTCGTCTCCGGCAAGGTGCTCGCCTTCATCCCCAACAAGGTGGGCGAGGCGCTGCTGTCGCAAACCCGTCTTTCGGCGAACTAAATCATGACGATCAAAAACCTGAAGGCCGGCTTGCTGTTCGCCGTTGCCCTGCTGTTGCCGATGTTTGCCCACGCCGGCAAATCCTGCGAAGAGCGCGAACTCTCGGTTGCCACCTTGAGCAAGGCGATGGCCACCGCGCAAAATGTGCAAGCCAAGCTCGATGCCAGCGGCAGCGATGTCGCCATCCTTGGCCGCGTCGGCCAGGATTTGTCGGAATACGGTTTGCGCTATTCGCACGTTGGCCTGGCCTTCCGCGCCGGTCCGGAGCAGCCGTGGCGCGTGCTGGAATTGCTCAACCAATGCGGCACGGCGGATTCCGATTTGTGGGCCGACGGCTTGGGCAATTTCTTCCTGGACGACATGTTTTCCTTCGACGCGCTCGTGCTGGTGCCACCGCCGGCACTAAGGCAGCGCCTGGCCGACAGATTGCGCAACACCGCGCAACTGCGCCAATTGTACGAGTCGAAATACAATATGGTCGCCTACCCGTTTTCGGTGAAATACGAGAATTCAAATCAATGGGTATTGGAAAACCTGGTCGCCGCCGAGTCCAGCGATATGCAAATTGCGACCCGCGAACAGGCGCAGGCATGGCTGAAAATGACCGGCTACCAGCCGACTGAAATGCACATCGGGCCGTTGAAGCGGCTCGGTGGGCGCATGTTCAAGGCCAACGTCGCCTTCGACGACCATCCGAACGAGCTGCGCTTTTCCGACCGCATCAACGTCGTGACGGTCGATTCCATCGTCGACTTTTTGCGCAAGCGCAATGAAGGCTGGCGCATCGTCGAAGTGCGCGACGGCGCTCGCTAAGCCGTGGAATTCAGTTCGTCGCCAACATGATCGGCGCGCTGATGAACAGCAGCGCGGAGATGAAGAGCACACCGAAGATCAAGCCGAGCCGCCAAAAATCCTTGCCTGGAATATAGCCCGCGCCGTAATAGATCGGCGCCGGGCCGGTGGCATACGGCGTAATCACGCCCATGATCCCATGCGTCATCGACAGCAATAGCGCAAACACCTTGATCGGCATGCCCGGCACGCTCATGCCGACCGCCAGCATCACCGGCATCATCGCCGTCGTGTGGGGCGTGGTGCTGGCGAACATGTAGTGACAAAAGAAATAGATCGCCACCAGCACATACATCGTGACGATCGGCGAAAAGCCTTGCATGTGGCTGGCCAGGCTGGCGTCGACCCAATGAATGAAGCCGGTGCTGGACAGGCCTTCCGCCAGCGATACCAGGAAGGCCAGCAAAACCACGGTATTCCAGGCGGTCTTGTTGCCGGCCACGTCGTTCCAGGTTACGATCTTGAGCAGCATCATCAACGTCACGGCAGCCAGCGCGACGGTGGTGGCATTGATGAAGGCCGCGCCGAAAATCCAGAATAAAATCGCCAGGAAAACGACCATAGCCAACATTATTTCCTGGCGCGACACCGGTCCCATCTCCTGCAATTGCGCGGCGGCCCATTTGGGGACTTCCTCGCCCTCCTTGATTTCAGGCGGATAAATCCAATACACCAGGAGCGGCAACAACAACAGCATGACGATGCCGAACGGCGCTGCCGCCAGGAACCAATCAATCCACGAGATGTCGATCTTGGCGGTTTTTTTGATGATTTCGACGCACAGCAGATTGGGCGCCAGCGCGGTCAGAAACATGGAACTGGTGACGCCGGTCGTGGCGAAGGCGACCCACATCACGTAGCCGCCGATTTTGCGCGACGACGGATCGTGCGGCTTCGATTCGTACAATTCCGGCAGATTGCGCACGATAGGGAAAATGATGCCGCCGCTGCGCGCCGTATTGGACGAAGTGAAGGGCGCAATGAGCGCATCGGAAAGCATCACCGCGTAGCCGAGCAAAAGCGTCTTGCGGCCCATGAGCTTGACCAGGATCAAGGCGATGCGGCGTCCCAGCCCCGATTTTTCATAGCCGAGCGCAAACGTGAAGGCGGAAAACACCAGCCACACCGTGGTGCTCGACCAGCCGGTCAACATCCACTTGATGGCAGCGTCGGCTGCATTGAACTTGGGATTGGCAAAATCATTCGGCCCGAACAGCACCCAGGGCGCGAGCACGGCAACGATGGCCGACCCCATCAACCCGGTGGCCGCGAACGGGAACGACTCCAGGATCAGTTCTGCGATGATGCCGGCAAAGAGGGCAAAGAAGTACCAGGCGTGCCGTTCCAGACCTGCGGGAGTGGGGCACAGCGCGATAGCCAGCGTCACCGCCAGCGGGACGAAAACGATCCAGCGTGCCTTTTTCTCGTCGGCCATGATTGCTTCCCCTTCCAGAATTTCGTCACCGTAATAGTGTAGTGCGCCAGCGGCGTCGACGCACGAAATATCGTCCCCGATGCGCACTTTGTGCGGTCTTTTTGTTGCGACAAAACGCCGCTCGCCATGATCGAATCGGCGGGCTGCGATAGGTCGCGTAGCGCGACGTAGCGTCTCGCGATACCGGGCAGAGCAAGGGGAACTACTGCCGTGATATCGCTATCTTTCGACCGAACGGTTTGGCAAGCTGCACCCATATTATTCTTTGGGATCCCGATCATGAAACGCTGGCTCGACACCCTTCCGACTCTCGTCACCGCAATCGTTTGCGGCGCAATGCTGATCCACGGGCCGATCGCGCAATTGGCGCACTATAACGAATTCGCCGATCAATCGGCACTGTTCGGCATTGCGCGCGGCGGCGACGTGCTGTCGAATGCCGGCTTCGCACTGGTCGCTCTATGGGGAATCGTCCGCCTGTGGCCGCTGCGCTACCATCCGGCGCTGCTGGCGGGGCGCTATGGCTATAGCTTGTTCCTGCTCGGCTTGCTGTCGACCGCCTTCGGCTCCGGCTACTATCATCTGGCGCCGGACAACGCGCGCCTGGTCTGGGATCGCTTCCCGATCGCGCTGGCTTGCGCCGGCCTGCTGGCAGCAGTCAGGGCGGAAAACCTGCCAAACGAAAACGGCAAGACCGGCGCCACGTTGCTGGCGGTGTTGGCTATCATCAGCGTCGATTGGTGGCGCGTCACCGATCTGTACGGAGCAATCGGCGATCTGCGGCCCTATCTGCTGTTTCAATTGCTGCCGCTACTATTGATTCCGCTCTGGCAAGCGATCTATCGCGCGCCGCCAGCGGATCGCCTGGCCTTCGGCGCGGCGCTGCTGGCCTATGTCGTCGCCAAGTTTGCGGAGCTGAACGACCGGCAGATTTTCGACGCGCTCGGCTCATTCAGCGGCCATACGCTCAAGCACCTGCTGGCGACGCTCGCCGCCTGGATCTTGGTGGCGCGGCTGGTGCAGCGGACCAAGGCCCTGCCGGTGTCGGCACGGGCCTACGCGCGTTGAGGGCCGGTGCTTACAGCTTGGCCTCTTTCTTCAACGCCACAGCGGTCTGCGCCAGCATGCTCAAGGCTTTGGCGTAAGGCGTATTGTCGGCCAACATCGCCTGCGCATCGGCATACTCGCCGCCGTTGATCTGCCGCACCACTTTGGCGGCTTGGGCATGGAAAGCGGCGTGCGCTTCCTGGCATGGCTTGAACGATTTGAGAAACGGGTATTTTCGTTCGCCCTCGCCGTGCAGCCAATTGCCGAGAACGCAACGATCAGTTTTACCGATAATCGCCGCATCCAGTTGCCCTTTCGCGGCAATGGCGGTGAGAAATTTCTCTTTCAATTCCAGATCTTTCATCACGGCTTCGGCCAAGTTCATTGCGCTCTCCTATCGATTGAAATTCACCAGATGCCGTTAGTGTATCCCAAGCGCTTGGTCGCGCCGACATCGCCAGTGTTTCGCGTTGCTACGTTGCCCCTGTTTGCGTATGAATCATGCCGCTGGTTGGCTCACCATTGTTCCGAAGAACTGATGCCGTCACCAATCCTCCCAGAAGTATCCTTCGGTTAGCCAAGGGTACGAGATGCTTTCGGCTCGCGCGTAAAAGCAAATGTTGGAATTCCGCTAACGACTTTAAGCGGGCCATGACTTTACGTTCCAAATCACGGTGGGTGAATTATTTGCTAAGAATGCCTAGTTTAGCAGAGCCGTGTACTTCAATTTTTTCACCGACAACCTTATGGTCGGTTACATCCTCTAGCCAAACGGCGGAGTAGTCCTCACCAAGTTTCCCGTGAACCTCATAAATTTTGTCTTTTTCCAAAGACACTTGAACCTGGCCTTTAACTTCATAGACCGGATTAGTCAGGGCCAGAATTGGCGCAGCATACTCGGTTCGACCTACTATAGTATAGGTGGCGTTATTGACCGATACCTCTCGCTCCACCGTATAGGGTGTCATACTTAGTCCGTGACCGCTATTTAAGAGCAATGTTTTTGTGCGACTGTCTTCAATTTGCTTGCCATCAATATGGGAAACGAAGAACAACTCACATTCTTTTGAGCCAATCGAATGCACGGTGTCTTTAATAATTGCCTTTGAGAAATCGTAGTCAGACGGATACGGTGCAGACAATGAAAGCGTAATTTTTCCACTCGGCGCGTGAGGCACTATCCTCACGGTTCCATTTCCTGAAAAAGAACGAAGCGCAGGAAATTGAGTGACTGCGGTATAAATAACAATCTCCTTTACCATCGCTGGTACCTCAATATTCCCCTCGTAGAAAGGCCCCTGCAAAAAATCTAGTCCCGATTGAAGATAAATAGCTTTTTCGCTTTTAATAGGTTGTTTTGATTCATTCAGGAAAAAAAAGTATGGATAAAGTATGTTCGCCTGCGGCAGGTATGAGGTGGAAAAGAAGGTCTTAATATGTAATATTCTTGATGATTTTGAATCGGGAATAGCAATCGTTGCATAATAACTCTTTCCCTCCTCAAACATGAAAATGGGCGATTCCTTGCCTAGCTGAATTGATAATTCTTTTTCTTCTGCCATTGGCAGCGCCTGCATTTCTGAAAAGGAATTGGTTAACGCGGTCGATGCTGAGGCTAGGTCATGCTGTTGTTCCTGAACTGTGGCACATCCTGTTAGGGTCAAAAAAGCAACTACGGCCACTATTTTAATCATTCGCATTTTTCTATTTCCCTTAGTCTTTACAAGAACTGTAGCCGCTCGGCGAATCGAGAGTCGAGTAGGATGGGCGCGTTTTTGTGCTCACGTGGCTCAACGTGAATCATAATCCAATGCGCTTATGTTGTCAGTGGAATTTAAATTCGCGCGGGCAGAAAAAACGTGCCCCCTCGACTGATTTTGCGCCGGCAGGCATCGCGGGCGAACTGACATTGCTTCGTTCTTGGAGCATGCCGGCGCGATGAGAAATCACGACGACTATCGCCCCACCTCCCACCACTTCGGCAATAACTCCCGTACTTCGCGCCGCCCAAAACGGTCATCGATCAAAAAAATCGCACCGCGATCGGACGTAGTGCGGATCACTCGTCCGGCTGCCTGCACGACTTTTTGCAGGCCGGGGTAGAGGTATGCGTATTCGTAGCCGGCGCCGAACATCGTTTGCATGCGCATCCTGATTTGCTCGTTGACCGGATTGATCTGCGGCAGACCCAAGGTGGCGATGAAAGCGCCGATCAGGCGCTCGCCCGGTAGATCGATGCCTTCGGCGAACGCGCCGCCCAGCACCGCGAAGCCGATGCCCCGTCCGCCGTCGGCGAAGCGCGCCAGGAATTGTTCTCGCGCCGCCTCGTCCATCGCGCGGCTTTGTTCCCACATGGGGATATGCGGAAAGCGCTGGCGCAGCAGGTTGGCGACGTTTTGCAGATAGTCGAAGCTGCTCAGGAAGGCCAGATAATTGCCCGGCTGCGCATCGAATTGGCGCGCCATCAACTCGACGATGGGCGCCAGCGAATCGGCGCGGTCGCGGTAGCGCGTGGAGATTTCCGGCACCACCCGCACCGCCAGTTGCGCCGCGTGAAACGGCGATTGCACCTCCATCCACGGCGTCTCCGGCGGCGTGCCGAGCATGTCGCTGTAAAATTGCCAGGGACTCAACGTGGCCGAAAACAGCGTGGCCGAATGCGCGGCGGCGAAGCGGGGCTTGAGGAACGGCGCGGGAACGACGTTGCGTATGCAGAGCGTGGCGTGGCGGCGGCTTGAGGCCCGGCCAGGTTCGGAAAACTGCGTGATATCGAACAGGGAATGCTCGCCGAAGGTTTCTGCCATGCGTGCAAACAGCAAGGTGTCGAAGTAAAAATTCTGCAAGCCGGGTGCGGAGGTTGCCGCGTTCGCCGCCAGGTAATCGGCGATTGCGCCGCTGGCTTTTTGCAGAGACTCCAGAAATTGTTCGGGAATTGCCGGGTACACCCGATAGGCTGCGTCTTGCTCCTTGCAGAGCGCATTCCAGCTGCGGTTCAGGCGATTGAACGGCCCTTTCAATTCCGGCGGCGCGTCGCTGCGCAGGAATTTCAATTTCAATTGATCCAGTTCGGCCGAGTACATCTTGCGCCCGCGTTCGACCATGTTGTGCGCTTCGTCGATCAGCAAAGAGACGCGCCATTGGTTATTCGCCGTCATCGTATGCAGCATCGCGCTGACGTCGAAGTAATAGTTGTAGTCGCCCACCACGACATCGGCCCAGCGCGCCATTTCCTGGCTCAGGTAGTAGGGGCAAATCCGATGCGCCAGCGCGACTTCGCGCAAGGTCGCCTTGTCGAACATGGGGTCGGGCAAGATGGCGCGGCGCGCGTCGGGCAGGCGGTCGTAAAAGCCTTGCGCCAGCGGGCACGATTCGCCGTGGCAGGCCTTGTCGGGATATTCGCAGGCCTTGTCGCGCGCGATCAACTCCAGCACGCGCAACGGCAAGTCTGGGGCCTTGTTTTTGATGAGCGCTAGCGCATCGAGCGCCAATTGCCGACCGGAAGTCTTGGCCGCCAGATAAAAGATCTTGTCGATTTCCTTGACCGGCGCGGCCTTCAGTAGCGGGAACAGCGTGCCGACCGTCTTGCCGATCCCGGTCGGCGCTTGCGCCATCAGGCAGCAGCCTAGCGACGCCGCCTTGTAGACCGCTTGCGCCAATTCCCGCTGTCCGGCGCGAAATTCGGCATGCGGGAATTCCAGCGCGCGCAAGGCTTGATCGCGCGCTGTCCGATGCTGCATTTCCTGTTCCGCCCAGGCCAGGAAGCGCGCACATTGCTGCTCGAAAAACTGCTGTAAGTCCGTGGCGGAATGCAGTTCGCTCAAGACCGTTTCGGTTTGATCGCCTATCTCGTAATACACCAGGGCCACATGGATTTCCGCTAGCGCCAATTTCCGGCATAGCAGGTAGCCATACATCTTCGCCTGCGCCCAATGCAGTTGCCTATGGTTGTCCGGCATGTTGCCGAGGTCGCCGCGATAGGTCTTGATTTCTTCGACGCGATTCGATTGCGGATCGTAGCCGTCGGCCCGCCCGCGCACCCGCAATTGCCGATATTCGCCTTCCAGACTGACTTCCGGCTGATAGCCGGCGCGTCGCCGCGAGCGCACCGTCGCATGGCCGGCGATGCCGTCTTGCGCCGACGGCCCCGGCGTGAAGCGCAAATCGAGGTCGCCGCATTTGGCGGTGAACTCGCACAGCGCCCGCACCGCAATCGTGTAAGTCATGCCGGCGCCGCTTCCCAATCGACATGGCAGACCGCGACCGGCATGCCGTGTTGCAGGCAAAAATCGAGCAAGCGAATCTGGTTGTCTTGCAGGCGGTCGCCCGGCCCCTTGACTTCGATCATCCGGTAGCGCCGCTGCTGCGGCCAGAACTGGATCAGGTCGGGAAAGCCGCTGCGATTGGCGGCGATGTCGGCCAGGATGCGCTCGAACCATTTCGCCAAATGGTCGGCCGGTATGCATTGCAGGGCATGTTCCAGCAAGGCTTCGTCCAACGCGCCCCAGGCGACGAACGGCGACTGAATGCCGGCCTTGCGGATGAAATTGGCGCGTATCGTCTGCGCATATTGTTGCGACTCAAGTTGGGACAAGCATTGCCGCAACGGCAGCGCGCGCCGCGCGAAAAAGTCGGCGCTGTGCAAGTCCGCCGGGCCGATCTGGAATGGATGGAAAAATGCGCCGGGCAGCGCGCTGAAAACCGCGTCCCAGCACAGCAGGCCAAGCAGCGAATTGACGAGGGCATTTTCGACGTAGTAGACCGGCGCATCGTCACCGGCTTGCGCGATGTGCAGGCGCGCCACTTCCTCCACATAAAACGCCTCGTCCGGCCTCGGTAAAATCAAATCGATGCGCGGCACGAGCGGCTTGGCACGTCTTGCGCTTCCGGCATGCCCCATCTTGCGTTGCAGCCTGGGCATGACGCGGGTCAGACCTTGCGCTTCGGCGGCATTTTCCGGCGTTGCCGCAGCCGCTTCGGCCAGCGCCAGCGCGGCGTCGATCCGCTGCTGTTTTTCCAGCACGCGGATGCGCCGCAAGCGCGCGCCGGGGTAGGTGCATTGTTCATAGATGCGCAGCGCCTGTTCGTATTGGTCTTGCTGCTCGCAGGCTTGCCCGAGCTGGAACAAGAGTTTCGCGCGGCGGCTGCGCAGCCAGGGATTGTCGCAATCGATTGCGTGGATATCGCGCTCGATTTCCAACAACGGCTCGCCCTGGTCGAGGCGCTGCCGGCAGGCTTGCAAATGCAGGTAGGCATCGATGTCGCCGCGCCGGTGAAAAGCGCGCGACGCTTCCGAAAACGCCACCTTTTCGTAGGCATAGATGCCGAGGTCGGCCAGCACGAACTCCGACCAATCCTGATACAGATTGCCGAAGAACATCAGGCGTATGCGCTCGCATAGCGCGCCGACGCGCACCTCGACCAACGCATCGTCGAAGCTTGCGCACCATGCAGAAAAGCGGCGCGGTGCGGCGCAGTCCAATTGAACCGATGTCAGCAAGTCGGCCTTTTTCATCCCTTTGGCGGCGGCCAAATCCAGCGCCTGCGCAAATTCCTGCTTGGTCAACAACGCAAAAAGCTGTTCCAGCGTTATCGGCGGATCGGCTTCCACCCAGCCTTGCGCGATCAGGCATTGCAGCGCGGCGCGGGTGTCGCCGATTTCTTCATAGCGCAATTTACTGGCGCGGAACAAGTCGCCTTTGCGCATGACCATTCTGACCAACAAGGCCCTTGGCTCGACTGACAGCGCGGCGAAGCGCTCGATAAAATCGATTTCGCCCGCTTCCAGCAAATCGCCATAGCGTTGCCGCACCCACGACAAGACGAACTGGAAATTTTCCAGATAGTAGTAGGGATTGTCCAGGTTATTGTTCATCGATGTCGTGCGGGGAGCGTGTTTTGCTGCGAAACTTGAAACCGTCTCGCTTACCGTTTTACTGGATAAGCATACAGCAAAATCGGGTGCGCTTGCCGATTAAATCGCCGATACAAAAACGCCGCCTGGGCGGCGGCGTTTGAATGCTATCCCGCACCCGGCAGCTTATTTCGCGGGATAAAGCACTGCCTGCACGTAGTTTTCGGCGTTGAAATAACGCTTCGCCAAGTCCTTGAGTTCAGCCGGCGTAACCGCATTGACTCTCTTGTCGAAGCTCAAAATTTCCGCCGGATCGGTGCCGTACAAGAACGAATCCTGCAGGCTGCCCAGCCATTGTCCATTGGTGCGCATCGCAATCTTGTGCTGCTCCAGCCATTGCGCCTTGACTTTCTCGACATCGGTCGGCAGCGGTCCGTCGCTCTTGATCTTGTCGATTTCGCCGAACAGGGCGGCAATCACCTTGTCTACATTTTCCGGGCCGCAGGGCAGATTGACGCCGATGCTATAGTTGCCATACGGGACGCGATTGAGCGACCCGGACATGCCGCCGCCGTAAATCAGCGATAATTTCTCGCGCAGAATGTCGATGATCTTGATGTTCATCACTTCAAGCAACATGTGGAAACGGGTATTTTCTTCCAGCGTATAGGTCGCCGGCCCGCTGAAAGTGATTTCAACCTTGCTCTTCGGCTCGGCGCCGATCCGCACTTCTTTCTTCACTACACCGGCAACCGGACGCAGCCCGATGTCCTTGAAATTCTCGGCGATTTCGCCGCTGGGAAGGCTTGCCAGGTAGGTGGCGATCAGGGGTTTGATCTTTTCCAGTTCAAAGCTGCCGACAATGATGAAGGTCAAATCCTTGGCGCTGCCGAAACGCTGCTGGTAAATCGTCGCCGCGCGATCCAGATCGATGTGCGCGAAATCTTCCGGTTTCGCCATGCGGTTCAGGCGCGGATGATTGCCGTACAGCGTCGCCGCCGCAGTATCCTCGAATACGGCTTCGGGCCGCGACATGGCGTTCTTCGCACCGTCTTGCCCACGGCTGACGAAGGCCTTGTACAAGGTTTCGTCGCGGCGCGGACTGGTCATGCGCAAGTAGAGCAACTGCAGCATCGACTCGATGTCGGCGCTGTCGGCGGCTCCAGAGATATTGTCGGTGTAATAGCCGCTGCTGGTTTGCACGCTGGCGGTTTTCCCGGCCAGCACTTTGGGTATGTCGGTCGGCGTAAATGAAGCGATGCCCATGGCCAATTCAACTGCATTGGCATAGCGCGCGCTATACATGTCATTGTCTCCGAACAAGGATTGTCCGCCGAAGCGCGTGGCGCTCAGCAAAATCTCGTCGTTCTTGAAGTCGGTCGGCTTGAGGACGACCTTGACGCCGTTCGACAGTGTCAGTTCGGTCAACCCCAGTTCTTTGATTTGCTTTTCGGCGACTATGCTGCCGGCTTGCGGTGGATGGGCCATCAGCTTGGCGGCGACGGCTTTCTCGTTCTCTACAACAATCGGTGCCTTTTCCGCCGCATTGACTTGCTCCAATAGCTGCTCGCGCGCCGGCACGGTCTCGCCTTCCTTGCTCGAACCCAGGTAGGCCACCAGTTTCGGCGCATTATCCGGGGCTTCCTTGTGCGCGTAGCGGTTGACTTCTTCCAGCGAAATTCCCGGCACCAATTCGTTGACGTACTGGTATTCGTTCTCTATTCCCGGTATCGCTTCCTGCACCAGGAAATTGCGGATGTACTCTTCCGCATAGCTGGCCGACTCCGATTTGTCGCGTTCGACATATGCCTGTTGGTAGAAGTGCAGCAGGTTTTTCTTGGCGCGGTCGAGTTCGTCGGCGTTAAAACCGCGTTGCCGCGCCTTTTCATTTTCTTGCACGACTGCTGTTATCGCAGGCGCCGCGCCGCCGCGTCCCAGCATCGCAGTCGACGAGAATGCCTCGTAGCCGCGCACCACTTGATTGATGCCGCTTGCGGCGCCGAGGAAGGGCGGGTTCTCTTGCTGTGTCAGTTCCTGCAGGCGCTGGCCGAGCATCGCGGTATATAAATTTCGGACCAGACTGTCGCGGTAATTGCCGAGCGTTATTTGCAGCGGCGCTTTGTGGATCGGGTAGTCGATCATCACGACGTTGTTGGTTGCTTCCTTGTCGGTGATGACCAGGCCGCTCGATTGCGAGCGCGTCGGAATCTTCATGTAGTCGCGCGGCCGCTCGGGCGACGGATTTTTCAATTGCGCAAAATGGGCGACGATCATTTTTTCGGCCTGATCCGGTTCGATGTCGCCGATCACGATCACAGCCATCAAGTCCGGTCGGTACCAATCGGCGTAGAAGCGCCGGATGACATCATGCGGAAAGGTCTTCAACAGTTCTTCCTTGCCGATCGGCAGGCGCTCTGCATAGAGGGAACCGTTGAGCACTTCCGGCAGCAAGGCGCGGGTCATGCGGTCGCCGGCGCCCTTGCCCAAACGCGCTTCTTCCAGCACGATGGGGCGCTCCGCTTCGATCGCGTCGTCCTTCAAGGAGACGCCCTGCGCCCAGTCTTCCAGCACGGTGAAGCCGGTTTCCAGGTTTTCCTTCTTGTCGGTCGGGATCGGCAAAATGTATACCGTTTCGTCGAAACTGGTGTACGCATTCAAATCGGCGCCGAATTTGACGCCGATCGATTGCAGGTAGGAAATCAATTCGTGCTTCTCGAAATGCCTGGAGCCGTCGAACGCCATATGCTCGGTGAAATGCGCGAGTCCCTGCTGGTCGTCGTCTTCCAAAATCGAGCCGGCCCGGACGACCAGGCGCAATTCGACATGCTTTTCCGGCTTGCCGTTCTTTTGTATGTAATAGGTCAGCCCGTTGGCCAGCTTGCCGGTCTTTAATTGCGGCGCCACCGGCAGCGGATCGGGCAGATTGACCGCGCCAAGCGCGGACCATGAGAGGGTTATAAATACCGCGCCGGCAAGCGCTTTTCGCAGCAAAGAAATCGTCATTGTCAGGCCAATATAAAAAATAAGAGAGGTGCGAGCGTGAATCATACAACAATGTTAATTATTGTATCTGGGCACCAGCCTTTTATTTATTGCCGCTTTGCACGACCGAGCAAAGCCGACGCAAATTTTCGCGTAGTCGATTCAAATACCGTGCAATCGATGTAATTCAAGCGTATCGGGCCTGCGTGTCCGAGCCGGCCTATTCGGCGCTCGAAAAGTCAGAGACATTCGATTATCATTTTTATAATTCTTCTTCGCGCTCCAAGTGGCGCTTACGCGTGTTGCACAAAATCGATACAATCGCACTTAGTTCCTTCGCAAAATTATCATATAGAAATTTTCTTTTTGCATTATTACAGCCGGGTTTTGGCTAAGCGGCGTTGGCGTTTATCTATTGCAAGGGGAAACATAGTGTTGAAGGCGCTTTGGAAGTTGCTCTGGCCGCTGCTGTGTGCGTGGTTTGCCTGTCCCGATACCCGTCTTCCCGCTCGGTTTGCTCTGGGGCGAGCGTTGCACTGCACTTCGGTACATCCTCATGCCGGTTCCCTGGTTTGAAATTTCGCCCAATTTAATCCGCAAGCTTTTGCGGATCGCTGCCGTATTGATTCTACTTGCGGCTTGTGGGCCGGCGCGCGCGCAGCAATTGGATTTGAAGGGGCAATGGTACGACGCGCCGCCGGGTTGGCTTTACGCCGGACAGCCGAGCTTGAACGGATTGGCGCTGACGGCGGTCGACGGGCCGGCCAAGACCGGCGGGCGCTATATCTATCAGGCGGACTTCGATATCGCGCAGGCACAGGCGCGCGTAATCGATTTCAAGAACTCCAGCGTGATCGACCGTTTCCACCATTGGGTATTTGACGATCAAGGCCACCTGATCGGCCAGGAGCAAGGCGGAATTCACAGCCGCGAAGCCAACCCGTTCTTCCTGCGCCATGCGCGCGAAATGACGCTTGCGCCCGGACATTACCGGCTGATTACCGAAGCGGCATCGCCGTTTTTCCTGGCGCAGCCGCTGCCCTATTTGGACACGCTGGAACATTACCGGCAGACGATCAAGGCCGGCAACGCGTTGACCATGCTGTGCCTGGGCGTCTTGCTGGCCCTGGCTTTCTACTATGCCGCGCTGGCCATCAGCCGACGCAATGCGACCGATGCGCTGTATTGCCTCTTTATTTTGGGCAATCTGCTGTATAACGGCACCGCGCTGCTGGTGTACCCGGATTTGTTCGGCATGCATTGGTTTTATCTGATTAGCATGCCGATCCTGTTCTCCAATGTCGCCTACGTCTTTTTCGTATTGCGGCTGCTGGACATCACGCGCGACGCGCACCCGCGCTTGTATCGCAGCGGCATGTTCTTGATCTGGCTGTTCGCCGGCTTCATCGTGCTGGCGCTGGGCAAGCCGAACTGGTCGCTGGAACTCGACCGCATCGGCGTCGGGCTGTTCATGAGTTACGGCGTGGGCGCAGGGATTGTGCGCAGCCGTCAAGGCGACCACACTGCCCGCAATTACCTGTTTGCAGTGGTCGCGTTCTTCGTGCTGGGCGCAATTTCCATTTCCCTTGGCAAGCTCGATGGCGCTTACACTTTCTACATCGAGCATCTTGGCTTGCTGGCGGTGACCGTGGAAGCGTTGCTGCTGGCCTTGGTATTGGCCGGGCAATTCGCCCAGTTGCGCATGCAGTTCGAGCGGGCGCATGAAAACGCGACGCGCGATGCGCTTACCAACCTGCAAAACCGGCGCGCGTTTTTTGAAGTCGGCAGCATTGAAGTCGAGCGCTCGAAACGCCATGCGCATCCGTTGACCGTGATATTCCTGGATCTGGATAATTTCAAGCAGCTCAACGATAGCAAAGGCCACCACACCGGCGATGCCGCGCTGCGCGATATCGCCGGCGCTTTGCTCGACACCTTGCGCACCAACGATCTGGTGGCGCGCCTGGGCGGCGACGAATTCTCGATTCTGCTGTCGGAAATCGACTATGACGCTGCCGTTGCCGTCGCCAGCAAAATCTCCGATGCGGTCAAGCATGTGTCGCGCGACTATGCGCCGGTTACCTGCAGCATCGGCATGACCTGGTTCGGCGCGGTCGACCGCAGTTTCGCCGACATGATGAAGGCAGCCGACGATTTGATGTACGAAGCGAAACTGGGCGGCAAGGACAAAGTGCTGTTTCAGCGCTTCGACACACTACGCTAGGCCAGGGGACGCACTCCAGCTGCCTGGCCGTCGGCGCCGTACGTTTCGGCAAGCGCGAGCGAGCTTACGCCGATGGTGGTCAGCGCATCCTGCACGTCGGCGATTTCATCTTCCAGATCGCGGGCCATGTTCCACGGTTTTTCCGCCGAAGCAAGCAGCGCATCGCCGACCGATGCATGCAGATTCACCCGCAATACCATGTCGCCGCGCACTTCGGCGGGGCCGATGACGGCTTTTGCAGCGGCGGGATCGACGCCGTGTTGCTCCAACCCGTGGTTCAGCTCGGACATCATTTGCAGCATGAAGTATTCGGCGATTGCCCGCTCTTTGCCGCCGTGGAACAAGTCCTGGTAAAGGAAATTGACATCGATTTGTGCGCCTTCGACCGCCAGGCAGCGCTTGATGACCGGCACGATTTGCACGGCCCACTGTTCGAAACGCTCGGCCCGTGCGCTGAAGTAAGCGTCCATCGCCGCTTCCTCTTGCGGAATCCGGTAAAAGGCGTCGTCGGTGGTTTTCAACGCAAAACCCAGCAGGAAGCGCAGTTCCATCGCGTGATCGTCCGGCGCGAACTGGCCTTCGGGCCAGGGACCGAAACTGCGGTCGATGGCCGGCGTGGCCGCGCCGCGCATGTCGGCCATCGCCGCCTGCGCGTCGCGCACCATCTCGTTCAAATGGCTAAAGGTGATGGCGTCGATTTCATCGAGGTGGTAAGCGTGGTTGACCAAGACCACGACCGCATCGCGGCTTTCCAATCCGGCTTCCTGCAGACTATTGGACAGTAGCTCGAACGCTTCCTGATCCTCGAAGCAATCCTCGAACTGAATGCCGCCCAGCGTATGAACGAACATCGGGATCACGAAGGCGTCGATTTCGACGTTCTTGCCGTCGGCGCGCGCCGTGACGATGCTTTCCGACGTTTCCTCGATGCGTTCCTTGAGCAGGCGATAGGCGCCGATATCGGCGTATTTCGAGCGCTCCAATGCTTCGTAGAGAATCTCGTCCTTCTTTTGATACAAAGTCTTTTTGACCAGCTTGTTGAAGTCGCTGTTGCGTTGCCGCAGCGCATCGCTCAAAGTGTCGCTGTCTTCTTGCTCGGCCAATTCAAGGGCAAGGTCGCACAACTTTTGCGTCAATGCATCGTCTTTTTCTTGCGGCGACACAGTCGGCTTGCGCGGGACTGGACGTTTGTTTTTCGGCATGGTCGTCATTCACTACAATGTTGCAATGTTGAAAAGGTGGCGCTGCGATCGAATCGGAAAGCAGGGGGCGCCCGCCACATGCGTGGCGACTCGGATTATAGGCGTTTTCCGGGGTGGCAGCGGCGCCGGCTGGCCGGCGACGCTAGGGTCAAGCGTTCAGCGTTCGGCGCGTCACGCTTGTTCCAGGAAATGCAGCAGGCCTTGCAGCGCATGGGCGATGGTTTGCTGGCGCACCGCGTGCCGGTCGCCGGCAAACACCAGTCGTTCGGTATGGATGCGGTTGCGCATGGCCCAGCCGAAGCAAACCGTGCCGACCGGCTTGCCCGGCACTGCGCCACCGGGGCCGGCGATGCCGGTGGTGGACACGGTCACATCGGCGTCGCTATTGGCGAGCGCGCCTTGCGCCATCGCTTCGGCGATTTCTTCGCTGACATTGCCGTGTTGCGCGATCAGCGCGGTGGGAACGTCGAGCAATTCGGTTTTGGAATCGTTCGAATAGACGATGAAACCGCAATCGAACCATGCCGATGCGCCGGCGATTTCGGTGATCGCTTGCGCGATACCGCCGCCGGTGCAGGATTCGGCGGTCGCCAGGAACAGGTTTTTTTCTTGCAGTGCGCGTCCGACTTGTGCTGCCAAATCCTGGATGTCTTGCATTATCTACGTCTCCTTCGTTAGAGGTTGCCACCAAACTATCGGCGCTCTTCGCCGTTATACGATCGTGCGTTCGCGCCGCAATTCGCGCACGCAGGCGCCGATCCACTGCACGGTCAGCTTTTCCTGCAGCGAGTTTTGCCGCAGGCGCGCATTCAAGCCGCCGAAATCGACGCTATCGAGCGGCTGGTCCTGGTTGAAGCAGGAAAACACGTACGACACTTCGCCGGTGACCGGGTCGCGCTGCGGCTGCAGGCATTGCGCGCAGATTTCCTTCATCATGCATTGCATCGGCGAGTTGATCGAGCCGATGGCGAAATGTTCGGCTTTCAAATAAGGCTTGAGCACATTGTGGCGCGCATATCCGACTGCCGCCATCATGCGATCGGAACCGATGGCGATGATGCGGTCGACTGCCAGCGTGCCGATCGGTTGATTGCCCAGCTTGCCGCTGGCGTAGGCGGCAATCGCTTCGACGATGTTGCCGACGAAGGTCTTGTCTTGCGCTCGGGTGGCGACGAAGCCGGGCGCTTCGTCGCAGCACCAGACGATGACGTCGGCTGCGGCTTCGATTTCGGCGACCTTGTAGCGGTCGATGAGTTTCTTGTAGCCGGCAAAATACAAGACCTTGGAACCGGCCGCGCGCGCCGCCGCGCCGATCGAGAACAGCACCGCGTTGCCGAGGCCGCCGCCGACCAGCATCACGGTTTCCTCGGGTTCGATATGCGTGGCCGTGCCGGTCGGCCCCATCAACACCACCGGCTCGCCCGGCTGCAGCGACGCCACCAGATCGGCGGAGCCGCCCATTTCCAGCACGATGCAGGCGACCAGCCCGCGCTCGACATCGACCCAGGCGCCGGTCAGCGCCAAGCCTTCCATCGCCATGCGGGTGCCGTGCGCAGTCGGCGCCAGCGACTCGTAATTTTGCAGCCGGAAAAACTGTCCCGGGCGGAACTGGCTGGCCGCGAACGGCGCGTGCAGCACCACTTCGACAATGGTCGGCGTCAGGCGCGAGACCGCATGGACGGTGGCACGCATGCCGGCGTTGAGGCGGGCAAAAAAGGCTTCGTCGCTGTCGTCGTTGGCCGGCGCTTGTTGGGTCAGCACGCGCGAGACGATCGGGTAGCCTTGCTTGGCCGACGCCATCGCCTTGACCACGTTGCCGAAATACGACGGGTGCAAATCGCCGAAGAAGGAGATGAAGCGCTGGTTGTCGAGCTTGGAGAGCAGGATGTCGGGCTGTTCCGGTTTCGAGATTTCCCGTTCCGGCGAGCATTTGTTGCCCTGCTCGTCGCAAGCGGCGAAGTATTTGCCGTCCAGGTGGAAATGCGCGCCGTCTTCGCGCGCCAGCACGGTGTTGGGCTGGGTGCCGGCAGCGATGAATATGGCGCGCGCCGGCAATACGACTGCATGTCCCGCGCTCCATTTGCCATCCTCGCCGCGCACCTGGGTGAGCATGCGGATGCTGTTGGCCGCGCCGTAGGCGTCGACGTCGATGGCTTCCGGGCTCAGACATTCGGCATACACGATGCCTTCTTCCAGCGCCTTTTCGACTTCTTCATGGTTCAAGGTGTAGGCCGGGCTATCGAGCATGCGCTTGCGGTAGGCCAGCGTGACGCCGCCCCAGCCATTTAGCAGCGTCAGAATCTCGGGCTGTTCGCCGGCAGCCTCAGCCCTGGCGCGCTCGGCGCGAATTGCGCGCGCATGTTGCAGGAATTCGGCGGCAATTTCCGCTTCTTCCTCGTTCCAGTTGGCTTGCACGTGCGCTGCGCCATGCTCGGCGGCCAACTGCTCGTAGCGGCACAGGAATTTTTCCACTTGCACCGGATAATACGCCAGCGATTCGGTGGCGGTGTCGATGCCGGTCAAGCCGCCGCCGATGACCACCACCGGCAACCGCAATTGCATGTTCGCCAGCGAATGTTCCTTGGCCGCACCGGTCAGTTGCAGCGCCATCAGGAAGTCGGACGCGGTGCGCACGCCGCGCGCCAAACCGTTCGGAATATCCAGCACCGTCGGTCGGCCCGCCCCCATCGCCAGCGCGATATGGTCGAAACCGAGGCGGAAGGCATCGTCGACCGTCAGCGTGCCGCCGAAGCGCACGCCGCCGAACATCGAAAATTGCGCGCGCCGTTCCAGCAGCAGGCGGATCACTTTCAGGAAGTTTTTGTTCCAGCGCACCGTGATGCCGTATTCGGCGACGCCGCCGAAGCCGGCCAGGATGCGCTCGCCCAGCGGCTCGCTCAAATCCGCGATGTCGGCCACCGGATCGAAAGCGCTGCGGCTGCCGTCGCTGCGCACGCCGCAAAGTGTTTCCGGCAAGGGTTCGATCTTCAAGCCGTCGATGCCGACTACCAGGTGGCCGTCGTTCAACAAGTGATGCGCCAGCGTGTAGCCGGCCGGGCCAAGCCCGGTAATCAGCACGCGGTAGCCGCTCTTCGCACGCGGATACGGACGGCGCAGATTGAGCGGATTCCAGCGCGTCAGCAGCGAATAGATTTCAAAACCATACGGCAAGGCCAGCACGTCCTTGATCGTGCGCGTTTCGATTTGCGGAATATTTACCGGTTCCTGCTTCTGGAAGATGCAGGCCTTCATGCAATCGTTGCAGATCCGGTGGCCGGTCGCCGCCACCATTGGGTTGTCGACGGTGATGATGGCCAGCGCCGCGACCGAACGACCGCCTGCCTTGAGAGTATGAAATTCGGAAATCTTCTCGGTCAACGGGCAACCGGCCTGCACCACGTTGAATACCGATTTCTTGTAAGCTGCCTTGCCGAGAAACGGCACGGCATCCTTCGCCACTTTTTCCTTCAAACCCTTGGCGCAGGAATCCTTGCCTTGCGCATGGCACAGGATGCAATAATTGGCCTGATCCAGCGCGCCGCGCAAATCGGTGCCGTGATCGGTCAGCGCAAAGCCGTGGCGATAACGCAGATGTTCAGGTTTGATCGTGAAGGTCTTGTAGCCGTCGTGCTGGTTTTCCTGCGCGCTCGGGACCAGGTTTTGCGGGTCGACATCGTGCGCTTCGCGAAACAGGACGCCGGCGTGATGCGCGGCCTGGCCGGCTGCCGTGTGGAAGGCCCACGCCGCGTAGCGCTTGGCGGCCTCCAACTGTTCGGCATGCGCGGTTTCGTCTTCTTGCCAGGCTTGCACGCGCTGCGCGAAAGTGAGTTCGTCGAAATGGCCGCCGAACCAGGCGGCGAGCTGCGCGCGCAACGCCGGCCCGTCGAAACCTTCGGCCTCCTCGGCGGAAATCTTGCGCGCCGCCGTGCGCTGCACGAACTGGCGTTTGACCGCATACAAGGGCGCGAGCGCATAATGGCTTTGCGCCAAGGCGCCGACTTCAGCTTCGATGCCGAACAAGCTGGCGACGAAGTCTTCGACATATGGCCCCACTTCGATCAACAGAGTCGACTCCGCCTTCGCCGTCAGCGCGTCGGGATCGGCTCGCGCCGCCAGCAATTGTTCCGATAGATTTGGTGCTGCCGCTTGCAGCTCCTGCAGGAAGCGCGCATCGAGCGCCAATAGGCCTTCGCGTTCATAGAGCTGCGCGAAGTGCATGCCAAAGTTCAAGTTCAAGTTGGGTTCTCCAGGGTCGGCCAACGCAGAACGGCAGTTGTGCGGATGCGATTCCGTCGCATTCGGCAGGGCTGCTGCCTCGTCGGCAAGCCTACACTGTTTGAAAAAAGAAGGCAACCGCGCATCGTCGATGCGGATGAAGCGCGCGCTGCGCGCTTTCTGGAGATGCGATTGACACTGACTTGAATGGCGGGTCGCAATTGTGGCGCGGTAAAATACAGCGCCTAGCCGATCCGGTTGCGCAGATTGTTTGTCATTTCGATGCGGCCGGCCGGGCTGGCCATGAAGACGATCACGTCGCCGGCGCGCACCGTAAACGCATCGCCGGGATTGAAGGTCCACGCCTCTTCACCACGAACCGCCAAGACGACAAATTCCTGGCTGCGCATTGGCAACATGCTAATGCGTGTCGGCGGAAATTTTTCCGGCACCAGCACCTCTTCCACGCGCAATTTATTTTCCGTCTTTAACATTTCGTCCAGGAAACCGACCACATGCGGACGCACCATTGCCGAAGCCAAGCGCATGCCGCCGGTGAAATCGGGGCAGACGATTTCGTCGGCGCCGGCCTTGCGCATTTTTTCGATATTGCGCGTTTCTTGCGCGCGCGCGACGATCCGCACCGCCGGATTGAGTTGCTTGACCGTGATGATAATCATTAAATTGCGTGAATCGTCGCCAGTCACGGCGAATACCCCTTTTGCATTGGCGACATCGGCGCGCAGCAGCAAATCGTCGTCCGAGGCGTCGCCGTGCAAGTAGATCAGATCGGGAAAGCGGTCGGCATTTTCGTCGAAGCGGACTTGATCGGGGTCGATCGCGACGAACGGGCGGCTGGTATTGTGCAATTCGTGCGCGGCATTGCAGCCCACCCGCCCGAAGCCGCAAACAATATAGTGGTTCTTCAACTTCCTGATGCGTTGTTCCATCCGTCGTCTCCGCAGGGATAAATCGAGGTCCTTTTCGAGAAAGAACACGGTCAAGCTGGTAAATAGAAAGGTCAGCGCGCCGAGGCCGGAAATTCCCATCATGCCGGCGAAAACGCGGGCGCCGAAGCTGTGCAGCGGGATCACTTCGCCGTAGCCAACGGTGGAAATGGTAATCAATGTCATATAGACGGCGTCGGACCACGTCGCCTTGTGGTCGCCGATCACATAGAAGCCGAGCACGCCGACGACGATCAACAGCAGCAGAAAGGCCGCCGCCCAGACGATACGCGCGGCGATTCGCCATAGTTGCGCGAACCCAACAGGAGCAGGCGTGGTGATATGCGCTATCGTTTTCGATTGTGATTTATGTGGGTCTTGCATCGGTTTTGCATGACTGAGCGCAATAGAATTGTTGCGCCATTGTACCTAGTGCCCACGAGAAATGGCAATTTTGCCGCAGATCCGTGCGTTTCGACGGGGAATGGACGGCTTCCGCTTCCGCAAACTGGCCGCTTCAAGCGCCTGGCTCCGCCTGCTACCGCTTTCGCGAAGTGTTGTTGTATTGGACCAAAGTCCAATATTGCTGACCACCCCGATACTTTACGATTACGTCAAGTAGAAGGAGCAAGCTTTGGAGCAACTAGCTCAATAGGCGGTTCAGCTTCAAAATGAACAGTTTGGCATATATCCGCGCCAAATAAATGAAAGTAGCATTCCCGGCTTTAAGTGGGTGATGGCTTAACGATTGTGTCAGGTTTTTGCTGCTGGCGGCGGCAAAAATTGTGTGACGGTCGCCCTTCTGGAAATGCTGCATTGATTTAGCCAAAGAATTTTCAACGACAACAAATGAAGGAATGAGAATATGAAAACAGCAGTCTTAGCATTGGCAGCGGTCGCCATCGGGTTCGTCGCAAACAGTGCAGCCGCGCAAGAAAGTCCGTGGCTGGTGCGGGTACGGGCCGTCAATATCGAGCCGGTGAACAAATCCGATGCGTTTTCTGACGGAATCGCCGGGTCGGACGCAATCAGCGTGTCCAACAAGACAATCCCGGAACTCGACATTTCCTATTTTTTCACTCCGAATATCGCTGCGGAACTGATCTTGACCTATCCGCAAAAGCTCGACGTTTCGGTTGATGGCCTTGGCAACATCGGCACTTTCAAGGCGCTGCCACCGACATTGACGGCGCAATACCATTTCTTGCCGACAAATTCGATCGACCCGTATGTCGGCGCCGGTATCAACTACACCAACATCTCGAGCCAGAACCTGTTGGGCGGCGTGGTTACTCTGGACCATAAGAGCTTCGGCGGCGCACTGCAGGCCGGCGTCGACTTCAAGATCGACAAAAACTGGTCGATCAACCTCGACTTGAAAAAAGTGTGGATCAGCAGCGACGTCTACATCGAAGGCACCAAGGTCAGCAACGCGCAACTCAATCCGCTGTTGGTGGGTGTCGGCGTCGGCTATCGCTTCTAAGAGAATTTGCGCTGCTAGCGATGTGTAAATTAAAACGCGCCGGAGATTCTCGGCGCGTTTTTTTATCTTCGTCGCCGGCGGAGTGGGAAGAGACTGGTTGTGGAGCAGGGCAGCGCGCGTGCGCCCTTCGTCGTCCGGTTGCATGGAAAAGCACGGCTATTCGGCTTTCGCTCAGCGCGTGAAATTGCACGTGGAAATCGGCCCGCAAGTTGCCGAATTTCTGTCGAGCGCGGAGCCTCGGAGCGAGGCACGGATTCTAAAGCTGTGAAGTTTTTTGAGCAAACGGCTGATTGGCCGCGATTTGACCCACGATTTGCGCTACGGGAAATGGCGTGCGCACGCCGGTTGATCCGCGCGTCCCTGCGTGGACGCCTAGCGGCTGCAGGTCGAAGATATTGTTTGGCGGCTACGCCCAACCAGGATTCACTTTGCGCGGTTTGTCGTTTCGAGCCGCATAGATATTGCAACTCCGGGGAGATCACTTGTGGAAAAAGAGCTGAATTACAACTACAAGGTCGTGAAGCAATTCACGATCGCGACGGTATTGTGGGGTGTGGTAGGCATGCTGGTCGGCGTCATCATCGCCGCCCAGCTAGTCTGGCCGGCACTGAACTTTGATATACCGTTTCTGACCTATGGGCGCCTGCGTCCATTGCACACCAATGCCGTGATTTTTGCATTCGGCATCAGCGGGCTGTTCGCCACCTCCTATTACGTGGTGCAACGCACC
>JARLJG010000046.1 GCA_031291325.1 Burkholderiaceae bacterium
AATCCATAGTGAGTCAGCCTTGGCTACCGGCTTATGGATTCCCGCTTTCGCGGGAACGACGGAGGGGACAACGAACGCCCTCTGACTTTGAATCACACTGCATTGTCCCGGCTACCGCTTTCTACGTGCGGCGTTTGATCGCGCGCCAGCCGATGTCCTGACGGAACTGCATGCCGTCGAAATGAATTTGCTCGACCGCCTGGTATGCCCGGTTTTGCGCCATCTTGACGCTATCGCCCAGGCCGACCACGCACAGCACGCGCCCGCCGGCGGTGCTGAGTTTGCCGTCATGCAGCGTGGTGCCGGCGTGGAAAGTCACGCAGTCGTGGGTTTCCGCCGGGATGCCGGTGATCTGGTCGCCCTTGCGCGGCGCGTCCGGGTAGCCGGTAGCAGCCATCACCACGCCCAGCGCGGTGCGGCGATCCCATTCCAGGTCGATGCTGTCGAGCGTGCCGTTGACGGCGTGTTCAAAGACCGACAGCAAATCGGTCTTCAAGCGCGCCATGATCGGCTGCGTCTCCGGGTCGCCCATGCGGCAATTGAATTCCAGCGTCTTGGCGTGGCCTTTGTCGTCGATCATCAGGCCGGCATACAGAAAGCCGGTGAAATGGCAGCCATCCTTGGCCATCCCGTGCACGGTGGGGATGACGATTTCCCGCATCACGCGCGCATGCAGTTCCGGCGTCACGATCGGCGCCGGCGAATAAGCGCCCATGCCGCCGGTGTTGGGGCCGGCATCGTCGTCCAGCAGCCGCTTGTGATCCTGGCTGGTCGCCAGCGGCAAGATGTTCTTGCCATCGACCATGACGATGAAACTGGCTTCTTCGCCGGCCAGGAATTCTTCCACCACCACCCGCGCGCCGGCATCGCCGAAGCGATTGTCCGACAACATCATGTCGATCGCATCGTGCGCTTCGGAGAGCGTCATCGCCACCACCACGCCTTTGCCGGCTGCCAGGCCGTCGGCCTTGATGACGATGGGCGCGCCGCGCTCGTCGATATAGCGATGCGCAGACTGCGCATCGGAGAAAGTCTGGTATTCGGCAGTCGGAATGCCGTGCCGTTTCATGAACGCCTTGGCAAAATCCTTCGAGCTTTCCAGTTGCGCAGCTTCCCTGGTCGGGCCAAAGATTTTCAGGCCGTTATCGCGGAACAAATTGACGATGCCCGCCGCCAGCGGCGTTTCCGGGCCGACCACGGTCAGCGCGATATGCTCTTGCTTGGCGAATTCGACCAGCTCATGCAAATCGGTGATGTTGACGTTTTGCAGGCGCGAATCGAGCGCCGTGCCGCCATTGCCCGGCGCGACGAAGACGGTTTGAATGCGCTCCGATTGCGCGATTTTCCAAGCCAGCGCGTGTTCGCGGCCGCCGGAACCGATTACCAGAATTTTCATGGGTGGCTACTTACAAATCGATCACAGCGTTGGTATACACTTCCTGGACGTCGTCGAGGTTCTCCAACGCATCCAGCAACTTTTGCATCTTGAGCGCGTCATCGCCGGTAAAGACGGTTTCGGTCTCCGGCTTCATCGTCACTTCGGCCACTTCCGGCTTGAAGCCGGCTTTTTCGATGGCGTCCTTGACCGGCGACAAGTCATGCGGGCCGCACAACACTTCGATCCCGCCTTCGTCGTCGGTAACCACATCTTCCGCGCCGGCTTCCAGCGCCGCTTCCATCAACGCGTCTTCATCGGTGCCGGGGGCAAACAGCATCTGGCCGCAATGCTTGAACAGGAAGGCCACCGAGCCTTCCGTGCCCATGTTGCCGCCGAACTTGGAAAACGCATGCCGCACTTCGGCCACGGTGCGAACCCGATTGTCGGTCATGCAGTCGACAATGATGGCGGCGCCGTTGATGCCGTAACCTTCATAACGGATTTCTTCATAGTTGGCGCCGTCCAGGCCGCCGGTGCCGCGCGAGATTGCGCGCGACACGTTGTCCTTCGGCATGTTGGCGTCGGCAGCCTTTTCCACCGCCAGGCGCAAGCGCGGATTGGAACTGAGGTCGCCGCCGCCCATGCGCGCTGCAACCGTGATTTCCTTGATCAAGCGCGTCCAAACCTTGCCGCGCTTGGCGTCCGTGGCCGCTTTCTTATGCTTGATATTGGCCCATTTGCTATGTCCAGCCATAACGACTCTTTCTTGGGTGTAAGTAGATTGAGAGTCAGCACGACGAGCGGAGGGGCGTCAAAATGCCGGCTCCCGGACCAGTTTTACGCACAACTCCGCCGTCGACAAACTCGCAGATGATCCGCGATTTTACCATACGAAACAGGGGTAAATTCAGCCCGGCAGCGCTTCCAGCGGTTCCGGCAACACTGCCGGGCGCGCGCTATGGGCATTCCACGCGTCCAGGCCGCCGATCAACGGACGCACTTCGCGGAATCCGTGGCCAATCAATTGCTTGGCGATGAGGGCCGCCGTCGCTTCGTTGGGACAATTGCAATAAACGATGATCGCTGAGTCCTTGGGCACATCGGCAAAAACCTGTTCGGGCGGGGTGTCCCGATTGTATAAGAGCGCGCCCGGAATCGGCGCTTCCAACTGTTGCGCGGCGCGGCTGCGGGCGTCGATGATTACCGGTTTGTGGCCTTGATCGATCATGTCCTTCAATTCGTCGACGGTGATGCGCGCCATGCGCAGCGTCTTGTAAAAGCGCCGGCGCTCGTAATATTTGACGGCAACCACCAAGGCCAGCAACGAGCCAAGAACCACCAGCGCGGTCGCGCCCATCGTGCCGAGCACGTCCATGATGCGATCGATGCTATTGTGAAAAATCGCGCCGATGGTCAAGCCGGTGCTCGCCCACAGCGTCGCGCCGCTCATGCTGAACAGCATGAAGGTCCGGCGCCGCGTGCCCATTGCGCCGGCCAACGGCGGGGCGATGGTGCCGAAACCGGGGATGAACTTGCTGACTATCAGCGATTTGACGCCCCAGCGGCCGAAGGTGTCCTCGGTCTGGCTGACGCAATAATCCGGCGAGATCGAGATGCGGCACAGCAGTTTCAGGATTTTTTCGCCATGATAGCGGCCTGCAGTAAACCACAGGTTGTCGCTCACCATGCAGGCCAGCAGGCTGACCAACAGGCATTCCACCCATACCATCTGGCCGTTCATCGCCAGCGCCCCGGCCACGATGAGCATCGGGAAGGCTGGAATCGGCAAGCCGATTTGCTCCAACAAGACATTGGCGAAGAGGATCAATAGTCCATATTGTTGCAGCAATATCATTAATTTCGGCATGATCTTCTCGTTGTGCGCTGATAGTGAACTGTCAGGAGTTGAACTATCGCGAAGCGGCCCCAATGTTAATGGCTGGATAATTTGCCTGAACTGTTGGCAATTAGTCAGGCGTTTACTGGCTGTTTGTCGGGGCGACAATTTTATTTAAAGGATTTGGGGGCAAACTGGCGCATCGCAAGTGACCCGTTCCGACCTTTATTGTATGTCTTGCCGACGGAATTCGCCTGTCCTGCTATGCTTACATGAAATTTGCATTAAAACTGATAGAGATTGTGAGAGTCACCATGCTTCAACTGAAAGGCGCTACACCTGATGCGCCGGTAGACCAGACGCTGGTCTATGTTGCGCCCTGCGATTTGCCGACGCCGTGGGCGACGTTTCAACTTCACGCATTTGTCGAAAAATCGACGGGAAAAGAACATTTGGCGCTCACCTTGGGCGATATTTCCGATGGCGAGCCGGTGTTGGCACGCCTGCATTCCGAGTGCATGACCGGCGACGCGCTGTTCAGCCAGCGCTGCGATTGCGGCGCGCAACTGGAGGCGGCGATGCGCAAGATTGCCGCCGAAGGGCGCGGCGTGTTGCTGTACCTGCGCCAGGAAGGGCGCGGCATCGGCCTGGTCAACAAGATACACGCGTACCGGCTGCAAGACGGCGGCGCCGACACGGTCGAGGCGAACCAGGAATTGGGTTTTGAACCCGATCAGCGCAATTATCGTTTTTGCCAGCCGATGCTGGAAAAGCTCGGTGTTCGCGCATTGCGCCTGATGACCAACAACCCGCGCAAGATCGACGCGATCGAATTGATGGGCCTGCAAATCGTCGAACGCATTCCTATCGTCATCAAGCGCAATCGGCATAATGACCGTTACTTGTCGACCAAGGCGGCCAAACTCGGGCATTTGATGCAACCGTAAGGTTTTGCAATAACTCACTGAACAGAATGTCGGGGTGAATCGTGGATCTCGGGATTAGCGGCAAACGGGCGCTGGTATGCGGCGCCAGCAAGGGTTTGGGATTCGGCTGCGCGCAGGCGTTGGCGGCCGAAGGGGTGGCGGTGACCATCGTCGCCCGCAATTTCGACGCGCTGGAGCAGGCTGCCGAAGAAATCCGCCGCAGCAGCGGACTCACGGTTACCACCGTGGCCGGCGACATTACCACGGTCGAGGGCCGCCGCCGCGCATTGACGGCCTGTGCGCAACCCGACATCCTGATTACCAATGCGGGCGGCCCGCCAGCCGGGGACTTCCGCGATTGGGGGCGCGACGACTGGATTGCGGCGCTCGATGCCAATATGCTGACGCCGATCGAGTTGATCAAGGCGACTGTCGACGGCATGCTGCAGCGCGGATTCGGGCGCATCGTGAATATCACGTCGAGTTCGGTCAAGGCGCCGATCGACATTCTTGGGCTGTCGAACGGCGCGCGTTCGGGTTTGACCGGCTTCGTCGCCGGCCTGGCGCGCAAGACCGTGGCGCGCAATGTGACGATCAATAACCTGCTGCCGGGGCCGTTCGACACCGAGCGCCTGGCGGCAATTGCGTCCGCTGCGGCGGCGGCAAGCGGCACAAGCGTCGACGCGGTGCGCGAAGCCCGGCGGCTGCAAAATCCGGCGCAACGATTCGGCACGCCGGCGGAATTCGGCGCGATGTGCGCGTTTCTGTGCAGCAGCCACGCCGGCTATCTGACCGGGCAAAATATCCTGCTCGACGGCGGCGCCTATCCCGGCACGTTCTGAAGGCTTATTTCTCTATCCTCTTACTTGCATGGAGCCGTGGTGACAAAACGCATTGCATTGATTGCGCATGACAAGAAAAAAGACGACATGGTGCTGCTGGCAGCCGAATACGAGAAATTTCTGAGCCAATGCCAGTTGTTGGCCACCGGCACCACCGGCAAGCGGCTTGCCGACGAGGTCGGCTTGACGGTCGAACGCATGCTTTCCGGCCCGTTCGGCGGCGACTTGCAAATCGGCGCACAATTGGTCGAAGGTAAAATCGATTGCGTGATTTTCTTGCGCGACCCGATGACGCCGCAGCCGCACGAGCCGGATATCAATGCGCTGGTGCGCTCTTGCGACGTGCATAACGTGCCGTGCGCGACCAATGTATCGTCGGCCCGCCTGATTTTGGCGCAGCTGGAAGGTGGGCATCGGGCGTATTCGCGCGCGCATACATAGTTCAAGGAGATCACATGACCAAAGCAATCCGTATTTTTGAAACCGGCGGCCCGGAAGTGATGAAGTTGGTCGAGGTCGAGGTTGGCGAGCCGGGGCCGGGCGAGGCGCGGGTGCGCCACGCCGCCTGCGGCCTGAATTATATCGACGTTTATTTCCGTACCGGCTTGTATCCGCAGCCGCTTCCCGCCGGCCTGGGGATGGAAGGCAGCGGCGTGGTCGAGGCGGTCGGCAGCGGCGTGTCGCATGTCAAAGTCGGCGACCGGGTCGCGTATGCCGGACGTCCGCCGGGCGCTTATGCACAGGCGCGGGTAATGCCGGCGGCCATTCTGGTGAAACTGCCCGACGCCATCGATTTCGAGTCGGCAGCCGGCATGATGCTGCAAGGCTTGACCGTGCAATACCTGTTTCGCCGCACGTTTCCGTTGAAGGGCGGGGAAACCATCCTGTTCCATGCCGCCGCCGGCGGCGTCGGGCTGATTGCCTGCCAATGGGCGCGCGCGCTCGGCGTCACGATGATCGGCACTGTGGGTTCCGACGAAAAGGCCGCGCTGGCCAAGGCGCACGGTTGCACCCACGTCATCAACTACAACACGCAGGATTTCGTCGCGCAGGTCAAGGAAATCACGGGCGGCAAGGGCGTGCCGGTAGTGTACGATTCGATCGGCAACGACACCTTTACCGGCTCGCTGGATTGCCTGTCGCCACTGGGCACGATGGTGAGCTTCGGCAGCGCATCCGGCCCGGTGCCGCCGTTCAGTTTGAGTGAATTGGCGTCGCGCGGCTCCTTGTTCATCACCCGCCCGACCTTGTTCACCTATGCCGCCAAGCGCGAAGACCTGGATGCGATGGCCGGCGAATTGTTCGGCATGGTCGAAAGCGGACAAATCAAGATCGATACCAACCAGCGTTATGCGCTGGCAGACGTGGCGCAGGCGCACCGCGATCTGGAAGCACGCAAGACCACCGGCTCCACCATTCTCCTTCCATAAAATTCGGGCGCGACATTGCCGCAAACTGGGGCAATGACGCGCCCGAATCGAAATTTCCGTTCCCATTCAATTTGCCGCGCAGGTTGGTAGAATGGGGCATTGCCCTCTTTGGCGGATTATTTAATTACCATGCGTACCGACACTCCTCAAACGATTTACCGCAAGAATTACAGCGCCCCGAATTTCCATGTCGAAACGGTTGAACTGGGTTTCGACCTCGATCCCGCCGCTACCCACGTAGCTGCACGTTTGACGATGACGCGCAATCCGGCTGCCACCGGCACCGTGCTTGAGCTGCATGGCGAAGAGCTGGAATTGCTGCAATTGCGGATGAACGGCAAGGCGCTGACCAAGCGCGCCTACCGCATCGAGCACGGTGTGTTGCAGATCGCCAATGCGCCCGATCATGTCGTCCTGGAAATCGAAACGCTGATCCGTCCCGACAAGAACACGTCGCTATCGGGCTTGTACGTGTCGAACGGCAATTTCTTTACCCAATGCGAGGCCGAGGGTTTTCGCAAGATCACTTATTTCCCGGATCGTCCCGACGTGATGGCGAAATACACGGTGATGTTGCGCGGCGACAAGAAGAAATACCCGGTCTTGTTGTCCAACGGAAATTTGATCGAAGAGGGCGACCTGGGCGACGGGCGTCATTACGCCACATGGGAAGACCCGTTCAAGAAACCATCCTACCTGTTCGCGCTGGTGGCCGGCGATCTGGTCTGCCAGGAACAAAAGCACACGTTGAAATCCGGGCGCGAAGTGTTGCTGCAAGTCTGGGTCGAGCACGGCAACCTGGACAAGACCCAGCATGCGATGGATTCGCTGGTCAACAGTATCCGCTGGGACGAGGACCGCTTCGGCCTCGAGCTTGACCTCGACCGCTTCATGATCGTCGCCGTCGGCGACTTCAACATGGGCGCGATGGAAAACAAGGGTTTGAATATCTTCAACACCAAGTATGTGCTGGCCAACGAGCGCATCGCCACCGATGTCGACTACGCCAATATCGAATCGGTGGTCGGCCACGAATATTTCCATAACTGGACCGGCAACCGCGTCACCTGCCGCGACTGGTTCCAGTTGTCGTTGAAAGAAGGCTTGACGGTGTTCCGCGACCAGGAGTTTTCCGGCGACATGGTCGGCAGCGACAGCGGGCGCGCGGTCAAGCGGATCGAAGACGTGCGCGTGCTGCGGCAAGCGCAATTCCCGGAAGACGCCGGTCCGATGGCGCATCCGGTGCGACCCGATTCCTACGTCGAGATCAACAATTTCTATACGGTCACGGTCTACGAAAAAGGCGCCGAAGTCGTGCGCATGATTCAAACGCTGGTCGGGCGCGACGGTTTCCGCAAGGGCATGGATTTGTATTTTGAGCGGCATGACGGCCAGGCCGTCGCCTGCGACGATTTCCGCGCCGCGATGGCCGACGCCAACCGGCGCGACTTGAGCCAGTTCGAGCGCTGGTATAGCCAGGCTGGCACGCCGCGCGTGAAAGCGGACGCGCACTACGATGCCGCCGCCAAGACTTATACGCTGACGCTGACGCAATCCTGCCCCAGCACGCCGGGACAGAGCGAGAAGTTGCCGTTCCATATCCCCGTTGCGGTCGGTCTATTGGGTAGCGATGGCCGCGACCTGGCATTGCGACTGCAGGGCGGCCAGGAAACCGCGCCCACCCGCGTGCTGGAATTGGTCGATGCGCAGCAAGCCTTTATTTTTGCCGACATCGAGGAGAAGCCGGTGCCATCGATCTTGCGCGACTTTTCCGCGCCCGTGGTGCTGGAATTCGACTATAGCGATAGCGAGCTGGCCTTCCTGATGGCGCACGATAGCGACCCGTTCAATCGCTGGGAGGCAGGGCAAAGGCTGGCGATGCGCCGCTTGCTGGCGTTGACGCAGGCGGTGCAAGAGCAGGGCGCAGATGCGCTGACGGTCGATGCCGCTCTCGCCGAAGCATTCCGCGTGACGCTTGTCGATGCGACGCTGGACCCGTCGTTCCGCGAAGTCGCGCTGACGCTGCCGTCGGAGACGATGATTGCCGAACAAATGGACGTGATCGATCCGCAAGCGATCCATGTTGCAAGGCAATTCTTGCGCAAATCGCTGGCAAGCGCATTGCGCGCCGAATGGTTCGATGCCTATCGCGCAAATCAGACGCCGGGCACATACCGACCCACCGCCGTAGATGCGGCGAAACGCGGACTGAAGAATCTCGCGCTGTCCTATCTGAGCGAGCTCGACGACCAGCAAGCGCAAGCGCAGGTCCAGCATCAATACGACCATGCCAACAACATGACCGATCGCCTGGGCGCGCTCTCCGCGTTGGTTCATGGCAATGCACCGGGACGCGACGCCGCCTTGCAAACCTTTTACCGCGACTTTGAACAAGACGCATTGGTGATCGACAAATGGTTCATGCTGCAAGGCAGCGCGCGCACTACCGACGTCGATACGGTGCGCAAGCTGATGCAGCACCCGGCGTTCAACCTGAAAAACCCGAATCGGGCGCGCAGCCTGCTATTCAGCTTTTGCAACGCCAACGCGTCGCGCTTCCATGCCGCAGACGGCAGCGGCTACGCATTCTGGGCCGAGCAAGTGATTGCGCTCGATGCCCTTAATCCGCAAGTCGCATCGCGGCTGGCGCGTTCGCTGGATCGCTGGCGCAAGTACGCGCCGGCATTGCAAAAGCAAATGGGCAATGCTCTGAAGCAAGTAGCCGACACGCCGAATTTGTCGCGCGATGTGCTGGAAGTGGTGAGCAAAGCGCTGGCCGCCTGAAGCTTTCTGCCAAGCATATCGCATGAATACCGACAACATCTACAAACCCGGAAACTTCAAAGCCGAAGTCCCAAAATCCGTTCATCTTGTGCATAAAAACGGCAAGCACCGAATAGTTCCTTTGGGGTTTTGCTGGGCCGGTTTTTTACTACCCACAGTGTGGGCCATATCGGAAGGGCTTTGGCGGCCGTTCGCCGCCAGCCTATTATTTTTTATGGCAGACAAAGTGGCTGGACTGGCAGAGATTTATTGTGAACACGGTGGATTTACTGCTGTTATTCCGTACATAATTTTCCTCAAAATAGCCGCTTTCGCCAGCTACGTGTTCACAATGGGTTATTTTGGCGTGCATGGCAAAGAATTGCTAATCGGGGATTTGCTCAACCACGGGTATTTTGTCGAAGGCTCGCCGCGCCCCGTCGAACCTGACGAATGCGAATCGTGAAGAATCGCAGGGCATTCAAGGCAAACTCGCCCGCCACCGAGATTGCCGCAATTTAATTGATCTAAATCATTTAAATCGTATATTTAAAATATATTTCGAAAACCCCTTGCCAAGTCCGGCAAGGGCTTGCTATAGTTCGCCTCCCGTTAAGAAACACAGCAAAACGCGGCAGCAAAAACAAGCAGGAAAGCGCGGGCTGTAGAGTAAGAACGGGAGAGGTTGAAGGAGTGGTGGCAAGTAAGTTGGTTACGAAGTTTTCGATGATTCGCAAGAAAAAAAGAAAACAAAGTAGTTGACGGAAAGCGAAAAACGCCGCATAATCTCGTTTCTCTGCTGCTGACAAACAAAACGATTTGACGGCAAGCGACGCGAAGCAGGAAGAGACTGCGACGCGCAGCGAGCGGAGTAAAAAGTTCTTTAAAAATTAACAACCGATAAGTGTGGGCACTTCATGAAAGCGCGACGATTTACTTCGGTAAGTCGTAATACTTTACATATATGAAGTGCTCACGAAGAAATATAGGAATGTTTGGAAACAAACAAACCTGTCAGTATGTTGAGTGAGCGACCGGTCCGAAAGGACCAGATACGGCAACGTATCGAAAAACAGAGATTAAACTGAAGAGTTTGATCCTGGCTCAGATTGAACGCTGGCGGCATGCCTTACACATGCAAGTCGAACGGCAGCACGGGAGCAATCCTGGTGGCGAGTGGCGAACGGGTGAGTAATA
>JARLJG010000047.1 GCA_031291325.1 Burkholderiaceae bacterium
CGAACGGCGGATGTTGGGCTGGTGAAGCGCTAGCCCAACCTACGATACTGACGTTGCGCTATTTCCAGCATCGTGTCAGAACCATATAAAGTCGTAGGCTGGGATGCCAATCCCAGCAGCGAGCGTTGAAAGCTGGGATTGACATCCCAGCCTACGCCGGCCCCCTATTTCCGACAACGCATCAGCACCAGAAAGCCGTCGATCGGCGCGCCGTCGTCGTAGCGCAAAATTTGCGCGTCGAGCGACTCGATGACAAAGCCGAAATCGGCAGCCATCTTCCTCAAATAATCTTCCGAATGCGCATAGCGACTCGATGCGCGCAACACCGGCTCTTGGCCGGCGCCCGCCTCGACCGAAAACGCGAACAAGCCGCCGTCGCGCAGGGCGCCGCGCAGCGCGCGAAAAACCGGCGTCAAATCGCCGAGATACACCAGCACGTCGGCTGCCACTGCTAGATCGTAGCAATCGGCAGCGCCCAGCAGGAAGTCGACGATATCGGCACACTCGAGGCGGTCGTACAAGCCGCGTGCTTGCGCCTTGTCCAGCATCTTCGGCGACAGGTCGACTCCCGCCAGCGAACGCGAAAATGGCCGCAGCAAGGGACCGCACAGGCCGGTGCCGCAGCCGAGGTCGATGCTGTCGCAGGCGTCGCCCACCCCCGCCTTGCGCAGCGCGGCGGCCAGCAAATCCGGCGTGCGGTAATGCAGCACGTCGAGCAAATGAGCATCGAAATGATCTGCATAGCGGTCGAACAAATTCTTCACGTATTCCGCCGGAGAAGCGGACGGCGCTGCCTCTGCGCCCAATGCCGCCAATGCATAATGCACTTGCTCGGGGTCGGCGCCACGTTCGAGCGCGCAGCGGTAAGCGGCAATCGCTTCGTCGACCCGCAGCAGCGCGCGCAAGCAGTTGGCGCGGAATAAATGCGCGTCCGCATAGTCGGGCGCATGGCGCAACGCCGCGTCGTAGCAAGCCAGCGCTTCGTCGTAGCGCTGCATCTTGCGCAACGCCGTGCCGCGACCGCACCAACTGGCGGCGTGTTGCGGCGCGAGCTGCAGCGCGCGTTGGTAGCTGGCCAGCGCTTCGCCATAGCGATGCGACATTTGCAGCCCCAGCCCATGATTGCACCAGGCGTCCGGATTATGCGGATCGTAACGCAGCGCCTGCTCAAACCCCAGGATCGCCTCGTCGAAACGCGCCAGCTTGTGCAGCGCCGTGGCGCGGTTGTAATGGGCGTCGCCGTAATCGGGCTTGCGGCGCAGCGCCTCCTCGTAACTTTGCACGGCTTCGTCATAACGCTTGAGCCGGCGCAGCGCGTTGCCGCGATTGTTGAACGCGAGCGCATAGTCTGGATTGATTTCCAGCGCGCGCTCGAAATGCTGCAAGGCTTGTTCCGAACGGTTCAAGTCCTGCAACGCAGCGCCGATATTGCAATGCGCGATCGCTTGCTGCGGATCGATCTGCAATGCCTGCCCGATCAATTCGAGCGCAAGCCGCGCATCGCCGCGCTGACGCGCCAGCACGCCCAGCAAATGCAAGGCGTCGAAATGGCGCGGTTGCTGTTGCAGAACCTGCCGATACAGCGCCTCGGCCTGTCGGTATTGCCCTTGCCGATGCAAGGCCAGCGCTTGCTGCAGGATGGCAGCAGTCGCCGTGGCGTTGGCCGGATTCATCGTCAATTGCGCGGCAGTTGCGGCTGGCTCACGGCTCCACACTCCAGCTGGCCTGCAACTTGTACAGGCCGCTGACCGGCTTGCCGTTCTTCATGGCCGGCTTGAAGGTGCAGGTCTTGGAATAACTGACCAGGAAATCGTGATCCAGCGACGCCCAATCGCTCCTTTCCAACAGCGAGGTTTCCATGATCTTGCCGGCAGGGTCAACCAGAAACAGGATTTGCAGGGTTTCGCTGTGACGGTAGCCGTAGCCGGTGCGCCGATACGCAGGAGCCTGGCAATGCGTCGGGTCGAGCACCGGCCCGCTGTCCTTTGAGTTATTGGGAGCCGCCAATTTGGCGAGTTCGGCATCGAGTTTGTCTTTTTCGGTGCCGAGCTGCGCGGTCGCGACCTTCCAGCGCCAATAGTTGGCAATATCGTCGCTCTGCGCCACCCCGCGCCCATCCGCATAGGCGGCGCTCAAGGCCAGTTGCGCATCGCTGTTGCCGACGATGGCGGCTTTCCAAAACCAGGCGGCGGCTTGGGCCTCGTCTTTCGGCACACCTTTTCCGTTCGCATACATCGTGCCCAGCAAGACCTCGGCGCCGGCATCGCCCGCTTCGCTCAAAGGCTGCAATTTTTGCAGCGCGGCGGCATAGTTGCCACGGTCATAGTCGCGTCTTGCCGCTTCGCTGCCGACCGACGCCTGGGCGTCGAGCGCAGGCAATACCCATAACAGGACTATGGCTGGCAGTAAGGCTGGCAATGCGGCGATTCTGTAATTACGCATGTTCGGTCGATTTCCCATTTCCGATTTGTCTGACGGCGCACAATGGCGCTTGAAGGCGTCCGCTCAATTCGTCTTCCACACATACGGCACCCGCACGACGGACGGCGCTGGCTTGCCGTCGATCTTGCCGGGAACAAAGGTGCATGCGGCAAACGCGTCGCGCGCGCTCCGATCCAGGCGCGCCCAATCGCTGCTGTTCAATACCGAAACGTCTTGCGCCTTGCCGTCGGCATCGACCAGAAACAGCAAATCGACGGTGCCGCCGTCGCCAAAATGTTCGGCATCGCGGGCATACGTCGGCGCCGCGCAGTGGTTCATTGCCGGAACCTCGCCGCGCTTGGCCTTGCCGGCATCGGCTTCGCTCTTTTTCAAGCTCTCGCTCAAAGTGCGCCGCGCCGCCGTGGCGCGGGTCGTCGCCGCGCGCCAACGCCAATAGGCGGCAATCGCATCGTCTTCGGCGACGCCTTTTCCGAGCGAGTACATGTCCGCCAATGCCAGCTGGGCCTTCGCATTGCCGCTGCCGGCTGCTTCCAAAAACCACTGCGCCGCCGCCGTTTCGTTTTTCGGCACGCCTTCCCCATTGGCAACCATCTGGCCGACGAGATACTGCGCCTGCGCATCGCCTTTTTCCGCCAGCGGCAACACTTCATGCATCGCCAACGCGTAATCGCCGCCGCTATACGCATCCATCCCGGCCTCAAGGCTGCCCCACGCGGATAGCGCCGTCGCGCTCAACGCCAACGCCGAACATAAACGGCAAAACCGGACACTCACGCTAAACATTCCTGCTCCAAAGTCTGTGCATCGAAATAATGCTGGAAATAACCACCCCAACCCCGTTCGCCGGTTGCACATCGGCTGGCAGTGCGGTGCAGGAATACTACCGCAAAGCGCGGCGTCGCGGAGGCGACGAGCACTTTGTGCGGCCAGAACAGCAGCCCCCGAGCATCCGCAAGTTGGCGATAAAATAATAAAAAAAATTCAAGATTTTCCGTGTATCGGCATTTCCTCCATGTTAAATTATTGTCCGCAGCAAAAGGGATGATGCCGACAATTGCCAAGTACGAACTATGTAACTCAGGAAATCGATAACGGCAGCAATAAATAGAAATAGAGAATATTACCTATCAACAACAAGGGAAACTATGAATAATCCATACTCAGCGCCCGGCGCAGAATTGTCCGAGCCAGGATTGAACGACGAAACTTACGACCCTCAGGTCTTCGCCTTGAAAGGCCGCATCGGGCGACTGCGGTATATCGGGTACTCATGGGGATTGATGTTCTTGTGCATGATGGTATGCGGCACTATTTTCGCGGTATTGATGCCGACGCTCATGCGCGGCGATGGTGGCAAACCCGGTAGCGGCATCGTTCTCGCGACAGCCCTTCTGGTTTATTCTCCTGTGATCGCCGTATCGCTGATTATGGCGATACGGCGACTCAACGATCTCGACAACTCCGGTTGGCTCTCGTTGTTAACGCTGGTTCCATTGATCAATTTCTTCTTCGGCTTGTACCTGCTGTTCGCTCCCGGCACCACCGGACGCAATAAATATGGCCCCATGCCGAGCAAAAATCCGTCCTGGATTTGGATCGTTTTGATTATCCCCGTATTCATCGCCATTATCGGCATCCTGGCGGCAATTGCCATTCCTTCTTACCGACAGTATGTGAACAAGGCAAAGGCTGCTGCGCAACTCCAGCAGACAATACAGGAGCAACAGTCGCGCCAGGAGCAGCAATCCTCACAATAAGGCGGCTGTAGATCAAGCGACTCCCGGCGGCTGGCTTGCTGCTAAAGCTGGCCGCTTTCCTTGATGTCCAAGTAGCGGTTGACCAGGCTCATGCTAAGGCGCTCCGGCGTGATATCGATCAAGTGGCTGGCGCGGATTCCCAGCCGCTTGATAGCGTGGTCGCGCTGTTGCAGGTAGTGCGCGGCAGCCGATACCCGCAGCGCGTCGGCGAATTGCACGACCGGCGCGGCCACGGCTGCGTCCAGCGCCTTTTCCCTCAGACTGGCGCACAGCACCAGGTGCCGGGTCGACAGCAATTCGCAGGCGCTGCGCAAGGCTTGGTCGTCTTCGTCGCGCAAATTGGTAATCAGCACGATAAAGGCGCGCTTGCTGAGCCGGCCCAGCAAGGCCGCTGCCGCCTGCGCATAATCCGGCGCGACTTCGGCAGGTTGCAGGTCGTACACGCCGGCCAGCAGGCGATCGAGGCCAATGCGGCCCTTGTGCGGGCTGAGCCAGCGGGTTTCTTCGCCGAAGCTCATCAAGCCGACCGCGTCGCCCTGCTTTTGCGCCAGGAAGCCCAGGGTCAGCACCGCATTCAACGCGTGGTCGAAATGGCTGGTCGCGCCATCCTGCGCCAACATGCGACGGCCAGTGTCGAGCAGGAACACCACTTGCTGGTCGCGCTCTTCCTGGTATTCGCGGCTGATCGGCTTTTGCTGGCGCGCGGTCGCTTTCCAATCGATCGAGCGCAAACTGTCGCCTTGCCGATATTCGCGCAATTGGCGGAAATCCGTGCCTTCGCCGCGCCGCCGCTTGCGGATCGCGCCGGCGGTCGGCGAGCGCCGGTCGGTCGCAGTCAACGTATAGCCCAAGAGCTGCGAAAAATCGGGAAATACCTTGATGTCGTGGCTCGGCCCGATGCGGTGCGCGCGCACCCATAATCCCAACGGCGAGTCGATCCGCAAATGCGCGGCGTCGAAATGCACATTGCCGCGCCGATCCGGGCACAGGCGATAAGAAATCGCCGCATAGCTGCCGGTCGCGATTTGGCTGCGATGCGGCAAGCCTTCGACTTTCCAGGCGGTCGGATAATCGTCGTAGACTTCGAGCCGCAGCTTGCGGCGTGCCTCGTTATGGATGGTCAGCGTTACCGCGCCCCATACGCCGACCGGCCACACACCGGCCAATTGCCGTTCGATCCGCACGCTCGGCGCGCGCCGCGATAGCCAGATGTCGACTAGCGCAGCCAGCGTCAGCGCGCAGGCTGCGCCCCACCACCAGACGGCAAGCTCCGGCACCAAACCGACGCCCGCGCCCAGCACGGCAAAGGCGAGCACTGTCAGCAATAGCCGACGCGAGGGAATCATGTCAGGTGCGCGGCGCGACGGTTTGCGCGATCAAGGCGCCGAGCAAATCGTCGCTGCTCAATCCATCCAGCTCGCTTTCCGGCGATACAGCGACGCGGTGCCGCAATACCGGCAGGCCGGCGGCCTTGATATCGTCCGGCGTCACATAGTCGCGCCCAGCCAACAGCGCCAACGCGCGCGCCACCCGCACCAGGGCGATGCTGCCGCGCGGGCCGGCGCCGATGGCGATGCCGTTCCAGTCGCGCGTGGCGCGCACCAGCCTGACCGCGTAATCGGCAACCGCATCGTCGACGCGGATCTTGGCGACGATCTGTTGCAGCGCGACGATGGTTTCCGGCTTCACCAGCGTATTGACGGCGCCGACATCGAGGCCGTCGCCGACCCGATTGTGCGTCACCAGGCGCAGCATGGCGGCCTCTTCCACCGCGCTCGGGTAATCGATGCGCACCTTGATGAGAAAGCGGTCGAGCTGCGCTTCCGGCAGCGGGTAAGTGCCTTCGTTTTCCAGCGGATTCTGGGTCGACAGCACCATGAACGGCGCTTGCAATTGGTGCGATTCGCCTTCGATCGTCACCTGCCGCTCCTGCATCACTTCCAGCAGCGACGATTGGGTCTTGGCCGGCGCACGGTTGATTTCGTCGGCCAGCAACAGATGCGTGAAGACCGGCCCCTTGCGGATGCTGAAGGTCTGGTTCTTCATGTCGAACACCGCATGGCCCATCACGTCGGCGGGCATTAAATCGGGGGTGAACTGGATGCGCGAGAATTCGCCGGAAAAGGTCTTGGCCAAGGCCTTGACCAACAGCGTCTTGCCCAAGCCGGGCACGCCTTCGATCAGCACATGGCCGCCGGCCAGGCAGCACGCCAGCACTTGCTCGACCACTGCTTGTTGGCCGATCACCGCGCGCTGGATTTCTTCGCGCATGCGGCGCACGATATCGATCGCTTGCTGCAGGCGGTCGGGCGGGATGACGGATGCGGGCGTTTCAGGATTTGCGCTCATGATTGTCAGATGGTCGTGTCGGTTTTCAGTTTTTGAATACTGGGTGCAACCGGCATTTTAACTTCTTGGCATCGTTTCTGCGGAAATACCTGTGGATTATGTTCGCCGAATTGGATAAGAGAGGTGTCCCCTCTTCCGCGAGGGGGCGAGGGTTACTACATGCCGCGCAGCCAGAGGGCGGGCGTCAGCTTGCGCCCTCTTACCCACAAGCTTCAAGCACTTGCGTCGCTATTTACCGGGACTCGATTTATGAAAGCCGACCATGCCACCCCAAATGCTCTTCTTGCAGACCACGTCGGTAAAGCCGACCAGGCGAAACACTTCCGACAATTCTTCCGGCGTATAGAAATTGGCGATCGCATCCTTGAAATAGCGGCCGCAATTCCTGGAAGCCTCGGTCGAGCCGAAAATCAGCGCGGTCCAGGCCACCGAAACGAGCAGGAAATGCAGGTAAAACCATTCGACGATGCGGGTGCTCGGTTTCAACATATCGCAATGATAGAAGTGCCCGCCCGGTTTCAGCACGCGCCGGATTTCCGGCAGCACCTTGTCCAGTTGCAAATGGCGCGAAGCGGCCTGCAGCGTGATGACATCGAACGAATTGTCGGGAAACGGCAGTTCATGAACATCATGAATGACGCTATCGATCTTCACGCCATAGGCTTGCGCGCGATTTTGCCCCTCTTCCTGCATTTCCTTGCTGCGGTCGATCGCTGTCAGCGTGATGCCGGGCTGTTTGCGCAGCAAGCGGATGCCAACGTCGTTGGTACCGGCGCAGACATCGAGCGCCTTGTAGCCCGGTTTCAGTTCGATGGTTCGGATGAATTGCCAGACCCATAGCTCCCACAAGCCCAGGCTGGCGACAATATTCCCGCTGCGATAATACTTGGGCACATCTTCAAATACCTTGGGAATCAATTCTCGCCAGGTGTGGGAAAAAAGCGAACGCCTTTGCTTTTCTCTCTGGTCGAAACTTGACGGTGTCATCGACGCGGATCCAAGGTCTTTCATAAACAATTTCCAATCATTTAACAATTCAGAAAAATCGGCATCTGGAAACGCGCGCGATACCGCGTTCGGATGGAACGTCGCCGCCACCGCCCGTCACTCGGAGCCTGTACTTTACTTTGTTTGAATATAGCTGAAAACAGCTCTTTGGCGGTATTTTGATTTGCATCAACCGCAACTGCGATTCTTGCGAATACCGGTGACATCACGAAATTCGCGCGAAAAGCCGGCCTCAAGCGCGCTCGAACTGCTTTCTCAGCCTTTGCAAGGTTCGGATCTGGCGGGTGAATTCCGCCGGCCGCGGCGACGCCACGTTGAGCAAGGCGGCGTCCAGATCGGCCGGCGTCAACTTGGATTGCTGCGCCAGGAGTTCGATTTTTTGCTGCGGCGGCAGTTTTTGCAGATCGGGCAAGCGCCGCAGCAAAATCTTCTCGGTCGCTTCGCGCGCCGCCGCCAGCAAGATCAAGCGGCCCTTGCCGGTCTTCCACAGCCAGCGGCTGCTGGCGTTGACGTGTTCCAGCAGGGAACGGCGCGCCAGGTCCGGTTCCGGCAGGCGCGGCCCGAACGAGCGCACCGCCGCCCACGCCCACAATAGCAAGGCAACGGCCAGCGTAGCCACGCACAGCGGCGCCGTCGCCCACAATGCGGCGTACCAGGTGGGCACATCCGGCCTTTGCACGATCAAAATGGCCGTCGCCTCCTGGTTCAAGTCGGCCAGGCCGAGCAATAACTCGGCATGATCGTACGACTGCAGGTTCGCGTTCTGGAAGTAATTTTGCGCGACGAACACCACGCGGCCCTTGCCGTGTTCAAACACCCGCACGGCGTCGGCATCGTCGTCGCTAAACAGCATTTCACTGGTATCCGGACGCGACCCGAGCTTGGCGCCGCTGACATCCAGGCGCAGCGGGTACGTGCCGTCCGGCAAGGTGATGCTGGCCACGCAATCGATATAAGTCATTTTTTGCGCTTCCTTGGGCGCGTCGCGCTCGGCAGTCAACCCGGTGCGCCGGCAAATCTGATCCGGGCGCAACGCCGCCACCAGCTTCACGCCGAAATACTTGCCCAGCGGATCGCCCGGCGCCGCATTGCGGCGAAATGGCGAAACGCGCTTGGATGCAGCCGGCTCGCCATTGGCGGGCCGATCCACTTGCGGGTCTTCTTCGCCTTCCCACAGCGGGGAAGCAATCAGGGTATTTCCGCGCGCCACCCAATCCAACAGGCGTCTGACTTGCGGCATCGTCATGACGCCGGAATTCCCGGCCAGTATCAGGGTGCCGCTGGGCAAAGGCTTGGTGAGCGCGCGGCTCAGCGTTTCCTCGCTGGTAACCGCATGTCGATGACGCGTCAACAGCCGGGTCGCCGCCAGCATCGGATTCTTTACCGCCTGCTCCGACATTTCGACTTGCGCTTCCCAGCGTTTTTCCATGTTCGCATACCACCACCAGGCGACGCCAGCGGCCAGCAACAGCGTCAGCAACGGCGCCAGCAATTGCGAGAGCGTTGCTTTCATGCGGGCGCTCCGGCAAATTCCAAGCGCCATTGCGCACAGCCGGCGGCGACGGCGGCGTCGTCCGGCCAGCGGTCGCCGTAGGCGGCCAGCAGCCACAGATCGGTGACCGAATGGGTCGTCTGCAAACGGCCTTTGCCGAGTTGTTGCCGCCGATACGCTTGCAGCGCGGTGCGCAGGCAATCGCCCTCGGTCGCGCCCTGGTCCAAGGGCAGGCTGTCGTCGTTGACCAGGCGCGAAATGGTGGCGCGATATAACAGCGCCAAAGCGGCGCGCCGCTGCCCTTGCGTCCACAATTCGGCAACCCGCGCCGGCACATCTTGCGGCAGGCTTTCCGGGCGAATATCCATGCCGGCAATTTCAGTGGCCGGCGCTTTCGCGCGCGTCGGCAGCAGTCCGGCGAATTTATCGCGGTAACGATACAGGAACCAGCCGATCAGAAAAATCGCACCGGCAATCAGCATGATCTTGATGATATCGGCCAGCCAAGCCAGATTCGGCAAGTCTCGCGGGAAGCGCTCCGGCTTCGGCTTATCGGACTCTACCTTGGGCTTCCAGATTTCCTTGCAGACGTAGCCGCGCAAATCGTCGTTGTCGAAGACCTCGGCCAGTTCGCGGCGGATTTGCGTTTGCGCCGGGCTTTGATCCGCTTCGCGCGTGGCGCTGCGCTCGCGGATGAATTTCGGCGCTTCGCACTTGGCCGGCGCGTCCGCCGCCAGCACCGGTGTCGATGTCAATAGCATGGCGGCCAGCGATCCGACGCATAGCAACACGCCCAGCGCGACCGCGACCTGCGCGCCGACGGCCTTGCGCAACGGCGGCTTGATCTGGCGCAACGCGATTTCGAGATCCCATGCCTCCAGCGTCGCGCGCCGATTCAAATACAGCGTGAAACCGCAGGCGACGAAGACCGGCCCGATGATCGCGCCGGCAAATGCGAAGGCGGCAAAGGACAGCAAGATGGCGGGCACACCGTTGGGCGCGTCGGCAATCTGCACCATCAACGCAAACGGATTGACGGTCCTTTCGTCGCTGACGAAAATCCCGATGAAAGCGAGGAGGCCGATCTGCAAGATCGCCTCGAAATTCGCGCAGGCGATGCCGAACCAAAAAGCCGCGCGCGCCGTGCCGTTCTTGCCGATGACGCTGCGCCGCTCGGTCGCCACCTTGCCGCGCGCGCCTTCCAGTTGCCAGATCGGTTGATACAAACCGCGCCCAGCCGCGAACAGGCGGCCCCAGGTCAGCAGGAAAAACCAGCCGCCGCCGAATTGCCGGGGCCACGCGCGCAGCGCTTCGCGCCAGCCGGCATCCTCGCCGAATACCTGGCGCGACAGCACGTACAGCGGGGCGCGTTCCAGCATTGGCCGCAGCCACCACGCGGCAATCAACAATGCGCCCGCAAACGGCCGAAAAAAACACGCCAGCACCGCGCACAACGCCACCAGCGGCAGCCACAACGCCAACCACGCAAGATAGACGTTGGCAGCATGCGCGCGCAACAGCGCAAAGCCCAGATCGAGCGCTTGCGCATTGGGGCGCGGCCGCAGATCCAATTCCAATTTATCCAGTTGCATCAGCGCCCCGCCCTGCCGACCAGGCTGAAATAGCCGATCACGGAAAGCCAGCATACGGCGGCGACCGAAAATTTGACCGCCACCGGAATGGCGCTGTTGGCCGACCAAAAAGCTTCGAAAAACGCCGCCAGCACGGTCAACAATGCCGCCCCGACGATCACCGGAAACATGCGCTGGCTGGCGGCGTACAGCGCATGACGCCGCGATAGCCGCCCCGGATGGATCAAGGCCAGACCGAGCCGCATCCCGGCCACGCCGGAGAGCATCAGGCCGGTGATTTCAAAGCTGGAATGGGTGACCACGAATGGCCAAAAGGTGCCGCGCGTGGCCGGCGTCATGCTCAGCCAACTGGCAATCACGCCGTTGTTCATGCCGTTCGAGAACAAGCTCAACAAGGCCGGCACGCCGCCGAATATGCCGGCGGCGAAAGTGCGAAAGCCGATCGACACGTTGTTCCAGATATAGAAGCCGAACATCGCCACGTCGCCCTCGCTGCCGCCGCGCCCGACGCTGACCCGGCCCGGCTGATACATCTCTTGCATCGACTCCAACTGCGCCGGCGAGATGAAACTATAGGCCCAATACGGCTTCCACCACACCAGCAAGCCCACCGCCAGGGCGACGCCCCAGAACGCCAGCGCCGCCACCAGCAACAGACGCCACTCCTCGCGCACCCGGCACGGCAAATCCTGCAACAGCCAGGCGCGCAACACCCTGGGCCGCTCGATGGCCGAACCGTAGATGCGCTTGTGGCAGTCCAACACCATCTTTTGCAGATAGTCGGTCAAGGCCGGCGAATAGCCGCGTTGCTTGGCCAGCGCCAGGCATTGGCACAGGCGCCGGTAATAGGCGGGCAAGTCCTCCATCTCCAGCGACGCGCCATGCAGGATCGCATCGATTTCGCGCCACAGGCGCGCATGCTCGGTCTCGAATTGCTTTTGCTTCATTGCAGCAACCCCGCCGCGTAACGGCGCATGCGCTCCAGCGACTCGTCCCCGGTTTGCCCGGTCAACGCTTCGGCGATGCTGCCCAGTTCCGCCAGGCGACCCGGCGGCAGATGGCCTTCGCGCTCGAACAGATCGGCCAGCGTGCGCTGCTGTTCGGGCGTCAGCGGAAAGGGCAGCGGCAACGGCTCCGCCTTGGATGCGCTGGCGCGGATCGGCGGCTTTTCACGATACACGACCTGGGTGCCGGCGACGATATCGCCCAGGCGGCGAAACTGGCTGTCGTACAACATGCTGACCAGGCCGGCCAGATAAAACATCGGCAGGAAATCGGCCACCAGCAGCAAATTGCGCAAGGCCGATTCGCGCCAGCCGACCGGCAAGCCATCGGCGCGCAACACTTCGATGCCGAGCGCGCGTTTGCCGACCGTGCGCCCGCCGAAATACACTTCGCAAACGATCGGATAACCCCAGTAAGACGCAAACAGCAGCGCCAGGTAAATGCCCTGGCTCACTTTGCCGCCGCTCTTGAGCGCAAAGCCGAGCAGCATCAGGAAGCCGAGCCACAGTGCAAAATCGATCGCCCACGCCCAGGCGCGCGTCGCCGGCCCAGCCGGAGTGAGCAGCAAGCGCACGCCTTCCGGCGTCGTCAGCGATAAGCGACCGTCCAGCATAGTGCGACTCAATAGAAGACCTTTATGCGTTTGTCTGGCAAATCTGTTAATAGATGCCCAATTGTAACGAAGAATTCGCGCTTTGCATGCGGTTCGCAGAGAAATTCGACGCGTCGCAGCGATTCGCGACGATTAGTCGCGATTGGCAAAGTCGCCCGAATCAAGTAAATTGTCAATCTACAAATTTCCAAGGCATCCGGTCATGCGCAAATCCATCGGCGATCTTCTCGGCAAACATTGGGATCGGCTCACCACCTATTCGAGCGCGCAACGCCTGTCCAAATTCGCGCTGGTGCTGCTGTTCGCGCTGGACCTGTTCGTGCTCGGCATGCTGTTCAACGGCATGCACGACGTTTCGGATCGCATACCCGTGCCGCAACTGGGCATTTCCAGCGAATGCGAAAACATGACCACCGGCTTCCAAAAGATGGATCCGCGCGAACGAGCGTCCAGCATCCGACGCTATGTCACGGCCAAATCCGCCGCCGACCTGCGGCAGGAACTCGGCATGTACGAAGACCAGCCGCTATTGCCGCTGTGCGCGCAAGTCCACGATAAATTGTTTGCCTATATCGGCAATCCGGCGCTGGGCGACTTGTATCGCCAGCTGGATCGCACCAACGAAAAGATTTCCTCGCAGCAGGCGGAAATCCGCTCATTGCAATCGAGCTACGACAGCGCCTTGCTGGAAAAGGTCGCCGGCCAAAAGAGGGAAGACTCGATCCTGCCCGCCGAAGCCGACAAGATCAAGGGCAAGATTGCGCATATCGACGCCACGCTGCAGGATTTGCATGCGCAAGAAAATCGCCTGCAACAATCGATAGAACAACACGCGTTGATCGTCGACTACGCCGGCTTCATCGACCAACTGCACTACCCCGCCGCATTCGAGCAGGAGCACCTGCGCTATGCGCATCTTGTGTACTGGTATCCGGTCAAGGTGTTGCTGGCGGAAGTCGCCTTCCTGCTGCCGCTCTTGCTGCTGGCGCTATTGTGGAACGGCAAGGTGTTGAAGTCGCAAAACAATACGCAGGTGCTGATGTCCTCGCACCTGATCCTGGTGTGCCTGGTGCCGATCTTCGCGCGCACCGTGTACTTCTTCTACGAATTGCTGCCGCACCAACTCATCGCCAATCTGATTGCCTGGATGAACCAGTTGAACCTGGGATTTCTATGGCGCTACGTCGCCATCGCCGGCAGCATCGGCGTCTGCCTGCTGTTGATCGTGATTGCGCAAAAGACGGTTTTCAGTCCGGCCCGAACGCGCGCAATCCGCCTGCGCAAGCTGCTGTGCCGCACATGCGGCGAAAAATTGCAGTCGATCGATCAAACCTGCTGCGAATTCTGCGGCGTCCGGCAGACCGAGCATTGCACGCACTGCGGAAAGCCGCAACGCTCACTGGCGAACTTTTGCCGTCATTGCGGCACGGCCAACGCAGCGCCGCACTGATTGCGTCGGCGCGCAATAAAAAAACCGGCGCGCATTGCGGCACGCCGGTTTCGTTGCGCCTGCGGTCAGGCGCATCGGAATAATCAAGACAGCAGAAACCGCCCCGCTTACGCGGTTGCGATGTTTTGCTTGACGTCCCAGCCCATTTGGCTTTCTGCGCCCTTGCTGCCGTCTTTGCCTTGCACCCAATAGTGGTGTTCCACGATGGCTGCCTGGAAGGAATATTGAACCCCCACCGTTTCGCCACCGCCGGTGCCGGTAAATTGCACGCCGGTCACCAGCACATCCTTCAGCACGATGGTCGCATACTCGATTTGCGTGCCGCCTGCCTTGCATACCGAAATCTTGATGTTAGTGATGTGCTTGCCCGACGCGCACATCTTCAAGAGTGCCGGCGTGGCCGAATCCAGCGCAGCCACCACCGCCAGATCGGAAAAACTGACTTTGCCCGAGCCGCCACCGCCGCCCGATATCGAAGCCGCCTGTGAAGCGCCCCAGTTCAAGCTTTTCACATCGGAATATCCCGAGTGATTAGCGTCCGCCGATTCGCCCTTGACGCCATCGACCAACATAAACATATCGATTGCCATGCACCTTCTCCTTCAATAAGTTAGCGATTTGCTCATGCAAATCGACATTACTACGCGAGATAGAGCTTGTTCTGAAGCAACTTGCGCATTGGGCGCCGATTCGGATCTCAGCCGCGACGCACGCCGTGTGACCAGCCATACGAGCAATTTGCAAGGATGCAGCGCACCCAGAGGCACGACCTACATGTGCAAGTAGTTCTAGGACAAGTCCTTAGTATTCCTACGCAAGTTGATAGTGCCACGCAATTGCGACACAGTTGCCATTATATTAGCTTATTATTCTTTAGCCAACTACTTTTATAAGAATTTTCAGTTACAGGAAAACTTGATGCAAGTCAAATGCCGCAGCGAAAGCCGTCCATACAATGGCCGGTCGCCCATGCGTTGTCTAAATCAGGCGACGAAGAGTGGAACGATATGCAAAGCGCCGCGCCGACGTCGAGCATTTCTCTAATGCGCAAAACAAAATTTGGAGACTCATCGTGCCTTCCATTAAGAATTTCACCATCGGCGGACGCCTCTACGGCGTCTCAACTCTGCTAATCGTCGCTCTATCGGTGCTTGCCCTTGTCTGTTGGGTGCGCTTATCGCAAGTTGCACAGTTGGCCAACCGCGTAGGCAACGTCCGGGTACATCAGCTCGAACTCATCGCCAGCACGGAATTAAATGTGACCAGGGTGCTGCTTGACATCCGCCATGCGATGCTGGTCAAAACACCCCAGGCTACTTTGGCCGCAAATGCAGATATCAATGCAATGCGCGAACAAATCACTAGCAACGACAACGCATTTCTGAAGGAGCTCACAACCCAGGTTGACCGCGACGCCTTCGAAAACAACTGGTTGAAACTGCAAAAAATCACGTGGCCCGCAGCAGAAGCCAACATGGCACTGATCAAGGATGGAAAAAACGAAGAAGCGCTCACCACGCTAGTTGACAAGACGGTCCCTGCCTTTGCCCCGATGCAGAAGTGGTTAAGTGACGAGCGCGCCAGACAAGGAGCGACTGTTGGTTCTGAAGTGACCGATATCGGCACCGCAGCGGACGCAATCCGCTTGCAACTTGCAGGGTTGGTGACGGCAATCGCGATCGGTTTGATCGCATTTTCGTGGTATATCAAACGCGTGCTGCGCGAACGTGTGTTTCAATCACAGGAAGTTGCCGAACGCGTCAAGAATGGAAATTTCACGATCCGCGTCTCCGATAATGCACGAGACGAATTCAGCCCGCTGCTGCAGGCTTTGGGTGAGATGCAGTCCTCCCTGACCGATGTGGTTCGGAACGTGCGCGACAATGCGGAACACGTGGCGACATCGAGTGCCGAGATCGCGCTTGGAAACAACGATCTCGCTCGGCGCACCGAAGAACAGGCTTCAACGCTCGAGGAGACGGCTGCATCGATGGAAGAACTGAGTTCGACCGTCAAAAACAATGTCGAAAGTGCGCGCAACGCCAATACCCTGACCAAGGAGGCGAGCGGAATCGCTCAAAGAGGAGGCGATGTCGTATCGCAAGTAATTGAAACCATGAAAGGGATCAACGATAGCAGCAAGCGCATTTCAGACATCATTGGCGTCATCGACGGCATCGCCTTCCAGACCAATATCCTTGCGCTCAATGCCGCAGTCGAAGCAGCACGCGCAGGCGAGCAAGGTCGTGGCTTCGCGGTGGTCGCCACCGAAGTCCGCAATTTGGCGGGACGCTCCGCCGAAGCAGCGAAGGAAATCAAGCGCCTGATTACAGTAAGCGTGGAACGCGTGGATCATGGAACGCAATTGGTTGACCAGGCGGGGGCGACGATGACTGAAATCCTGGCTTCCGTGGGTCGGGTAACTCAACTCATGAACGATATCAGCGCAGCCAGCTCTGAACAAAGCGCCGGCGTTGCGCAAGTAAGCGAAGCGGTAATGCAAATGGATCAGGTAACGCAGCAGAACGCAGCCCTGGTGGAAGAAAGTGCTGCTGCAGCCGAAGGCCTGAAAGAACAGGCGCAGAAGCTGGTGACGGCGGTGTCCGCCTTCCAGCTGGCGCAAGACGCCTCGTCGCGCCAGCTTGTGCGAACAACGGCGATCGTTGCGCCGAAACCCGCCTTGAGGAAAACGCAAGCCGCGGTGAAGGCAGTTTCCGCGAAATCGACTCGGATAACATCATCGGCCCGGCCGCCTGTCAACGAATCTGCCGATTGGGAAGAATTCTAAAAGCAACATGGCTTAAGGAAGCGCGGAAAGAAAAGCGCAAAAAAAAACAGACAGGGCGAACCTGTCTGTTTCAATTCCTGCCTCGTGTTACTTGGCGGGAGCCGGGGCTTTCGCATCCGCCGGAGTTTGCGCGCTGGCCGGTTTGGTTTCCGGCTTGGCGGTCTTGCGATGCGACTTGTGTTTCGCCTTCGTCGCAGGTTTCTTGGTCTCTGCAGCTTTAGGGGCAGGTTTCGCATCCGACTTCTCGGCTGCTACCGGCGCTTTCACATCCGCTTTCGCCGGTTGGGCGGCGGTCTTTTCGACTGCCGGCGTTGGTGTGGAAGCAGCCGCAGCCGGAGCCGCAGGGGTTTGAGCAAAAGCGACAGTGGCAAACAATCCGGCGGTCAGAGCAGCAAGCAATTTGTTCATGGTCATTCCTTCGTTTTATCTTGATTTTCCCACTGTATCTTTCGTGGGGCCTGAGCATAAAACGACGAACACCAGCACCTTGTTGACCACTATTACAAGTGCTTACAATTGGCTGCGCCAGCGCAATTCATTCGGAGTCGTACTCCGTATATTTACGCGCGTCGCCGCGCACCTTGTCGGCTGGGTACTTGATGCGATTGAGCGCCATTTTCTCGGCCACCGCCTGCGGCAAATCGACATCCAGCTTATCGGCCAGGCGAATCAGATAAACCAGCACATCGGCCATCTCATGGCGCACTTGCGTCAAGCGCGCATCGCTCAATTCGCTCCTGCTGCCCTCGTTAAGCCACTGGAAATTTTCCAGCAACTCGGCAGCCTCGACGCATAGCGCCGACGAGAGATTCTTCGGCGTGTGGAACCGATCCCAATCGCGCTCATTGACGAAGACCCGGATCACATCCCGGAGGCGAACAAAATCGTTATCGTGTGTATGCTTATCCATGTATCGCGAACCCGCTCCGAATATGACGGTGATGTTGCAAACGCCCAAACGACGCCTATTCAGCCGCGCCGTGCGCACAGGATAATACACAATCGGTATAGGGATAAAGTGGCCGAGAGAGACGATTGCCCGCTTTGCGCCGATTTGCGGCCAAAGAGGATTTTCCGGCGCCTGTTTTGGTGCTAAGCTTTCCGCTTTGCGACGAATTTGAGGCAACCATGGGCATGAGCATCGACGAAATGAAACTCGTTGACAACGCAGGCAAGCAATTGGCGCAACTGCTAAACCAGGTCGCCAATCGCGAAGCCGCGATGAAAAGAGACGCCGCCAACGCCGCGCTGATCCAGTTCAAGACCTACTTCGCCAACCGCGAGTTTTCGTTTACCGGCAACGAGTGGCAAGTGACCGCCACGCACGGCTCGATCGTCTTCGCGCTGACGATAAAAAACGCGCAGACCGGCGGCCCGGAATGCCTGATCCTGAAATTCCCGGAAATGACAAAAAGAACGCCGCTCAACGTCTACCTCGAAACCAGGAGCGACGAAGCGCCAGCAGCCGCGCCCGCCGCAACCGACACATCCAAAAGCGCGCTGGAAGAAGTACAAGACCAAATCGCGCAGGCGCGCGAAAAACTTGCTTCGCCGGCGAAGAAGTGGCTTTACTTTACGTTGATGGAGGCGCAGCGGAAGGAATATATGACGGTTACGAGGCTTTTGGAGACGGAGTGTCCTTGATAAAGTCGTCGCAACGGTTCAGATTTTTCCATTGCACAATTCGTGTGCATACTTTTCTATGACCGCTAAGCGCAAGTCATTCCTTTCCGCGATTATCTTGACAAACCAGTTTTGACGAGGCCGCTCAAAAACTCGGCAAGCTGGCGGAGCATAGGGGTCGGATGATCGATTAAGTATTGCGTCAAGGCAAGTCCATGCGTTACCTTGTCATACTCTATGCGGTTTTCGGTCATTTCGCAGAATAGATCACGCAAGACGCACGCGCCGTGTACCTTATCTCGCCAATTTTCATTTTCAAATGCCATTGGCTCATTCGGGCGAAAATATTTTTTATCGCCGCCGTGTGCGACGAACCATGAATCAATCTCGCTTTCAATGATCGGGGCCTGTCGATTGCCGTCGACAGAATTTAGAATTTCAACTATCGCCGCTGCCTCCAGAAGATAATTTTCATACATACGAAGCGGTAACCACTTAACAAGGCCTCTGCTTTTCCGTTCAATGCCATTACGATCGCTTTCTGACCGCCCCTCCTTATCGAAGACAAATGCAACGGCAGGAGGCAATAAGGATGGCCGACCAGACACCCGCACGTATATGTCGTAAACTCGGTCTGCAAGTTTAGCTCCAAGTTCGTCGGTGCTAATAACCCCAAGGATTTGAACACCTTGTAGCGGAATACCGCCAAGGTGCCGAACCAGTTCGGGAAAGCATCTTTCCTCTGTCTTTCCTTCCACCCATAAAATAGACTCAGCTCCAAACACGTCGCCCAGTCGTGCTCCAACATCGTCAAGGAACAATCTCAAATCTTCCTGACTATTGGGGTCGATTTGGCAGATTTTGCTTTCACTCCCTTCGCGGCGAATTAACAAAATCTTATCCGTGGACGACATCGATAACGCAAACGGAGAATGCGTCGAAATCACATACTGATGCTGGCTGTAGCCTCGAAGAATTTCGAATAGCTGCCTCACCGCGCCAGGGTGTAGAAAGCTTTGCGGCTCGTCGATGATAATAATCTTAGGCGTATCCGACGTGACCACAACGTAAAGCATCGCAAGAACTTGGCCTATACCTGTGCCACTATCCGCAAGCGGTACCGCAAGATCCTCACGCTCCGTTTTCGTTGGAACGGTCCACACGAGAATTTTTACCAGCGTGCCCGCGACAATTGGCGCAGTAATATGCGTAATATGCGGGAAAATTGTCCGAACGTGTGCAAGAAGGCGATGGTAACGTTCTGGATTGCGCGAACTCAATTGGTTTAGCACATCTGGAAGATTTCCGGCATTTGTGTCAAGGGCCGTTTTGCCATTAATTCCAGTTTCTCCGAGGTTCAATCTCTCCGCACGAAACGCATATATCGATCTTGCCACATGCTCTCCCAGAGTAATTCCATAGTCCACTCTTTCACCGGGCGAATGTCCGCCCACAGAGAGTCGCAAAGTTCTTGGATGCTCAAGATTTGTGAAATGCGAGAACGTGTTTGAAATATTTATACCGATATTTTCAAGCCATCCGGAGGGTGTAATTAGTTTTGTGTAAATGGTCATTTGGCAGGAGACTGCCTGTATAAAGGAAACAATGACCTACGTAAAACGCACCAAGCGGGCCAAGCCCGATCCCGAATTGGTCAAACTGGCTGACAGCCTGCTTGCC
>JARLJG010000048.1 GCA_031291325.1 Burkholderiaceae bacterium
GCAAGGGCTTCGCTCCTCTCTGCCCGCTTGCGGGAGAGAGCGGCCCGCGCAAGGGGCCGGGAGAGAGGGTTTGTCTACCGCATAAAAACCCTCTCCCCTACCCCCTCTCCCGCAAGCGGGCAGAGGGGAATGCAGCGCCACTACTTGTGGGTAATGACCAGCGCCTTCGCGGGAACGACGGAGAGTTATGCAAGCGCTGGACTAATGTTTTCACCCACAAAATATTCGGATGAACCTGAAAACTAAGCCGCACTCCTCAATTTGCCGATCAATACTTCAACGCGCCGCGCGGTAGCTTGATCCATCGCCGCCGCCAATTTGCACAGATCCATCAGCAAATCGTGCTTGTTGACGACGGTTCCATTCTTCAAGGTCGACTGCAATACTTCGACCTGCATTTGCAAGCGTTCGCGCGCCAATTGCGCCGGACTTTCCACTCCGCTCGTTATCTCGAAACGCAACAGGCTTTGCAGCAACACGCTGCGATTCTTTTCCAGGCTGGCGCGATACTGCGCATCCTTGCTCTGCCATGCCTGCAAACCCTTGTCGAAACGGCTACGCAAACACTTTTCGAAATCCGCCGACAGCGCCGGCAACGCCTGCCACTGTTCGACGCTTGCCGGCGCGGCATCCGACGACGGCTCGACTACTTCCCGTTCGACGCTCATGCAGAGCCGCACCTTGTCGCGCAAGGCATTCAATTCCTTGTCGGCGGCAATCCGCTTGGCCGCATCCAGCTGCTTTTGCAGCGCGCCTGCCGCCGCCTGAAAGCGCGACTCGATCTGGTTTTCCTGCGCGCGCGGCACCGGGCCGGCCTTGTTCCAGGCATCCTTGGTCTCGCGCAAGATCCTTGCGATTGCCGGAACCGGTTCCGAGACTGCCGCCTCCAGCGTTTGGCACAGGCTTTCCTTGGCTGCCAGATGCTGCTTGCGCTCTGCATCGGCCACGTGCGCTGCTTCCTTGCGCTTGGCGAACAAGGCGTCGCAGGCGGCGCGAAATTTTTGCCACAAAGCCTGCTCGACCCGGCGCTCCAGCGGCAAGGCCTTGGCGCGTTGCTGCCAGCGCTCCTGCAACTGGCGCACCGTGTCGAGGGTTGCGCGGTCGGTCGGATTCAAGGCCAGCGTCTCGGCGATCAAGGCTTCGCGCGTTGCCGCCTCGGCCTTCTGTTGCACAGCCAGCGGGCCTTTGAGTGCTTTCAGGCTTTGCTCGAATTCGCCATCGAGGCGCTTCTTGTCCTTGCGATCGATGCTACCCAGCCGCTGCCAGGCTTGCCCGATATGCGCGCAAAAGCCGGCGACCGCTTTCCAGTCCGCAGCCGAGGCATCCTCGCCGGAGCAATGCGAGTTGAGTGCAAATTGCCGCACTTCGGCAACCAACGCTTCGGCCTTGCGCAAGTTGGCTTGCCGTTCTTCGGCCAGCTTCTTGAAATGCGCGGCCGCCGGCGCGTAAGCCAGCGTGCAGGCGGCGTCGAAACGCTCCCACAAATCCTTGTTGGCCGGCCCGGCCGATACATCGAGCGACTTCCAGCGCTCGCGCAGACCGCCGACTTTCTTCGCCAAATCGGCGACCGGCAGCGCTTTGGCCGGCAATTCCTCGGCGGCATGCAATAATTCCTCGCGCGAGACATTGCCGCCCCACTTCGCCCATCCTTGCAAATTGGCCAATTCGCCGCGCAATTTGGCGAGTTGGGCATTTTGGTGGGCATTCAGCTTGGCGCCCTGCAGCTCGGGCGAACGCAACTGCTTGTCGACCTCCAGCGCGGCACGCACCGCGCCCTCGTGCAAGGCCTTTTCCATCGTTTCCAGCGCCTGCGCCACTGCGGGATTGCCGGCACGATTCTTTTCGGTGTCGGCTTTCGGTTGCACAACTTGCTGCGGGCGCGCGGCAATCGCGCGTTGCAACAGCGTATCGAAGCGCGCCTGCATCGCCTCGGCAACGGCATCGGAGGGCAAGGTCGGCAATGCCGACCAGCCGGCTCTCAAAACTTCTTCCTTCAATTCGGACTGCGGATCGGTTTCTTCCCAGCGCTGTAGCAAGTCCTGGCGCGCCTGGATCGCTTGCTGAATTTCCGCCAGGGAGGTCAGCAGCGATTTGAATTCCTGCTGCTGCGCCGCCAGTTCCGCCAACAGATGCTTGGGCAGCGACGGCGCTTCGCGCGCGGTCAGGCTTTGCGCGACCTCTTGCTCGATTTTTTCCAAGGCCGCCGCAACGTCGGCCTGCGCCATCCCGCTGGCCTGCGCCGCCAGTTCGCGCAAATGCATCAGGTTGTCGATGACCGTGCGCTGCAATTGCGCTTGCGCGGCCAGCCGCTCGCGCAAGACCGTGCGCGCCTCCTCGTAAGCCTGGGCGAGGCCCGGCGACGGCGTGCCGACCAGTTGCCAGGCGCGATCCAGATCGATTGCCTGATTCGGCAACAGCACCGCCTCTTCGGCCAGCTTGCGCGCGCTGTCGAGGCAATGCTGCGCATGCTGCTCGCGCTGCTCGGCTGCGGCCAACGCGTCCAGGCGCGCCTGCAACAATTTCGCCACGCGCCGGTCAGCTTTGCGCATCGGCGGCAAAATCCGCTCCAGCATCGCCTTGCTATGCAAATTGTCGGCGGCAATCAGGCGGGCGTCGGCGAATTGGCATTGCAAAATGAATTCGACCGCCGCCAACTCTTCGCCGCCCAAGGCCTTGGCCTGTTGCAACGCAATTTCCTTATCCTTGACTTGCGCCTCGACGGCGATCCTTGGTTCTGGAGTTGGCGCCGCCTCGGCAGGGTTGGCGGGGCGCTTGAAAATATAATCGAACATGGTCGCAGGCTAATTGATCTGGAAAACCGTCATCATAGCAAGTCCGCCCTCCATGCACCAATTTGCGACGTGCGAAAGCGGTAATTCCGCGATATTTCCGCTTACGGGCGGGTCAAACGCTGCCTGCCGGCGTCGGCGACGGTGCCGTCGTGCTGCGATGGTCGCGCAGCGCGGCCAAACCGTAGTGGGTAAACCACAAGCCTGAAAAGGTGAAAATCAGCACGTACAGACAAATCGACAACACTGCGAAAAACGGGAATAGCACGATCGACAGCGTGCCGCCCATCCAAAACAGCGACGGCGCCACACCAAGCAACCCGGTAACGGTGCCGATAGCCAGCAACTGCCAGCGATGCCGACGCAACAACGCTTCCCGCTCGTCGGCATCGGCATAGCCGGAAAGAACGTCATGCGCCATCACGCGGCAAGTCAGCCAGCCCCACAATAACGGCTGGATCGCAAAACCCAGCGCCGGAAACGCGCACAAGGGCGTGGTCGCCACCCACAGCACGACAAAAATCAGCAGCGACGTCATCGTCAGCCACAGCGTGCCCAGAAAACTCCCGCCCCGGCGTCGCTCCAGCCCCGGATAGACTCGGCTCCCGACATGCCGCACGATGACCGGCAAGGCCATCGCACCGACGAAAATCAGCGCGGTCGCCACCATCAACGGCAAGAACAGCCACATCGCGATGAGCGGCACGATGACCGTCTTGAACCCCGCCAAACCGAACGTCGACAGCCAGCGCCCGCTGACGGCAAAGCCGTCATGCTCGACAAAATAACGCTGCACCAGGTCGATCGCGGGCTGCAATCCGAGCCACAGCAACACGCCCCACGCGGCAGTAGCTGCACATAACGGCAGCAATGCCAGCAACAGCATGCGCACGTTGAATTGGGACGCGACGCCCCTGCCGAAGGCCACCAGCACCGATTTCACGCGGCGCTCCAGCGCGCGCGATGCGCTTGCCTGCGTGGAAATTGAAAAAGTTGTGGGGCCATATGGACTGTTCAAAAATGGGGCGGAAATGCGCATTTTACGCCGCGGCGCAGCAATCTCAGCTTGCTACGATGCACAAGCCGGAGGCAATCGCACGAAACTTGTGTCGCCGCGCGGCTCCCCTCGCCCGCTTGCGGGAGAGGGGCGGGGGAGAGGGAGCGCTGCGAACATAGGCATCTTGTCCCTATTTTCCCGCATTTCGCTATTATTATTCGAAATGCATTTTATCTATTGCATCGTGCGTTGACGCATTCCCTCTCCCCCGCCCCCTCTCCCGCAAGCGGGCGAGGGGAGGATGCAATCGCCCTGCCGCCAACGCGCGGATGCATTATCAGCGCCCGCCCGACCTGCTACAATCTCGAAATTCCACGACCTACCCATTAAAGGAAGAACATGCCTACTACCGTGACGGCCTCCGGCCTGCAATTTGAAGAACTGATCATCGGCGAAGGCGAACTGGCCGCAGCCGGCCAGCACGTCACCGTGCATTACACCGGATGGCTGCAAAATAGCGACGGCAGCGCCGGCAAGAAATTCGACTCCAGCAAGGACCGCAACGAACCGTTCGAGTTTCCGCTGGGCGCCGGCCATGTCATCAAGGGCTGGGACGAAGGCGTGCAAGGCATGAAAGTCGGCGGCTCGCGCAAATTGACTATCCCGGCAGCGCTGGGCTATGGCGCGCGCGGCGCTGGCGGCGTGATTCCGCCCAACGCCACCTTGATTTTCGAAGTCGAACTGCTGGGGGTATGATGAAGATGCGTTCGACACGCCTGATCGACTGGGCGCTCGGCGCCGTTTTCAGCGCCTGCGTGCTGGCAGGCGCGCCATGTGCGTTTGCTGAAGACAGCGCCAGCGCCGAAGTCGGCGTCAACGGCTTGGTCACCACCAACACCGGCTTGCAATACCACGATATCAAGCCGGGCAGCGGCACGGTTGCGCAAACCGGCGATACGGTTCTGGTGCACTACACCGGCTGGCTGCAAAATGCCGACGGCAGCCGGGGCAGCAAATTCGACTCCAGCCGCGATCGCGGCCAACCTTTCCCGTTCACGCTCGGACAGGGGCAAGTCATCAAGGGCTGGGAAGAAGGCGTGCGCGGCATGAAGGTCGGCGGGCAGCGTCGGCTGATTATCCCGTCCGTGCTGGGTTACGGCGCGCGCGGCGCAGCCGGCGGCATGATTCCGCCGAACTCGACGTTGATTTTTGAAGTGGAACTGGTCAAGGTCAATTGACCGATCCCCTGTTTTCGGCTGCCGGCACGACCGCCGGCGCCGAATCCAGGTTCAACCCCATTCCGACATCAGCGCCAGCAGCACCAGCTTTTCGAATTCCGGCGCGAAGCGGTTGATGATCTCGTGCGGGTCGTCGGCGATGGCGTCGTCGGTGACGATGCCGAACTGAACGCCGCCGTTGTAGCTCAAAATCGACACGCCGACGCCGATATCGCCCGATTGCGGCACCCAGAACATGATTTGCTCCAACTGGCTGCCGGCCAGGTAGAGCGGCGCTTGCGGACCGGGCACGTTGCTCATCACGGCAGTGGCCTTTTTCGCATAGTAGTTCTGGATCTCGCTTTGCATTTGCCTGGGTGTCGCGCCCAGCACGCCCAATACCACCATCGCCACCATCGCCTGGTAGCCGCCCTTCAATTCATCCATCCGGCGCCGTACTTCGTGCAGGCGCGCAATCGGGTCTTCTATGCCGATCGGCAAGATCAGCGGCGCGAGTCCGAAGGCATTGCCCAATTTCTCTTGCTGACCGGCCTTGCGCAAATTGACCGGCACCATTGCCCGCATTTCCGTGTCGGCGCATATCTGGTCGCCTTTGGCGCGGATATAGGCACCGATGGCGCCGGCCACGCTGGCCATCAAGACGTCGTTGATCGAACTGCCGAGCGCCTTGCCGACTGCCTTGATTTCGGCCAACTGCAGCGGTTCGCTCCAGGCGACGTGCTTGGTGCCCTTGGGCTTGCCTTTGAGCCTGGTCTTCGAATCTTCCAGCATCGCCAGCAGTTTGATCGCATCTTGCGTCAACTGGCTGGTCACATGCACCATGTCGGCAAAGCGCGACAGGAATTTATTGGATTCCGCCAAGGTCCGCAGGTACTTGGTCAACACCGAGGTCGACACGTTGATCGCGTTGATGGTGCTCTTGGTAATCGGCTGCAACAATTGCATCCACGGATTGTCTTCAATCTCGTGCTCCGCAACGGCCACTTCTTCATCGCCGTCGTCCGCCTGCGGCGCGTCGTTGACCGAATCGAACATCGACAGCAATACGCCGACCAAGGCAATGCCGTCGGCGATGCAATGGTGGATACGGACAATGACCGCTTGCTTGACCTTGCCATCCTCGCCGATGCAATTGTCGACCACATGCATCTGCCATAAAGGCTTGTCGAAATCGAGCGCAGTGGCAGACAAATCGCCGACCATGCGCTCCAGCGCGGCCTTGTTGCCGGCCCCCTTGGCCGATGGCAAGCGGGTATGCGCGAGGTGATGATCGAGGTCGACTTCCTGCTCTTGCCACCAGGCGCCGGTCAAATCCTGCACGACGCGGCTACGAAAACGGCTATAGGCCAACAGGCGCTTGCCCACGGTATGCCGAAAGCGCGCCTTGTCCATCGGCCGGTCGAACATCAAGACGGCGACGATCATCATCAAATTGCCATCCGAATCCATCCGCAACCACGCCGTATCGACGGTCGACATTCTTTCGCGCTGCAACAAATCCAGATTCCGGGACAACATGCGTGACTCCTTTGGTTTTATTATCTAGCGAGCCGCCATCCAAATTACTCGACAACACATTCTAAATGTTTGCTTCTGCGGTCGGCTCTTCTATGCTATGTTTTGCAACTTGTCGCAACTTGTCGAAGTGAATGACACTATCACAGCATTCAAAATCATCCAATAGGAGAGACGCATGACTTTGCAAGCCCAATTCGAACAAGCGCAGGCCGATTCTAAAAACCTGCCGGAACGCCCGGATAACATGACCCTGCTGAAGATCTACGCGCTCTTCAAGCAAGCCAGCAGCGGCGACGCCGAAGGCAAGCGCCCCGGCTTCTCCGACATGGTCGGACGCGCCAAGTGGGACGCCTGGGACGCGATCAAGGGAACCTCGAAAGAAGACGCGATGCAGCAATATATCGATTTGATCGAAGAATTGAAGGGCTGAAAAGCCGGGCCGAAAAACCCTATTCCTTGCCGCTGAAGACCTTTTTCATGTTCTTGTGGATATGCTCTTCGATAGTGGCGGCGAAGGCCTTGAGCATGAAGCCCAGCGAAATGTCGAGCTGGGCTTCGTGCGTCGCCAGCGCGAGCGTGCCGGAGACGCCGGTGCGCTTGAAATTCAAGACATCCCCGTCCCATTCCGCAGTGACGCCATACTCTTCGGCGAGTTGATCGGCCACCTTTTGCGCGGCGGCCTTGGCTTTTTTATGCGGCAACTTATGTTTTTGCGTAATGCTGATGTCAGCCATTATTTGGCATCCTTTTGCGCACAAGCGGGGTTTAACAAATTCGGCGGCAGCGCGCCGGTCAACGCGGCAATCAGATTGTGCGCTGCGCAATCGGCCATGGCGCGCCGGGTCGGCTCGGATGCGCTGGCGATATGCGGCGTCAGCACCACGTTGGACAAGCCGAGGAAATCGGGATGCAGCGCCGGTTCGTTCTCGAACACATCCAGCGCTGCCGCCGCGATGCGCCGCTCGCGCAATGCCGCAATCAATGCCACGTCGTCGACGATACCGCCCCGGGCGATATTGGTCAAGGTGGCGCTGGGCTTCATCAAGGCCAGTTCCGCTGCGCCTATGGTGTGATGCGTTTGCGGCGAATACGGCAACACCAGTATCACGTGGTCGGCGCTGTGCAGCAACTCTTCCTTGCCGACCCAGCGTGCGTTGTTGGCGCGAACTTCCAGCTCCGGGGCCAGGCGCGAGCGATTGTGATACAACACCTGCATGTCGAAGCCGAGCGAGCGCCGCGCGATCGCCTGGCCGATGCGCCCCATGCCGACGATGCCCAAAGTCGCGCCGTGCACGTCGGCGCCCAGCAAGGTGTCGTAACGCCACTTGGTCCAATTGCCGGCGCGCAGCCAATGCTCGGACTCGGTCACGCGGCGCGCGCACGCCATCATCAATGCCCAGCCGAAATCGGCGGTGGTTTCGTTCAACACGTCCGGGGTATTGGTGACCATGACGCCGGCCCGCGTGGCAGCGTCGACGTCGATATTGTTGTAGCCGACCGCCATATTGCAAACCGCTTTCAGGCGGGTCGATGCTGCCAGCAGGTCGGCGCCGATGCGCTCGCTGCCGGTGACCAACGCGCCGTCGACGCCTGATATCCTGGCCGCAAGTTCGTCGGCGGTATAAGTGCGGTCGGCTTGATTCGCTTCGACTTCAAAATATTCCGCGAGGCGATCAAGCACCTCCGGAAAGATTGCGCGCGCAATAAATATCTTTTTTTTCATGGTCGATCACCGAAAATTTTCCTGATTTTCATATTTTCGCATCATAGTGGGCAAGCAATCGCAATTTCTTGACGGAAACAATAATTCTACAAAAGTTTGCCATTAAAGCAATATTCTCCAATGATACCGTCATCGAATTGCGGTGCCGCGTCGCCGGCTGGCAATGCAGATCGCATTTACTTATGCGCAATCTATATAAGCCAAGTTTGTTAGTATGCTTGATTTGCCTTAAAATAACGGGTCTTGGATACTAATCGCAAAATATTGGGCCGATGCTCGCCTTGAAATTCCGCCCGGCTTCAAATTAAATCACGAAATGATAGGACTGTTATGACCCACGTTGTTACCGAATCCTGCATCCGCTGTCGTTACACCGATTGCGTCGATGTATGCCCGGTAGATTGCTTCCGCGAAGGCCCGAATTTTCTCGCAATCGATCCCGACGAATGCATCGATTGCGCAGTCTGCGTCGCCGAATGCCCGGTCAACGCAATTTTTGCGGAAGAGGATGTGCCGGCCGATCAGCAACAGTTCGTCAAGATCAATGTCGACCTGGCGCGCAAATGGCCTTCCATTACCAAGACCAAAAGCCCGTTGGGCGATGCCGAAGACTGGAAAGACGTCAAGGACAAGCTCAAATATCTTGAGCGTTGAACGCTGACCCTGCAAACCTTGCAGGGTTAGCCCATTCTCACAAGTTGCAAGCAACCGCGCGCCGCATCAATGCGGTCGATGGCTTTGCGTTTGTCGAAATAATTTGCTGAAACAGAAAGTCGAAAGTCGTATGGATACTAGAACCGGCAGCCACGCCTCCCACAACGCCAAGTTCCAAAGCGGAGCGATTCAAACCGATGCGGTGATCGTCGGCGCCGGCCCGGTCGGCCTGTTCCAGGTGTTCGAGCTTGGCTTGCTCGAGATCAAGGCCCATGTCATCGATTCGCTGCCCAACGTCGGCGGACAATGCGTGGAACTGTATCCGGACAAGCCGATTTACGATATCCCGGCGGTGCCGGAGTGCACCGGCCAGCAATTGACCGACAATCTGTTGAAGCAGATCGAGCCGTTCGGCCCGACCTTTCATTTGAACCAGGAAGTCACGCTGGTCGAGCGGCGCGAGGACGGCCGCTTCAATCTGGAAACCTCGACCGGCACCTGCTTCGTCACCCGCACCATTTTTATCGCCGCCGGCGTCGGCTCGTTCCAGCCGCGCGCGCTCAGGGTCGACGGCATCGAACAGTTTGAAGGCACCCAGCTCGCCTATCGCGTCAAGAACCCCGAGCAATACGAAGGCAAGAACATCGTGATTTGCGGCGGTGGCGATTCGGCGCTGGATTGGGCCTTGAATTTCGTCGGCAAGGCCGAATCGGTGGTGCTGCTGCATCGGCGCGAAGAATTCCGCGCGGCGCCGGCCTCGGTCGCCAAGATGAAGGAGTTGTGCGAAAACTACGAGATGCAATTCCTGGTTGGCCAGATTACCGGTTATGAAACCCGCGATGAATTGCTGTCCGAGATCAAGGTCACCGGGACCGACGGCGTCACGCGCCGCCTGCCGCTGGACAACTTGCTGGTATTTTTCGGCCTGTCGCCGAAGCTGGGGCCGATTGCCGAGTGGGGCCTGGAAATTGAACGCAAGCAATTGAAGGTCGATACCGAAAAATTCGAAACCAACGTGCCCGGCATTTTCGCGGTCGGCGATATCAACACCTACCCCGGCAAGAAGAAGCTGATCCTGTCCGGCTTCCACGAAGCCGCGTTAGCCGCCTTCGGTGCGGCGCCGTATATTTTCCCGGAAAAGAAAATCCACATGCAGTACACGACAACCTCGCCCAAGCTGCACAAGATCCTCGGCGTCGAAAGCCCGGTGTTCGATTAAGTTGACACAAACCTCGTCGTTCCCGCGCAGGCGGGAACCCATAGTAAGTTCGAGCAAGCGAACGGCTTATGGATTCACGCGGGGCGGCCTCCCGCCTACGCGCTAATCGTTACCCACAAGTCTTGGCGGTTAGGGCTTCCCCTCTCCCGCAAGCGGGAGAGGGGTGGGCGGGCCGCGTAGGCTGAGGGCGGCTGCCAAGACCCTTAAAGTCAAATTAGAAAGTCTGAAATTTCTTGGGCTTGATGGGAATGGCGCTTACTTAAGCGCGAAGTGTCTGTATTATCGCCGTGTTGGCAATACAGGCATGTTACAAGCGCAGCCATCCGGTAGGGTGGAAAAGCGCAGCGCCTTCCACCATTTGCGATTGCGCTGCGCA
>JARLJG010000049.1 GCA_031291325.1 Burkholderiaceae bacterium
GCAAGGGCTTCGCTCCTCTCTGCCCGCTTGCGGGAGAGAGCGGCCCGCGCAAGGGGCCGGGAGAGAGGGTTTGTCTACCGCATAAAAACCCTCTCCCCTACCCCCTCTCCCGCAAGCGGGCAGAGGGGAATGCAGCGCCACCACTTGTGGGTAATGACCAGCGCGAAGGCGGGAATCCATACTGAGTAAATTCGAGCTCATTCCCTATGGATTCCCGCATTCGCGGGAACGACGGAGATATATATTGCGTTCAAGAATTAATAATACAGTGCGATTTCTTTCATGCAATCGCCCTGACCCACATTGCAAAGAAAGGGACAGAATGCTTCTTTTGTGCAACACTTACAACTTGCTTGCACATCGTCATATTTTTTGACTAAAAGATTAGCTACAATACAACTTAATATGATTTATCCCGGTTGCAAGGCACTAGTTTTTTTCACACCGGACTGCGAGCCGGTGGTTTTCGGAGCAATGTGAATGATCAAACTTACGGCGGTATCCTATAATAACCAAGCGTCTTTGCCCCCCCTGTCGGCCGTGTTTGGACACGATGGCGGCACGCTCGGGCGCAGCGACGACAACCACTTCGTTCTTCCCGACCCGAAAAATCTGGTTTCGCGCGTCCAGGCCATGGTCAAAAGCGACGGCGCGCGGCATTCGATCACCAATCTGAGCCAGGCCAACCCGATTTTACTGAATGGCAAGGAGATCGATTTCGATCGCGAATATCCATTCAATCCCGGCGATGAAATACAAGTTGGCCTCTATGTATTGCGGGCCGAGCCACACTTGGCCGCCGTGGAGGGCAATTCCGCCGCTGCTACGGCAACGCCAACCGAAAATCACGCAACGCCGCAGAAAGCAGCGCAAGCACCGCGCGAGTCCGTATCCAGTCCGATAGGCAGCGCTCGACAAGTGCCCAATCTGGCCGAATTGCATCATAAGAAAACCGAAGCCAGCGCCATTCGTGCGCGCCAGGCGGACGAATCCGCGCATCCGCCGAGCAAGGAAAAACCGCCAGCGGGTTCCGCCGAGCAAACCGCCGCGGATTACGTCGACGCCGACAACGACGCCTTGATGCATGCTTTCTTGAAGGGCGCGGGCCTGGAGGAAGTCAGCCTTAACTCGGGCGTCACGCCCGAGTTCATGGAAACCATCGGCAAGCTGCTGGCAACCTCGATCCATGGAACGTTCGAGTTGCTGGCGACCCGCTCGTCGATCAAGCGGGAAGTCAAGGCCGACGTGACGATGGTGGTGGTAAGAAACAACAATCCGCTCAAGTTCCTCTCCGACAGCGAGACGGTGCTGGTGCAAATGCTGCGCAAGAAAATGCCGGGCTTCATGGGGCCCAACGAAGCGTTGCAAGATGCGTTCGCCGATCTGCATGCGCACCAGAGCGGCATGGTGGCCGGCATGAATGGCGCTATCCATGAAGTGTTGAAACGCTTCGATCCCAAAACGCTGGAAGAGCGCATCAAAGCGCCGAACCTTCTCGACTCCGTCGTGCCCTCGCATCGCAAGGCGCGCATGTGGGATCTGTATGACCATTTGTACGAAGAAATCAACCGCGAGGCGCAGCGCGACTATCAAAAACTTTTCGGCAAGGCGTTTTTGAAAGCCTACGAAAAGGAGATCGCGCGCAGCCGCAACGAGGAGAAAGATGCATAGCGAGTTGTCGGCCGACCGCAAGCTTTATCTCAGGTCGTCTGTGCTTACCGAGATCGGCGATCGCCAATCCAATCAGGATGCGCAAGCCAGCGCGCGTCAGGGTGGCTTGGCATGTTTTGTCGTCTCCGATGGCGCTGGCGGCCATGCGGGAGGCGAAATCGCTTCCAACCTGGTCGTCAAGGCAGTCATCGAAAGTTTTTTGCAGGAATTGTCGTTTGGCGTGCGCGCGCTGCAATATTATGTCAATCACGCAATCGACAAGGTCGCGCAAGAGAAAAGCACCGATAAGCAACTCATCGACATGAGCGCGACGTTGGCCGCTGTGTTGATCGACAACGACAATCGCTGCGCGTTGTGGGCGCACCTTGGCGACACTCGCATCTATCTCTTCCGCGACAAGAAGATTCAGTCGATCACCCACGATCATAGTTTGGTGCAGCAATTCGTCGACGCCGGGTATTGCCCGCCCGAAGCCTTGAGAACCCACCCGCAACGCAGCGTGTTATATGCCGCAGTTGGGACGAGCGGCGAAACAGCGCCGGAAATTACGCCCGCTGCCATGGCGTTGCAGGAAGGCGATGCCATCTTGTTGTGCACCGATGGTTTCTGGGAATGGGTAACTGAAAGTAAAATGGAGCAAACCCTGGCAGCTGCGGCATCGGTGGACGACTGGCTGCTGCAAATGCGTCAAATTGTAGAAAATAACGCTAACAAGTCCTCAAAATTTCGTGACAACTACACTGCACAAGCGCTATGGTTCAGTGACCGCGAATCGGACATAAAATAACAAACACTTTCTGGTCGAATAATTTTAGTCGATTAAACTGCATGACAAATGGTAACGCAAACTTGAGCTCAAAGGATACGAACACAGAGACCTCCCCGCACTGGTCTATCACGGGTTCTGCAAATTGCTTGCCGATCGGCACCCATCTTGCTGAATTCGAGATTACGGGGGTCGTCGGCGAAGGCGGTTTCGGCAATGTCTACCTGGCGTTCGACCACTCCTTGCAGCGCACCGTCGCGATCAAGGAATATATGCCGGTGGCGCTGGCCTCGCGCGGCGCCGACAACGCCGTGCTGGTGCAAACCAAGCGGCACAGAGAGACGTTCGAGACCGGCATGAACAGCTTCATCAATGAAGCGCGCCTGCTGGCGCAGTTCGACCATCCGGCTCTGATCAAGGTCTATCGCTTTTGGGAGCAAAACAATACCGCCTATATGGCCATGCGTTACTACGAAGGCCAGACGTTCAAGAACATCGTCGCCAAGCATCCCGAAGTCGTCAGCGAAGCCTGGTTGAAGCCGATCCTGAAGCCGATTCTCGAGGCGCTGGAGACGCTCTACAAGATTCAGATCTTGCACCGGGATATTTCGCCGGACAACATCATGATCCAAACCAATGGCGAAGCGGTATTGCTCGATTTCGGCGCCGCGCGCCAAATCCTCGGCGACATGAGCCAGGCGCTGACGGTCATATTGAAACCCGGATACGCTCCGGTCGAACAATATGCGGAAGACAGCGACATGAAGCAAGGCCCGTGGACCGACATCTACGCGCTGTCGGCAGTGATGTATTTTGCGATTGCCAAGAAGGTACCGCCGACTTCGGTGACGCGCCTGCTCAAAGATCCCATCGAATTGCTGCAAAATTCGCCTCGTCCCGGATTCAGCAAGGAATTCCTGGCCGCCATCGATAAAGGCATGGCGGTCAAGCCAAATGAGCGGCCGCAATCCGTCGCCGAATTCAGCAAACTCCTGGGGATCGACAAAGCCGGCCCGGCACAAGCCAACAGCTTGCTGTCGGCGAAATCGTCGGCGGCACAAAAAAAAGCAGACGCCAATGCCAAACCGGGCGATGCACGCGGCCATAAATCGAAGTCGCCCTCTTCTGCTGCCAAAGTCTCGAACAAAGGATCGTGGGTCTTGATCGCCGCCGGCGTCATCGCTGCAGCGATAGGCATTTATCATATGGCGCATCGCCCGCTCGACTCCAAGGCAGCTGCCGAAACAACTCCCAGCGCAACCATGAATGCAAACGACCCGGGCAGTGGCGCGGCGCAGCCGGCACAGTCAACCGCGTCTACAAGCTTGCCGGAAACGGGCAAAAGCGATGAATCGGCAGGCCCAGCCTTGCCGGCACAGCAAGCAAACGCTACGCCGGAGGAAGGTGCGAATCGTGCCAAACCAACTCCGGCTGCAATTGCCGTATCGCCAAAACCTGGTTCCGCCGGCACGCTTGGTGTGAATACCGCGCCGCCGAACGCCATCAAGCCTGTGCCGCCGGCGGTCGGCGCAGACAACAGTCGCACAGCGCCAGAAAACGCGCAAACCGATGGCACCCCTGCCAAGGCAACTGTAGCATTCCGACTTTCGATTCGCCCATGGGCCACCGTCTTGGTCGATGGCAGCATGAAAGGTGTCAGCCCGCCGATGAAAAGGCTGCTTTTATCTGCGGGAAAACACCAAATTAGATTGGTCAACCCTAGTTTTCCGGATCATACCGTTGATATACTAGTCGACGGCAAGAAAAAATCCGGCGCAATCGACTACGATTTTTCTCCGCAGTAAGCAAATATATTTATCGGATTCCAATTTTAACGGGAACAATCCAGCTCGGTCCATGTCGAACCTCCGTCCAATGTTGGAACGGAAGCTTGATTCGAGGAAACCGAGTGCAAGACGCCCATCAAAGCAGATTTTCTCGACAGCCGCTGTCTAACATTTTTCAAACAAGCGATGAAAATGTCCCGTAAATGCGTCAATCTGGCAACAATTTTTGTATTGGCATCGCTACTTTCAGCGTGCGCAACCGATGATCAAGCGCGAAAACCGGATGCGCAAGCAGCCAACCCGGTAACGGCAAAACCGGCAGCCCCAGCGGTGCCGCCGCCGGAATCGCCGGAAAAAATTGCCGAAAGAGCTGCTCGCGCTGCGGCTCAAGCGGATTTGGATGGAATTATTGCTTTGTATAACAATGGCGACTACAACGGCGAAATAAAGCGCTTTGCCAGTGTCGGCGATGCGCTAAAGCCGTATAAGGATTTACAGTTGCAAGGCATTAAATACACTGCGTTCAGCTATTGCCTGACCAAGCACATTACGCTTTGCAGGCAACAGTTTGAAAATGCCTTCAAGCTGGATCCCTCGTTCGACCTGTTACCGGGCGAAAAAGGGCATCCGCTATGGGGTCCGGTTTTTGCGCGAGTAAAAAAGAAGGAAGGCAGTTAGGGCTAGCCCTGAATGTGCTTGACCGCTGTTTTTCAGATACGTGAGATTGTGCATCGCATTTTGAATCGCATTTTATTTTTTCATTGTTAAATTTTCATTATTTTGGATTGCCGCTGGACTTTTCATAGCATTTCTTGATATACTTCAACGACCGGAATTGTAAAAAATTATGACAAACAGCTTGGGCAGCTGACATTTGATTGATAATTACCCTATGATCACAGTACAAGTCCTAGATACCCCTTCCAAAAACCAATTGCTGGTCTCGTGGCGCGAGTCTGGCTTGTGCAACTACACCGAGCAGTTGTGGGCTTTGCGCAAGGCACCCAAATCGGCTATTTGCCCTGTCAGCGGAAAAGCCATTCGTCGTGGCGATCACGTTTATCGGCCAGTGGGCAAACCGCTCAATCATGCGGAATGCATCCTCGCGGAAGCGGTGCAACTCCCTTAACGCCAGACAGACGACAACGGCCTCTCCCGGGTGCGTTGTCGCTTTCTCGATGCTCGGCCAAAAGCGCTGAGCCAGAGCGTTTGCCGGGCTGACACAAGCGTCTTGGCGGCGAAATTCGGATATTTCTTCCTGCTTGCCGCCTGCCCTCTTGCGAGCTCGATCCAGCGCATGCGTTCAATGCCAAAGCAGCGCAACAATCCGCTTTGCCGGTCAGCGTAACGCGCTAAAGCGAGTTATCATGATTTCCACATAAACCACTGTATTTACGGTAAAAATTCACACGAACCGCACGGGAAATTACCTTCCCTCGATCGCATTTGGGCGATTACACTGGCGCAGTGAGTAGAGTGTGTTCATTTTGTGTTTGTTCAGTAGCTAAATCTAACCAGAAATTGCGAAAATTTGCGGATAATTAGTTGTCTTGCATCATTTGTTAATTGAATTGCCGTTAGAATGTAGGAATATTTTACACTTATTTGCATTTAAGATATTGCTATACTGCAATAAGATGCCAGAATATAGGTGTACGAGAACAGCGCCAATACGATCAACTGCAAAGAATACTTTTGTGTGGCAAGACAATGGTTGCTATCGATTCCACCAACCCGACCGAGCGAACGAAGGCCTCTTTGAGCAACCCGCACACTGAGGTATTCAGGAATCTCATCGCCGTCGCGTTAAAGGCTGCAAACGCACAGTTGGACAAATTTGCGTTGCGGCTGGCGGATGCATTGATGCAACTCTCCGATGCAAGCAAGGACGCCAAGGAAGCGAGCCTGAGCTTCAACTCCTCGAATTTATTGAAAAAGAATGTTTACGCCTTCCATTTTCTGGCGTCCGCTGCGCTGCAAAAGGCACTGCAGCAGGAAGTTGATTTGATTGAATCGCCTTTCAAATCGATTCGCCCCAGGTCGAGCGAAGGCCTGTCCCTGGTTCCTTACGAAGACATGGATAGAAAATTGTTGATGGCGAATATGGCTCGCCCGCTCGAGGCCGCCAACGCCGACCAATTGTCCGCCTTGCGACTGCGCATCGCCCGCCTGCTGCAACGCGACGAAATCAGCAATAACCAAATTCCGTTCCGCCCGGAAGTTTTCCTCACGGCGATAAACGATTCGTGGAACGAATTCAACGCCGATAGCGAGACGCATGGCATGATTCTGCCGCTATTGAAGGAAGACGTCTTTCTGGATTTGGGGCCTATTTACGACGCCTTGAGCCGCGAGTTGGTGGCCAGCGGCGTTCTTCCGGAATTGGCGGATTTCTACAACATCAAGAAAACCACGGGCAGCGCGGATTTGAAGAAAAAGGCCGAAGGCCTGGATCCAGCCGCATTGCGGCAATTGCAGCAAATTTTTTCGGCGCAGCCGAATTTGCCGGCAAGCGACTCGATGGCGCCAAATGCGATGATGTCATCGGGTTCGGCAGGTTCGATTGAGGCGCTGCCTGGCGTGCCGATGATTCCTGGAGTGCCGATGATTCCTGGCGTCCCCATGATCCCAGGACTATCGACCTCTGGAGCACCGGCCATGCAGGGCATGCCGGCAATGCCCGGCGCGGCAAATGCGGCTAGCTATCCTGGAGCAGTCAACGCCACGGGCAATCCTGCTGCCGCGAATGCGGCCTATCCTGGCGCGATGGGCGTCCCGGGTCAAGGCCAGGCAACGCCTGCGGCTGTGTCCGGCAGCCAGCTACTCGGCTTTTTGTCCGGCATGCAAAACGTGCAAGCGGCATATACGCCGCAAGCTGCCGGCATCCCGGCGCCAATGCCGATGCTGGCCAACATCAAGGCGAGCGCACCGCAAGGGGCGATGACCCGCATCGACGAAAGCACGATCGACCTGTTGACCAAGGTTTTCGATGTCGTCTTCCGCGATCCTAACATCCCGGCGGAAATCAAGGGCTTGATCGGTTTCCTGCAGGTACCGGTGTTGAAAGCGGCATTGGCCGACAAGGAATTCTTTTTCAAGGAAGAGCACCCGGCGCGTCGCCTCATCGAGCTGCTGACCAAGACCAGCGTCGCCTGGGATCAAAGCAAGGGGCAAGACGACCCGCTCTACCAGACCATCAAGCGCAACGTCGATCGGGTCCAGCAGGACTTCGATCAGCAGGCAACAGTCTTCTCCGATGTCGTGTCGGAAATGGAGAACTTCCTGCAGCAAGAGGAAAGCAAATCCGCAGAAGCCTTGTCGGAGCCGATTGCGCAAGCGTTGAAGCAGGAAAAATTGGTCGCTGCCACCACGGCCGCCAGGAACGACGTAAAGATGCGCGTCGGCACCGGTGAAGTGGTGGCCTTCGTCGAAACCTTCCTGGAAAACAAGTGGGTCAAGGTTTTGACGCTCGCTTACAGCATCCGGGAAGAGAAGCCGCAAGCAATCACCAGCGCGTTGAAAACGATGGACGACTTGATCTGGAGCGTCAAGCCGAAGATCACGCCGGAAGAGCGCAAGGAATTGATCGCAAAATTGCCTTCCATGCTCTCGATGCTCAACAAGTGGCTCAATCTGGTGAAGTTGGACGACGCCGAACGCCTGCAGTTTTTTGCCGAACTGGCCGAATGCCACGCCTCCATCGTGCGTGCGCCGATCGAAATGTCGCCGCAACGGCGGCTTGAAATTGCGATGGAAGTGGCCAAAGAGGCGGCGGAGCGGCGTTTGCAAAAGCAGGCGGAGCAAGAATCTGCGCCGCAGCCGGTGGTCGACGACTTCTCCAATCACGTGGAAAATCTGGAGCGCGGCATGTGGCTGGAATTCGCGCAAGACTATGGGCAAGCCAAGAAGGTCAAGCTGGCCTGGATCAGCCCGATGCGCAGCCTGTTTATTTTCTCGAACCGGGGCAAGACCGAATCGTTCTCGTTGACGGCGGAAGGCCTGGCACAGGTTCTGCGCGAGTGTCGCGCCCACGTGATCGAATTGGGTGGCGTGGTGGATCGCGCCATCAACGAAGCATTCACCGATGGCGGCGCGAACGACCCCGACATCGATGAGAAGACCGCAGCTTGAGCAGTCGATAAGCCACCCGCCTTTTCCTCGTCCAGGCAATGTCAGACGCACCGTGTTCGGGCGGCCTGCACCGATGCCAAAACGCACCGCCAACTTCCCCAACTGATTTTTCGCCGCGCTCGCCCGTGCGCAGCTTCGGCCCGCTTTATCGGCCACCCCAAGCGCCAACCCTTGCAAAAACGGATTGCAAGGTTCATATTGAGTAGCTTCACGAGAACAAACTCGTAGACATCACTTTTCGGACAAGGATCTGCCATGACCCGAAAGACCCCGATCGAACGCTATCGCAATATCGGCATCAGCGCGCATATCGACGCCGGTAAAACCACGACCACCGAACGTATCCTGTTCTATACCGGCGTCAGCCACAAGATGGGCGAAGTGCATACCGGCACCGCCACGATGGATTGGATGGAGCAAGAGCAGGAGCGCGGCATCACCATCACCTCGGCGGCCACCACCTGCTTCTGGAAAGGCATGGCCGGCAACTACCCGGAACACCGGATCAACATCATCGATACCCCCGGGCATGTCGACTTCACCATCGAGGTCGAACGCTCGATGCGCGTGCTCGATGGCGTCTGCATGGTCTACGATGCGGTCGGCGGCGTGCAGCCGCAGTCGGAAACCGTGTGGCGCCAGGCGAACAAATACCATGTGCCACGGCTGGCCTTCGTCAACAAGATGGATCGGGTCGGGGCCGACTTCTTCCGCACCTATCGACAGATTCGCGAGCGCCTTAAAGGCAACCCGGTGCCGCTGCAAATACCGGTCGGGACCGAAGACAACTTCCACGGCGTGGTCGACTTGCTCAAGATGAAAGCGATCATGTGGGACGACGCGTCGCAAGGCGTCAAATTCGAGTACGTGGAGATTCCCGCCAGCCTGCGCGAGAGCGCCGACGAGTGGCACGGCAAAATGGTGGAAGCGGCAGCCGAGGCAAACGACGAATTGCTGAAGAAATATCTGGAGGGGCAGGCTCTGAGCGAGATTGAATTGAAGGCAGCCTTGCGGCAACGCACGATTGCCGGCGAAATTGTGCCGATGTTTTGCGGCAGCGCGTTCAAAAATCGCGGCGTGCAGGCGCTGTTGGATGCAGTGATCGACTATTTGCCGGCGCCGACCGACATCCGCCCGGTCAGCGGCCTTGACGCCCACGACCAGCCGACGCAGCGCAGCGCGCGCGACGACGAGCATTTTTCGGCGCTGGCGTTCAAGATCATGACCGATCCTTTTGTCGGTCATCTGATCTATTTTCGCGTCTATTCCGGCGTAATGGCGTCCGGCGACACGGTCTATAACCCGATCAAAGGCAAGAGAGAGCGCATCGGGCGGCTATTGCAAATGCACGCGAACCACCGCACCGAAATCAGCGAGGTCTATGCCGGCGACATCGCGGCGGCGGTCGGCCTGAAGGAAGCGACCACCGGCGACACCCTGTGCGATCCCGAGCATGTGATTACGCTGGAGCGGATGGTGTTTCCCGAACCGGTGATATCGCAAGCGGTGGAACCCAAGACCAAGGTGGATCAGGAAAAAATGGGGATTGCGCTCAATCGACTGGCGCAGGAAGACCCGTCCTTCCGCGTCAAGACCGACGACGAATCCGGCCAGACCATCATCTCCGGCATGGGCGAGTTGCATCTGGAGATATTGGTCGAGCGGATGCGGCGCGAATTCGGCGTCGAAGCGTCGGTCGGCAAGCCGCAAGTCGCCTTCCGCGAAACGATCCGCAAGACCTGCGAATCGATCGAAGGCAAATTCATCAAGCAATCCGGCGGACGCGGTCAATATGGGCATGTCGTGCTGAAAATCGAGCCGCAAGCGCCCGGCAAGGGCTTTGAATTCGTCGATGCGATCAAGGGCGGCACGGTGCCGCGCGAATATATTCCGGCGGTGGAAAAAGGCATTCGCGAGACGCTGCCGATGGGCGTGCTGGCCGGCTATCCGGTGGTCGACGTGAAGGTCACTTTGTTCTTCGGTTCCTCGCACGATGTGGACTCCAACGAGAACGCGTACCGCATGGCAGCCTCGATGGCGTTCAAGGACGGTTGCCGCAAGGCCCAACCGGTGTTGCTGGAGCCGATGATGGCAGTCGAGGTGGAAACGCCGGAAGAAAAAATGGGCGACGTGATCGGCGACCTGTCGTCGCGGCGCGGGATGATCCAGGGCATGGACGATATCCCCGGCGGTGGCGGCAAAATAATCCGCTGCGAAGTGCCGCTGGCGGAAATGTTTGGCTATTCCACCACCTTGCGTTCGCTGACTCAGGGGCGCGCCACCTATTCGATGGAATTCCGGCACTACGCCGAAGCGCCGGGGGCGGTCGCCGATGCAATCATCAACGCGCGCCATGTCGGGACGGCGCGCCATTGACCACAGATGAAAATTGTCGCGCGGTCGGCGGCGGTGCCGGAGTAACCGAAGGGGTTTCGATTTACTTCTGGTTCAAGGTGTCCTTGAACGCCTTGCCGGCGGAGAATTTCACCGTCTTGGCTGCAGCAATGGTGATGTCTTCGCCAGTGCGCGGGTTGCGTCCGGTGCGCTCTGCCCTGTTGCCCGCCGCAAATGTGCCAAATCCGACCAATTGCACGGAATCGCCTGCGGCGACAGTCTTGACGACATGATCGAGCAACGATTCGAGCGCCCGTTGGGCAGCTACTTTGGATAAATCGCAATCCTTGGCAATCGCGTCGACCAGTTCCGTTTTGTTCATATATTGCTCCATCCATAGGTAAAGCGTGGATTCTAACACTGCGCCGCAAAATTCGTAGGCTAAAAGCCTGCGCTGGCGGGCGATTGGCGGTTTTCATCGAACTAAAATGAACGAGCCTTGACAAAGGTCAAACCAATCGACGCGAATACTAGTAAATTGGAGAAATTGTTCGGCGTCTTTCGGATTTTCGTTCCAATTGTATGCTCATGACGCATTGCAGCATGATTTTGTCTATTTCGCTCCAATTTTTACGCTTTTTTTACACCGCACTATTCAGTTTTTACAAAATTTTTAGTCGCTAACCGCTACTCTCGCTACTATCAAAACAGTCCCTTCGGGAGAATGAAAATGGATGTGATGGACTTGATATTTCTAGGTGCGATCGCCGCCTTTTGGCTGGTGACTTGCGCTTCCGTAATTGGTTGCGTCAAGCTTGGAGAACAGCCATGAACACTTTTTATGTAGTTGGCGCGGTAGTTTCCGTTTGCCTGATGGTTTATCTGGTCATAGCCTTGTTAAAGGCGGAGGATCTTTGATGACGATGCAATCGATTCTATTGCTGGCAGCGTTTCTGGTGGTGCTGCTGGCGCTTTCTTATCCTTTGGGCGCCTATTTCGCCAAAGTTGCCGATCATCAACCCATACGCGGGCTGGCTTGGCTGCACAAATTCGAAAATTTGCTGTACCGGCTTGCAGGCGTCGAAACCGATGCTGCGCCGGGCTGGAAAACCTATGCATTGTCGCTGATTGCGTTCAATACGCTCGGCGCGCTCTTCGTCTACGCGATGCAGCGCCTGCAATCCTGGTTGCCGCTCAATCCGCAGGGCCAGGTCAATGTCGGCACGGATTCGTCGTTCAATACGGCCATCAGCTTCGTCACGAATACCAACTGGCAGTCGTACACGCCGGAAACGACGATGAGCTACCTGACGCAAATGCTGGCGCTGACCGGCCAGAACTTCTTTTCAGCCGCCACCGGGATTGCCGTGCTGTTTGCGCTGATACGCGGATTTACCCATCGCTCGTCGAAGACAATCGGCAATTTCTGGGTCGATCTGACCCGCTCGACGCTGTATATCCTGCTACCCCTGTCTACCGTGTTCGCCATCTTCCTGATGAGCCAGGGCGTGCTGCAGAATTTCGACAAATACAAAGACGTGACTCTGCTCGACCCGGTCACCTATACGCAGCCGAAGAACGGCGCGGACGGCCAACCGTTGAAGGATGAAAAAGGCAACGCGATTACCGAAACCTTGACCGCCAAGACGCAGACGATCGCCATGGGCCCGGTCGCCTCGCAAGAAGCGATCAAGATGCTGGGCACCAATGGTGGCGGCTTCTTCAACGCCAATTCCGCGCATCCGTATGAAAATCCAACCCCGCTGGCCAATTTCTTCCAGATGATCTCAATCTTCCTGATCCCCGCAGGTTTGTGCTTTGCCTTCGGCAAAATGGTTGGCGATATGCGGCAGGGTTGGGCGATATTGGGCGCGATGACGGTGATATTCGTCGTGATGACATCCACCGTCATGGTCGCCGAACAACAGGCCAATCCGGTCATTGCGGCGCTTGGCGTCGATCAGCAAGCCAGCCCGCTGCAAGCAGGCGGCAATATGGAAGGCAAGGAGACCCGATTCGGCGTCAGCGCCTCGGCGCTGTTCGCGGCCGTGACCACCGGCGCCTCGTGCGGCGCGGTCAACTCGATGCACGACTCGTACATGCCGCTCGGCGGTCTGGTGCCGATGGTGCTGATCCAGTTGAGCGAAGTGGTGTTCGGCGGCGTCGGCACCGGACTCTACACGATGCTGATTTATGCGGTGCTGGCAGTCTTCATCGCCGGCCTGATGATAGGCCGCACGCCCGAATACCTGGGCAAGAAAATCCAGTCCTATGAAATGAAGATGGTGTCGATTGCGCTGCTGGTTACGCCCTTGCTGATCTTGGGTGGCGCAGCAGCCAGCGTGATGCTCGATGTCGGCAAGGCGGGCATTTCCTTCGCCGGGCCGCATGGGTTTTCGCAGGTGATCTACGCGATGTCGTCGGCAGCGAACAACAACGGCAGCGCCTTTGCCGGTCTTTCCGCCAACACGCCGTATTACAACGATTTGCTGTCGGTCATCATGTGGTTCGGCCGCTTCAGCGTCATCATCCCGGTACTCGCGGTCGCCGCGTCGCTGGCAGCCAAGAAACGCCTGCAAGTCAACGCCGGCACCATGCCCACGCATGGCCCCTTGTTTATCTCTCTTCTGGTCGGGACGGTGCTGCTGATCGGCGTGCTGAACTATGTCCCCGCACTGGCCCTTGGCCCTGTTGCCGAACACCTGCAACTTTTTGCTCATTAAGAGGGAACCTGATATGTCACGCAAAAGCTTGACGCTTTTCGATTCCGCGTTGCTCGGCCCGGCGGTCGTCGATGCATTCAAAAAGCTGGACCCGCGCGTCCAATTGCGCAGTCCTGTGATGTTTGTGGTCTACGTCGGCAGCATCATCACGACGCTGCTGTTCATCCAATCCGTCACCGGCAAGGGCGAAGCCAGCCCGAGCTTCATCCTGGCGACCTCGATCTGGTTGTGGTTTACCGTGCTGTTCGCCAACTTCGCCGAAGCCTTGGCGGAAGGCCGCAGCAAGGCGCAAGCTGCCTCGCTGCGGGCCTTGAAGCAAACCGTCAACGCCAAGAAACTGGAAACCCCGCGCCACGGCAGCCGTTGGACCGAAACCCCGGCGACCACCTTGCGCAAGGGCGATACCGTCTTGGTCGAGGCCGGCGACGTGATCCCGGTCGACGGCGACGTGATCGAAGGCGTGGCCTCGGTCGACGAAAGCGCGATCACCGGCGAATCCGCTCCGGTCATCCGCGAATCGGGCGGCGATTTCTCCGCCGTCACCGGCGGCACGCGCGTGTTGTCCGACTGGCTGGTGGTGCGCGCTTCGGTCAATCCCGGCGAAGCGTTTATCGACCGCATGATTGCGATGGTCGAAGGCGCCAAGCGCAAGAAGACGCCGAATGAAATCGCGCTGACCATTTTGTTGGTGGCCTTGACCATCATCTTCCTGTTGGTCACCGTGACCTTGCTGCCATTTTCGTTGTACGCCGTAGATGCTGCCAAGGCCGGCACGCCGATCACCATCACCGTGCTGATCGCGTTGCTGGTGTGCCTGATCCCGACCACCATCGGCGGCTTGCTGTCGGCCATCGGCGTGGCCGGCATGAGCCGCATGATGCAAGCCAACGTGATCGCCACCTCCGGTCGCGCAGTGGAAGCGGCTGGCGATGTAGATGTGCTGTTGCTCGACAAGACCGGCACCATCACGCTCGGCAATCGGCAAGCATCGTCCTTTACTCCAGCGCCCGGCGTCACCGAACAGCAATTGGCCGATTCCGCCCAATTGGCGTCGCTGGCAGATGAAACGCCGGAAGGACGCAGCATCGCCATCCTGGCCAAGCAACGCTTCAACATCCGCGAACGCGAGATGTCGAATTTGCATGCCACCTTCGTTCCGTTTACTGCGCAAACCCGCATGAGCGGCGTCGACATCGGCGAACGCTCGATTCGCAAGGGCGCTGCCGAATCGATCAAGAAGTACGTCGAATCGCTCGGCCGCCCCTACCCGATCGAAGTGTCGCAGGCGGTCGACGACATCGCCCGCCGTGGCAGCACGCCGCTGGTCGTGGTCGACGATGGCCGCGTGATGGGCGCGGTGGAATTGAAGGATATCGTCAAGGGCGGCATCAAGGAACGCTTCGTCGAATTGCGCCGCATGGGCATCAAGACCGTGATGATTACCGGCGACAACAAGTTGACCGCCGCAGCGATTGCCGCCGAAGCCGGTGTCGACGACTTCCTCGCGGAAGCGACGCCGGAAGACAAGCTCAAGCTGATTCGCAGCTATCAAGCCGAAGGACGGCTGGTGGCGATGACCGGCGACGGCACCAACGACGCCCCCGCCCTGGCTCAAGCCGACGTGGCGGTGGCGATGAATTCGGGCACCCAGGCGGCCAAGGAAGCCGGCAACATGGTCGACTTGGATTCCAACCCGACCAAGCTGCTGGAAATCGTCGAAATCGGCAAGCAAATGCTGATGACGCGCGGTTCCTTGACCACCTTCTCGATTGCCAACGACGTTGCGAAATATTTTGCGATCATCCCGGCGGCGTTCGTGACGACTTATCCGCAGCTCAAGGCGCTCGATATCATGCATTTGACCAGCCCCAATTCGGCGATCATGTCGGCGGTGATTTTCAATGCGCTGATCATCATTTTCCTGATCCCGCTGGCCTTGAAGGGCGTGAAATACCGCGCCATCGGCGCTGCCGCGCTATTGCGCCGCAACCTGTTGATCTACGGACTGGGCGGCATCTTGCTGCCGTTCGTCGGCATCAAGCTGATCGATATCATCTTGACCGTGCTTCATTTCGCTTAGGAATCTGCCATGAAATCCATACTCCGTCCCGCACTCGTGTTGTTTATCGTGCTGACGATTATTTGCTGTGTCGCTTATCCGTTTGCCATGACTGGCGTCGGGCAATTGCTGTTCCCGCACCAGGTTTCCGGCAGCCTGCTGCCCGACGGCAAAGGATCGGAATTGATCGGCCAGGAATTCTCTTCGCCGAAATATTTCTGGGGCCGGCTGTCGACCACCAGTCCGATGCCGTACAACGCCACCAGTTCCGGTGGCTCGAACAATGCGCCGAGCAATCCCGCATTGGGCGATGAAATCAAGGGCCGCATTGCTGCGTTGAAAGCGGCCGATCCGGCCAATACGCTGCCGATTCCGGTCGATCTGGTGACTTCTTCGGCCAGCGGACTCGACCCGGAAATCAGCCTGGCTGCTGCCTACTATCAGGTCGACCGGGTGGCGCGCGAACGTAAGATAACGCCCGCCATCGTCCGCCAGACGGTAGATAAGCTGGGCACGCCGCAATACTTCGGATTCTTCGGCGAAGCACGGGTCAATGTTCTGGCGTTGAATATGGCGTTGGATCAATATCGGTGATGGAGTTCGTGCTGCGCGCTTTACTCCCCTCGCCCGCCCGCGCCAGTCATTACCCACAAGTGCGTGCAAGGGCTTGGCTCCTCTCTGCCCGCTTGCGGGAGAGAGGCCGGGAGAGAGGGTTTGCGAATCGCATAAAACCCTCTCCCCTACCCCTTACGCGGGCCGCCCTCTCCCGCAAGCGGGCAGAGGGGAATGCAGCGCCGCCACTTGTGGGTAATGACCAGCCCGCCTGCGGGAGAGGGAAGCGCCACAGCGCCACTGAATATGTCACAATCGGCGATGATGAAATCTACCGCGCAACCCGCCGCCGCTTACGAGGCCCATGAATAACGACCAACGTCCCGATCCAGACGCCCTGCTAGCCCAGGTGCAAGCGCAGGAAAGGCAGGCCCTGCGCGGCAGGCTGCGCATTTACTTTGGCGCTTCCGCCGGGGTCGGCAAAACCTATGCAATGCTTGCGGCTGCGCGTAAATTGCAGAGCGACGGCCACGATGTGCTGGTTGGCGTGGTCGAAACGCATGGCCGGTCGGAAACCGCTTCGCAGCTCGAAGGGCTGCGCTTGCTGCCGCCCAAGCTGATCGAGTATCGCGGCAAAACCATTACCGAATTCGACCTCGACCAGGCCCTGGAAGTGCATCCGGCGCTGATCTTGATGGACGAGTTGGCGCACTCCAACGCGCCCGGCTCGCGCCACCCCAAGCGCTGGCAAGACGTCAACGAGCTGCTCGACGCCGGCATCGATGTCTTCACCACCGTCAATGTCCAGCATCTGGAAAGCTTGAACGACGCGGTCGGCGGCATTACCGGAATCCGGGTGTCGGAAACCCTGCCCGACACGGTATTCGACGAAGCCGACGAGGTGGTGCTGGTGGACTTGCCCGCCGACGAATTGCTGGCACGCCTGAAAGCCGGCAAAGTCTATCAATTGCATCAGGCCGAACGCGCCTCGCGCAATTTTTTCCGCAAGGGCAACCTGATTGCGCTGCGCGAACTGGCATTGCGCCGCACCGCCGACCGGGTCGAAAACGACGTGCAGGCCTACCGCATCGAAAAATCGATCAGCGCGGTCTGGAAGACCGATGCGGCCTTATTGGCTTGCCTGGGGCCGCGCCCCGGCATGGAGCATGTAATCCGCAGCACCGCGCGGCTGGCCGGGCAGTTGAACGCCGATTGGCACGCGATCTATGTGGAAACGCCACAGTTGCAACGCTTGCATTCGGAGCGACGCGAGCGCATCTTGAAAACCTTGAAGATGGCAGGCGACTTGGGCGCGACCACGGCGGTGCTATCGGGTCACGATGTTGCGCGCACCGTCGTCGATTACGCGCGCAGCCATAATTTTTCGAAGATTATTTTGGGTCGGGGTCGCGCGATGTGGCCGTGGCGCACACCGAAGTCAAACCGGATTGCCGCGATGGCGCCGGATGTCGATTTGATCGAAATCGGCGACGCCGGTTCGGAATCCGCGTCCGACGATTCGATTAACCGTAAAACGAGCGCCGAGCAAGCCGACGATTTCGATATCGATGCCGACGAACGGTCACCGTACTGGAATTATCTGTGGGCGGCTGGCGCCAGTCTGTTCACCGCGCTGTTGGCAACGCCGCTGCTGGCGTATTTCGACCTCGCCAATATCGTCATGCTGTTTTTGCTGACCGTGGTTCTGGTCGCCGTCCGCATGGGGCGGGGACCTTCGGTGGCGGCAACCGTGGTCGGGGTCGCCTGCTTCGATTTTTTCTTCGTGCCGCCGCGCTTTTCGTTCGCCGTCAGCGATTGGCAATACCTGCTCACATTTGGAGTAATGCTGGTGGTTGGATTGATTACCGGCCACTTGACCTCGGATTTGCGTTATCAGGCGCGGGTCGCGCTGCACCGCGAATCGCGTTCGCGCGCGCTCTACGAATTTGCCCGCGAATTGTCCGGCGCGCTGCAGACCGAGCAGATCTTCGAAACCACGCGCACCTTTATCCAGCGCACCTTCCGCGCCAAGGCAACGTTGATTTTGCCGGACGACAATGGCCGCCTGCAAGCGCCGCCTCGGCAGACTGGCGACTTGTCGCACGCACCCGACATCGACGTGCTGGACATGGGCATTGCCCAGTGGGCGTTCGACCGCGCGACGGCAGCCGGAATCGGCACCGACACCCTGCCGGCCAGCAACTACTTCTATCTTCCGCTCGTCGCGCCGATGCGCACGCGCGGCTTGCTGGCGATCCAGCCGGAAGGACGCCGCTGGATATTGATACCGGAGCAGCGCCAGCAGCTCGACACGTTCGCTGCCCTGGCGGCGATTGCGCTGGAACGCGTTCATTACATCGAAGTCGCGCAAAACGCGCTGGTGCATATGGAATCGGAACGGCTGCGCAACTCCCTGCTGGCGACCCTGTCGCACGATCTGCGCACGCCCTTGACTTCGCTGGTCGGCCTGGCCGAATCGCTGACCTTGGCCAAGCCGCCGCTGCCGCAGTCGGAGCAAGCGCTGGCCGAAGCGCTGCGCGACGAAACCTTGCGCATGAGCGCGCTGGTGACCAATCTGCTCGACATGGCGCGCATCCAGAACGGCGACGTGCACTTGAATCTGCAATGGCAGACGCTTGAAGAAGTGGTCGGCAGCGCCTTGCGCATCTGCCGCGCCAACCTGGGTGCGCGCCGCATCGAAACCCACCTGCCGCGCGAATTGCCGCTGATCCGTTTCGACGCGATGTTGATCGAACGGGTGCTGTGCAATTTATTGGAAAATGCGGCGAAATACACGCCACCCGATTCGCATGTCACTATTTCCGCCGAAGTTGCCGGGCAATACGTCAATGTCTCGGTATTCGACAACGGGCCCGGCCTGCCGCACGGCCGCGAAGAATCGCTGTTCGAGAAATTTACGCGCGGCGAACGCGAATCCGCCACCACCGGGGTCGGACTCGGGCTGGCAATTTGCCGCGCCATCATCGAAGCGCACGGCGGCATGATCCGCGCCGGCAAGTCGCCCGAAGGCGGCGCCGCCTTCATTTTCACGCTGCCGCTTGGCACTCCTCCGGTTACGCCGGATTTCGATGCCGGCGAAACCGCACCAGAACCGACAACATAATATGATCGAACCCACACCAGTCGCCCTGCTAATCGAAGACGAGCCGCAAATCCGCCGCTTCGTGCGTGCCTCCCTGGAAGCCGAAGGATGGCAAGTCTTTGAAACCGAAACCCTGAAGCGCGGCCTGATCGAGGCCGGAACGCGCAAGCCGAACCTGATTGTCCTCGACCTCGGCTTGCCGGACGGCGACGGCGTCGATTTCATCAGCGACGTGCGCGAATGGTCGACCGTGCCGATCATCGTATTATCGGCCCGCGTCGGCGAAGCGGACAAGATCAAGGCCCTCGACGCCGGCGCCGACGACTACCTGACCAAGCCGTTCGGTTCCGGCGAATTGCTGGCCCGCGTGCGCGCCACGCTGCGCCGCCAGCGGTTGCCGGCAAACAACGACAACGGCGTCGTCCAGTTCGGCGATGTGGCAGTCGATATGCGCGAACGGCAAGTCACCAAGGGCGGCGAAAACGTGCACCTGACGCCGACCGAATACCGGCTGTTGACTGCGCTGTTGAACAATGCGGGCCGCGTGGTCACCAACCCGCAATTGCTGCGCGAGGTATGGGGGCCATCGCACTCGGAAAGCGGCCATTACCTGCGCGTCTACATGGGGCATCTGCGGCAAAAACTGGAAGACGATCCGGCCCAGCCGAAATACCTGCAGACCGAGACGGCAGTCGGTTACCGGCTGGTCTTGAATTCAAAATGAAAGACCGCGCAATTTGACGCAAGCATATGCTGATCGATAATGCAGAGCAATCGCTGTCTATCACAATGATAGTCGTTAGGGCACCTCTAAAAATTTCCAAAAACGCCCAATCTTGAGTCTGCGGCGCTCGATGTGCTAGTGTGCATGTCCGCTCCTTGACGCAACCTTGAACGCTTTTGGCAATTTTTAGAGATGCCCATTAATATTTCTACACACCCGAGAATTACGAAACATGTCATTTTGTAAACTTCGATGTTCAAAATTGCAGTACCAAATTTGCCAAATTTAGAACGCCGCACCCGCCGCTTGCCCAAATCTCTGTTAATCTTGCGCTGCACAAATCCCTTGCTTGCAATGCGCGTGTCGGGTTTCAAAATACGAGCGCAGCAACACAGAATCCATGTCGATCGACCACTACGAAAATTTTCCCGTCGCATCCATCTTGCTGCCGGCGCGACTGCGCCCGGCGGTGGAGGCGATTTATCGCTTTGCGCGCAGCGCCGACGATCTGGCCGACGAAGGCGATGCCGATGCAGCGCAGCGCCTGGCGGCGCTGACCGACTATGAACAGGCATTGCGGCGCATCGAAGACGGCCAGCCAGCCCATTCGTCGCTGTTTGAACGGCTGGGGACGGTGGTCAAGGATTACGCGCTGCCGCTACAGCCGTTGCGCGACCTGTTGTCTGCCTTCAAGCAGGACGTGGTCGTCAAACGCTACCCGAATTTCACCGAACTGCTCGATTATTGCCGTCGCTCCGCCAACCCGGTCGGCGCGCTGATGCTGCATTTGTATGGCGCGGCGACGCCGGACAACCTGCGCGACTCCGACGCCATCTGTTCGGCGCTGCAATTGATTAACTTCTGGCAAGACGTGGCCGTCGATTGGCAAAAAGCACGCATCTATATCCCGCAAGACGATATGGCGAATTTTCTGCTGCGGGAAGACGATCTCGCCCTGAATCGGGCCACCGGCGAATTTTGCGACACGCTGCATTTCGAGGTCGAACGCGCGCGCGCAATGCTGCAAAGCGGCGCGCCGCTGGCATTGCGCCTGCCCGGAAGAGTCGGATGGGAACTGCGGCTGGTGGTGCAAGGCGGCTTGCGTATCCTGGAAAAAATCGAAGAAGTCGACTACGATGTCTTTGCGCACCGCCCAACCCTGGGTAAAAGCGACTGGTTGCGCATGCTTTGGCGCGCAATCTGGATGACGCCTGCATGAAATCTGCGACCAGCCTGCCGCAAGCCGCCCAAGTCGGTTAGCATAGCGACTTCTTATCGATCCAATCCGCGCACTTGATTTATGTCACCCGACGAATATTGCCAACAAAAAGCCGCGCAGAGCGGCTCCAGTTTCTACTATAGCTTCCTGTTCTTGCCGCCGGAGCGGCGGCGGGCGATTACCGCCTTGTACGCGTTTTGCCGCGAAGTCGACGATACCGTCGATGAAATCGCCGATCCCCACATCGCCCGCACCAAGCTGATCTGGTGGCGGCAGGAGTTGGGCGCGATGCAAGCCGGCAATCCCACCCACCCGGTGACGAAGGCGTTGCTGCCGCATCTGCAAGCGTTTTCGATCGAACAAAAGTATTTGCTGGCCATCGTCGACGGCATGGAGATGGACCTCGATCAGACCCGTTACCTGGACTTTCCCGGTCTGCAAAAATATTGCTGGCATGTGGCCAGCGTGGTCGGCATCCTGTCAGCCGGCATCTTCGGCGCGACGCAGCCGGAAACCTTGCAGTACGCCGAAAAGCTCGGGCTGGCATTTCAACTGACGAATATCATCCGCGATGTCGGCGAAGACGCGCGCAAAGGACGCATCTATTTACCGATCAACGAATTGCAGCAATTCGGCGTGACGGCTGCCGACATCTTGAATGCGCGGCATAGCGAGAATTTCGAGAAATTGATGAAATTCCAGGCCGACCGCGCACAGGCCATGTACGACGCCGCGTTCGCGCTGCTGCCCAAGGCGGATCGGCGCGCGCAGCGACCGGGGCTGATTATGGCGGCGATCTATCGCGCGCTGTTGACCGAGATCGAACTTGATGGTTTCCACGTGCTGAACCAGCGCATTTCCCTCACGCCGATCCGCAAGCTGTGGCTGGCGTGGAAGACTTATGTTCGCGGCTGACGCCGTCGCCAAGACCAGCGTTGCAGTGGTGGGCGGCGGTTGGGCCGGCTGCGCCGCCGCCATCGCCTTGGCCAAAAGCGGCCATGCAGTCACCGTATTCGAGAGCACGCGCAACCTGGGCGGACGCGCGCGCGGCGTGCAGTTGGATGGCCGCATGCTCGACAACGGCCAGCATATTCTGCTGGGCGCTTATCGCGACAGCCTGGCCTTGATGCGCACGGTCGGCATCGACACCGACGAAGTCTTGCTGCGGCTGCCGCTGCAAATGCGCTATCCGCCCGGCAGCGGCGGCATGGACTTTGCCGCGCCGCGCCTGCCTGCCCCTTTGCACATGGTGATCGCGCTGCTGCGGGCCGCCGGCCTGACACGCGCCGACAAGATGGCGCTGGCGCGCTTTTCGACCACTGCGCGCTGGATGGAATGGCGCATGCACAACGATTGCAGCGTCAGCGAATTGCTGGAGCGCTACGACCAGACCGAGCGCCTGACCAAGCTGATGTGGCGACCATTGTGCCTGGCCGCGTTGAACACGCCGCCCGAACGGGCATCGGCCCAGGTATTTTTGAACGTGTTGCGCGACAGCCTGGGTGCGCGCCGCGCCGCCTCCGATATGCTGCTGCCGCGCGTGAACCTGACGGAATTGTTTCCGCAACATGCGGCGCGCTTCATCGGACAATACCAGGGGCAAGTTCGCTACGGCGCAAATGTCGGCGCGATAACGCGCAACGGCGACGGCTGGCGCGTGACACTGAGCGGCGAGCAAGCGCCGCAGCAAGACTTCGATTGCATCGTGTTGGCCACGCCGGTCGCGCAAACGGCGGCGCTGCTGGATGGATTGATCGACAGCTCAGCGCTCGGCGACTTTTCCTACGAACCGATTACCACTTGCTACCTGCGCTATGCGCCGGACCTACGGCTGCCGCTGCCCTTCTTTGCGTTGATCGACGACGCGGCTGCTGGCGACTGGGGCCAATTCGTATTCGATCGCGGCCAGCTCGACGCCAGCCAGGGCGGCATATTGTCGGTCGTCGTCAGCGCCGCATCCGACGCCGTCGCACAAGACCAGGGCGAACTGGCGCAGGCGATTGCCGCCCAGCTAGCCAAAACCCTGCGCATGCCGCAACTGGCGCAACCGTTGTGGAGCAAGGTCGTCTCGGAAAAGCGCGCAACCTTTGCCTGCACGCCGGGCTTGATCCGCCCGGCCAACGATGTTGGCTTGCCGGGCTTGGCAATCGCCGGCGACTATACGCAGAGCGACTATCCGGCGACGCTGGAAGCGGCGGTGCGCAGCGGTTTGGCGGCGGCGCGGCAGATTCTTGAACCTGCCGACGAAGAAACGGAAGAACAGTCTTAGGCGACAAGGCAATCGCATGAAGGTCGTCTTGACGCAAGGCTCCCCTCGCCCGCTTGCGGGAGAGGGGTTGGGGGAGAGGGAGCGCCGCGAACATGGGTATTTTTGTCCCTATTTTTCCGTTTTACGATATTTTTCGGAACGCTTTTTATCCCTTAGGTCGTGCATTTGAGCATTCCCTCTCCCCTGCCCCTCTCCTGCAAGCGGGCGAGGGGATGTGCAGGCCTCATGCGATTGTTCTATCTTACGCCACCGGCCTCGCACCCATGCGCAACTTCCAGCGCATGATCTCGCCGCGCTGCAGCGAATGCAGTGCAGTTTCGGTAAAGGAATTCTGGCCGACGTGGCGCGCAAAGAATTGCTCCAGGATCGACCCGAGCAGATAAGGACTGCCCCCGGCGAACAGGCTTTCATCGACCGTCAGGTCAATCGCCACGCCGCGCCCGACCGCGATTTGTCCGGCCGCCGGCAGACGCCGGGTCACCGGCTTGAGGCTGCATTGCCGAATCGCATCGATCTGCTTCCTGACCGACATCTCCGCCAATGGCGCGTACAAGCTCAACAGCTCGCGCAGCGCTGCCGCTCCTTCGTCCGGATTCAAGTCGCTCAAGGTCAGGTAATTCAGCGTCAAGTGACTGATCAAGCGCCAGGTCGCGGCGCTTTCCGCCAACGCCGGCCTGGGTTCGGTCGGCCCGCGCAATACCTTGATCGTTTCGACCGGGATAGATGCCAGCATGTCGAAGTCGGTCGGCCCGCCCTTCGGTATCAAAAACGCCAGGTCGCGGTTGGTGCACAGCGTATCGACCGACACGCTCTTCAAGCCGTGCGCAATTGGTGCTTGATCGCGGTCGGTGAAGGAAAGATAGACTTCGCTGCCGGCATAGTTGGTGCGCTGCCCGTGACGGCGCTTTGCTTCCGGCATCATATGCGGTTCGCGCCGCATCGTGTAATACACGTTGTCGCCGCTGTCGTCGCCGCCCAACGCCAGGTGCAGCGAACGGAATTCCCGCTCCTTGCCGGCCATTTCCTCGCTGCCTCGCACGTTGTCGATCGCATAGATTTCGACATCCGACGCGTTGTTCTTGTCGGACACGATATGATGCTCGCGCGCGTAGGCATCGATAGGCAGCGATTCGCCGCTTTTTGGAAATAGATTGATTACCGGCGTGCAAAACAGCGCCAATTGCGCCTTGTCCACCAGACTTTCCAGGTCGCCCACCGGGCAGTCGAACAAGATGGCCAGATCGACGCTATTGCCATCGACCCGGGAAATCAGCTTCTTCAAGCCGTGCAGGGTGAAAAAGCGCAAGCGGCTGGGGCAGGCGAAATATTCGTGCAACAGACGGTAGCCCTGGAATGCATGCGCGGGAAACGGCAGCAGCGATTGATCGCGATCGAAGCCTTCGGCCCGAATGCAATGCGGCGGCAGATACTCCATCCATTTCACTGGCCGTTGCAGTTCGCAGCCGACCACGCCTTGCGCATGGGCGAACAGGATTTCGTAAAGACGCGATGCAACATCGTCGTCGCCTGCCAGATAAAAGGTCAAGCTATCCAGGTTCAGCGATGCCAGCGTGCCCTTGGTGGATTTCAAGCGGATGCGCAAGGCACCCTTGACTGGACGTTCAAGGTGCAAACCGGACAAAGGCAGATCGGGCGGCGCGCCGGAGCAACCGACCTCGACAATCTCCAGCGGCCACAGCATGACGTCGTGCGCAGTGCGGAATTCGCACGCGGTTTCCTCGCCCTTGGGGATCCCCGCCAATAGCGATGAATGGCGCGGCACCTTGTAGCCTGCCGCCAGCGAACCATGTTTCATGTCGGGACGCAATTCGACGATCGCCGTCGCCGGCGTCGGGGCCAGGTAATTCGGGTAATGGACTTCCAACAGCCGTTGCGAAAAGCGTGGAAATTGCTCGTCCATATTAAGCTGGATGCGCGCAGTCAGAAAACTGAATGCTTCCAACAGACGCTCGACATACGGGTCAGCCACTTCGACGCCGTTCATGCCGAGACGGCTGGCGATTTTCGGCTGCTGCTCTGCGAACTCCTGCCCCAACTCGCGCATGTAGGCCAGCTCGGCGTTATAGTATTCCAGAAGGCGTGGGTCCATGATTCTAGATTCCTCAGTTGAACAGGTGAGAGTGTGCGTTTTTGCGGCTTTCTGGCTAGGCGCGACGACGACGCAGACTGATGTCTGCTAGGAGAAGCAACGACGCCAGGGAGCCGGAAAAGCGTGCAATCGCACCTGTAGCGCTACCTCCCAATCGGTGATGGTTATAGAACGAAAGACAGCGAGTGTTCATGCAACTTTCCAGACGAAAATAAGCGGTCAACTGAGGAATCTAGGATCATTCGTCATGCCTCCTTGGGCAAGAGATGCATCGCGCGCTGTTGCGCCAACGCCGGCGCGCTTGTCGCCAGATAAGGAATATTCATGTCGCTTTGCGCCAGATTGAGTGCGGCGGCCCAACGCGCGGCCTGCACACCGTTTGATAAAAGAGTAAGGCAATGCGCGCGATCCGATGCAGCGCCGCCAAATAATAACCGAGTCCCGCCCGGAAATTGCACGCCCTCTTTGCGCCACCATGCAGCGACCGCCTCGGCGTGCGGCCAGGACAGTCCCACATCCGGGTCTTGCAGCGGCGTCTGGCGCTCGTCTTCGTCCTCATCCGCCGGCGGCGCTGCCGCCGTCAATCTGTGGCGGTCGAGATCGACCCCGGTCACCATCGTCACGCTCCAAGCGGCCAGACGCGCCAAGTCCTTGCGCACCATCGCCGCCAGCGCCCACGGCAAGGTAGCCGGGTCGCCGTGGTGCGCCAGCACGATCAATCCCTGGCGCGCCGGGATGCGTTCCATCAAATCGCGCGTACCGGGATGCGCTACCGGCAGCGCATGGCCGATGTAGCGCGCCACTGCCTGCGCGCGCCGGGTCGCCATGCTCTTGACCCAACCCTTGCCATCTTGCGCGATCTGGTTCCAGTGCAGCGAAGCCTGCCACAAATCCGCCAGGACCGCCGCGCCCTGCCCCAGCAGCAGCAAGGCGACGGCAGCCGCTTCGCGCACGGCAGGTTCGGCATCCTTGCGCGCCGCTTGCAACTGCGCAAGGTATTCCGCCAGCCGCAGACGCCCGGCCAGGATGCAGGCCGCTTCGCGGGTGCCGGCGTCGGTTGCGGCAAAGAAGCCGCTCAAATCCACACGCGGTTTCAAGCGGCGTATCGAAAACGCGCGCAGCGCAATTTGCTGCAAGCGCGGGAAATTCGTCAGCGGCAGCCAGAAATCCATCCACGGCAGCGCCGTCTCTTCAGCCACCCAGCCGAGCGCCGAAATCAAGCCATCCTGCATCGCGTCCGGGTTCTTTTGCAGCACTTCCCACAAAGCCTGCAGGCGCAGCTTGTCGCCGGCCTCGATTGCCAATACATAGGCGGCAAACGCTTCGCCTGCACCCTTCCAGCGCTGCAGGTTCTTCAACGCGGATTCCCAACCCACTGCGCCGGCGACCCGCAAACCGTCCAGATGTGCGGTCAACAGCCGGTCGAAATGGCGCAAGCGGTCGAAACGCAGCAGCGGCGAATAGGCGTTGGCGCTGCGTTGCGTCCAATAGAATGCCGCATCCTCGGCATGACGCAGGATTAGCGGCTTGATTACCAAAGGCGCGATCTCGGATTCTGCTGTCAAATTTTCAGCGGCGTCGGACATGGTGCTCAATCATAAAATAATTCAAAAACGCAATTCCATTGGTCATTCTGCCGATACACCAAGCCTTCATGCCAGCCAGCAGCGTTACACTGCAAGCGAATGGGTATCCTCCTACAAACGCATACGCGCCAACCTCGGCGTCCGCAAATTCCTTGCTTTCAACAGTTTTAAGCGAATGCCTGGGCATCCACCAAAATTTGCCAGTCTTTTCCGTCATGCAGCGCAGCGCCAAATATGCCGGCCAGCAGCAGCACACCATCGCCGACAGACAAATTCCCGGCGCAGGCGCGAACTTCATTCGGCGCCTTCGATTTCTTCAATTTGTCATTTTCGATTTCCCAAAGGCCATAGTCGGAAGTGCACCACACTTTTCCCTGGTGCCACACCATATCCTTGAACGGCAAGGTCAGATCGCCTTTGTAAATCCGCTTCCACGAGTCGCCTTTGCCTTTGAATACATTTCCTTCCTGCGCTCCAATATAGACATATCCGTCGCCGGCACAACATACCGATTCCAGGCTCATATTGCTCGGGAAAGCCAATTGCTTCCATTTTTTGCCGTTGAAATGCCAGACATCGCCATCGCCGCCTACGCAATAGATATCTTTTGCGCTGAAGCCGTCAATATCCTGAAATCCTTCGCCGAACGAATCGGCGTCCTCGTCATCCTCGTCCGCCGTGGGAAGATCGCTTGTGAACCCGTGCCAATCGTTTTTGCCGTCTCGGCGCAATACCGTGCGGTTTCCGCCGACCGCATAGACTTGTCCGTCAATTGTACGAAGCTTGACGATTGCGCCTCGTTGGGGGCCTTCGTCCGCCCAACTTGCAAAGGAATCTTCAATTCCTCCCTCGCCGCTTCCGGCCGCGTAAACGCTGCCTCCCATGTCGACACCCACAAACTGTTCCTTTGGGTAGATCGAAAGTCCTCCGACCAAGTGGTCAAAATGCTCAAGGACTGAGCGGCTCCAGCGATCTCCAACTGGTTCGTCCATGAAATAAGGGACGATTCGTTTGATTAGCTTCGTCTCGGGCGGAGCGTCTTTATCGGTGTCGTACATCTCTTTGAGCACGAAATAAAACATGTCCTTATTTCTTACAACGCAGTCAATAATTTGGTAGCCTTCAAAAAACTTTTTGTATTCCTTGTCCGAGATATGCATTTTTTCCTTTCTACCTTAAACTGAAGGATTCACTTAGATTCTTCGCCAACTTTGCAGCTTCGGCTTTACTTTGTCCTTTGCCGCCCAAACCGCCGCGAGGCTTGGTCTTTCCTTCGCATAATTTTTGGTAGAAGGCGCGCAGTTGCTGCTTGGTGCAAGTCTCATCGCAACCGGGAAATGTCAACTTGACCGATTTTGCACCGGCATTGATTGCTTTGGCATTCGATATTTGGTCGGTTTTGGCTTTCTGGATGTGATTGGTCATCAATGCATCCATGGTGGAATGTATTTTCCCATGCGAGCCGTGCGAATTGTTTACGCCCTCTACGCAAATCGTTGGGGCATTGCCGTGGGTTTCATCGGTATAGCAGTCGTCGCCTTCGGGAAATATTTCCTCCGGCAGCGGATGGTGGCCAGTTTGGCCGGGGCAACACCCTTTGCCGCCCTTTTCTGCCACTTCTGCCGTTTTCGTTTCCTTGTAGGGAACGAGCTGGCAGCGTCTAGCCTTTACGCAAGGATTTTTCTTCGAGACGGCCAAGCCTTCCAAATAGGTTGCCGCATCTCCAGATGCCTTGGGCTTAAGGCCGACGGCATCGACATCCTTAGAAAAAAATCTGGCAATGGCCTTGACGTTTTTTGTCGTCGGTTTGAGCATCAAACCTTCGCAATGCGGAACCATCCAAGCAGTAGGCGCTTTATCGCCTTTCTTGGCAGGCTTGCACTTGCTCTCTATCTTGTCCTTGCTGCTTTTGCAGGCTGGCGACGTATTGAACACCGAAAGATACGGTTGAGTTCGCGTATTTGGCGTAGACATAGCCGTTCCTAAGCGTGGTTTTGCGTCATCATGTCAACGTGGCGGCAGACGTTCAAGCCCTCCACCTTGACGTTGGACGACCAACTGGCGAAATAGGCTTTGCCTTTGATGACCTGCGTGGCGACACCTTTCTGAAAGGCTTCGGTGGCGGGTTCGTCGCCGGTGCTGGTGGAAAAATACGATTGATCCTTCAGCGCGATTTCCTTTCCCTGCGCGAAGACGGAAGTCGATCCCGCAGTCAAGTCGCTCGCGAAAGCGGTGTTGGGGTAAGGCAGCGGAACCGGCCCTGCGGGCGGCGACGGAGGACTGATGCAAACGTCCGGGAAATTGGCGATTACTTTTCCGCTGGAGGTCTTGCTGCATACTTCGTCGCCGTTGGCGTAGACACCTGTGCTCATCGTCGTTTCCTATGTTGTCATTGCCACGCGCACTCAACGGGCGCGCAATATCAGCGCGGTTCTGGCGCCGTCGTCATTGCCTAGATGCAGGAGGCCGACAGCGCCTGGATGATCGGGGCCGCGCAAGCGTTCATGCAGATAGGCAAGCATCGACGGGCCGGCAGCCGCGCCGGTTTCGCCGATGCAATCGGCAATGGTAATCATCGGCAGCGCGACGCCATCGTCGGCCATCACCCGGGTGTTGGCGTTCGAGATTTCCTGCGCATGGTATTTTTCGCCATTAAAATCGGTGATCCGATAATTCAGTTGCCTGGGTGCGACTTCGGCCTGCTCGCAGGCTTGGCGTATGGCTTGGGTCAAGCCTTGCGCACGATTCGGTAGGTCGCCGTCGATGGTGGCCGCTTCCGACGCGCGGCCCATGCCGCAGATCAACAGCCCGCGACTTTGCGGCCCTGCCAACTCCAGCAATAGCGCACCGGCTCCCTCGCCGGGGATGAAGCCGTCAGAATTGTTGCTGGTTTGCAGCCGGTCTTGCCGCAGGTAGTATTCAATTGTGGCAGCGTTCAGATAACTATCTGCACCGACCACCAGCACCCGCGCGACCGTATTTTCGCTCAGCAGGCGATGTGCAGCCTGCAATGCTGCACCCAATCCGGCGCGGCCTTTGGGCATGATGCCGGAGGATCCGTGAAACTTGGTGCGAAATTGCCTTGAGCAGGCGTCCAATGCTTCAAAGTAGCGGTCGTCTTCGGTATGCGGGCGCCCCTGTTCGGCAGCCAGCAAGATCAGGGCCGTGGAGGTGGTGTAGATATTGCCGGCGTCGCGCGCGCAATCCATGACCGCTTGTTCGACGATATGGGCAAGTCTTTGCGGTCCCCAGAGTTCGCCCACCGGCAGCATGGCGGCCTTGATCGGTTCGCTGGCGCGGTCGATGAATTCGCTTTCCTGGAAATGATCCATCCCTGCGCGCATCGCGCAAGAGGCTGCCGCGCGATGATAGCCGACCGCGCAACAGATGCCGGCGCCGACGATGACCAGGGGCTGGCCGCGCAGATCGGCCGGAGCGCTGGCGGCCTGTTGCTGCGATTGCATCGATGCGCTCACGCCGAGGCTCCTGTGATTGGCGCTTCCTCGCATTCCTCTTCAGCCGGCGCCGGGCCGTCGGTGGCGCGCTTCTTGGCGCAATTTGCGCAGCCTTCCGCGCCACGGATTTTGGCTTCCCACCAATTCTTGCAGATGCCGCCGACTGCAATCGTCTGAAGATCCTTGAAACCGCGCTTGATCGGCACGCTGGCGCGCCAAACCACGCTAAAACGCTCCTCGTCCGGCTCGAAATACAACGTGTCGACCACCACCTGCGGCTGCTGCACGGTGTAATTCCTCATCAACACGCGCACCGGCATATTCGTCAGTTTCGGCAGCTTGAAGCTGACTTCGCGCCGACCGCGCATCAGGTTCATCAAGGTCACCTGTTCGCCGCCGCGCGGAAACGGAATTTGCTGGTCTTCGGGCGCAGATTGGTTGAAGCGTTCGTCGAAATCCTCAGGCAGGAACGGGAACACGTCGCGCTTCCACTTGGCGTCGTAGGTGCCGCCGTATTGGCGGCGCGGCAGCCAATGGCGGGCCACTGCCGACAGTGCAACCGCCGGATAGTCTGCGGTGGGACTGTCGAGCGGCGCGATGTCGGAATCGAACGGTTCCAGGCATGGCAGCGGCATGCCCACCAGTTCCGGGTCGGACTGCGTGGCCGCATAGCCGGTGCCGACCGGGTTTGCTTCGTAGGTGTCGAACAGCGTTTGATCGCCACTCGTCCCTTTTTTGTTCGGACGCACGCCGCCGAAAGCCAGCCCATAATGCAAGGGCATGGCGGTGAATGGCTTGGGTTCGCTGGCTTCGATTCCGATCAGCGCCTTTTTCCAGAATCGCGGGCCGACGATGCGCACCGCCTTTTGGTGCGCATCGATCCGATAGCCTGCGGCAAGATAGGTCAGCGGCTGGTCGTCCGGCGCATAGGCGCTGGCATTGAAGAGCACGTCGCAGCGGATTTTCTTCAACACGAAATCGCATTCATAGAGCGGCGGCGATAGGCCCGGCTCGCCCACATGCAGGTCCGCGTATTCCAGCGGCACTGCCTTGGTGGGGGTCGGCGGCTTGCCGTTCGCGCCGATCAGCCAGGTTTGCTTGATAACCACCAAAAGATGTTCCCGCCCGGTCTTATCGACCGCAACGGTGATGTCCGCTACCGCATATTTGGAACCGACGGCCAATTCCATGACCAAGCTCAGTTAATCTGCACCGAGCCGCCGCGTATCCTTTGGGTAGCGCTGGCATGGCTGGAAATATAAGTGCCGCGCTGCAGGATGCGGCCATCGGCGGTGAGGACGATGGCAGCCTCGCCGCAACGCAGCTCCAATTCCTCGCCGGCTTCGATGACGATGCGCGCGTAGTCGGGCTGCGCCTGGCTGTCGTCGGCAGCATCGACTCCCGCTTCATCGGCAGCGGCTGGGCCGGTATACATCGGGCCGATCACCAACGCCCGATTGACATCGCCCTGCTCGAACATGACAGCCACCGTCGCGCCGGGCAGCAATCCTTCCGGCGCGCAAGCCACGCGGGCATCCACTGAAGCGATAGTCAATTGCGGCAGTTGCAACCGCACCCGGCCATCGGGAAGAATCGCCTGCACCTGGCCGACCACGATGCCGAAAATCGGCGTTGGCTTGGTTGCCGTTACGCCGATGTCCTTGGCCAGCAATGCCTGCATCAAGTCGGAACCGTCCTGCTGCTGCGGCAATACCGGTGCGGCGGCGGCGCGTTCGCGCTTGTGGGCGGGTTTTTTCATGGGGTCAGTTTTCGTTGATGTTGGTGGCTTTGAGCGTGATGTTGCCGCCCGCTTTCAGGACTTGATCGCCGTCGGTGCCGATATCGACCTCATGTCCATTGATCGAAATGGTCCCGTTCTTGTCCATTTTAAGCGTCGATTTGCCGCACACCAGCTCGATGCTGTCGCCGGCGGTAATGGTGATGGTTTTGCCGACGCTCACAGCCTGGTTGCCGCCCACCTCGATCTTTTGGTCGTTGGCAACCGTCACCGCGTGACCGTCGCCCACCAGCGTGGTCTTCGACAGGCCGACTTCCTCGGCGCTGGCCAGGCCGATCAGGCGATTCATCGCCGCGCCGACATTAATCAAGTAAGCCGCGCCGACATTGGTCATCTTGGCGGCGCCGACGTTTTGCGTATAGGTAATCGCAATCGACTGCACCTTGTTGGCGCCGATCGTCACGCTTTCGTTGGCGCCGACGTCCTCGGTGCGATTGACGCCGATCGAGATCGTCTCGTTGTTGTCGACCCGCTCGCTGCGGTTGTTGTGGATGGTGATGGTTTCGTTGTTGTCGACCGTCTCGGTGCGGTCGTGATGGACGAACACGGTTTCGTCGTGGTCGATGGTCTTGGTGCGGTCATGCATCACATGGTGCGTCTCGTCGTTCTCGACGACGGTATCCATGTTGCGCTCGGCCTGGATCCAGACCTGTTCCGCGCCCTTCTTGTCCTCGAAGCGGATCGCGTTGGCATTGGCGTACTCGCCGTCCTTGCTGGAACGCGACAAAATTCCCGATTGCGTGGCGTTGGCCGGCAAATCCCACGGCGGCATATTATTCTGGTTGTAGACGCGTCCCGTGACGATCGGCATGTCGATGTTGCCGTTCACGTATTCGACCAGCACTTCCTGCCCGATGCGCGGAACATGCATGCCGCCGAACTGGTTGCCGGCCCAGACGCTGGATACGCGCACCCAGCAAGAACTGGTTTCATCCCTGGCCGAATGGCGATCCCAATAAAAGTAGACCTTGACCTGGCCGTATTCGTTGGTCCAGATCTCTTCGCCGGCCGGCCCGGTCACCAGCGCCGTGTGCGGGCCTCCCGGCACCGGCTTATTGGTGACACGTGGCGGGTAATAGCGGTGCTTGGTCGACCTGACCGTGAAATCGACGCGCCAGCGCGTTTCTTCGCCGTCGGAGCGGCTGCTCTCCGCATTTTCCTGGAAGTGGTAAATCGCGCTGACGATCAGATATTCGCCGTTGGCGGCATCCCTCGGGTGCCTGCTCAGCGTGAAGGTATAGCCGGGCGCGACGCCGCGCACGTTGCTGACCGCGTGGATTTTTTCGTAATGGAGCTGTTGCTGCTCGCGCCGCACGGTGACCAGTTTCGCTCCCTCGTCGCGCTCCGCATACGCGCCGCTCCACTCGAACATTTCCAGCGAGTCGTTGGCGTGATCCTTGTGGACGATTTCATTGACCTGCAGGTTGGCCTTCGGGTGCTTGAAATTATAGGATCGGGTCGTAAAACGGCCGGATTTCAATTCGTTCTCGATCTGCCATTCGGAGATCTGCTCTTCCGCCGCCAGCGTCCTGCTGCCCGGCGTCAAAAACGGGATGGTCGGATAATCCGCCAGCGTCGGATTCGCGCCATCGCAAAAGACCACCGTATGCGCGCCCATCTCGTGGCGGACATACCAGTAGATGCCGGCCAGCTCCGCCATGCGCTTGACGAAGTTCAGCACGGTTTCGTTGAACTGCACGCAATACGGGATGGGGTCGTAGCTTGCATTCAATTTGAATTCATACGGCATGCCGAAATCGGCGAGCGCCGCCTTGATGATGTCGGGCGCCGATTTCTCCTGATAGATGCGGCAATCGGCGGCCTTGTCCGCCAGAAACAGCCACGAATGCAGCCGCGCCTGGTACAGGTAATTTCTGGCGGCGCTGCCGTCCGGCCCGATGAACGCGAAGCCGACGACCAGACCATTGATGTATCGGGACGAATCGAACTGGGTGGCGATTTCGATCGTCATGCCCGCGCCCAGCAAATCGGTTGGATCGATATCGGCCGATGCGGAAGAAATCTGCAAATCGAACTGGCCGATCTCGGAGAGCGCCTCGTTGCCTTCCATGCGCCGGAATTTCAGCAGGTCGTCGTCTAACGGGGTATGAAGGATGAACGTTCTGCTCATGAAATGTCCCGTGTTCAAGTCTGCACAACGAGCGGCACTTCGGTTGGTGTGCGCCGATCCGCGTGGCGCGGTCGACCTGCAACAGCGCGTTGATTGCCGTTCTTCAAAGAATACAAAAAATCAATTGACGATTTAGTAATCTTAATCAAATCGCATTTTACAAGGAAAATGGATTTTTGGGGCGATATCTGCGCGAATTATCCGCACCGTCGACGCCAGTCGAACGGGCAAGCCAAATCCGCCGCCTGGATAGCTTCAGATAGCGATAAGTATCTGATTCAATTGAAAATTTTCGTTCCACTTCATTCGTGTTCGCGCACTCGGTTCAGCGCTTCGTCGATTCTTTCGACGGCAACGATGGTCAAGCCTTCGATCTTTTGTTTCGGCGCGTTCGCCTTGGGGATCAGTGCGATGGAAAAACCCAGCTTGGCGGCTTCGCGCAAGCGCTCCTGCCCGCGCGGCGCCGGGCGGATTTCGCCGGCCAGCCCGACTTCGCCGAATACCACCAAGCCACGCGGCAGCGGCTTGCTGCGCATCGACGAATTGATTGCCATCAATACTGCCAAATCGGCTGCCGGCTCGGTGATCTTGACGCCGCCGACCGCGTTGATGAACACATCCTGGTCGAATGCCGCAATGCCGGCGTGCCGATGCAACACAGCCAGCAACATGGCCAACCGGTTTTGCTCCAGCCCGACCGACAGCCGCCTGGCGTTGGGCAGATGCGAGGTGTCGACCAGCGCCTGAATTTCCACCAGCAAGGGCCGGGTCCCCTCTTGCGTGACCATCACGCACGAGCCGGGAACCGGATTGTCGTGCTGCGACAAAAATAGCGCCGATGGGTTCGACACGCCCTTCAAACCCTTTTCCGTCATCGCAAACACGCCCAGTTCGTTGACTGCGCCGAAGCGATTCTTGATCGCCCGCACCAGGCGGAAGCTGGAATGGGTGTCGCCCTCGAAATACAACACGGTATCGACGATATGCTCCAGCACGCGCGGCCCGGCCAGCGCGCCCTCCTTGGTCACATGGCCGACCATGAACACGGTCGTGCCGCTCTGCTTGGCCACACGCGTCAGTTGCGCCGCGCATTCGCGCACTTGCGCCACCGATCCCGGAGCCGAACTGAGCGCGTCCGAATACACGGTCTGGATCGAATCGATCACCGCCACCTGCGGCTTGTGCTCGGCCAGGGTCTGCAGGATTTTTTCGAGCTGGATTTCGGCTTGCAATTTCAAGTCGCGCGCGTCGACCGCCAGGCGCTTGGCGCGCAGCGCAATTTGCGCGCCGGATTCCTCGCCGCTGACGTACAACACGCTTTTCGCGCGCGACATATGCGCCAGTGCCTGCAACAGCAAGGTCGATTTGCCGATGCCCGGATCGCCGCCGATCAGCACCACGCCGCCGGCCACCAGGCCGCCACCCAGCACGCGGTCGAATTCTTCGATGCCGGTGCTAAAACGCGGCACATCGATGGCCTCGATATCGGCCAGGGAGAGTACCGGCGCGGTTTGCGCAAGTCCTTGATATTGTGTAGAAAAACGGTTGGCAGAGTTCTCGACGATGGTTTCCGTCAGCGTGTTCCACTGGCCGCAGGCCGGACATTGCCCGGCCCATTTATTCGATACGCCGCCGCATTCGGTGCAGGTATAGTTGGTTTTCGCCTTGGCCATTATCCTTCGCCCATCTCGGCGACCTCAGCGACCTCAACCCGCACGCGCGGCGCCACCGCGCACATCAATTCGTAACCGACCGTGCCGGCGGCCTGCGCCACCTCGTCGATCGGCATGCCTTTGCCCCACAAGACAACCGGGCTGCCGACGCCGGCGCCGGGTATGGCGCTCAAATCGACTGTAATCATGTCCATCGAGACCTGGCCCACCATGCGCGTCTTGACGCCATCGACCAGTATCGGCGTGCCGGTCGGCGCGTGGCGCGGATAGCCGTCTGCATACCCGCAAGCAACGACGCCGATCTTCATCGGCTGCGTGGCCACGAAACGGCTGCCGTAGCCGACCGCGTCGCCGGCTTCGATATCCTGCACACCGATGATTTCGCTGGTCAGCGTCATGGCCGGCAGCAAACCGAATTCGGCGGCGCTCTTGCCGCCAGGCGTGCCGCCGTACAGCATGATTCCGGGCCGCACCCAATCGCCCGCCGCAACCGCATGCAACATATCCGCCGCCGAATTGGCCAGGCTGCGCACGCCGGTCAAGCCGCCGCTGCCATGCTGAAAACGCGCAAGCTGCTCGGCCAGCGACAGGACCGGGTGTTGCGCATACTCGGCGTTGGCGAAGTGCGTCATCATGCCGATATTGCCGACCATGCCGATGGCGCGCAGGCGCGCATACGCCTGGCGATAGGCATCGGGCTTGAATCCGAGGCGGTTCATGCCGGTATTCATTTTCAAATGGACGTCGATCTTCGTTTGCAGCTTAGCTTGTTCCAATATCGCAATCTGCTCGTTGCAATGGACCGCCGTTTGCACATCGTATTGCGCCAGCAGTTTGACGTCCTCGGCGTCAAAAAAACCTTCCAGCAGCAGAATCGGCTTCGACCAGCCTAATTCACGCAAACGCACTGCAGCATCCGGCTCGATCAAACCCATGCCGTCGGCTGCGGCAAACGCCCGCACCGCCTGCGCGAGTCCATGTCCGTAGGCGTTGGCCTTGACGATCGCCCATACTTTGGCGAACGGCGCATTGCGTTTGGCGACGGCGAGATTATGCTGCAATGCAGCGATATTGATGGTGGCGACTAGTGGTCTTGGCATAGCGATACTCTTGATTTTCCAATAATTTTCGGCGGACAGCATCAATTCTACCGGAGACGCGATTGGCGAATGGGATCAAAACAGCTGTTTCTCGACAATTTCATGGTATAAAGCAAGCCGGAGATATTTGGTTGATACGAAGATGCGAATGAATCGCGGTTTTTACACCATCATGCTTGCGCAGTTTTTTTCGTCGCTGGCCGACAACGCCTTGCTAATCGCATGCATCGCCGTCCTGACCGTGATGAAGTCTCCGCCGTGGATGACGCCGTTGTTGAAACTGTTTTTTGTCGTATCGTACGTGTTGTTGGCCGCCTTCGTCGGCGCCTTTGCCGACGCCTTCCCCAAGGGTCGCGTGATGTTTGCCACCAACCTGATCAAGATCTTCGGTTGCGGCCTGATGTTCTTCAATATCCATCCACTGTTGGCCTATGGCGTGGTGGGCTTCGGCGCCGCCGCTTATTCGCCGGCAAAATACGGCTTGCTCACCGAACTGTTGCCGGCAGAAAAACTGGTCGCCGCCAACGGCTGGATCGAAGGCTTGACCGTGATCTCGATCATCCTGGGAACCATGATGGGCGGCGCGCTGGTCAATCCGCAAGTGACCGCGATGCTGCTCAAGTTCGATTTTCCGGTCATTGCCGGCAGCCTGGATACCACCAGCGATACCGCCTTGCTGGTCATCATCGGCGCCTACGTGATTGCCGCGATATTCAATCTGAACATTCCCGATACCTATGCCCGCTACAAGAAGCAGGCGCATAGCCCGCTCAAGCTGGTGGCCGATTTCGCCACGTGCTGTACCGTATTATGGAAAGACAAGCTGGGCCAGATTTCCCTGTCGGTCACCACGCTCACCTGGGGGGCGGCGGCGACCCTGCAATTCATCGTCTTGAAATGGGCGGAGAAATCCTTGCACATGCAACTCGACAAGGCCGCCATCCTGCAAGGCGTGGTCGCGCTGGGCATGGCGCTGGGCGCTGCCGCTGCGGCCTCGCTGGTGCCGTTGAAGCGTTCGCTGACGGTGATGCCGATGGGCATCGTCATGGGCCTGGTCGTGATTTCGATGACGATGGTGCATTCGGTCTGGGTCGCCTATCCGCTATTGATTGCAATCGGCGCGCTGGGCGGCTACTTCGTGGTGCCGATGAATGCGCTGCTGCAACATCGCGGCTACGTGTTGATGAGTGCAGGCCACTCGATCGCGGTGCAAAACTTCAATGAAAACATGTCGGTGCTGACCATGTTGGTGCTGTATGCCTGCATGGTCAAGCTCAATCTGGATGTCAACTATGTGATCGTCCTGTTCGGCGTGTTCCTGGCTGGCATGATGCTGCTAATCATGCGCTGGCACGCTGCCAACCAGCGCCGCTTCGATACTGTCGCGCTGATCGGCGAACATCGGCACTAAAACCCAGCGGCAAGGCGGCGTTCAAAGCCGGCTTGCCAATCAAGCATTGGCAAAGGTCTGCATCGCCAGACACAAATCGGCCCAGGCTTTGCGCTTGTCGACTGGCGTGCGCAGCAAGTAGGCCGGATGGTAAGTGACGATCAACGGTAATTCTGCATAGCGGTGCACGGTGCCGCGCAAGGCCGACACCGGCGTGGTCGGATCGCGCTTGAGCAGGGACAGCGCCGCCGTCTTGCCCAGCGCAACGATCACGGTCGGCTGGATCAACGCGATCTGCCTTTGCAAATACGGCAGGCAGGCGTCCGCTTCTTCCGCAGTCGGCGGCCTGTCCTTGCCGCCGCCATCGGTCGGTCGGCATTTGACGATATTGGCGATATACGCATTGGCGCCGCGTTTTAATCCGAGCGACAGCAGCATATTGTCGAGCAACTTCCCCGCCGGCCCGACAAAAGGTTCGCCTTGCGCATCCTCGTTGCGTCCCGGCCCTTCGCCGATAAACAGCCATTTCGCCTTCTCGTCGCCGACCCCGAAGACCGTGTTGCTGCGCTTTTTGCACAAGCCGCATTGTTCGCAAGCCGCGACCGCCGCCTTCAATTGCGGCCAAGTCATGGTAGCGGTTGCCGCAGGTGCAGCAGGCGCCGACGCAGAAAGCGCCGCTGGCTGCACATCGACGCGTGTCACAGCCGATTCTACGGCTTGATCGATTGCCGGCTGGTCAGGCTGGTCAGACCCAAGCCCACGCCGCACCCACAACGGGCCGACGCCGATTTCGTCGAGGAACGCCGCTTGGCGCTCGCCATGCAAGCTCATAGCGACAGCCTCATCACGATGGCATCTTCGCGGCGGCTAGCGCCAGCCGGATAATATCCCCGGCGCACGCCGATGCCGGCAAAACCGTAGCGTTCATAGACATTCACCGCGCGTTCGTTGGATGGCCTGACTTCGAGCAAAATCGATTGCATGTCCTTGCCGCGCGCCAAGCTCACCGCGTGATCGAGCAATAGCCGGCCTACGCCCTGCCCATGCAAATCGCGCCGCACGGCGATGTTGAGCAAGTGCGCTTCGTCGACCGACAACATCAATAACAGGTAACCGGCCAAGGCCTCCGCGCTATCGCGCACGATCCAGATTTCATAGCCGCTGTATAGCGAATCGAGAAAATTGCCGTGCGTCCAGGGAAACGGATAGACATCGTTTTCGATCGTCATCACTTCAGGCAAATCGTCGACTTGCATGCGCGCCAGCGAATACGCCGGTTTCGGTTCGTCCCTATCGATCGATGACGGCATCACGCTCATGCTGCTGCCGCCTTCAAATTCCGCTCCGCAGTCGTGAACGCCACTTTATTGCGCAAATACAGCGGCTGCGCGTCGCGCGCCGCCAGCACTTGATTTTGCGCGAAAGCGATGCGCGCCAGTTGCGCCACTTGCAGCGCGTGCGGCGTCACCAGCGCTTGGCCGCCGACCGCCAGCCCCGACTGCTCGAATGCCGCTGCATACGCGGATAAACCGTTGCCGCACGCAACCGCTGCGCCCTGCGGCGCGACCGCGCTCGCCGCCGACAAGGTCGGTTCGATCACCACCTGCCAAGCGTCGGTATAACGGTATTGCGCCCAATAGACCTCCCCCATGCGCGCATCCAGCAGCGCCAATACGTCGGTGGCGCCGCAAGCCGCGCGGCAGGCTTCTGCCATCGCCGCCAGCGTCACCACCGGCACCACCGGCAATTTGGCGCCGAAGGCCAGCCCTTGCACGATGCCGCAAGCGGTGCGCAAGCCGGTAAACGAACCGGGGCCGCAACCGAAGGCGATCGCGTCGCATTGCGCCAAGGTAATCCCGCCTTCCTGCAACACGCTTTGAACCAGCGGTAAAATGGCTTGCGAATGAGTGTGCACGCCCGACGATTCGCGCGTGATCACGCGTTCGCCGCGCAGCAATGCGGTGGAAGCAAGTTCGGAAGAGGTATCGATGGCAAGAATGGTCGGCATGGGCGTATTTTACCGTGTCGTCCGTCCATCGTGCTCCGCCGGTGCGATAATCTTGCTGGTGGCGGCTCTGCTACACTGCGCGAGTGGTCGAACGGTCGAACAGTCGAACGGCGGCCATGCCAGACTTTGCGAATCGAAACCAACATATTGCATGAATACACTGATTCTCGATAACGACAACCAAGACCGGCTGGCCGCATGGCTGGCAGGCGATTCTTGCGTCGTGGCCTGCCTGTGCGCGGCCTGGTGCGATACCTGCACCGCCTACATGAGCAAGTTCGACGAACTGGCGGCGTTGCATCCAGATCAACGTTTTGTCTGGATCGATATCGAAGACCAGGCTGCGGTGGTCGGCGACCTCGACATCGACAATTTCCCGACCTTGCTTATTCAACAACGCGATACCGTCTATTTCTTCGGCACCGTGTTGCCGGACCTGCGGCATGCCGACCGCTTGTTGCGCGCGCAATTGGAAAAAACCCGCGCCGAGCTGGAGGCCGAAGCGCGCAGCAATGCGGAACGGATCGGCTGGCAGCAACACTGCAATTTGCGCGTGCTACTGGAGAACGCATAGAAAACGCAGATTTATTCGATTTCCGCCGGCCTGACGGCGCCTTGTTGCGCATCCTGCGCAAGCATCTTCCACGTCACCCCCAATTGCACATCGCTTTTCAATTGCGCCAATCGCCGCGACAAAAAGGCGAGGTCGCGATCCTTGCGCAAGCGGTCGCCCAATGGGTCCATCAAGATCCCGGCGCCGTCCATCACGCCTTCCAGGCTGCCGTAAGCGCGCAATAAACGCGCTGCGGTCTTGATGCCGATCTTGGTCACGCCGGGTATGCCGTCGGCGGCATCGCCCATCAATGCAATCAAATCGGTCAGCAAATCGGGCGCGACGCCAAACTTTTTTTCAACCCAGGCGCGATCATGCCACTCGCTTTTGAAATGGTCCCAGATGCGCGCGCCGTCGGCGATCAACACATGCAAGTCCTTGTCGGTCGACGCCACTGCCGCCTCGCCTCGTTGCTCTTTCAGCCAGCGCCGCACGGCGGTGGCGAGCACATCGTCGGCTTCCACTTCCGGCACCGACACCACGTGCAGCCCTATCTCCTGCAGTCTTGCATAAAATCCCGGCAATCCGGCGCGCAACGCCTCCGGCATGGGTTCGCGGTTTTCCCGATAGCGCGGATAGAGATCGTGGCGCCAGGTATGGCCGCCATAGTCGAAGGCAGGCAATACATGGGTCGGTTGATGCACGCTCAGCAATTTTTTGAACGACATCAGGCAAAACCGCAACGCGCTCTCGGCCTTGGCGCTGTCGTCGGCTTCGGGACTTGCCTGATACACGCGCCGCACGATGTTCAATCCGTCTATTGCTAGTAGTTTTCCCATAATTGCCGCTGGCCCGATTGCGTTTCTTCCCTTGGTTAATCGGCAACAGGTTATCACATAGGAATGCCGCAAAAAAGCGATCTCAAGCGTAGCTACGGCAAAATTGCGCCGTGCCACGCAATTCCCCGACATAGGCCGCAAATATGCTGCACCAGCAGGGTTACAATCTCGACTTCGCAAACGATTGCTTTTCTTAGCTAAATGACTAAAAGTTTTTTCCAGGCGCTGGTGTTGCTGGTGCTGGTCACCGACCCGTTCGGCAACGTCCCGATCTTCGTCAGCGCGCTACAGAGCGTCGCTCCGGCGCGTCGCTGGCGGGTGGTCGTGCGCGAATGCCTGATCGCCTATGCGCTCTTGCTGCTATTCATGTTTTTCGGGCGGCACTTCCTGGAAGCGCTGCAACTTTCCGAGATTTCGCTGCGCATCGGCGGCGGCGTGGTACTGTTCCTGATTGCGCTGCGCATGATTTTTCCGCAACCGGGCGGCATCATGGGCGATGTCGAATCCGATAGCGAACCGTTTATCGTGCCATTGGCGATTCCTGCGCTGGCCGGCCCGTCGGCGCTGGCCACGGTATTGCTGTTCTCGTCGAACAACATGACCGACATGCTGATTCATGTTTCGGCTTTGTCGTCGGTAGCGGTCGTATGGTTGGTCGTTCTGTTAAGCGCCGAGCGCATGCAGAGCGCTCTCGGGCCGCGCGTGATGACGGCCTTCGAGCGCTTGATGGGCTTGATCTTGACCGCCATGTCGGTGGAAATGCTGCTGGCAGGGATACGCGCCTATCTGAAAACGCTCTAGGAGGATCGACCACCGCTAACAAGGCTGCCACCTCGCGTTGCGATTTGGCAATGCATAAAATTTAAGTATTTTGTCCCGCCACCGTTATAATTCATTGTAGGGATCGTTGTAGGAATACAAGAATCAAAATCCCGAAATCAGCGGAGTTCGCACGAAATAGGCGACTAACATGGTTGCGACGATCATTCCACCACCTGCGTTATCGGCAATCGATGCCACGCTTGGCGTGGCCGCCACCGGCGACGTGACCAATAGCACCGTTGCGGCAAATATCGCCGAGGCCGAAAGCCAGGCCAGCATCGTCGAGCTATCGGCCGAAGCGAGAATCTTGTCCAGCACCGCAGCCGCGCTGAAAACAGAAGAACAAAACGCGCGGGCATTCCAGGAAAATATCGCGCAATCGGCGGCAGCAACGGTGGTGAACGAAACCAAGTTGACCGCGAACGCCGCGAACGCCCAAAGGACCGCCCTAAGTTCCGCTGAAACCGCCCAGATCGATCAAGCCTTGCAAAGCTCCCTGGCCGACATGGAGTTAAGCCAGGCGCTCGCGGCCACTGCGACGCCGACCACGTCAGCCGAAGCGAGCGCCCTCGCAACCCCGGCCGCTGTGGCAACGCCGACCGCAGCGCCGGCAATCAGCGCGCCGCCTGCCGTTGCCGCCACCGCGCCCACCCTTGCGGCCGCTGCAGTTGCCGCCCAAGAGCTCAATCCGGCTGTTCCGAACACCGACCCGGCGGTCGCTGCCGCCATCGCCGCCTACCGGCTGGGCGACGGCTTATTTACCGAGAGAGATGCGCGCGCCGAACAAGTTGCGCAAGAGGAGGAGTTGGACATCGTGCCGGTGCCGGCAATCCAGGGCAGCAAAGTCGATCTGCACGACAGTGCGCGCGACGACGCTTTGCACGGTTCGGCCTGGAACTGGGTGCGTGTGCATCCAGTGCAAAGCAAGTTCAACCGGCGCTGAACGCCGAGCGTTACCGGCTGGCGCACCACGCGCTGCGAAGACCGCTATTTCAGGCGCAAATACTACACAAACGGACTAGTTGAAATTCTCGACGCTCCGCAAAAAAGTCGATTGAATCCCGCCCCCAAAAGCTGGTTGGGGGCGGGCAATCGACAATCGGCGATTTCTTAAATTTCCTCGTACAACGGCAAGGTGAGGAATTCGGCAAAAGTTTCCGAAGTCGACATTTGCTCGAAAATTTGCGCGGCGCGATCGTAACTTGCGCCCTCGCCGACCGTTTGCTTGACCTTGGACAGCTCTTCCGGAATCATCGCCCGCACCATATCGGCAGTCACCTTGCGGCCGTCTTCCAGCTTGCCTTTCGGGCTGCGGATCCATTGCCACACCTGGCTGCGGCTGATTTCCGCCGTGGCGGCATCTTCCATCAGGTTGTGGATCGGGACGCAACCATTGCCGGCCAGCCAGGCGCCGAGGTAGTGGATGCCGACATTGATGTTGTAGCGCAGGCCGGCCTCGGTGATCGGCGCTTCCGGCTTGAAGTCGAGCAGTTCCGCGCCCTTGACTTCGACATCGGGGCGCTGCTTTTCGATCTGGTTCGGGCGGTCGCCCAAGACCTTTTTGAATTCGGTCATCGCCAGATCGACCAGGCCCGGATGCGCAACCCAGCCGCCATCGTAGCCGTCGGTGGCGTCGCGCGCCTTGTCGGTGCGCACGCCGCCCATTGCGATGTCGTTCTTTTCAGGATCGTTTTTGATCGGAATCAAGGCTGCCATGCCGCCGATGGCCGGCGCATTGCGCTTGTGGCAGGTCTTGAGCAACAGCAGCGCATAGGCGCGCATGAAGGGCGCGGTCATGGTCACCTTGGCGCGGTCGGCCAGGCAGAAATCCTTGTCCAGCTTGAATTTCTTGATGCACGAGAAAATGTAGTCCCAGCGGCCCGCGTTCAAGCCCGAGCTATGTTCGCGCAATTCGTACAGGATTTCATCCATCTCGAAGGCCGCCAGAATCGTTTCGATCAGCACGGTCGCCTTGATCGTGCCCTGCGGCAGGCCGAGTTCGGTTTGCGTCGCCACGAAGATGTCGTTCCACAGGCGCGCTTCCAGATGCGATTCCATCTTCGGCAAGTAGAAATATGGCCCCGCACCGCGCGCCAACTGTTCCTTGGCGTTATGAAACATGAACAGCGCGAAATCGAAGATGCCGCCGGAAATGCGCTTGCCGTCGACCAGCACATGTTTTTCATCCAGATGCCAGCCGCGCGGGCGCACCACCAGCGTGGCGATCTTGTCGTTCAATTTGTAGACCTTGCCATTCTGTTCCAGCGAAATGGTCTTGCGCACCGCGTCGATCATGTTGACCTGGCCGGTGATCTGGTTGTCCCAGTTCGGCGTGTTCGAGTCCTCGAAATCGGTCATGTAGCTGTCGGCGCCCGAGTTGAACGCATTGATGACCATCTTGCGTTCGACCGGCCCGGTGATTTCGACGCGGCGGCATTCCAGTGCCTTCGGGATCGGCGCGATTTTCCAGTCGCCGTTGCGGATATGCGCAGTTTCCGGCAAGAAGTCGGGCCGCTCGCCGGCATCCAGACGCTTGGCGCGCTCGACGCGGGCTGCCAGCAATTGCTGGCGGCGCGGCTCGAATGCGCGGGTCAGCTTGGCGACCAGTGCCAACGCATCCGCAGTGAGAACGCGCTCGAAGCCCGGTTTGATTTCGCCGATGATTTCCATGCCTGCCGGCAGAGTAAGCTGTGTCATGAATTGCTCCTGTTAAATTAAACGAAATGTGAAAGCCAAATAAATCAAACTGTTTAACGATGTGTTTTTACGTAGTCGAGTAAATCGGTCAGGCTGCGTCCTTCCGCATGCGGCGCCACGCCCAGTTCTTCCAACGGCGCCGCGCTGCGGTTGACCCAGAAAGTGCTGTAGCCGAACCAGGTCGCACCGCAGGCATCCCAGCAATTGCTGGAGACGAATAAGATATTGCGCGCCGACAGCCCGAACACGTCCGGCGCCAGTTGATACGCTTCCGGCGCGGTCTTGAATTTTTTGACCGCATCGACCGACAGGATATGATTGAACAAGCCCTGCATCCCCGCCGCCTTCACCACCGCGTCGAGCATCTGCGGATTGCCGTTGGACAGGATCGCCAGCTTCAAGTCCATGTCTTTCAATTGCTGCAAGACCGACAGATTTTCGGGAAACGGCTGCAGTTTCGCATATTGCCCCATCAGCGAATTTTGCGCGTCGAAGCTCAAGTCAAGCTGGAGCTTTTTGCAGGCGAAAATGAGCGCATCCTGCGTCACTTCCCAAAACGGCTTATAAGTCGAGCACAAGGTGCGCAACTGCGAATATTCGATTTGCTTGGCGCGCCACAGTTCGGCCAGCGCTTTCCCATTTTCTGGAAACAACTTTTCTGCCAGCGCGCCGATCGAGTACACGTCGAACAGCGTGCCGTAGGCGTCGAATGCAATCGCATGTATCGTCATGATGGATAGGGTGAAAGGTGTATTCGCCGGTTACTACGCCTATTACTGCGCTTACTACTGAATCTGGAGTATATTCACTTTAAATCAACCAAAACGATTCGATTTATCACTTTATTATTGCGTTTTAGTCACAAGTGGATCGATTTTTGGCACTTTAATGGTTTATCAGCGGGACGGGACGCTTAACGCTGCGTGGCGCACCCAACTTCCGAGCAGCGCCAACTTTAATCTGAGTTAGGTTGGCTGCCGACTTCACTGGCGCCGCTACCGTTGCATGCGTTCCATCGGTTTTGAACACACTCACCGCCTGGGATAAATTGTCGGCCTGATCCTGCAACGATTGAGCCGCTGCTGCAGCTTCTTCCACCAGTGCTGCATTTTGTTGGGTTACATTGTCCATTTCCATGATGGCTTGGTTGATTTGCTCAATACCTGCGGTTTGTTCAACGCTGGCAGCGGTAATCTCGCTGATGATGTCGGTTACCCGCTTGACGCTTTCGACCACTTCTTTCATGGTTGTGCCAGCTTGGTCAACCAACTTGCTGCCTGCATCGACTTTTTCCACTGAATCGCCGATCAGGTTTTTGATTTCTTTGGCGGCACCGGCACTGCGTTGCGCGAGGTTGCGAACTTCCGCCGCGACGACCGCAAAACCACGCCCCTGCTCGCCAGCGCGAGCGGCTTCCACGGCTGCGTTCAATGCCAGGATGTTGGTCTGGAATGCGATGCCGTCGATGACGCTGATGATATCGACGATCTTCCTCGCCGATTCATTGATCGAACTCATCGTGCCGACGACCTGTGAAACGACCTCACCGCCTTTGCTCGCCACGTGCGATGCTTGAGCTGCAAGACTGTTGGCCTGATGCGCGTTATCGGCATTTTGTTTGACCGTGGACGTCAGTTCTTCCATTGACGACGCGGTTTCCTCCAGCGAGCTGGCTTGTTGCTCGGTGCGCGAGGACAAATCCAGGTTGCCGCTCGCGATCTGGCCGGAAGCGGTGGCAATTTCAGTCGATGATTGCTGAACCGTGCCAATCGTCCTGGCCAGGTTCTCTTGCATCGTTTTCATGGATAAAAGCATGCTGCCGGAATCGTTCCGTTTTACTTGGACGGATTGGGTCAGATCGCCGGCCGCAATGCTCTCTGCAATTCCTTTCGCATAGTCAGGGTCACCGCCGATTGATTTTTCAATACTGCGGATAATCAGCAACACCACGCCGCTTAACCCAATTCCCGTCAACGCGAGCAAAACCGCCGCTTGCCACAGATCCCTGAAGAATGCACTGTTCAAGTCATCAACGTATAAGCCAGTCATGAACGTCCAGTCCCATGGCGTATATCTCAGGTTGTAGTTAAGTTTTGGCACTGGCTGTTGCTCCCCGGGTTTGGTCCACAAATATTGTGTAAAACCGCTACCGTGTTCTTTGGCTTCCTTTAGCGCGTCGATATACACCATCGTGCCTTGCGGGTCTTTGAAATCCGCCACGTTTGTGCCGACCAATTCTGGCTTAAACGGATGCATCAGGACTATATGGGAATCAAGCACGGTAAAGTAGCCAGATTTGCCATACCGTAAGGCTTTGATTCGAGACAACGCCTGCTTTTTCGCCTCTTCTTCAGGCATTGCCCCGGAAGTAACTTGGGCGCCATATTCATTCGCGATGGATAGCGCCATGTCGGCGGCATTGCTTAGTTGTAATTTGCGCTCTTCCAGCCGAATGGTTCTGTTTTGCATGACATTGAATGTCATTACCGAAAGCAAACAAACCCAACTGATGGCTAGTGGCAGAAAAAGTTTGGTGCGAAAAGCAAGTTTCATATAACAGCATTTCCAAAAAAATTAGGCGGCCATTTATTCACAGCAGGTAGTCCAGGTTGGCATTGGGGGTATGACGAAAGGGGTATTAAAGTACGCCATGCCTTTGGCATCTGATGCCATCTAATGCCTAACGGCCAACTCACCTCGTCGGGTTCACCCTCGTTTTGCGCAATCCAGCCCGGAGTATCGAAGAACTCTGGCAAAACGCCTACCGATGCGGCCAAGTGTGTTTCAAAACTATCTAATTCGACGGAACCGATTTGTCGCTTCCGCTGATCGGGCAACTCGTCAAAGATAGCTTCACCTTGGCTCGTCAACTGCGCTTATTACTGAATCTGGAGTATATTCACTTTTAATCAACCAAAACGATCCGATTTATCACTTTATTATTGCGTTTTAGTAACAAGCGAATCGATTTTCGGCACAATTTTGATAAAATGCTCCGATCATGGACCAATTCAAACAGATATCCACCTTTGTCGATGTGATTGCCAAAGGCAGCCTGTCGGCGGCAGCCCGCGCCGAAGGCATCGCCCCGGCAATGATAGGCCGGCGCCTGGATGCGTTGGAAGAACGACTGGGCGTAAAACTTTTGCAGCGCACCACCCGCAAGATCGCATTGACGCACGAAGGCACGGCTTTCCTCGAAGACTGCCAGCGCATCCTGGCGGAACTGGAAGACGCCGAAACGGCAGTCTCCGAGCGCAGCGCACACGCCACCGGACATTTGCTTATTTCCGCGCCGGCAGGCTTTGGCCGGCAGCACGTGGCGCCATTGCTGCCATCGTTCCTGGCCGAACACCGCGACCTGACGCTGACGCTCAGCTTGAACGATCGCGTGGTCGACTTGATCGGCGAAGGCATCGACGTCGCCATCCGTATTGCATCGCTATCGGACTCCAACCTGATTGGCGTCAAACTGGCCGACAACAAGCGCGTGGTGGTCGCCTCCCCCGCCTATTTGAAGCGGCATGGCACGCCGCGCTCGCTGGACGAACTGGCCAAGCACAACTGCCTGGCCATCAGCAGCGACGGCAGCCAGCGCGGCTGGACTTTCCGACAAAACGGCAAGAACGTCACCCTCAAGGTAGCCGGCAACATGGTCTGCAACGACGGCGAGGTGCTGCACGACTGGGCCTTGGCGGGCAAAGGCCTGGCCTGGCGCTCGATGTGGGAAGTGGGCACGGAGATCGAGTCGGGGCAATTGCAAACCGTGCTGGATGAATTCGCTGCGCCCGGCAACGACATCTACGCAGTGTTCGCGCAACGCCGCCATTTGCCGCTGCGCATCCGCGCGCTGGTGGATTTTCTGCGGCGCGCGTACGCGTTGCCGGAGTATTGGCGCAAAGTCGGGTAGGCGTCGCCGCACTTCGTTCGTCCCACGACGCGGCGCGTGAACGCAATCGCAAAACCAAGACAGGCTGCGCGAGCGTAAATCGATTGCCGGAAAAGGCAGCGATCTTTCCCGACTTCATTTGACCTTTGGCTTGATTTTTTGCCGATGAATCTCGCCTGCGGGTGGAGGCGCAGGTTTGACTTGCGCCGCCGCCAACTGCGCGGCGCAGTCGCTGTGTTCCCCTTGCCCGGTAGCGGTCAATGGAATCATCGCCGCCAGCGGCGTCAGCAAGGTCAAGGCGACTGCCCCCGCAGCTTTCATTGCCATCACGCCTTTATCGACGTTGACGCGCGGTTGCAAAAAGCTGCCGCGCACATAGATCGGCGCCCTAAGCGAAAATACCCGCAGCCCCTTGCTTTTCGGCCTGACGGTAAAGTCCATTTGCTCCTGCTTCAAATCGATCGTTCCGTCGACATTGATTAGCGCAGCGTCGGTATCGACGATAAAGCTGCGGGTCTGCATCAGGCCGTCGCGCACGCCAAAATCGGCTGCCAGGCATTCAAGCTTGACTTGCTTGTCGCCGATCAACTTGGTGACGACAACGCTGCCGACATTCAGTCCCATCTCTTCCAGCAAGAGCTTGCTGACCGTCCCCTGCCGCATTGACGCCTTGATCTCGCCATTGGAAGCACCCAACAGGCTGGCCACGGAATTGCCGACCGCAGACAAAGACGCATCGCCATTGACTTCGCCGATACTCGCTTGCATTCCCTGAATTGCGGGAAACAGTTGCTGCACCTTGACGCTCCTGGCAGACACTTTCATTTCTGCCTTGATTGCATTGACGCCAGATCTGCCGCTGCCGTCCAGCGTGATATCCGCACTCAGGTTGCCGTCGGCCATGTCGAAATCGAGCGGCAACAGCGACAACACACCGTCTCGCAGATGCAAATTGGTCGTCAGTTTGTTGATCGGCAGCGCATTCTTCCAGATGATCTTGTCGGCGCTAAATTTGACGTCGGTATCGATACTGGTCCAGCGGTCTGTCTTGAACGGCTCTATCGGCAATGCCTTGCCCGCAGGTTGCACCGTAGCCGCACCGCGCTTGGCCTTGCTGCTATTTGAATCGGCGCCGATCAACGGCGCCAGGTCGGCAAATTGCATCAAGTGCGACACCACCGTGCCGGATAGCAGCGGGCGTATCGTTTTCGTCTGATAGTCCAGCGCGCCGCCGATATCGCTGCCCCCCACCTTGCCTTTGAAATCCTCATAAATCCAATGGCTTTGGTGTGGCCCCAGCGTGCCGATCAAATGTCCTTCGGTGGAAAACGGCGGCGTCTCCGGCAACAGTATGTGGCTTATCAAGTACAGTCGCCCCATGCTGACGCCTGAGAGTTTCAAGCGCGCGTCGATTGCCGCCAGATCGGTCGGCTTGGTGACCGTGCCAACGGCCGATATGATGGTTTGTCCGATGTGCAGCGTGCCTTCGATCGGGTAAGGCGCCATCTCATGCTGGAGCGACAGGACGGCGCCTGCCTTGCCGGCGCCGCTGATTGCCTCTCCATTGAGCGTGCCGTGCAATTGCCAGGCCACGCCGTATGTTGGGTCTGTGGCGAGCGTGTCGATAGCGGCTGTCACATCGACATGTTTTACCGCGTCGATAAGATGGACGCTGCCCTTGGCAAAGACCACGCTTTGCAGTTCCAGCCGCCAAGGCGATGGGCTGTCGTCGGCGTTGAAGGTCCAGTTGTTCTTGCCGTCGGCACTGCGCAACAAGGTGACGACCGGGGCATCGAAACGCAACTGCGGAATGGATATCCTCTTTTCCAGCAGCGCCAGAGGATTAAGTGAAAAATTGAATTGTGAAACGCGTGCCATGTCGCCCGCGAGCGGCGCTGGCATACTTCCGACAATCGGCGGTGCAACCGTCAAGTATGCAGGATTGCCGATGCGCACGTCGTGCGCGACCAGGTGCGGCCACGGAATCATCCCGCGCCAGCCGTTATCCTGGTTCGGCTTTGTTGGGGATTTGTCGTCCCAGGTCAAGGAGAGATCGCCGTCGATGATGAACGGACGTCCGAGCGCTTGGGTGGCGCGCGCGTCGATCCACGGCTTGGCCCGGTTCCAATCGAAATTGCGCAGGCCCAGCAACGCCAGCGCCGCGACGACGATCGCAAAGGCGACCGCACCTGCGGCAACGCTCGCGATGCGTTTCCCGTTCACCGCAAAAAGTGACCGCTACCGAATAGTCCAACCAATCCGATCACGATCAAATAGATGGCGACGATGAAATTCAACAGGCGCGGAACGACCAGAATCAGGATGCCGGCAACCAGCGATACGATGGGAACCAGGCTGATGGTCATGTTCATGATAGTGAGCTCCAAAAAATATGTCGGCATGCGAGCCGCCGGCAGGGGTGTCCGGCGGGAAATGCACCTTGACGTTTCGTGACAAATGGAAACGCTTCGGAGCGGTTTGCGCCGCATTGCCCGTTAAACTGCCAGCGCGAATCAATGAGTATGCGCGCCGATCGACGTCCAAACAAGGCTCAAAAAATCAAATCCGGCGCACCTCACAATTCGGTGTCACGACTACCGATCGCCGCCGTGCTCGCCGTGATCGTGATCGCGATCATGGTCGCGATCATGCTGCTCGCCGCGATCCCCTTCGTGCCGATCCTCACCCCGATATCCGCCATAACCTCCCCAGACGCACCCCGACAACAGGACTGCAGCTACAGTGAATAACGCCAGCTTTGCCAATCGCGATTGTTTCATTTGTCGACCTCTTCAATGTTCGCCCGGAATGTATTTACCTGGCATCTGCATTACCATAATCGCAGATGCGCGCGCAGTCCGTGCGGTACCAGACATAGGCGACAGCACTTGGAAACCCCAAAAAACAACGGGATCAATCCTCACCAGGGAGGATTGATCCCGCTGTCGATTTCCGCTGCAATCCGAGGGAAATCGCGCTTGCGTTATCGGCGAGCTTATTTCTTCTTTGGGTTGACCGCAGCCTTCAGTGTAGCGCCGGCGGAAAACTTCGGCGACTTCGATGCAGCGATCTTGATCGCTTCGCCGGTTGCCGGGTTGCGGCCCTTGCGCGCGGCGCGCTTGGCGACCGAGAACGTGCCGAAGCCGGTGATGCCAACGGTATCGCCCTTCTTCAAACGCTCGGTAATGATGGCGATCAACGTGTTTACCGCATCGTTGGCGGCAGCGCCGGACAATTCAGTGCGTTTCGCAAATTCTGCAACCAATTCACCTTTTTTCATATCTTCTCCTTGGAAAAAGGCGACAGATTAACATAGGAATGCCAAATTGCAATCATCGGCGGCGCAGAATTTCGCGCCGCCCTGCAAATTTCGCGCATATCAAGATTTCGTTTGCGACTTCACCACCTGCAGCGCAGTGGCGATCAAGCCGCTGATATCGCCCAGATTGGCCGGCACGATGATCGAGTTGTTGGTCTTGGCCAACTGGCCGAAAGCCGCCACGTATTGCTCGGCCACCTTCAGGTTGACCGCGTCCGAGCCGCCCGGTTCGCGAATTGCGGCGGCGGTCTTGCGGATTGCCTCGGCGCTGGCTTGCGCGATCGAAAGGATCGCCGCCGCCTGCCCTTCGGCGCGATTGATCGACGCCTGCTTTTCACCTTCGGATTTGGCAATCGACGCTTCGCGCTCGCCGGTGGCGATGTTGATCTGCTCTTGCTTGCGCCCTTCGGAGGCGGCGATCAGCGCGCGCTTTTCGCGCTCGGCGGTGATTTGCGCTTGCATTGCATGCAGGATTTCCTTGGGCGGCGTCAAATCCTTGATTTCGTAGCGCAATACCTTCACGCCCCAGTTGGCGGCCGATTCGTCGATGGCGCTGACGATGGTGGTGTTGATGTGGTCGCGCTCTTCAAAGGTCTTGTCCAATTCCATCTTGCCGATCACCGAGCGCAACGTGGTTTGCGCCAACTGGGTGATGGCGTTGATATAGTTGGAGGAACCGTAGGAAGCGCGCATCGGGTCGGTCACCTGGAAGTACAAGATGCCGTCGACCTGCAATTGCGTGTTGTCGCGCGTGATGCAGACCTGCGGCGGCACGTCGAGCGGAATTTCCTTCAAGACGTGCTTGTAGGCGATGCGGTCGATGAAAGGAAACACCCAGCTCAAACCCGGCGGCAGCGTGGCATGGTATTTTCCCAGGCGCTCGACCACCCACGCGTGCTGCTGCGGCACAACCTTGATGGTTTTGAATACGAAAACGACGGCAAAGACCAGAAATACGAAGGCAACACTGCCAAAGCTGAATTCCATGTTCATTTCCTTTTTCGATTATTTAGTGTGCAACGCATGATTAGTAACGATCAACCGGCTGCCGCGCATTTCACTGATTTTGAATAAACCGGGTCGCGGGTCGGCATGCTCTTCCAATTCGACATCCCACATCGCGCCGCGATACATGACCCGTGCCAGGTATTGCTCGCCCTGCTCGTTCTTCCATTCATCGACGTTGACGATTTGACCGATGTCCATATTGACGTTGGGGTCGCGTGCTGCATCGTCCTTCTGTTGCATCTTTCCGTACTTACTTTTACGCAATAAATAAGTCGCTGCCAGCGCCACGACCGCTGCCGCCACGACTTGCACGCTATCGCTTGCATCGAACCACGCCAGCAAGCCGCCGGCCGCCAAACCGATGGCAATCATCAGCAGATAAAACGTCCCGCTGAAAATCTCAAGAATGACTAATATTCCCGCCAGCACCAGCCATGTCATCCAATTTGTCATGGGTTCACCCGATTGTTAGACGCAGGTGAGAGTCTAAACTTTTTTGACGCAATTGCCTAACGCGAGCTGAAATTTGGGTGTGATTCAAACTGTGCGGGGAAATATCAACTGAACGTACAAAACCTCCGTCGTTCCCGCGAAGGCGCTAATCGTTACCCACATCTTGAAGTGGCGTGCGTCACCCCTCGCCCGCAGGCGGGAGAGGGGAAGCCCTAACCGCCAAGACTTGTGGGTAACGATTAGCGCGAAGGCGGGAACGACGGGGAAAAATGAAAGTTCATCCCAACTTTCAATCGCACCCCTGCAATTTATGGCGAAAAAAATGCCTGCGATGGGAACCGGCAACCAACAAAAACGCGAGCACTCGGCTCGCGTTTTTATTGCTCTACGATTTGTCGGAAAAATTACTTTACGATCGCTGCCAATTTCTGCCAGGTATCGATCACCGAGTCAGGATTCAACGAGATCGATGCAATCCCTTCTTGCATCAACCATTCGGCGAAATCCTCATGGTCGGATGGCCCCTGGCCGCAGATGCCGATGTATTTCCCTTGCTTGAGGCAGGCGGAAATGGCCAGCTTCAACAAGGCTTTTACGGCTGGGTCGCGCTCGTCGAAATCGGCGGCCAGCAACTCCATGCCGGAATCGCGGTCCAGGCCCAGCGTGAGCTGGGTCAGGTCGTTGGAACCGATCGAGAAGCCGTCGAAAAATTCAAGGAAGCGTTCGGCCAGGATGGCGTTGGACGGCACTTCGCACATCATGATTAAACGCAGGCCGTTTTCGCCGCGCTTCAAACCGTTCTTGCCCAGCAGGTTGACAACCTTCTCCGCCTGCCCCAGGGTACGCACGAAAGGCACCATGATTTCGACATTGGTCAAGCCCATGTCGTTGCGCACGCGCTTCATCGCCAGACATTCCATCTCGAACGATTCGGCAAAGTCGGCAGCCAGGTAACGCGCCGCGCCACGGAAGCCGAGCATCGGATTTTCTTCGTCCGGCTCATAGCGCGAACCGCCGATCAACTTCTTGTATTCGTTCGACTTGAAGTCGGACAGGCGGACGATGACCGGCTTGGGCCAGAAGGCAGCAGCAATCGTCGCAATCCCTTCGGCCAGCTTGTCGACGTAGAACGCCTTGGGCGACGCATGGCCGCGCGCCACCGACTCCACCGCCTTTTTCAAATCGGCATCGATATTCGGATATTCGAGAATCGCTTTCGGATGCACGCCGATATTGTTGTTGATGATGAATTCCAGCCGCGCCAGGCCGACCCCGGCATTCGGAATCGACTGGAAATCGAAAGCCAGTTGCGGGTTGCCGACGTTCATCATGATCTTCAGCGGCAATTCGGGCAGAACGCCGCGCGCGATCTCGGTCACTTCGGTTTCCAGCAGACCGTCGTAGATTTTGCCTTCGTCGCCTTCGGCGCAGGAAACCGTGACCAGCGTGCCGTCTTTCAGGATATCGGTGGCGTCGCCGCAGCCGACCACCGCCGGCACGCCCAGTTCACGGGCGATGATCGCCGCGTGGCAGGTGCGGCCGCCGCGATTGGTCACGATTGCCGATGCGCGCTTCATGACCGGCTCCCAGTTCGGATCGGTCATGTCGGCCACCAGCACGTCGCCCGGCTGCACGCGTTCCATCTCGGACGGATCGTGGATCACCCGCACCGGACCGGCGCCGATCTTTTGGCCGATGGCACGCCCCGACACCAGCAAGGTGCCGCTGCTCTTCAAGGTATAACGCTGCTGCGCGTCGGTCGACTTTTGCTGCGATTTGACCGTTTCCGGGCGCGCTTGCAAGATGTACAACTTGCCGTCGCGGCCATCCTTGCCCCATTCGATATCCATCGCCCGGCCGTAATGCTTTTCGATGATGACTGCATATTTGGCCAATTCGACGATTTCGGCGTCGTTCAACGAATAGCGGTTGCGCAATTCGATAGGCACGTCGACCGTTTTCACCGAACGCCCGGCCTTGGCTTCGCCGGTAAATTCCATCTTGATAAGCTTGGAGCCGATGTTGCGGCGGATGATCGGCAGCTTGCCCTGCGCCAGCATCGGCTTGTGCACATAGAATTCGTCGGGATTGACCGCGCCCTGCACCACGGTCTCGCCCAGCCCGTAGCTGGAGGTGATGAACACTACATCCTGGAAGCCGGATTCGGTATCGAGCGTAAACATCACGCCGGCGGCGCCCACGTCGGAGCGCACCATGCGCTGCACGCCGGCCGACAAGGCGACCTCCGCATGCGTGAAACCTTTGTGCACGCGGTAGGAAATCGCGCGGTCGTTGTACAGCGACGCAAAGACGTGCTTGATGGCTTCCAGCACGTTGTCGATGCCGACCACGTTCAGGAAGGTCTCTTGCTGACCGGCGAAGGATGCATCGGGCAAGTCTTCGGCAGTGGCGGAAGAGCGCACGGCGAACGACATTTCACTTGACGAATCGACTACAAGTTGTTGATAAAATTCAGAAATTTCCTGTTGAAGACGCGGTTGGAAAGGCGTCTCGACGATCCATTGGCGAATTTCCGCACCGGCCTGGGCCAGCGCGCGCACATCGTCGATATCCAAACTCACCAGCCGATCGGCGATGCGCTTGGCCAGCGACGCGCCGCCGTTTTCGCTGTATGCAAGAAAATCGCGGAAAGCGTGGGCGGTGGTGGCAAAGCCGCCTGGAACGCGCACGCCGGCCTCAGCCAGTTGGCTGATCATTTCTCCCAGCGATGAGTTTTTTCCGCCGACCGAGTCGACGTCGGTCATTCTTAATTGTTCAAAGGAAGCGACATAGGTCACCCCCGGGGTCACCCCTGATTGCACTGCGTTGGACATAACAACCTCTAGTTTGATGATAAGAAATCTTCACTTGTGCCTTCCCTGCCCGCATGTTTTTGTTATTCTTGGGTTCAAGCCCGGATCGCAAATTCTGGCGTTATCCGGGTCAGCATAAAATTCGTTACCGCCATTTTACAGGCTGCGGCGCAAATTTGCCCGAGAGCCTGTTAACATTAATCAAATCATTTGACGTAACCAACTGGCGGCAGCGCCTTTTCACTTTTTTGATCGAATATGAATATCACAACAACGCAATCGCCAGAATCCGCTTCGATGGAGGCCCGAACCGTCTTTTTCGTCTCGGACGGCACCGGCATTACTGCCGAAACCTTCGGCCACTCGGTATTGACGCAATTCGATCTGCGCTTCAAGCAAATCCGTCTGCCTTTCATCGATACGCTGGCCAAGGCGCACAACGCCGTGCGCGAGATAAATCATTCTTTCGAGAAAGACGGCAAGCGCCCGATTGTATTCTCGACGCTGGTCAAAGCGAATTTATCGGCGGTGATCCGCCTGTCCAAAGGCATGCATATGGACTTGATCCATACCTTTGTCGAACCGCTGGAACAGGAATTGGGGGTCAAATCGACACATACGATAGGCCGCAGCCACAATATCGCCGATTCCGACGCCTACAAGAACCGCATCGAAGCGATCAATTTTTCGCTGGCGCACGACGACGGCCAATCGGACAAGAACCTGACGGCGGCGGATGTGATCCTGGTCGGCGTATCGCGCTCCGGCAAGACGCCGACCAGCCTGTATCTGGCCATGCAATATGGGATCAAGGCCGCAAACTATCCGTTGATTCCCGAAGATTTCGAGCGCGACAAACTGCCCAGCGGCTTGCTCCCCTTCAAATCCAAGATTTTCGGCTTATCGATCGCTCCCGACCGGCTTTCCGAAGTGCGCAACGAGCGCCGTCCCGGCAGCAAATATGCCGCCCTTGAAAATTGCCGCTACGAAGTCAACGAAGCCGAAAAAATGATGCGCCGGGAAGGCATTCGCTGGACCTCGTCGACCGCCAAATCGATCGAGGAAATTGCGACGATGATCTTGCAGGAAATCAAGTCCGACCGGCGCTTTTATTGACAATACGGGCATCGACAATGCCGACCACGCGTGCGTGGCAGGCAAGCGCGAATTCCGTGCAGGCGAGTACGCATTCGGTGCGCTGTCTTCCCGGCACAGTGCAATGCCCGGCCCCAATGGGCGAATTTAGCTGAAAATCGTGGCCGATTGCCGTGCACAATTTTTGCAACAGTAAAAACAGCAAATTCAGGAGAATGAATATCGACAAAAATGGAGGATTTTCAAAGTGAACTTGTAAAAAAATTACAAAACCAATTTAGTGCAATATATTATGCTGGAGAATATTTCGCAGCACCATGCGAAAACGGGGAGGCAGCAAACGTCGATTACCCATTGACGAATGTGTGCCCAAAAAATCTTTTTCTACTAAATATAAGATCGAATAATGAAATTGACAACTCTAAGAGGTTTTGCCGCACTACTGATATTATTCAACGTGTTCGTTTCAGCCTTTGCCCAGGAGGATCCCGCCGTATTTTTAGGGAAAGCCAATGCCAGAGTGGCGCACGCAATGGCATTCAAAAAATACTGGGATGGACCGACCGCCGGGCCGAAACTTGCTGAAGGAAAATTCATCGTCTTCATCGGCGCCGACTTATCCGACCCCAGCGAAGCGAAAATCGCCGCTGCGCTGAAGGACGTGACCGCCAGCATCGGCTGGAGCATCCAAGTCCTCGATTGCTATGGCGTGCCGGGTCGGCGCGCGGAATCGTTCAGTCGCGCGATTGCGCTCAAGCCGGCGGCGATCGTATTCGCCGATGCCGACGCCAAATCCGAAGCCAAGCAAATCGGCATTGCGAACGACAAGAAAATCCCGGTCATCGGCTGGCATGCGGCACTCACCAACGGCCCCGGCGACGGTCTGTATACCAATATCGGAACCGATCCGAAAGAATCAGGCCAACTGGCAGCGATGCTGGGCGTGGTCGAATCGAAGGCCAAGGCCGGCGTGCTCATCCTGTCCAACGCCGACAGCGTCTATCTGGCCAACAAATCGATGGGCTTGATCGAATCGATCAAGCAATGCCAAACCTGTTCGTTGCTGGAAGTGCAACAAGTGGCGGCAACGGAGAAACCGGAACAAATCGTCGCTCGCGTGGCGGCAGCAGAAAAGCAATTCGGTGCGCGCCTGACCTACGTCCTGGCGACCAACGACCGCATCTTCGACGTGCTGACCAGCCCGGCAGCGGCAACCCTCGGCGACGGCAAATTCCAGGCTATTGCCGCCGGCTTCGGCTCGCCGAGCGCCTACACGCGCATTCGATCCAGGAAGATGCAAATAGGGACGGTGCCGGAACCGCTGGAAATGCAGGCCTGGCAAATCGTCGACGAAACCAACCGCGCCGCCGCCGGCCAGAAACCGAGCGGCTATGTCGCGGAATCCTATGTCGTAACGAGCGAAAACATCGCCTACCACGGCGGCGAACGCAACACCTTCGACCCAGGCAACGGCTATCAGGAAGCGTACAAGAAAATCTGGGGACGGTGATTGAGATTTCTGCGCCGTGGGTAGCACGCTACCTGCGGCGGCTGTGCGATTTTTTCATTCTTGCATCGCTCGACAAACACGCTATAGTCGCGCGCTCGCCAATCGCAACCAGGAACGTTCACAGCCTTGATCTAGATCAAGGTTCCGACCCCAATTCAAAATATACTGAAAATACGCTAACTTTCAGGAAACATTTTTATGTCAACTAACCACGTCGTTGTATGGATCGACCACAAGGAAGCGCACGTCATTCATTTCTCTCCAGAGGCGACGGAAAATGAAGTCCTCTCGACGCATTCGACACATGCGCATTTACACGTCAAATCTGGAATACAAGGGTCGGGACATGCGTCGGAAAATATTCCGTTTTTTAAGAATGTTACGACCGCGATTTCCGATTCCCTTGAAATATTGATCGTCGGCCCGGGATTTGAAAAGCTGGAATTCATGAAATACCTTGTGAAACATCATCCTGCGGTCGCGGAAAAAGTGATTAGCGTGGAGTCATCCGATCATCCAACCGATCGGCAAATTCTGGCCTTTGCTCGCAAATATTTTATTCGCGCGGATCGGATGCGCTAAGAACGCTTGCTGCCATGCATTGGGCGGCACCCGCGTGGGCACAAAGGCGTGCGCATTCAGCTATTCATTTCGAGATATTCTGCGCAGCATCACATTGTGTGACATAGCATCACAACCTGCGTCACGCATTGGACGCGCTACCCGCAGATTTGGACGCTGCAATATCGGCATAAACGTGTCTTCTGTGCGAATGTGTATCGTTTAGATTGCGGCCTTGATTCATTCGACTAAATTCGCAAGCAGCTCTTACATATTCGTGAAAAATTGCCTATAAATAAGTAAAGAGATTGACGGGAGGACGTCATGGAAATTGTCCTGATCGAGCTGTTGCTGTGGGTTGGATTGATCTTCTTCTTTTGGGCGTTGCGCGATGGTTTGAGCCATGTCGACGCCGAGGCCGAGTCGCAAGGCGGCGGTGGGGGTATCGTTTCGCAAAACCCAGTGGCTCTTTGTTTCGATAGGCCGGACAAGGTCAGCGAGCCGATTGGACGCTATCGCGATGTGCCGATTTATCGCTATGCCGTCATCGGCGGCAAGAAATATCAATTCGAGCATATCTTGCCGTGGGAATCGTTTTCGATGTTGCTGCCCGAAGAACGCTGCCTGGCGCCAGGGCTGGTCTATGGCCGCGACGAGAAAGCGAATTGAACGCCGCGTAGCGCCGGATTAGTTCTGACCTATCAACCCAGCCCTTGCCGCACTTGTTCAAAAAAACAGATGGCGGCACTGGCGGCGACATTCAAGGATTCGACCGCTCCCAGATGCGGAATTGCCAGTTGGTGCGTCGCCAACGCCAATAACTCTTCCGACACGCCCTGCCCTTCATGCCCGAATAGCCAGGCTACCGGCGACTTCAAATCCGTTTGATAGAGCGTTTGCGTCGCATGCGAACTGGTGGCCAGAACCGGGATTCTGGCGCTCGCCACCAGGGCCGGCAAATCGACGCCCTCGTGTATCGTCAACAGGAAATGCGCGCCCATCCCGGCTCGCAAGACCTTGGGCGACCATGCCGATGCGGTGCCGGCACTGCAAAATATTGCGCCGATGCCGGCAGCGGCAGCGCTGCGCAGGATCGAGCCGAGGTTGCCGGGGTCTTGCAGGTTATCCAGCAATACTGCCGCACGATTCAACACCGGCTCCGGCGCCGGGCGCGGCGTATCGACGACGAATAGCACGTCGATGCCGTTCTCGACCTGGCTCAAGGCCTTGTATAACGCGTCCGGCAGCAACAGACAAGACGCGCCCCCGCTTTCGTAGCGCGCCACAAGCGCGGCGACTTCAGGATGGTGCTGCGCGCTTTCGCCGACCGCGCACAGCACGGGCTGGCCGACAAATTGCAGATAGCTTTCGCACAAATGCACGCCATCGAGCACGCTGCGCCCGGCCTTGCGCCGCGCCTGCGAACTGGAAGTCAGGTGCTTCAATTCCTTGTAGAGCGGGTTGTCGCGCGAGGAGATGGTTTTCATGGAGGAGAATTAAACGCGTGGGGGTGATTCAAACTGTGAGAAAAATATCAACTCGATGTGCAAAACCTCCGTCTTTCCCGCCTGCGCGGCAAAGACGGCGGGAAATAATGAACGTCCCCCCATTTTTGAAGCGCACCTTAAACCAACAACGCGCGCACCGGCGCATACGAGCGGCGATGCACCGGCGACACGCCGTGCGCGCGCAAGCGTTCCAGGTGCAAGGCGGTCGGATAGCCCTTGTGCTGGTCGAACGCGTATTGCGGATATTGCCGATGCAACTCCAGCAATGCCGCATCGCGCGCGGTCTTGGCCAGGATCGAGGCGGCGGAAATCGCCGGCACCTTGTCGTCGCCCTTGACGATGGCTTCGGAGCGCACCGGCATAACCGGGCAGCGATTGCCGTCGATCAGCGCCAGCGTCGGCTGCGTGGGCAAGCCTTCGACCGCGCGCCGCATCGCCAGCATGGTCGCTTGCAGGATGTTGAGCGTGTCGATCTCTTGCTCCGAGGATTGCGCAATCGACCATGACAGCGCGTTGGCCTTGATTTCAATCGCCAACGCGTCGCGCTGCGCTTCGCTCAATTTCTTCGAGTCGCGCAAGCCGGCAATCGGCCGCGCCGGATCGAGTATCACGGCAGCCGCAAAAACCGGCCCCGCCAGCGGCCCGCGCCCGGCTTCGTCGACCCCGCACATCAACTCGTCGGTGTCGTCGAACAAGGGCAGGCTTTGATTGCTCGCCTTCGGCATCATTCCCGTCCGATCAGTTTCAATACCGCTTGCGCGCTCTCGCGCGCGGTCTCGCGCCGCAGGCTGTGATGCATGTCGATAAACCTTTGCCGCAGGCGCTGCTTGAGATTGTCGTCTTGCAATTGCTGCCAGATGGCGTCGGCCAGCGCTTGCGGCGTAGCGGCGCCCTGCAACAACTCGGGCACCAAAAATTCGCGCGCCAGGATATTCGGCAAGCCGATCCACGGTTGATAGCCCATATGCCGCATGATATGCCAGGAAGCCGCCATCATCTTGTAGGCGATCACCATCGGCTTCTTGTGCAGCGCCACTTCCAGCGATGCGGTGCCGGACGCGACCAGCACCGCGTCGGCGGCAGCCATCGCCGTATGCGATTGACCGTCGATCAGGCGGATCGGCAAGTCCTGCAAGCCGGCACGGGCGATTTCCTCGGTAAAATGCGCGCGTTGCGCCGCGCCGGCCATGGGCGCGACAAACTGCAGCGACGCATCGCGCTGGCTTAACAGGCGCGCGGCGCCGAGGAAGGCGGCGCTGTTGTGCTTGAGTTCGCTCATGCGGCTGCCCGGCAGCACCGCGACCACGCTGCCCTGCAAGGGCAAGCCAAGCTTCGCGCGGGCGCCGGCAACGTCGATTTCCATCGGGATCACTTCGGCCAGCGGATGACCGACATAGGTGGCGGGCACGCCGGCCGCCTGGTAGATCGCTTCCTCGAACGGAAACACCACCAGCATGTGGGACACCGCGCGCACGATCTTCTTGATGCGCCAGCCGCGCCAGGCCCAGATTTGCGGCCCGATGAAATGCATGGTGGGGATTCCCGCCGCCTTCAGCTGCTCTTCCAGGCCCAGGTTGAAGCCGGGGTAGTCGATACCGATGAAGGCTGCCGGCCTTTCCGCCAGCAAGCGGTCGCGCAGCGTGGTTTGGATGCGCTTGAGTTCGCGGTAGCGCGGGATGACTTCAAACAAGCCGCGCACCGTCATTTTTTCCAGCGGCCACTCGCTGACGAAGCCGTGTTCGGCCATGCGCGGGCCGCCGATGCCATGCATGCGCGCATCCGGCAACGCGGGACGCAAGGCCGACAGCATGCGGGCGGCGAGCAAGTCGCCCGACATTTCGCCGGCCACCATCGCCAGCGACAGGTCAGCGGATGATGCCACGAGGCGAGGCTTCGATGAATTCGCGCAACTGGCGCAGATAGATCGCGGCGTCCGGGGATTTTTCCTCTTCCGCCAGCAATGCCGCCTTGGCTTCTTCCAGCGGCAGCCCGGCGCGATAGATCAATTTGTAGGCGCGTTTGATCGCCATGATTTGCGCGCTGGTAAAACCGCGCCGCTGCAAGCCCACGCTATTGATGCCGGCTGGCGCCGCACGATTGCCGGCAGCGGTGACGAAGGGCGGCACGTCTTGCGCCACTGCCGCCGTAAACCCGGTCATCGCATAAGCGCCGATATGGCAAAATTGATGCACGGTGGTGAAGCCGCCCATCACGACCCAGTCGCCCAGATGCACATGGCCGGCCAGCGTGGTGTTGTTGGACATCGTGATATGACTGCCGAGCTGGCAGTCGTGCGCGATGTGGACGTAGGCCATGATCCAGTTGTCGGCGCCGATGCGGGTCACGCCGCCGTCCTGCACGGTGCCGCGATTGATGCTCACGAATTCGCGGATGGTGTTGCCGTCGCCGATTTCCAGCGAGGTCGGCTCGCCCGCATATTTCTTGTCTTGCGGCGCAGCGCCGATTGAGGCGAACTGGAAAATCGTGTTGTCGCGGCCCAGCGTCGTGTGCCCTTCGAGCACCACATGCGGGCCGATTTTGCAGCCGGTGCCTATAGTGACGTCCGGGCCGATGATCGAATAGGCACCGACCTCGACTGAAGTATCGAGTTGCGCCTTCGGATCGACGATTGCGGTTGGGTGAATCAAGGCCATCGTTACACCGACTGGCTGGCGTCGCTGGCGCTGCGCATGGTACACATCAACTCAGCTTCCACCGCCGTCTGGCCGTCGACCGAGGCGCGCGCCTTGTATTTCCAGATGCCGCGCGTGCAGCGCAGGATTTCGACCTCCATCCTGATTTGGTCGCCCGGTTCGACCGGGCGCTTGAAGCGAGCACCGTCGATGCCGATAAAATACACGACGCTGTTTTCATCCGGCTTTTTTCCCATCGTCAGGAACGACAGCAAGGCGGCAGTCTGCGCCAGCGCTTCGATCATGATGACGCCGGGCATCACCGGCTTGTGCGGGAAATGGCCGTTGAAGAATTCTTCGTTGATGGTCACGTTCTTGATCGCGGTGATGCTCTTGCCGAGCTCCCAATCCAAGACGCGGTCGACCAGCAGCATCGGATAGCGGTGCGGCAGGTATTCTTTGATTTGGTTGATGTCGAGAGTGTTCATGATTGTTGGCCTTCTGAGAGCAATTTGATGGTTTTTTCAAGCTGCCGAATTTTCTCACGCATTGCACTCAAATTGCGCACAATTGCCGCCGTTTTTTCCCAATCGGCGTTTTTTGCCAACGGATAAAAGCCGGTATATTGCCCTGGCTCCAAGATCGACCGTGATACCAGGCTGCCGCACGACACATGCACATGGTCGACAATGGTCAACTGGCCCAACACCATCGCCGCGCCGGCGAAGGTGCAGTATTTGCCGATTTTCGCGCTGCCGGCGACGCCGACGCAGCCCGCCATCGCGGTGTGCGCGCCGACATGCACGTTGTGTGCGATGTGAATCTGGTTGTCGAGCTTGACGCCTTCTTCGATCACGGTATCGGAGAGTGCGCCCCGGTCGATGGTCGTGTTGGCGCCGATTTCGACGTCGTCGCCGATCTCGACCGCGCCGGTTTGCGGAATTTTGACGTAGGCGCCGCCGTCGTTGGCGAAGCCGAAACCGTCGGCGCCGATGACCGCGCCCGAATGCACGATGCCGCGCGCGCCGATCCGGCAACCGGCGTGGAAGGTAACGCGGGCAAAGAAATGGGTTCCCGCGCCGATACGCGCGCCACGCCCGACGAAACTGGCAGCGTCGATTACCGCGCCCTCCTCGATGTGCGCATCGGCCTCGATCACGACGAACGGCCCGATGCTGGCATCGGGAGCGAGCACGGCAGTCGGATCGACTACCGCCGTCGGATGGATGCCTGGCGGCGCCGGGATGCTGTGCTGTGCCGCGAAAACCTGCGCCACGCGCGCAAAATATGCGTACGGATTGGCGGTGACGATGCGCGCGCCGCGAAAATCGGCGCCAATCAGTTTGTCGTCCGACGGCGACAAAATAAGCGCAGCGGCGCCGCTTTGCGCCGCTTGCGATCTCAGCTTGGGATTGGAAAGGAAAGTGATCTGCGTCGCATCGGCGACGTCTAGAGGCGCGACGCCCGAGATCTCGATCTCGGCATCGCCCACCAATTGGCCTCCCAAGCGTTCGACCAATTCATTTAGCCGAGTGCCCATTGCGGCCCTTATATTACAGCGCGGTCTTAGCGCTCAATGTTTCATCAATCGATGCACGACCAAGCCAGATCCGACATGCGAGCATGGCCTGTGCCCGTGCACTTTACTTCCCTGCATCCAGTTCTTTGAGCACTTTGTCGGTGATATCGACGCGCGCGCTATGATACAGCGAGTCTTGAATCACGAGGTCGTACTTTTCCTTTTCGGCAATCTGCTGGATCACTTTGTTGACGCGGCCGAAGGCGGTTTCATGTTCCTCGTTCTTGCGTTGCGACAAGTCTTCCTGCAATTCGCGTTGCTTGCGTTGGAAATCCTTGTTCAATTCGATCAAGTCGCGCTGGCCCTTGTTCATATCCGACTCGGACATGACGGGAGCGTCTTTTTCCAATTTCGCCTGCATCGCTTTCAAACGCGCATCCATGTCTTGCAGATCTTGCACGCGCTTGCCGAATTCCGCCTTGATTTTTGCGGAAGCGGCCTTGAACGGTGCTGCTTCATTGACAATGCGTTGGCTATTGATATAACCGATTCTGGCTTCTTGCGCCTGCGCGCCATTCAACGCACAACACGCCACACCGCACAAAACTGCGAATTTCAAAAACATCGATGGGTTTGCTAGATACTTCAAGATCGTTCTCCGCATTTCAAATTGCCATTATCAAAATACTACCCCCCAAGCATCCTATCAGAACCCGGTTCCCAGCTGGAATTGGAAGCGCTCTTTTTGATCCGTCGGCTGCGCATTCAAAGGCTGCGCATAGCTTAACTTCAGAGGGCCAACCGGTGAAATCCAACTGATCCCGAGACCGGCGGAATATCTCAACTGACTGAATTCTATCCGTTGCCGATCGGCAAATACGTTGCCGCCGTCGACAAAGGTAAACCATTGCAAGCCAGCGTCTTTGGTCGAACCGGGGAACGGGAAGTGCAACTCGGCATTCATGATAAGCCGTGAAGCACCACCCAACGGATCGCCATTGACATCCAATGGCCCCAAGGTCGAGGTATAGTAGCCGCGCACCGATCCGATACCGCCCGCGTACCAATTCTTGAACACCGGGAACGGCTTGCCATTCAGACCGCGACCGTAGTCGAATTCCCCGTTCAAGGCCAGGGTCATCCAGCTGGCAATCGGACGGTAATATTGACTCTGGTAAACGGCACGATAATAGCGCAGAGTGCCTTCCGGCGCAAATTCGATGTTTGCACGTTGCAGTTGCCCGGCGGTCGGCGTCAGCGCACTGTTGCGGCTATCGCGCGCCCAGGAAGCGGTCAACGGGAAACTGGTTGTGGTCGCTTGCGAGCCGTCGCCGAACTGCTGCACGTATTCCTGGTACAGAATCGGACTATCGGCGTAACCTGGATCGTTCTTGTAGGTCTGCACCTCGGTGTGCTCGACGCCGATACCGAAAAATACGCGATCGAACTCGGTAAACGGCACGCCGAAGCTCACCTTCGTCCCTAAAGTGCGGACGTAGAAGTAACCGCTATTGCTCTGGGGCGGACGCATCGTGCGCAAATACAGTTCGATCGTGCGGCTGATGCCGTCGTCGGTCACGTAAGGCGCGGTGTGCGACAACGCGATGGTCCGGTTCAACGCGCTGGTATTGACTTGCACGCCGATGGTGTCGCCGCTGCCGAATGCATTTTCTTGCTGGATACCGGCATTGATCGACAATTTTTCGTATTGCGAATAGCCGGCGCCCAGGGTGATATTACCGGTCGGACGCTCGGTGACCGCTAGATTGACATCGACCTGGTCGCTGCTGCCGACCACTTCCGGCGTTTCCACCGTGACTTCCTTGAAATAGCCGAGACGGTCGACGCGGTCGCGCGAGCGCTTGATTTTCTCGCCATCGTACCAGGACGCTTCGTATTGACGGAATTCGCGGCGGATCACTTCGTCGCGGGTCTTGGTATTGCCCGTGATATTGATATGGCGCACGTACACCCGTTTGCCCGGATCGATCAACACGGTGAACGCGACTTCCTTCTTGTCCTTGTCGATTTCCGGATTGGCATTGACATTGGCAAATGCATAGCCGAAATTGCCCATGCGGTCGGAAATCTTCTTGGTGCTGTCGGTCAGCTTTTGGCCCGAATACACTTCGCCCGCTTTCAAGGACATCAACCCTTCGAATTCGCTTTCGCGTCCCAGCATTTCGCCGGCCAGCTTGATGCTGGAGACCGTATATTTTTCGCCTTCGGAAATATTGATCGTGATGTAGATGTCCTTCTTGTCGGTCGTGATCGACACCTGCGTCGATTCGATCTGCATTTCCAGATAGCCGCGATCCAGATAATACGACTTCAAGCTTTCGATGTCGCCGGACAGCTTTTGCTTCGAGTATTGGTCGGCCTTCGAATACCAGGTGAACCAGCCGGAGGTGGACAACTTGAGGATCTTCTGCAAGTCGGAATCCGAAAACGCCTTGTTGCCGACAAACTTGATTTGCCGGATATGCGCCGCTTCGCCTTCGTCGACCGCGAATGTGATATTGACGCGATTGCGCTCGATCGGCGTCACCGTCGTGGTGATCTGCACGCCGTACAAGCCTTTGGACAGGTATTCGCGCTTCAACTCCTGTTCGGCGCGGTCGACCAGCGACTTGTCGAAAATATGGGTTTCGCCGACGCCGATATCCTTCAACGCCTTGATCAGTTGATCTTTCTCGAATTCCTTGGTGCCGCTAAAGTCGACCTTGGCAATCGCCGGCCGCTCCTCGACCGCCACCACCAATACGTTGCCTTCGATTTCGATGCGAATATCCTTGAACAAGCCAGTCGCGTACAAAGCCTTGATCGCCGCCGTGCCCTTGGCATCGGTATAGGTTTCCCCCACTTTCAGCGGCAGATAGTTGAACACGGTGCCAGCTTCGGTGCGCTGGATGCCTTCGACCCGAATATCCTTGACCTCGAACGGCTCCGCGGCGAGCACATGGCCTGAGCATATGGCAAACGCGGCGGCGGCAATCACACGACGAGGAAAAGACGGCAATAAAAAACGCTCTGAATATAATTTCATTGGATATTATTCTGTTTAATATTCTTGTCGGAATCAGGCTACGACAAGTTCAAGTCATGTGGCGTGCGATATCGTTGAAAACGGCAACGATCATCAGCGTCATCAAGATACCTATCCCGGCACGCTGGGCAATCTCGCCAAAGCGCGCAGAGACCGGGCGTCCAGTCAAAACTTCCAGCGAATAATACAGCAAAAGCCCTCCATCTAAAACTGGAATGGGCAGGAGATTCATCACGCCCAGGCTGATGCTGATGAAGGCGAGGAAGCTGAGGTAGCTGATGACGCCGACTTTGGCAGTCTGGCCGGCATAGTCGGCGATGGTGATCGGTCCGGTGATATTCTTCCAGGAAAGTTCTCCCATTATCATTTTACCAATCATCTTCAGCTGCAAAACACTGGTCTCCCAGGTTTGCCGCACTGCTTTTTGCACCGCGTTGAGTGGTGTCTCTCGTGCCAGCGTCATTTCCGGCGCAGCGGGCAAAACAACCCGGATCGCGCCAAATGTCCGACCGTTTTCCTTGACCGTGTCGGGAATCACTGCGAAGGTCAAGTCTTTATCGTTGCGCCGCACAGTTATTTGCAAGCTTTTGCCGGGCGCAGCACGCACAATTTCCTGCAATTGAATTTTATCGGCGATCTGCACGCCATTGACGGAAACCACCAGATCGCCCTCATGCAAACCGGCGAGCATGGCCGGGCCGTCGGCAAGCACTTCGCCCAGCACTGCTTTCGGCCGCTTGAGCAGCAGTCCGATGCGGCTCATAAAATCTTTTTCGAGGTCTTCGGCCGAAACGCTGTCGAGCGAAAAGGTGACGCTACCCTTCGACTGGACTTGCGTATCGTCTGCCGTCCGTTCGTAATCCAGGTGCGCGGCGGTCTTTTCAATCGCAAGCTGCGCCAGACTCCAGCGCAATTCCGACCAACTGCGCACCGCTTGCCCATTGACTGCGGTAATCAATTCGCCGCCACGCAGACCGGCATTGGCGGCAATCGAATGCTCCGGCACTGTCCCCAAACGGGCCACCGGATCGGGCATGCCGTGAATAAACAAGCCGCAAAAGATAACAATTGCCAGTATGAAATTAGCAATCGGGCCGGCAGCCACGATGGCGATGCGCCGCCATACCGATTGACGGGTAAATTCCCGCGTCAAATCCTCTTCGGCGACCGTGCTGAGATCCTGATCGCGCGCATCCAGCATTTGCACGTAACCGCCCAGCGGCAGCATCGAAATCGCCCATTCGGTTTGATCGCGTCCGAGGCGGCGCGAATAAACGACTTTTCCCATGCCGACTGAAAAACGCAAAATCTTGACGCCGCACAGGCGCGCGACCAGGTAATGGCCCAACTCATGCACCACCACCAGCACGCCGAAGGCGAGCAATGCGGCAACCACGGTCTGTATCGATGAAATCATGTGTGCATCAACGAATGGGCGACAGCGCGCGCGCTGCGATCATGCTCCAGCACGGCATCGATATCGTGCACGGTATCGTGCGGCAATTTATCCATGACCCTGGCGATCAATCGGTCGATCATGCGGAACCCTATTTGTCCATCCAAAAATGCTTGGACCGCGACTTCGTTGGCGGCGTTCAATATGGCAGGCGCGGAACCGCCCGCCCGCAAAGCATCATACGCCAGTTTCAGGCACGGGAAACGGTCGAAGTCGGGGCGCTCGAATTGCAATTGGCCGATCTTCGCCAGATCGATAGGCGGCACGCCGGATAAAATCCGATCGGGAAATGCCAACGCATGGGCAATCGGCGTGCGCATATCGGGATTGCCCATTTGCGCCAGCACCGAACCGTCGACGTAGGAAACCATCGAGTGGATCACGCTTTGCGGGTGAATCACCACGTCGATCTGGGCCGCCGGCGCGCCGAACAGCCAATGCGCCTCGATCACTTCCAGCCCCTTGTTCATCATGGTCGCCGAATCGACCGATATCTTGCGCCCCATCACCCAGTTCGGATGGGCGACTGCCTCGGCCGGCGTGACGGCATCGAGCGTCTCGACCGCGCGCTTCAGGAACGGCCCGCCGGATGCCGTCAATAAAATCTTGGCGACACCGCATTGCGCCGGCACGCGCTGATAGTTGAGCGGCAGGCATTGGAAGATCGCATTATGTTCGCTGTCGATCGGCATCAGCACCGCGCCGCTGGCGGCCACTGCGTCCATAAACAATTGGCCCGACATGACCAGTGCTTCCTTGTTCGCCAACAGGATTTTCTTGCCGGCGCGCGCTGCGGCCAAGGTGGGCGCAAGACCTGCCGCGCCGACGATTGCCGCCATCACCGCATCGCAGCCGGCAGCGCACGCGACTGCGCACAGCGCTTCCACGCCATAGGCGACTTCGGTCGACACGCCCTCCTCGGCCAGCAAGCGCTGCAATTGCTGCGCCGCCTGCGCGGAGCCGACCACTGCCACCTGGGGCCGGAATTTTGCGCATTGCAGCGCCAATTCTTCGACCTTGGTATTTGCTGTCAACGCATACACACAGTAGCGGTCGTGGTGGCGCGCGATCACGTCCAGCGTCGATACGCCGATCGATCCGGTCGAGCCGAGTATCGTTATGTTTTGCATCTTCCTTACGCGCCTATCCAATAAGCTATCAAGACCGCCAGCGGCAACACCGGGATCAACGCATCGATGCGGTCCAGCACGCCGCCGTGTCCGGGCAATAGATTGCTGCTGTCTTTCATCGCGATGCGCCGTTTCAATTGCGATTCAAACAGATCGCCGACCACGCTGGCGGCCACGATCACCGTCAGTGCCGCGACAAATCCAGCCCAGCCCCAGGCCGATTGCAACTTGACCGCGAAAGTATCGCGCAATTCGGGAATCCGCGTGCTGACGGCGGTCAACAACAAGACCGCCAGCCAGCCGCCGATGACGCCTTCCCACGATTTTCCGGGCGAAATCGATGGCGCCAGCTTGCGCTTGCCGAAGGCTTTGCCGCTGAAATACGCGCCGATATCGGCGATCCAGACGATTGCCAGCACCGAAAACAGGTACAAGGTGGAGCGCTGGAACAAAGCCAGCATCGCCACGAAGCAGGCCAGGATGGAAAGGTCGTAAATGACGTTCAGCAGGCGATTGCCGACGCTCGCCAGCGGCGGCAAACCGATCGCCAGCGACGGCGCCAGGCGCACCGCCCAGGACAGCGCACTGATGCCGATCAATACAATGAACGGCAAGGGCAGCGAGGTCTCCGCGCGCACAAAGGCGAGAAACAGGAATGCCGCCGTCCATAGCGCAGCGCCTTGCAGCGGCAGCTTGGCGCCGAACAGGCGCATGCTCTCCCACGCCGCAGCGCCGAAAAACGCCGCCAGCGCCAATGCAAATACCGCGTACGAATTCAAGACCAGAATCAGCAGCAATCCCGCCAGCAAAACCAACGCCGTTATCACCCTCGTCTTGAGCATCAGGATGCCTTTTTCTGTTCCAGCAATTGCTCGCTGGTGCGTCCGAAGCGGCGTTCCCTTTGCCGATACGAGGCGATGGCCAGGTCCAGCGCCTCGGCATCGAAGTCGGGCCAATAGGTATCGGTAAAATACAGTTCCGAGTAGGCAAGCTGCCACAGCAGAAAATTGGAGATCCGCTCTTCGCCGCCGGTGCGGATGAACAGATCCGGCTCCGGCGCATAAGCCAGCGCCAGGTGGGGCGCAAGTTGCTCTTCGGTCGGCGCCACCAGGCCCGGATTGGCGGCCAGCATTTTTTCGACCGCCTGCAAAATGTCCCAGCGTCCGCCGTAATTGGCGCAGATAGTCACGGTCAGGCGTCGATTATCTTCTGTCTTGCGCTGCGCTTCGGCGATCATTTCCTGCAACTTGGCGTCGAAACGACTCAAGTCGCCCACCACTTTCAGGCGAATTTCGTTGGCGTGCATCTTGTCGACTTCGCGCTCCAGTGCATTGACGAACAGACGCATCAAGAGCGACACTTCGTCGGCTGGCCGCCGCCAGTTTTCCGAGCTGAAGGCGAACAAGGTCAGAAATTCGACGCCGCGCACCGCGCAGGCCTCGACGATGCCGCGCACCGCCTTGACGCCCTGCACATGCCCGGCCACGCGCGGCAGGTAGCGCTTGGTGGCCCAGCGCCCATTGCCATCCATAATCATGGCGATATGCCGTGGCACCGCGAAAATCTCTGGCACCGCTTGTGTCGAACTGGATGACGTCATGAAATCTGCAATAAAATAAAGTTTCCCGTTGGAAAATCGCGCTAACGCCTAGCCTTCCCAAAAGCGAGAGTGGGCACCAGTGCCCACTCTACGACTTCTTGCGCTTGGTTGTCACGCAACTTTCAAAAAGTTACAGGAGCGCCGCATAAAATACCGCACTCCGTGGCAAGTGCCTATACGGTCAGCACTTCCTTCTCTTTTTCGACAACCAGCTTATCGACTTCCTGAACAAACTTATCGGTCAATTTCTGCACTTCGTCTTGCGCGCGGCGCTCGTCGTCTTCCGAGCAAGCCTTGTCTTTCAACAGTTTTTTCAAGGCTTCGTTGGCGTCGCGGCGAATATTGCGCACCGCAATTTTCGCGTCTTCGCCTTCGCTCTTGACCAACTTCACCATTTCCTTGCGCCGCTCTTCGGTCAACGGCGGCGTCGGCACGCGGATCAAATCGCCTTGGGTCGACGGATTCAAGCCCAGGTCGGATTCGCGGATCGCTTTTTCGATCACGGCGACCATTTTCTTTTCCCACGGCTGCACGCCGATGGTGCGGGCGTCGACCAGGGTCACGTTGGCGACCTGGCTCAACGCCGTCGGATTGCCGTAATAGTCGACCATTACATGATCGAGTATGCCGGTGTGCGCGCGGCCGGTGCGGACTTTGGCCAGATCGGCCTTCAAAGTCTCGATCGACTTATGCATTCTTTGATCGGCGCTTTTTTTGACATCAACGACAGACATTCTCTTCTCCTCTTCTGCAACGAGTCGGGGCCTCAATAAAAGAGAGGCCCCTTTTTTTAAACGTGAACCAAGGTCCCTTCGTCCTCACCCAGGACGACGCGCCGCAGCGCGCCCGGCTTGATGATGGAAAACACCTTGATCGGCAATTTTTGGTCGCGGCACAGCGCGAAAGCGGTAGCATCCATCACTTGCAGCCGCTTGGCAATCGCTTCGTCGAACGTAATCGTCGAGTAGCGCGTCGCCTCCGGGTCTTTCTTCGGATCGGCGCTATAGACGCCATCCACCTTGGTGGCCTTCAACACGATTTCCGCGCCGATTTCCGAGCCGCGCAGCGCGGCGGCGGTATCGGTGGTGAAAAACGGATTGCCGGTGCCGGCGGCGAAAATGACGATCTTGCCTTCTTCCAGATATTGTAGCGCCTTGGGGCGCACGTACGGCTCGACCACCTGTTCGATGCTGATGGCCGACATCACGCGCGCGGTAATGCCGGCTTGCCGCATCGCATCGGCCAAGGCCAGCGAATTAATCACCGTCGCCAGCATGCCCATGTAGTCGGCGGTGGCGCGATCCATCCCTTGCGCGCCGGGAGCGACACCGCGGAATATGTTGCCAGCCCCGATCACGATTGCCAACTCAACGCCCAGTTGCGCCACTTCCGAAACGTCGGCCACCATGCGTTCGATGGTCGCGCGATTGATCCCGTATGGATCGTCACCCATCAAGGCTTCACCGGAAAGTTTGAGGAGGACACGTTTATAGGCTGGTTTGGGCATGAATTGGGCTCCTGAGTTTGTCCGGTGATAACTTCTCTAATGTGCGGGGTGATGCTTTTTGTGTGATTCAAAGTTGGGAAAACTTTCGTTACCCTTCCGTCGTTCCCCCGAAAGCGGGAACCCATAGTGAGTCTGCCCTGGCAAGTGGCTTATGGATTCCCGCTTTCGCGGGAACGACGGAGATTTTGTGCATTGCATTGATATTTTCCAAACAGTTTGAATCACATCCGATGCTTTTAGAGACTCCTGCTAATTTTACAATACCTCGATACTGCGAACTTAAAAAAACGGGCCTTTCGGCCCGCTTTTTTTAAGCCTGCTTGGCGGCAGCAACTTGCGCTGCCACCTCGGCAGCAAAGTCATCCTGTTTCTTTTCGATGCCCTCGCCCACCACAAACATCGTGAATGCCTTGACCGCTGAATTGGTGGCCTTCAACATCTGCTCGACGGTTTGCTTGTCGTTCTTGACGAAGGTCTGATTCAGCAGCGACACTTCCTTCAGGAACTTCTGCACCGAGCCTTCGACCATCTTGCTGACGATTTCGGCAGGCTTGCCGGATTCGGCAGCCTTCAAGGACGCCACGGTGCGTTCTTTTTCGATCAAATCCGCAGGCACTTGATCCGCCGACAGCGAAACCGGCTTCATCGCAGCGATGTGCATCGCCACGTCCTTGCCGACCTGGTCGTCTGCGCCGGTGAAATCGACCACCACGCCGATGCGCGTGCCGTGCAGGTACGAGACCAGCTTGCCGGTCGTTTCAAAGCGCTGGAAGCGGCGCACCGACATGTTTTCGCCAATGCGGCCGATCAATGCGGCGCGCTGTTCTTCGACCGTCTTGCCGTCCAGCGGCAAAGCCAACAATGCGGCCACGTCGGCCGGATTGTGTTCGGCGATCAGTTTCGCGCAGGCAGCTGCCAGCGCCAGGAATTCGTCGTTCTTGGTGACGAAGTCGGTTTCGCAATTGACTTCGACCAAAGCGCCCACGCCACCGGCGATGTGGGCGGCAACCACGCCTTCGGCGGTGATCCGCGACGAAGCCTTGGATGCCTTGGTGCCCAGTTTCACGCGCAGGATTTCTTCCGCCTTGACCGGATCGCCTTCGGCTTCCGTCAATGCCTTCTTGCATTCCATCATCGGCGCATCGGTCTTTGCGCGCAGTTCGCCGACCATTGCTGCTGTAATTGCCGCCATCTTCATCTCCTAGCTAAGTGGGCGTCCTGTCGGACTCCCATACTCGAAATTCGTTCAATAATACGTTTACTATTTACTTAAAAAAATGGGGCTACCACACGTTGCCCCATCTATTAAAACCCAAGCATCGCAACGGCAGCTCGACCGGCCTGCCGTATCGACGCCGTCAATGCAGACTTACGCCTGGTTGCTGACCTCGACGAATTCATCGCCGTTGCCGCCAGTCTTGATCGACTCGACCACGTCGTTCATCGCATTGGCGCGGCCTTCCAGGATCGCATCGGCAACGCCGCGCGCATACAGCATGATCGCCTTGGACGAATCGTCGTTGCCAGGGATTACATAGGTCACGCCTTCTGGCGAGTGGTTGGTATCGACCACGCCGATGACCGGAATGCCGAGCTTGGCGGCTTCGGTGATGGCGCCCTTGTGATAGCCGACGTCGACCACGAAAATCGCGTCGGGCACGCCGCCCATATCCTTGATGCCGCCGATCGATTTTTGCAGCTTGATCATTTCGCGCTGGAACATCAGCGCTTCCTTCTTGCTCAGCTTTTCGACCGAACCGTCTTCGATTGCCGCTTCCATGTCCTTCAAGCGCTTGATCGATGTCTTGATGGTCTTGAAGTTGGTCAGCATGCCGCCCAGCCAACGCTGATCGACGTAAGGCATGCCGCAACGCTGCGCTTCGGCGGCGATGGTTTCACGGGCCTGGCGCTTGGTGCCGACCAGCAGGATGGTGCCGCGATTGGAAGACAATTGACGGATGTACTTCATCGCGTCCTGGTACATCGCCAGGGTCTTTTCCAGGTTGACGATATGAATCTTGTTGCGGTGACCGAAGATGAACGGCGCCATCTTGGGGTTCCAGAAACGGGTTTGGTGACCGAAGTGGACACCGGCTTCCAGCATTTCACGCATTGTTACGGACATTCTATTTCTCCAGGGTTGGGTCTGGAACGCGCTCAGTGACTCGACGGAATCCATCATTGCAGGAATCCATTGCGAGCACCCTTGTCGAGCGAATTCGCGATTTAAAAATCAAGTTTCACTTGTTTCGTTTATTTCTTCAAATGAAAGACGATTCAAGCTAACCCGAGATTCTACCCTATAACGACCATTTCATTCAAGGGCCGCGCCACTTTTGGTCGAAATGACAGGCCAAAACTGTCCGTATTGCCCGAAATTCGCTGCATTTAACTGACTTAATATCAACAAAATGGATCATCACCACTCTCCAGCTTGAGGTGGCGCACGTCACCCCTCGCCCGCAGGCGGGAGGGAGGCAACCTGCGAATGCAACGGGGAAAGCTGCCTTTTCGATCAATCCCTACACAGCGCGCACGCCCCGCCTCGACTATAATTCGGTATTACCGTTTCTTTAAGCTGCACTCCAGCTCACTTTGGTTCACCTATGTCATCGATCACAATCAAAACTGCGGACGACATCGTCGGCATGCGCGTTGCCGGCAAACTGGCTGCCGAAGTGCTGGATTACATTGCGCCTTTCGTCAAGGTAGGCGTCACCACCGGCGAGATCGACCGTCTCTGCCACGAATACATGGTCGATGTGCAGGGCACGATACCGGCGCCGCTGAACTATTGCCCGCCCGGCTATACGCCCTACCCGAAAGCCATCTGCACCTCGGTCAACGATGTCGTCTGCCACGGCATTCCGGGCGACAAGGTGTTGAAGAACGGCGATGTGGTCAACCTCGACATCACCGTCATCAAGGACGGCTATCACGGCGACACCAGCCGCATGTACGTCGCCGGCGAACCATCGATCCTGGCGCGCCGCTTGAACGACATCACCTTCGAGTGCATGTGGCTGGGCATCTCGAAAATCAAGCCCGGCGCCCACTTGGGCGATATCGGCTTCGTCATCCAGCAGCATGCCGAGCAAGCCGGCTATAGCGTGGTGCGCGAATTCTGCGGCCACGGCATCGGCAAGGTATTCCATGAAGACCCGCAAGTGTTGCACTATGGCCGTCCGGGAACGCTGACCGAACTGGTTGCGGGAATGATCTTCACGGTGGAGCCGATGATTAACGCCGGACGCCGCGAAATCCGCGAAATGGGCGACGGCTGGACCATCAAGACCAAGGATCGCAGCCTGTCGGCACAATGGGAGCATACCGTGCTGGTGACGGAAACCGGGTATGAAGTATTGACCGTTTCGCCCGGAATGCCGCCGCCGCCGGCGTTTATTCAAAAGGCTGCTGCCCCACAGACTGTCGGCGTTTAATCGCGTGCCGACGCCCATGAAGCCCGATGCCAGCCTGGCCCTGGCGGTCAAAGAGAAGCTGCGTGCCGAGCGCAGCGCCATCATTGATACTTTCCAAGCCGACCGCAAGCCCGAAAAGCTCCTCAGCCACCTGCGGCAAAGCGTCGACGACGCGCTGACTCATGTCTGGCAAGCATTTCATCTACCGCAAAATGCCGCGCTGGTCGCGGTGGGCGGCTATGGACGCGGCGAATTATTCCCCTGCTCCGACGTCGACGTGCTGATTCTGCTGGATGCAGCGCCTGATGCGGCGCTGAAATTAAAGCTGGAAGAATTGGTGCGGCAGTTTTGGGACATCGGCCTGGAAATCGGCCATAGCATCCGCACCATCGACGAATGCCTGTCCGAGGCGGCCGCCGACATCACCGTGCAGACCGCGCTGCTGGAAGCGCGCCGCGTGACCGGCAACCGCAAGCTGTTTTTGTTCTTGCAAGAGCGCTGCCAGGCCGCGATGGACCCGCAAGCGTTCTTTCAGGCCAAGACCCTGGAAATGCGGCAGCGCCATGCGAAATACGAAGATACGCCGTACAGCCTGGAGCCCAATTGCAAGGAAAGCCCCGGCGGATTGCGCGACTTGCAAGTGATCCTGTGGGTTGCCAAGGCCGCCGGACTGGGCGATTCCTGGCGCAAGCTGGCCGAGCGCGGATTGATTACCTCAACCGAAGCGAGGCAATTGACGCAGAAAGAGCGCGCGTTCAAGGACATCCGCATCCGTCTGCACATCTACGCCAAACGACGCGAAGACCGGCTGGTGTTCGACGTGCAGACGGCGGTCGCCGAAACCTTCGGGTACAAGAATACCGATACGCGGCGCGCCAGCGAATACCTGATGCAGCACTACTACTGGGCCGCCAAGGCGGTCACGCAGTTGAACACCATCTTGCTGCAAAACATCGGCGCGCAATTGTTCCCGGTGCCGGCTTCGCCGCAACCGATCACGCCCAACTTCAACGAGGTCAACGGCTTGATCGATATCGCCCGCGACGACACCTTCGCGGCGACACCGTCGACCATGCTGGAAGTGTTCCTGGTGCTGGCGCTGCATCCCGAATTGAAGGGCATGACCGCGCGCACGCTGCGCGCTCTATGGCATGCGCGCTTTGAAATCGATGCGAAATTCCGCAAGGACCCGCACAATCGCGCGCTGTTCCTGCAGATACTGCAAGCGCCGCAAGGCGTCACCCATGCGTTGCGCGGCATGAACCAGAGCAGTGTGCTGGGGCGCTACCTGCCGAATTTCCGCCGCATCATCGGCCAGATGCAGCACGACTTGTTCCACGTGTACACGGTCGACCAGCATATCCTGATGGTGGTGCGCAATATGCGGCGCTTCATGACGGCCGAGCATGTGCATGAATATCCGTATTGCAGCCAGTTGATCGCCAATTTCTCCCACCCTTGGGTGCTGTATATCGCCGCGCTGTTCCACGACATTGCCAAGGGCCGGGGCGGCGACCATTCGCAGTTGGGCCGGGCCGACGCGCGCAAGTTCTGCAAGGAACATGGCGTCGAAAAAGCCGACACCAACCTGGTGGAATTTTTGGTCGAACATCACCTGACCATGTCGCAACTGGCGCAGAAGCAGGATCTATCCGACCCGCGCGTGATCGACAGCTTCGCCGAACTGGTCGGCGACGAGCGGCATCTGACGGCGCTCTACCTGCTCACCGTTGCCGACATTCGCGGCACCAGCCCCAAAGTGTGGAACGCGTGGAAGGGCAAGTTGCTGGAAGACTTGTACCGGATGACCTTGCGGGTGCTGGGCGGCGAAAGCCATTCGCCCGATCGCGAATTAATCAGCCGCAAGGATGCCGCGCTCAAGACCATGCGCCTGTACGGCCTGAAGGCCGATGCCCATGAAAAGCTTTGGCAGCAACTCGATGTCGGCTACTTCCTGCGCCACGACGCCGCCGACATCGCCTGGGAAACGCGGGTCTTGTGCAACAAGGTCGACAGCGAGATCCCGGTCGTCAAATGCCGGCTGGCCTCCATCGGCGAAGGCTTGCAAGTGGTCGTCTACGTCAAGGATCAGCCCGACTTGTTCGCCCGCATCTGCAGCTATTTCGACCGCAAGAATTTCAGCATTCTCGACGCCAAGATTCACACCACGCGGCACGGCTACGCGCTCGATACCTTCCTGGTGACGGAAGCGATGTTCGCGAAAAATTATCGCGACATCATGAACCTGGTCGAGCACGAATTGCGCGAACTGCTGCAATCGCAAGGACCGCTGCCGGCGCCGACCAAAGGCCGGCTGTCGCGCCTGTCGCGCACCTTCCCGATCACGCCGACGGTCGATCTGCGCCCCGACGAGCGTGGCCGCTACTATCTGCTGTCGGTGTCGGCCAGCGACCGCAACGGCTTGCTGTATTCTATCGCCAACGTGCTGGCAAAATACAAGGTCAATCTGCATACTGCGAAGATCATGACGCTCGGCGAGCGGGTCGAAGACGTGTTCCTGGTCGACGGCCCGGTGCTCAACAACGCCCGCAGCCAGATCCAGTTGGAAACCGATTTACTGGAAGCGCTCCATGTTTGACGGTAGTTCCGACTTTTTGTGTGCAAGGAAACGCATTCGCACAAGCTCGGCAAAAAACTCGTCGTTCCCGCGAAGGCGGGAACCCATAGTGAGTTCGGTCAAACTAACGCCGTATGGATTCCCGCCTTCGCGGGAATGACGAAGGGGTGCGTTAAAGCCAAACGACTTGCCCACAAAATACTCAGATGAACCTGTTTAACTTACGCGATAAACCATGACAGAACCGCTCCGCCTTTCCAAACGCATGTCCGAACTTGGCCTGTGCTCGCGCCGCGAAGCCGACGAGTGGATCGCACGCGGCTGGGTCCGGGTCGACGGCAAGGTCGTCTCCGAACTGGGCAGCAAGGTGTTGCCGCATCAGCGCGTGACGGTCGAGCGCCAGGCCGCTGCCGAACAATCGAAGCGGGTCACGATATTGGTCAACAAGCCGCTCGGCTTTGTCAGCGGCCAGGCCGAAGACGGCTACCAGCCGGCAGTGGTGCTGGTCAAGCCGGAAAACCGCTGGAGCGAAGACCAGGCGCCGCAGCAATTCCACCCGACCCAGTTGCGCAGCCTGGTGCCGGCCGGTCGCCTGGACATCGATTCGGTCGGACTATTGATCCTGACCCAGGACGGGCGCGTCGCCAAGCAATTGATCGGCGAAGATACCGCAGTCGAAAAGGAATACTTGGTGCGCGTGAAATACACGAAGGGCGGAAAATTCCCGGATAGCGAATTGCAGCGCCTGCGCCACGGCTTGACGCTCGACGGCAAAGCCTTGCTGCCGGCCAAAGTACAATGGCAGAACGAGGATCAGCTCAGTTTCGTGCTGCGCGAAGGCAAGAAGCGGCAAATTCGCCGCATGTGCGAAGCTGTCGGACTCAAGGTGATCGGCTTGAAACGCGTCCGAATCGGCCGCATCATGCTGGGCAACCTGCCCGAAGGGAAATGGCGCTATCTGGGTGCGGAAGAACAGTTCTGAGTGCAACGTCAGTAAATAGCCCCAGGCAAAGCCCTGATCATTACCTACATCTTGAAGTAGCGTACGTCACCCCTCTCCCGCCTGCGCTGGTCATTCCCCACAAGTGGCGGCGCTGCATTCCCCTCTGCCCGCTTGCGGGAGAGGGCGGCCCGCGTAGGGGCAGGGGAGAGGGTTTTATGCGGTTCGCAAACCCTCTCTCCCAGCCTCTCTCCCGCAAGCGGGCAGAGAGGAGCCAAGCCCTTGCACGCACTTGTGGGTAATCACCAGCCCGCCTGCGGGAGAGGGGAAACCCTGACTGCCAAGACTTGTGAGTAATGATCAGCCACGTTTAATTAGCTGGCGGCGAATCCGGTTTCACGTCGTGGAATTTCGTAAAATCCACGCTCCATTTTCCGCTTTCCCGTTCAAACAGGATATCGGCAAAATGGCTGCCGAACAGGATGTCTTCCGGCTCGTAGGACTTGCGCGCATGCACGGTGTCGTTGAGCGTTTCATCCTGGCCCGAGATCGCCACATTCAGCGTCACCTCATCGATCAGCAAATCGCTGACGCTCTTGCCGAATAACGGGCTGTTGTCGTCGATCTTGTGCATCACCGTCCAGCTCATCGCAAAGGCGCTGCTGCGCTCGCGCTCCAGCTTCAAATCGTGCACGCGATAAAAGGTCTCGCCCTCCTTGGTGCGCTCCTTGCGGATCAATGACATGCGCACCGACGCTTCCAGGATCAGGTTATTGCGTTCGTTGCCGGCCCGCACCATCAGCGTGGAATTGCCGTCGAAGGTGGTAATCACCGCCACTTCGGAAAACAGCACGCGCGCAGTCGGGCGCGAAAATCGGGCGAACAGCAAGCCGGTCAGCATCGCCGTCACCAGCATGCCGAGCAGGATTTCGGTCGACGCCACCACATGTCCATAGACCGTGGCCGGGCTCATCACGCCGTAACCGACGGTGGCCAGGGTTTCAATCGAAAAGAAGAAGGCGTCGGCAAACGATCCGGGGTGGGAATTGACGATCGTGCCGGGCACGGCGTAGAAAGCGGTCGCAAATGCCAGGTTGACCAAAAAATAAATGCCGACCATCAGCGCGAAAAAGCGCGGCCAACTGAGGGTCAGTATGATGTGATAGGCGTCGCTCCAATGCCAGTGCGGTTCGCCGACGCGCGTGACAGTCGTGTTTTCCAGGCGCGATTTTTTTCGCGCCGGTTTTTTCCCGCTGACCGCTTTGCGCCCCTCAGTCATCGGCAGCCGGGTCCATGTCGGGGAATAGCACGTCGATATAGCCCAAACGCGACAAATCGGTCATGCGCATCGGATACAGCACGCCAGCCAGATGATCGCACTCGTGCTGCACCACGCGGGCATGGAAGTCGTCGACCTCGCGCTCGATGGCTTTGCCGTATTGGTCGACGCCCACATAGCGCAACTTGGTCCAGCGCGGCACCATGCCGCGTAAACCAGGCACCGACAGGCAGCCTTCCCAGCCGTCTTCCTTGTCGTCCGCGAGCGGCGTCAAGACCGGATTGATCAAGATGGTTTCCGGCACCGGCGGGGCGTCGGGATAGCGCTCGCTCTGCTGGAAACCGAAAATCACCAGTTGCAGGTTGACGCCGATCTGCGGCGCCGCCAGGCCCACGCCGCCGGCTGCATGCATGGTTTCCCGCATGTCCGCAATCAGCGCGTGCAATTCAGGCGTGTCGAACTGGGTGACCGGCTCCGCCTGCCGCAGCAAGCGCGGTTCGCCCATTTTGAGGATAGTGTGAACGGTCATGAATTTTGCGCCAGATAGTCGGAAAACGCCGCGCCGATTTCCGCGTGCTTGCGGCCCATCGCCACCGTCGCCTTCAAATAGCCGAGCTTGGAGCCGCAATCGTAGCGCGTGCCGGTGTAGCGATAGGCCAGCACGCGCTCGGCCTGCATCAGCGCCGCAATGCCGTCGGTCAATTGGATCTCGCCGCCGGCGCCCTTGCCCAAGCCTTCCAGGTAATCGAAAATCCGATTATTCAAGATATAACGTCCGACCACCGCCAGCGTCGACGGCGCTTTTTCCGGCGCCGGTTTTTCGACGATGCTATTGACCAATTCCAGGGTCGGCTGATACGGCGTGACGCTGACGATGCCGTATTGCTTGGTCTCGGCGCGCGGCACGTCATGCACCGCCAGCAGGCTGGAACCTTCGCGCTCGAATACTTCGGTCATCTGTGCCAGCACCGGCGTGGCGCCCTCCTCGACATCCATGAAATCGTCCGCCAGCAGCACCGCGAAAGGCTCGTTGCCGACCACCGGACGCGCGCACAGCACCGCATGCCCCAGCCCCAGCGGAGCGGATTGGCGGATATAGATGCAGGTGATGTTCTTCGGGATCACCGTGCGCACCAATTCCAGCAGCGCCTGCTTGTTGGACGCTTCCAGTTCCGCTTCCAGTTCATACGCGGTATCGAAATGATCCTCGATCGCGCGCTTGTTGCGCCCGGTGATGAAAATCATTTCCGTGATGCCTGCCGCCACGGCCTCTTCCACTGCATACTGGATCAAAGGCTTGTCGACGATCGGCAACATTTCCTTCGGCTGCGCCTTGGTTGCCGGCAAAAAACGGCTGCCCAGACCGGCGACCGGGAATACTGCTTTTCTGATTTTTTTCATGATGTTTCCAACAATTTGCTAAGTAATTGAGGTTACGCGCTAACGCCAAAGTGGCTCCGCGCGAATCCCCTCCCCCTTGCAGGGGGAGGGTTAGGGAGGGGGTAGAGTGGTCGAGATACGTCGTGCTGTAAATTAGACGCTCTACCCCCATCCTAACCTTCCCCCTGCAAGGGGGAAGGGACTCGTCCAAGGCATTTTCCAACGTCAGTGCGTAACATCGGTACGTACATCGGCAAGTAATCGATGCAATCCGTGTTCATCCAAAACCGGCACGCCCAACTCTTCCGCCTTCGCCAATTTGCTGCCCGCCTCTTCCCCGGCCACCACATAGCTGGTCTTCTTCGACACCGAACCGGACACTTTGCCGCCCTGCTCCTCGATCATCTGCGCGGCCTGGTCGCGCGTCAGGTTCGGCAGGGTGCCGGTCAACACGAAGGTTTTGCCCAGCAACGGCTTGGGCCGGTTTTCGCTTTCCTGTTCCGGCCAAACGATGCCGGCGGCGCGCAGTTGCGCCACCAATTCGACGTTGAGCGGATCGGCGAAATATGCCTTGAGCGACTGCGCCACCACCGGGCCGATATCGGCGACTTCCAGCAATTGCGCTTCGGACGCATGCAGCACCGCATCCAAATTGCCGAAATGACGCGCCAATTCCTTGGCCGTCGATTCGCCGACATGGCGGATGCCGAGCGCATAGATGAAGCGCGCCAGGGTCGTGGTTTTCGATTTTTCCAACGCTTTCAGCACGTTTTGCGCAGACTTTTCCGCCATCCGGTCCAATGTAGCCAGCGAGGTCAAATCCAGCTTGCTGTACAAGTCCGCTGCGGTAGTGACTACATTTTTGTCGACCAATTGCTCGACCAACTGATCGCCCAAGCCCTCGACATCCATCGCCCGCCGCGATACGAAGTGCAACAAGCTGCCCTTGCGTTGCGCCGAACACTTGACCCAGCCGCCCGAGCAACGCGCCACCGCCTCGTCTTCAGTGCGGACAATCGCCGAACCGCAGATCGGGCATACGGTCGGCATCACGAATTCCGCCGCATCGGCAGGCCGCATTTCCGCCACGCAGCCCAGCACTTCCGGGATCACGTCGCCGGCGCGGCGCACGATCACCGTGTCGCCGATGCGGATATCCTTGCGTCGCACTTCATCTTCATTGTGCAGCGTCGCATTGGTCACCGTGACGCCGCCGACGAACACCGGCGCCAGCCGCGCCACCGGCGTAATCGCGCCGGTGCGCCCGACCTGGACTTCGATACCCAGCAGCAGCGTCATCGCTTCTTCCGCCGGGAATTTATGCGCCAGCGCGAAGCGCGGCGCGCGCGAGACGAAGCCAAGCGTCGCCTGTTGCTCGAGGCGATTGACCTTGTACACCACGCCATCGATTTCGTAAGGCAGATGCGGGCGCTTTTGGCCGATCTGGCGGAAGAACGACAGCAAGCCGTCGGCGCCGCGCACGATTGCGCGCTCTTTGCAGACGTTGACACCCAGCGTGCCGTACCAGTCGAGCAAGTCGCTATGCGTGGCCGGCATGGCCGCCCCTTCCAACGAGCCGATGCCGTAGGCGAAAAAGCGCAACGCGCGCTGTGCAGTGACGCGCGAATCGAGTTGCCGCAAACTGCCGGCGGCGGCATTGCGCGGATTGGCGAATTCCTTCAAGCCGGCGTCGCGCTGGCGCGCATTCATCTTGGCGAAATCGGCCTTGAACATCAACACTTCGCCGCGAATATCCACTACCTTGGGCGGATGCTCGGTATGCAGGCGCAGCGGGATATCGTAGACGGTGCGGATATTCGCGGTGACGTTCTCGCCGGTGGCGCCGTCGCCGCGCGTGGCTGCCTGCACCAGCAAGCCATCCTCGTAGCGCAAATTGATCGCCAAGCCGTCGAATTTCAACTCGGTCGAATATTCGACTTCCTCGCCGGGCGGCAAGCCCTTATCCTCCAGCCCTTCGCGCACGCGGCGGTCGAAGGCGACGATATCCTCGTCCTCGAAGCCATTGCCCAAGGACAGCATCGGCACCGTATGCGTGACCTGCTCGAACTGCCCCAGCGGCGCGCCACCGACGCGCTGGGTCGGCGAGTCGTCGCGCACCAGTTCGGGATGCGCCTCTTCCAAGGCCTGCAATTCGCGGAACAGCTTGTCATATTCGGCGTCGGGGATGGTCGGCGCATCCAGCACATGGTAGGCGTAGCCATGCCGGTTCAATTCCTTGCGCAGCCAGGCGGCGCGCGCCGTCGATTCGGTCTTGTCGGTTGTGGCCATGCTTTGGTTCATTCCTGGTATTGGATCGGAGCGGCTGCTCAATTGAACAGGCGCAACGCGCGCGGCGAACCGGCAGGAACGCCGGCGTTTTGCATTTCACTGCAAAAATCGTCGACCTGCTTGGCGATTTCCTGCAATGCGGCGTCCGACAGCGCTTGATTGGTGTCGTCCACCACGTTGCCGCCCAGACGCGACGCCAAAACCTTGGCGAACGAGATCATCGCGCCGTAGCCGTCGCGCTCCGGCGCCACGCACGGCACGTCGAGCAACAGGGTCAGGCGCGAACTGGTGTCCTCGGCCAGCGTCACGTTGGTCGACAGCGCGAACAGCACGCCGCCATCGCCGTCCGGCATCACCAGCCGGCCATCCGGGCGCAAGTCGAAGCCCTGGCGTTCCAGCGCCTGCAGCAAGGTATTGATGGCCCACGGCGCGCCGTTCGATTGGATATTCACGCTCAACTTGGCGTCGAATTGGCCGACGAATTGGTGCAACGCGCGCGCCGCCTTCATCACTTCGGTCATGTCGGGCACGTCCGGCTCGGCGTCGATCTCGTCGCAGAAATGGCGCAAACGGCCGACCAGTTCCGAATATTCGATTTCGTTCAACATGCTGCTGCGATTGGCCAACTGCACGCCGGCATGCAGCGCGACATACACGCCGCCCTGCTGGATCGCTTCCCAACCCGCGCCTTCGCACAAGCCGACGAAATGCACCGGCTTGTTGCCGACGTGGCTCAGCGTTTGCGATGCATGCAAAATCCGGTCGCCGCGCACATGCGCAGCCAGCGCGATCGGGACGATGCAATCGACCATGTCGTCGATCGGCAGTTTTTTTGGCGGCGCTGCCGCGAAATCGTCGGCATCACCTTCCCCCTCTTGCTGGTCGGTCTGCGCAGGCAGATCGATATCGCCGTCTTGCCGGGACACATCGCCGTCGACCGGCTCTTGATCGCTATCGAACGACGGCTCGTGCCGCCCGCTGCCGGCTACTGCCGGTTCAACTCCGGGCGTCATCAGCACGTCGTCGTGGGTCGACGAAAAGGCCCGCTCCACGCTTTTCTTGGCTCTATATTCCTGCCACTTGTTGTACACAAAGACACCAACCACGACGGTGCCGCCGATTGCTATTAAGCTTTCTATCAGGCTTCGTTCAAAATCGGTCATGCGGCATACACCTTACAAAGGTAATTGTTTGCAAATATACATTAATTCTGCGTGTTTCTGGAACTCAATTACGAGATACTCAAGGGGGCGCGATTCAAACTGTGTGGAAAATATCAACCCACTATGCAAAACCTCCGTCATTCCCGCGAAGGCGGGAATCCATAAGCCGCTAGCCAAAGGAGGCTCCCTATAGATTCCCGCCTTCGCGGGAACGACGGAGCGAGTAATGAAAGCTCCTCCCAACGATGAAGCGCACCCATACTCAAGCCGCCTGCGCCTCGGCGAAATTCGCCGCCGACTCCATGTCCACCGCCACGATGCGCGACACGCCCTGCTCTTGCATCGTCACGCCGATCAATTGATGCGCCATTTCCATCGCTATCTTGTTATGCGAAATAAACAGGAATTGCGTATGCGACGACATCCGTTTTACCATATTGCAAAAGCGTTCGGTATTGGCGTCGTCCAGCGGCGCGTCGACTTCGTCCAGCAGGCAGAACGGCGCCGGGTTCAACTGGAACATCGAAAACACCAGCGCAGTCGCGGTCAACGCCTTTTCGCCACCCGACAGCAGATGGATGGTGGCGTTCTTCTTGCCGGGCGGCTGCGCCATCACTTGCACGCCGGAATCGAGGATTTCTTCCCCGGTCATCGTCAATTTCGCATTGCCGCCACCGAACAGGATCGGGAACAATTCGCCGAAATGGTGGTTGACCTTGTCGAAGGTGTCTTGCAGCAAATCTCGGGTTTCCCTGTCGATCTTGTGGATCGCATCCTGCAGCGTATTGATCGCTTCGGTCAAGTCGGCATTTTGCGCATCGAGGAAGTTCTTGCGTTCCGACGCTTGCGCCAACTCGTCCAATGCCGCCAGGTTGACTGCGCCGAGCGCGGCAATCGCATTGGTCAGGCGCGTCACCTCGCCTTGCAAGTAGGATGGACGCATGTCGTCGTTCAACTTCGCCGCCAACGCCGCCTCGTCGGCCTGCGCTTCGGCCAGTTGCTGCGCGTATTGCTCTTGGTTCAGCCGCGCCGCCTGTTCCTTCAATTGCACTTCCATGATGCGTTCGCGCTGCGGTTGCAGGCTGCGTTCGACTTGCATCCGCATTTCTTCGTGCTGGCGCAAGTTTTGTGTGAGTTGATCCAATTCGTGGCGCGCATCGGCCAGCGCGCGCTCCTGCTCGCTGCGCTTTTCCAGCAAGGTTTGCAAGCCGGCTTGCGCTGCCTGGTCGTCCAGGCTTTCCAATTCCAGATGGCCTTGCTGCATGTTGGCGAACAACTGCGCTGCCTGTTCCAGCGCCGTGGAAATGCTGCGCTTTAACTCGTCGATCTTGCTGCGATGCGACTTTTCCGCATATTGCGCTTCCTGCGCCGTGCGCTCCAGTTCGCGCAAGCGCTGCCGCGCGTCGTTCAATTGCTGCTCCTTGGCCAGATACGCGGTTTGCCCTTCTTCGTGCTTTTCCTGGATTTCCGCCAGTTCTACGTCCAGTTGCTCGAACTTGGCTTCCGATTCCATCTTGGCCTGCTGCTGTTCGGCTTCCTGCTCGGCGATTTCGGCCAGATCGGCAACGATCTGCGTGCTGCGTTGGTTGAAGCGCTCCTGCACTTCGGACAATTTCATCACCTCGATCTGCAAGCCGTGCACGGTTTGCGTCAGCAAGGTATCGCGCTGTCGGTATTCCTGCAAGCGCTGCGTCATTTGCGATAAAGCACCTTCGGCGCGCGCCGAACGGGTGCGCGCTTCGTCCGCCAACATGTGTTGCGCGCGCAATTGCTTGGTGATGTTCTCGATTTCCTGCTGCCGCGCCAGCACGCCGTCCTGTTCGGAATCGGATGCATAAAAACGCACGCTGGTGCGGCCTATCATGTGGCCCTGACGGGTCACGAAGCTGCCGCCTTCCGGCAATTTGCTGCGGTCGACGAATGCCGCATTGGTGTCTTCGGCCACGTACACATCGTGCAACCAATCCTGCAATACCACGCGCAAGCCCGGATCGTTCAATTGCAGCAGGTTCAAGAACGGCTTCAAGCCGGCTGGCGCTTCCGTCGCCACGACAGCAGCGCCCGGATTGGGCGTAAACAGCGCCAGCTTGGCCGGCGGCGCATCGCTGAAAAACGCCTTGGCCCAGTCGAGGTTGGACATTTCCAGCGCGCCGGTGCGCTCGCGCAAGACCGCTTCCACCGCAGTTTCCCAGCCCGGTTCGATGTGCAGCTTTTGCCACAGGCGCGGCAAGCCGCCCAGTTCGTGCTTGTTCAGCCACGGCTGCACCTTGCCTTGCGATTGCACGCGCTCCTGCAATTGTTTCAATGCGGCCAGACGCGCTTCCAGTTGCGTATTGGCTGCCGCCTCTGCCTGCGCTTGTTGTTGCGCGCTGCGGCGTTCTTCTTCCAGCGCGGGCTGTTGTTCTTGCGCTTCTTCCAGTTGCATCCTGGCTTCTTCTTGCGCAGCCTGTTTTTCTTCCAGTTGCAGCTTGAGATTGGCCAGATGGGTCGGGTCCGGCGCGTTCAAACCGGTCTTTTCCTGCAGCAAACGCTCGCGCCGCACCGCAAGGCCCGACAAAATATTGGTGGCATTGCGCTCGTGGGCCGACTCCAACTCGATCTGCTGCTGCACTTGCATGATCTTGCCGCGCGATTCGGTGGTCGTCAGTTGCGCTTCGCGCCAGGCCTGCTCCAGCGCCGGCAGGCTGTCGTTTTGCTGTTGCGCCGCTTCTTGCGTTTGCTCGACCCGCATCGCATATTCTTCCAGATGCATTTCAGCTTCGGCCAAGTCATCCTGGAATTGCTGGCCCTGGCGCTGCCATTGATCGCGCTGCGCGGTCAGCGAATTGAGTTGCGATTGCAGGCGGTTGCGCGACTCGATCACGAATTTGATCTGCGCTTCCAGGCTGCCGATCTCGGAATTGGTCTGGTACAGATGCCCTTGGGCTTGATGCATGCGGTCGCCCGCCGCATAGTGCGCCTGCCGCATGTGCTCCAACTCGGCCTCCACATGCCGCAGCTTGGCGTTTTGCTCTTCCAGGTCGGTCTGCGCCTTGTCGATTTCGCGCAGGAATTTTTCCTGCTCGTTTTTCGCTTCGTTCTTGCGCAGCAGCCACAGCAATTTCTGCTTCTCGTCTTGGTCGGCCTGCAATTCATGGAAGCGCTTGGCGACTGCTGCCTGCCCTTCCAGCTTTTCCAGGTTGCTGGTCAGTTCGCGCAAGATATCCTCGACCCGCAACAGGTTTTCGCGCGTGTCGTGCAAGCGGTTTTCGGTTTCCCGGCGGCGCTCCTTGTACTTCGACACGCCCGCCGCTTCTTCGAGGAAAATCCGCAACTCTTCCGGGCGCGCCTCGATGATGCGTGAAATCATGCCCTGGCCGATGATCGCATAGGCGCGCGGCCCCAAGCCGGTGCCGAGGAAGATATCCTGGATATCGCGTCGCCGCACCGCCTGGTTGTTGATGTAATAAGTCGAGGTGCCGTCGCGCGTCAGCGTGCGCTTGACCGCGATTTCGCCGTACTGGCTCCATTGGCCGGAGGCCTTGCCGTCGCTATTGTCGAACACCAGCTCGACCGACGAGCGGCCAGCCGGTTTGCGGGTCGTGGTGCCGTTGAAAATCACGTCCTGCATCGACTCGCCGCGCAACTCGGAAGCCTTGGATTCGCCCAAAACCCAGCGCACGGCATCGATGATGTTGGATTTGCCGCAACCATTCGGCCCGACGACACCCACCAACTGACCCGGCACCTGGAAATTCGTCGGATCGACGAAAGACTTAAATCCCGACAACTTAATCGAAGTTAGACGCACTTTATAGACTCTTAGCGTAAGCCGGCAAGGATCGGCGAGAACCGGACGGCGCTCGAAAATTAACCGAAACTGCCTTGCAAAAGGCTCTTATCATATCATTTCGGGTATGGTATTCAGCAATTTCCGGTGGCTAATTGCCGGTTGGACAATAATTCCAGGAAGTAGCAAGCTGCCAATACTTTGTCGAGCGCTTCAAACTCGAAGCACAGGTGAGTTTCGGTGCCGGCCTGTATAATGTTGCCTCCCCAGTTATTGCCATCTAACTATTACCACCTAACCGCGACCGTTCCGTGAATCCCTTTCTTGCCAAACTGCATTCTTATCCGTTCGAAAAATTGCGCCAGCTTTTTGCCGGGATAACGCCCAATCCGGCCTATTCGCCGATCAGCCTGGGCATCGGCGAGCCGAAGCATCCGACGCCGGCCTTCATCCAGCAGGCGCTGATCGACAATTTGCAGGGTTTGGCCGCCTATCCGAGCACCATCGGCAGCGCAGAATTGCGCACGGCGATCGCCGGCTGGCTGGAACGCCGCTACGGCATCCCCGCCATCGACCCGGCCACCCAGGTATTGCCGGTCAACGGTTCGCGCGAAGCCTTGTTTGCCTTTGCGCAAGCGGTCGTGTCGCCGGCGCCCGCAGGCGCGCCGCCAGCGCTGGTGATGTGCCCGAATCCGTTTTATCAAATCTACGAAGGCGCGGCGTATCTGGCCGGCGCCGAACCGTATTTCGCCAATTCCGATCCGGCGCGCAATTTTGCGCCGGATTACCGCAGCGTACCGGCCGACGTCTGGCAACGCGTGCAATTGCTGTATCTGTGTTCGCCCGGCAACCCGACCGGCGCAGTGTTGACACTGGACGATTGGCGCGAACTGTTTGCGTTGTCCGACCGCTATGGCTTCGTGATCGCCGCCGACGAATGTTATTCGGAAATCTATTTCAAGGCCGAAGCGCCGCTGGGCGCGCTGGAAGCCGCGCATCAGCTCGGACGCGCCGGCTACCCGCGCCTGGTCGTGTTTTCCAGCCTTTCCAAGCGCTCCAACGTGCCGGGGATGCGTTCCGGCTTCGTCGCCGGCGACGCCGCCATCATCAAGAGCTTCCTGTTGTACCGCACTTACCACGGCAGCGCGATGAGCCTGCCGGTGCAGGCCGCCTCGGTCGCCGCGTGGAACGACGAGCCGCATGTAATCGACAACCGCGCCAAATACCGGCTGAAATTCGAGCAGGTGACGCCGCTCTTGCAAGACGTGCTGAACGTGGAGTTGCCGGATGCGGCGTTTTACCTGTGGGCCGATGTGGGCAGATATGCAGGAATCTCCGACACCGAATACGCCAAGCGCCTGTATGCCGAATATAATGTCACCGTATTGCCAGGCAGTTATCTGGCGCGCGATGCGCACGGTGTCAATCCGGGACACAACCGGATTCGCATGGCCCTGGTGGCCGAAGTGGAAGAATGCCTGGAGGCGACGCGCCGCATCGTCGAATTCAGCAAAAAATTATCAGCGTAAGCCGACTTTTGTCGTCGCCATGATTTAATCAACCTAACTCCTTAAATAAGACACACAAGATGACCCGACAATTGCAACAAATTATCGAACAGGCGTGGGAAAACCGCGCCGAGTTTTCGCCGAAGTCCGCCCCCGCGCCGGTGCGCGAAGCTGTCGCCGAGGTGCTCACCGGCCTCGATCAAGGCACGCTGCGCGTCGCGCAAAAAGATGGCTGCGACTGGGTCGTCAATCAATGGGTTAAAAAAGCAGTGTTGCTGTCTTTCCGCCTGGAAGAGAATGTGGTAATGGGCGCCGCTGCCGATGGCGTCAATTCGATGCAGTTTTACGACAAGGTGCCGACCAAGTTCGCCAACTATACGGCGGAAGATTTCGCCAAGGGCGGCTTTCGCGTGGTGCCGCCGGCAGTCGCCCGGCGCGGCAGCTTTATCGGCAAGAATGTCGTGATGATGCCATCTTTCGTCAACATCGGCGCCTACGTCGACGAGGGCACGATGGTCGACGCCTGGGCCACCGTCGGCTCGTGCGCGCAAATCGGCAAGAATGTGCATTTGTCGGGCGGCGTCGGCATCGGCGGCGTGTTGGAACCGATGCAGGCCAATCCGACCATCATCGAAGACAATTGCTTCATCGGCGCGCGCTCGGAAATCGTCGAAGGCGTGATCGTCGAAGAGAATTCGGTGATCTCGATGGGCGTGTATATCGGCCAATCGACCAAGATTTACGACCGCGCGACCGGCGAAGTCAGTTATGGCCGCATTCCGGCAGGCTCGGTCGTCGTGTCGGGCAATCTGCCGTCCGCCGATGGCAAGTACAGCCTGTATTGCGCAGTGATCGTCAAGCGGGTCGATGCCCAAACGCGCTCCAAGACCGGCATCAACGAATTGCTGCGCGAAGCATAACTAAAAGGGTGAACGGCTGACCTTGTTGTCGCCGCGTTTTTGCAGTTCCGTTACTAAGATTACTAAGGTTACCAGGGGGTTTATCATGGCAATGGATCGTTTGTTTGCACTGATGCGGGAAAAAGACGCGTCCGACATTTTTTTGGCCGTCAATTCGCCGATTCAAATCAAAGTGTCCGGGCAGATGCTGCCGATCAATCAGCAAAAAATGGACAACAACACCATCATGGCCTTGCTGGCCGAGGTGGTGTCGACCGAGCGCTTGACCGAACTGGAGCGCGACAACGAACTCAATATGGGTATTCCGATAGCCGGGATCGGCAGTTTCCGGTTGTCGGCGTTCAAGCAGCGCGGCAGCATTTCTGCTGTTTTTCGGTATATTCCCTACCAGATTCCCGCACTGGACAGCCTCTATTTGCCGCCGATTCTGAGCGACCTGATCCTGGAAAGGCGCGGCCTGTTGTTGATCGTGGGTGCCACCGGCTCCGGCAAATCGACGACGATTGCGGCGATGCTCGACCATCGCAACGAAACCAAGTCCGGCCATATCCTGACCATCGAAGACCCGATCGAATTTCTGTTCCGCAACAAGAAATCGATCGTCAACCAACGCGAAGTCGGCACCGACGCCAAATCGCTGGAAATTGCGCTGAAGAACGCGTTGCGGCAAGCGCCGGACTGCATCTTGATCGGCGAAATCCGCGACAAGGACACGATGTCCGCCGCGCTGGCTTACGCGCAGTCCGGCCACCTTGTCGTGGCTACCTTGCATGCGAATAACAGCTATCAGGCATTAACCCGCATCATCAATTTCTTCCCGATCGAAACCCGCCAATCGCTGCTGCCGGATTTGGCCAGCTCCCTGAAAGCGATCGTCTCGCAACGCCTGGTGCCGACGGTCGATGGCAGCCGCCGCCCTGCAGTCGAGATCATGTTGAATACGCGCCACGTGTCGGACTTGATCGAACAAGGGGAAATCTCACAGATCAAGGATGGGATCGAAAAAAGCCTGTCGCCCGGTTCGCAGACCTTTGAACAGGCCCTGTTGCAATTGATCCGGGACGGCGTCGTGACCCAGGAAGACGCGCTGTCCTATGCCGATTCGGCCACCAATCTGTACTGGCTGATCAACAATTCCAAGGATGGCAAGACGCCCGAACCGGAACCGGAACCGGCCAAGGAAGAAGCGGCGACCTTCACCGAATTCACTCTGAACATGTAAACTGAATCAATGGCAATTACTCTTTATGGCATACCGAATTGCGATCAAGTCAAGAAGGCCCGCACCTGGCTCGACGGACATGCAATCCCCTATCGGTTCCACGACTTCAAGAAGGCCGGCATCACGCAGGCCTTGATCGACGGCTGGTTGCAGCACGTTGGCTGGGAGGTATTGCTCAATCGCAAAGGCACGACTTGGCGCGGCTTGCCGGAACTGCGCAAGGCCGCCGTGATCGACGCCGCAAGCGCCGCTGCGGTGATGCTGGAGTCGCCGTCCATCGTCAAACGTCCGGTACTGCAAATCGACGGCGCAGTCCATGTCGGCTTTGCCGATGCCGACTATCGACTGTTTTTCAAGAAGTGAAGCCATGCGTTTTGCTCCCCTCGCCCGCAGGCGGGAGAGGGGCAGGGGCGGGCCGCGTAGGCTGAGGGCGGTTGATCGAAGAAAGAAAAGAATAATTGTGGAGCGCTTCCTGCAATGTCGGCTTGCACATGGTATCGCCGTATTGCGCTTTTGGAATAACGAAGTATGAATGGAACCGAAAAGATAATGGTAGCGATTTATCGGGTGTTGATGACTTCTCTTCGATCAACCGCCCTCACCCCCAGCCCCTCTCCCGCCTGCGGGAGAGGGGAGCATTGTGCGTACCATCAGTTAAGAAATGAAGCATGAGTAAAACACTGGCCCTGGCCGAACAATTGATTGCCCTTTCCTCGATCACGCCCGACGATAACGGTTGCCAGGCGCGCCTGGCGGAATTGCTGACGCCGCTCGGTTTTTCCTGCGAACAGATGAATTCCGGCAAAGTCGTCAACCTGTGGGCGCGCAAGGGCAGCACGCCGCCTCTGATCGTGTTCGCCGGCCATACCGACGTGGTGCCGACCGGACCGCTCGATCAATGGCAATCGCCGCCATTCGTGCCGACCCAGCGCGACGGCAAGCTGTATGGGCGGGGCGCCGCCGACATGAAGACCTCGCTTGCCGCGATGGTAATAGCAGTCGAGGAATTCTGCGCCGCCCATCCGCAGCAACAGGGTTCAATAGGCTTCTTGCTGACCAGCGACGAAGAAGGGCCGGCCACCGATGGCACGGTCGTGGTCTGCAAGCGGCTGCAGGAGCGCGGCGAACAACTCGATTATTGCATCGTCGGCGAACCGACTTCGGTGCAGGCACTGGGCGACACGATGAAAAATGGCCGGCGCGGCAGCATGTCGGGACATCTGGTGGTCAAGGGCATCCAGGGACATATCGCCTATCCGCAGTTGGCGCGCAACCCGATCCACAGCGCCGCCCCGGCATTGGCCGAACTGGTGGCCGAGCACTGGGACGAAGGCAACGAGTATTACCTGCCGACTTCATGGCAGATATCGAATATCCACGGCGGCAGCGGCGCGTCGAACGTGATCCCCGGCGAAGTCGCGATCGATTTCAATTTCCGCTTTTCGACCGCCAGCAGCGTCGAAGGCTTGCAACAGCGCGTGCATGCAATCCTCGACAAGCACAGCCTGGAATATGGCCTGCACTGGATCGTCAACGGCTACCCGTTCCTGACCCCGCGCGGCGCGTTGAGCGATGCGCTGTCCGCCGCGATCAAGGCGGAGACCGGGCTCGACAGCGAATTGTCGACCACCGGCGGCACCTCGGATGGCCGCTTCATCGCGCAAATCTGCCCGCAAGTGATCGAATTCGGCCCGCCCAACGGCAGCATTCACAAGATCGACGAGCATATCGAAGTGCGTTTTATCGAACCGCTGAAAAATATCTATCGGCGCACCTTGGAGAATCTGCTGCTGTAGCAATCACTGGTTCCGGCTTGCCCGCCTGCCGGCCACATTACTTTTATTTGAAATTTTTCGCTGCAACCCATCCTATGCCAACCAACACATTCAAAACCCTGCGCGACCTGCTGCGCTACGCGGTCACCCGCTTCACTTCCGCCAAGCTGTATTTCGGCCACGGCAGCAGCAACGCCACCGACGAAGCCGCGTATTTGCTGTTGCACACGCTGCATTTGCCGCTCGATCAATTGGAGCCGTTTCTCGACGCCCGCCTGCTGGCGCATGAAATCGACGCCGTGCTGCATGTAATCGAGCAGCGCGCGCACGAGCGCCTGCCTGCCGCCTACATCACCAACGAAGCGTGGCTGGGCAGCTATCGTTTCTATGTCGACCAGCGCGTGATCGTGCCGCGCTCCTTCATCGCCGAACTGATCCCCGAGCAATTTTCGCCGTGGATCGAAGAAGCTTCGATGGTCGCGCATATTCTCGACCTGTGCACCGGCTCCGGCTGCCTGCCGATCCTGCTGGCCGATGCCTTCCCGGAAGCGGAAATCGACGCAGTCGATATCTCCGCCGACGCGCTGGCGGTGGCGCGCCGCAACGTCGACGATTACGCGCTGCAAGAGCGGATTACGCTGATCGAGTCGAATTTGTACGAGAATGTGCCGCAAAAACGCTACGACCTGATCGTCAGCAACCCGCCTTACGTCAATAGCGCGTCGATGGCGGGCTTGCCGGACGAATACAAGAAGGAGCCCCAAATCGCCCTGGCCGGCGGCGCCGACGGCATGGACCTGGTGCGCAAGATCGTGGCCGGCGCAGCGCAACGCCTGACCCCTTCCGGCCTGCTGGTGGTCGAAGTCGGCCACGAGCGCGAGCACGCGGAAGCGGCTTTCCCGGAACTGGAATTGACCTGGCTCTCCACCAGCGCCGGCGACGACATGCTGTTCCTGGTCACTGCCGAGCAGTTGCAGGACGCACAATTTACCGCATGAGATAGCACACTACACAATGATACGTTTTCAGCAAGTCAGCCTCATGCGCGGCATCAAGCCGCTGTTAGACAATGTCGATGTCACCCTCAATCCGGGCGACAAGATCGGTTTGATCGGCGCCAACGGCGCGGGCAAATCCAGTTTGTTCGGCCTGTTGCGCGGCGAACTGCACGCCGACCTGGGCAGCATCGATTTCCCGGCCAAATGGCGCATGGCCTACGTGGCGCAGGAAACCCCGGCGCTCGACCGCCCTGCCCTCGAATATGCAATCGACGGCGACGTGACGCTGCGCCGCCTGGAAGACGAATTGGCCTTTCTTGAAAGCGAACCGGAAAGCAGCGCCAACGGCATCCTGATCGGAGAATTGTATAGCGCGCTGGCGGACGCCGACGCCTATACCGTGCGCTCGCGCGGCGAGCAATTGCTGACCGGCCTGGGCTTCACGCTGGAACAGATGCAGCAGCCGGTTGCCAGCTTTTCCGGCGGCTGGCGCATGCGTCTGAATCTGGCGCAGGCGCTGATGTGCCCGTCCGACTTGCTGCTGCTGGACGAGCCGACCAACCATCTGGATCTGGACGCCATCATCTGGCTGGAAGACTGGCTCAAGCGTTACGCCGGCACGCTGATCATCATTTCGCATGACCGCGATTTTCTCGATGGCGTGGTCAACGTGATCGTGCATATCGACGAACGCAAGTTGAAGCGCTATACCGGCAACTATTCATCGTTCGAGCGGCAACGCGCCGCGCAAATGATCCTGGCGCAAAGCGCATTGGAGAAGCAGACGCGTCAACGCGCGCATCTGGAATCCTTCATCAACCGCTTCAAGGCGCAAGCCAGCAAGGCACGCCAGGCGCAAAGCCGCATGAAGGCCTTGGCCAAGATGGAAGAATTGGCGCCGCTGCGCGCCGCCGCCGAATTCTCGTTCGAGTTCCGCGAGCCGGCGAATGCGCCCAATCCATTGCTGGTGATGGAAGATGTCAACGCCGGTTACAAGATCGGCGACGGCTTCAATGGGCCTGTTGTGGAAAAAACGGTCGTGTCCGGTATTAACTTTTCGCTGCAAATCGGCCAGCGCATTGGTTTACTGGGCGTCAACGGCGCCGGCAAATCGACGCTAATTAAAACCATCGCCGGCGAACTGGCTCCGCTGTCGGGCGACTCGCAATTCGGCAAAGGCTTGGCGATCGGCTATTTCGCGCAGCACCAAGTCGAAATGCTGCGCCACGAAGAGTCGCCGCTGTGGCATCTGGCGCATATCGCGCCGACCGTGCGCGAGCAGGAATTGCGCAATTTCCTCGGTAGCTTCAATTTCAACGGCAGCATGGTCACCAGCAAGATCGAGCCGTTCTCCGGCGGCGAAAAAGCGCGGCTGGCGCTGGCGCTGATCGTCTGGCAGCGCCCCAACCTGCTGCTGCTGGATGAACCGACCAATCACCTGGACCTGGAAACCCGCGAAGCGCTGACGATGGCGCTGGCGCAATTCGAGGGCACACTGGTGCTGGTGTCGCATGACCGCCATTTGCTGCGCGCCACCACCGACCAGTTCATCATCGTCGCCGACGGCAAATTGCAGCCGTTCGATGGCGACCTGGACGACTATCGCGATTGGCTGTTCAAGACCAAGCTGGCCGCCAAGACCGCTGCCGGCACCGCGCCGGCGGCATTGCCACCGGTTACGGCAAAATCCGCCAGCGTCGTGGCCCCTGCCGCCGCTGTCGACAAGCGCGACCAGAGGCGACTCGATGCCGAAGAGCGGCAAAAACTGGCAGCCCGCAAGAAGCCGATCGAATCCAAAATCAAGAAGCTGGAAGAGCAGATCGCCAAGCGCAACGCGCAAAAAGCGACAGTCGACGCCAAGCTCGCCGATCCGGAAATGTACGATCACGGAAAAAAGAAGGAATTGAAAACGCTGTTGACCGACCAGGCGTTCTACGCGAAAGAGCTGGAACAACTGGAAGCCGAGTGGTTGGAACAGCAAGAGGCGTTGGAGCAAGTGGCACTCTAGTTTTTCGGTTCAACTGAGTATGGTTAAGTTATTTGCCCTCGATGCGCCTCCGTCATTCCCGCGCAGGCGGGAACCCATTGGGAATTCGCTCGATCGAACTCACTATGGGTTCCCGCCTGCGCGGGAACGACGGAGGTGATTTTTGCCGTACCTGCGCGAATGGGTTTTCTCCCGACAAAGAAGTCTGAACAACCTTAGAAGGCTCATATTTCATGGAACCGCAAACCCTCTCCCCTGTGGACCTGCCCCTGCAAGGCATCCGCGTGCTCGACCTCACTCGCTTGCTGCCGGGGCCGGCTGCCACCCTGCATCTGGCGGACATGGGCGCGAAGATCATCAAGATCGAAGACCCCGGCATCGGCGATTATGCACGCAGCATGGGGCCGATGCGGCATGAAGTTTCACAGTTCTTTCTGGCGGTCAATCGCGGCAAGCAATTCCTGCGTCTCGACTTGAAAGACGACGCGCAACGGCAGACATTCCTGAACATGGTCGAAACAGCCGATGTCGTCGTCGAAAGCTTCCGCCCCGGCGTGATGGATAAATTGGGCGTCGGCTGGGCCGTGCTGCGGCAACGCAATCCGGCGCTGGTAATGTGCTCGATTTCCGGCTACGGCCAGAGCGGACCGTTTGCGCACCTGGCCGGTCACGATATCAATTACGTCGGCTACGCCGGCATGCTGGAACAAAACGTCGGCCCGGACGGCACGCCGGCACTGTCGAATCTGCAGGTCGGCGACTTGCTGGGCGGCACGCTGACCGCTGTGCAAGGCATCCTGGCGGCATTGCTGGGCGCGAAGATGACGGGGCGCGGGCGCTACGTCGACGTTTCCATGACCGACGCTGTGTTCGCCAACAACATCATGCCGTTAGCGGCGGTCAATTTCAGCGGACGCACTGCCGCGCCGGGGCGCGACTTGCTGACCGGCGGCGTGCCTTGCTATAACGTGTATCGCACCTCGGATCAGCGTTTTATGGCAGTCGGTGCACTGGAATTGAAATTCTGGGAGAATTGTTGCGATGTGTTATCGCGCCCGGACTTGAAAACCCGGCATTGGTCGCTGGGCCAGGAAATCGGCGGCGTCGATGCGATGGCAGTGAAAGCGGAGCTGAATCTGATATTCGCACAGCACAGCTTGGCGGATTGGACCGAAAACTTCAGCCGCGCCGATTGCTGCGTCAGTCCGATTTTGCGCGCCGAGGAAGCGTTGCAGCATCCGTTATTCAGCGCGCGGAAAATGGCGGTCAGAGCGCAGCACGAAACGGAAGGCGAGTATTGGCAGACGACGCCCAGCGTCAAATTTTTCGCGTAGTCGATTGCGTTGTTTTTTATACAATGGGGAACAAGTATTAAAAAAATAATGTTATTATTTTAAAATAATACAAATATTGTTGCGCATCGGCAATTTCGCCGTTATGCCGCATTTCCACTAAAGAGCATGCTAAGAGAAATCCGCAACGTGCGCCAAGTTCCAGGGGAACACAAGCGCCGCTGGTTTACTTCGGACACGATGGACTTGATCGTCTGGATCGACGAATCGAATCATCCTGCACAGTTGCAACTCTGCTATGACAAAGGGCGGCGTCGTGCCGAACGCGCATTGACCTGGAAGCGCGGGGTCGGATATACGCATACCGCCGTCGACGATGGCGAGACTGGCGGGCGCTACAAGTCGACGCCGATCCTGGTCGTCGACGGCAGTTTCAACGCGGCCCGCGTGGTCGATTTGTTCAAGAATGGCAGCGTGCATTTGCCGATCGATATCGTGCGCTTCGTGACGAGCAAGATCCAGGAATTTCAAAACGGTATGGCGCACATGTCGCTCCCCAGCCTTACCTCGAACACGATTGCCCCCTTCGACCAATCGATCTGAGCGTATTTTGAACAACACCCTCAGCATCATAGGAAGCGGAAAAGTCGGACGCACTCTGGGCCGCCTATGGGCCGAGCGCAAAAGCGTCGCACTGCAAGATGTCTTGAACCGTTCGCGGCAGAGCGCGCAGGCCGCCTGCGATTTCATCGGCGCCGGGCGCGCGATAGAGTCCTATGCCGATACGCGGTCGGCGGATATCTATTTGATTGCGACGCCGGACGATCATATCGAAGCAGCCTGCGAGGCGCTGGCAGCCACCGGATTATTGACCGCCGCCAGCATCGTTTTTCATTGCAGCGGAGCAAAGAGCGCCAGCGTCTTGCACGGCGCGGCAACATGCGGCGCTGCCGTTGCCAGCGTTCATCCGATCCGCAGCTTTGCCAGCCCGGAACAATCGGTGGCCGATTTTGCCGGCACGTATTGCGGTGCCGAGGGCGACCCGCGCGCGCTCGCCACGCTTGGCGAACTATTTTCCGCAATAGGCGGCATCATGGTCGGCATCGATTCGGAACGCAAGATTCTCTACCATGCGGCTGCGGTTTTCGCCTCCAATTACCTGGTGACGCTGCTCGATACGGCGCAGCGCGCTTACGTGGAAGCCGGCGTGGCGCCGGATATGGCGCTCAAATTGATGGAGCCGCTAGTAAGAGCGACCGTCGACAATGTGTTTCGCCTCGGCCCGGAGGCAGCGCTGACCGGCCCGATTGCGCGCGGCGATATGGCGACCGTGCGGCGGCAACAAGATGCGGTCAGCGATTGGCAAACGACCAGCGGCGGCCTGTACCGCGATTTTGCGAAATTGACCGTCGATCTGGCGGCGCGACGCAAGACCGAGGGCAAATGATCAGGGTAATCGCGCTAGTATCAAATTACATGAATATCCCCTCTCCCGCCTGCGGGCGAGGGGAGCCGTGCGGTGCTGTGCGCCAAAACAATCTTCATGCGATTGCCCTGACAAGTAACCACCCCCACTTGCATTCCAATCCACGCTTCGCTAGAATCGTTCGCGGAACCAATGCTTGTCGTCAGACAAGCACCTCGCAGTTCCAACGTCGCTCGGACGGTTCCGGGCGCTTACGTGAAAGTACAACATGTCTGAATCCCGCACTCCGCGCAATTTTGCGCGCATTAATCGTTTACCCCCTTACGTTTTCAATATCACTGCCGAACTCAAGATGGCGGCGCGTCGGCGCGGCGAAGATATCGTCGACATGTCGATGGGCAACCCGGACGGCGCGACGCCGCCGCACATCGTCGACAAGCTGGTCGAAGTCGCCAAGCGCAACGACACGCACGGCTATTCCGCCTCGAAAGGCATTCCCAGATTGCGGCGCGCAATCGCGCACTGGTACAAGGCGCGCTACGATGTCGACTTCAACCCGGACACCGAGGCCATCGTCACGATAGGCTCGAAGGAAGGTCTGGCGCACCTGATGCTGGCCACGCTCGATCGCGGCGACACGGTGCTGGTGCCGAACCCCAGCTATCCGATCCACATCTACGGCGCGGTGATTGCCGGCGCCGATATCCGCTCGATCCGCATGAGTCCGGACGTCGACTTCTTTGCCGAGCTGGAGCGCGCCATCCGCGAAAGCTATCCGAAGCCGAAGATGATGATCTTCGGCTTTCCGTCGAACCCGACCGCGCAATGCGTGGAACTGGAATTTTTCGAGCGCGTGGTCGCGCTGGCGAAAGAACACAATATCCTGGTGGTGCACGACCTGGCCTACGCCGACATCGTGTTCGACGGCTGGAAAGCGCCATCGATCATGCAAGTGCCGGGCGCGCGCGAGGTCGCGGTCGAATTTTTCACGCTGTCGAAAAGCTACAACATGGCCGGCTGGCGGATCGGCTTCATGGTCGGCAACCAGGAATTGGTCGCCGCCTTGGCGCGCATCAAGAGCTATCACGACTATGGCAGTTTCACGCCGGTGCAGGTGGCCGCGATTGCGGCGCTGGAAGGCGATCAAACCTGCGTCAAGGAAATCTGCGCCAAATACCAGAGCCGGCGCGATGTCTTGGTCAAGGGTTTGCACGAAGCCGGCTGGATGGTCGATATCCCGAAGGCGTCGATGTATATCTGGGCGCGCATCCCGGAAGCCTACCGCCACCTCGGCTCGCTGGAATTTGCCAAGCTATTGCTGGCCAAGGCCAAGGTATCGGTCTCGCCCGGCATCGGCTTCGGCGAATACGGCGACGACTATGTGCGCTTTGCGTTGATCGAAAACGAAGCGCGCATCCGGCAGGCGGTGCGCGGCATCAAGACCATGCTGCGCGGCGAGCAGTAAGGAACCGGGGACCAAAAATGTTGAAGAAATGTTGAAAATCAGCGAAGACATTTTCGTCCCCGACAGCGAAATCGAACTGAGTGGAATCCGTGCGCAAGGCCCGGGTGGGCAAAACGTCAACAAGGTCTCTTCCGCGATCCATCTGCGCTTCGACATCAATGCGTCGTCGCTGCCGGACATGCTCAAGGCGCGGCTGTTGCAATTGAACGACCAGCGCATCAGCAAGGATGGCGTGATCGTCATCAAGGCACAGCATCGGAGCCAGGAAAAAAGCAGGGAAGCGGCGCTCCTGCGCCTGCAGGAAATGATCGTTGAAGCCAATACTACTGCCAAGCCGCGCAAGGCGACCAAGCCGACCCGCAGTTCGCAAATGAAAAGGTTGGAAGGCAAAAATACGCGCGGGCAAATCAAAGCGATGCGCGGCAAAGTATCCGACGGTGGATAGCAAATAGCTAGCGGCTTGTCCGGGAAGCGTTATTTCCTGGGCGCGTAAATGACCCCGCCGGCATCCCGGATGGATTGACGTATCGCCTGCTTCTGTTGCGGCGTCATGCGGGTAGAACCGAATTCGCGCGGTTGATAATCCTGGCGGTAGACGTAACCCGTCCGCGAATCGACATACGCGCCGGAATAAGCAGGGGCCGGCGCGGAGTAGTATGGCACCGCCGGGCGCTGCCCGACGACTTGCGCTTGCTGCTGCACCATCGGCGCGCCGCGCGGCGCGCGCGCCACACGCGCTTCGGCATGCCCTCCGCCTCCGCGCATCCCGGCAAATGCGCCCTCTGTCCCGGCCAGCAACAGGAGCGCTATACTAATAATTTTCAGCCCGATCTTCATCGCAAAACAGTTCCAGTGGCCTACCCGAAGCAATAAATCGCAGAGCAGTCTGTGCGGCTGCGGGAGTCGAAGCGAAATGGGTGCAGTGAGACTGTGCTCCGCCCATTGCAACCGACTCGCCGTTGCCGTGCAGGCCCCTACATGCTGAAGTTTACGCCGCTTTCCCATAGGACATCTATTGAATTGGGTAAAGTTTGTAACAATCTGTAATGCCTGCGACAATGCAGTTCACCAGTCGCATTTCTGAAGTTACCATAGCGCCATGAATATGACAAATACCAGTTCCGATTTGCAGCCCGCCTCCGGCGCCCAGCCAGCAAAAATCCTGGTCGTCGACGACGATTTGCGCCTGCGCGACCTGCTGCGCCGCTATCTGGCCGAGCAGGGATTCAACGTCGTCACCGCCGAAAATGCGCAAGCCATGAACAAGCTGTGGCTGCGCGAGCGCTACGACCTGCTGGTGCTCGATCTGATGCTGCCGGGCGAAGACGGCTTGTCGATCTGTCGCCGTCTGCGCGGCGCCGGCGACAGGACGCCGATCATCATGCTGACCGCCAAGGGCGAAGACGTGGATCGCATCGTCGGCCTGGAAATGGGCGCCGACGACTATCTGCCCAAGCCCTTCAACCCGCGCGAACTGGTGGCCCGCATCGGCGCAGTTCTGCGCCGGGTCGGCCCGGACGAAATTCCGGGAGCGCCGTCGGAAACCCCGCAAAGTTTCGAGTTCGGCGAATTCGTGCTCGATCTGAGCACGCGCACGCTAAAAAAGAACGGCCAGACGGTCAGCCTGACCACCGGCGAATTTTCCGTGCTCAAAGTCTTCGCCCGTCATGCGCGGCAACCGCTGTCACGCGAAAAATTGATGGAATTGGCACGGGGGCGCGAGTACGAAGTCTTCGACCGCAGCCTGGATGTGCAGATTTCCCGCCTGCGCAAGCTGATCGAACCGGACCCATCCAGCCCTCTCTACATCCAAACCGTATGGGGCTTGGGCTACGTCTTCATCCCCGAGGGGCAGCCGCGTTAATGCGCGGCGAGAAAGGGTTTTCGGGCTTGCAGCCGATCGTGCAGAATGTTTAGCATTCCCAAAAGACTGTCCTGGTTGTCCAGCGGCTTGTTCTGGCGCACCTTCTTTTTGCTGACTTTCCTGATTACGGCCAGCCTGGCGGTCTGGGTTTCCAGCATCACCCTGGTCGAACTGGCGCCACGGGCCAGGCAAATCGCCGCGCAAATCGTCTCGGTCGTCACGGTTACCCGCGTCGCACTGGCCAATTCCGCGCCGGAATCCTTGAAAGCCCTGCTCACCGATCTCAAAAACAATGAAGGCATCAAGATTTTGCCGCTCGAGGAAAGCGACCAGGTCGAAGCCGCGCCCGATGACGAAATGGTGGAGCAGATCGAAACCAATATCCGCGCCAGGCTCGGCCCGCAAACCCGCTTCGCCGGCGAGGTCAACGGACATGAAGGCTTTTGGATCAGTTTTGACATGGAAGGCGATCCGTACTGGCTGGGTCTGGAGCGACAACGGGTCGAGCGCAGTTCCGGCATCCAGTTTTTCGGCTGGGCCAGTGTGACGCTCATCGTCTCGATGCTGGGGGCAGTGTTCATTTCGCGCCTGATCAACCAGCCGCTGGCGCGCCTGACGGCGGCCACCGACGCCATCGCCAAGGGCCGGGTGCCGGAGCCGCTGCCGGAAAAAGGGATGGAGGAAATCCGCGAAACCAACCGCAGCTTCAACCAGATGGTAGCCGACCTGAACCGCGTGGAATCGGACCGCGCGCTGGTGCTGGCCGGCATTTCGCACGATTTGCGCACACCCCTGGCGCGCATGCAATTGGAAGTGGAGATGGCGCATCTGTCCGACGATGCCAGGCGCGGCATGCAGTCCGACTTGCAGCAGATGGACGCGATCATCGGCCAATTCCTCGACTATGCCCGACCGACCGACAACACCACTTTCGACGCGCTCGATTTAACTTCGCTGTTGAACGACTGCGTGCAAACCGCCGGCCGGGTGCCGGACTTGCAGATCAAGACCAAGATCGCAGAAGGCGTCGCGGTGCGCGGCAACCCCACCGACCTCAAGCGCGTGTTCAATAACCTGATCGAGAACGCACGCCGCTACGGCAAATCCGGCGAAGCCGACATCGCCCTGCTGGACGTCGAATGCCGCATCAACGGCGACAACGCCATCCTCAAATTCGCCGACCACGGCCCCGGCGTGCCGGAAGCCGATATCGAGCGCCTGTTGCGCCCATTCACCCGCCTGGACACCGCACGCGGGCAAGCCAACGGCGCCGGCCTCGGCCTGGCGATTGTCGACCGCGTCATCCGCCGGCACGGCGGGAAAATGCGCATCCGCAATCGGAGCAGCGGCGGCCTGGTCATTGAAATCGGTTTGCCGAGAGCTTGAAATCCAATGCCATTGAAGATTACACGCGCCAACCGGCGCGATGCGCTTCAAAGTTGGGAGAAACTTCCACTATCCCCTCCGTCTTTCCCGCGAAGGCGGGAATCTATAAGCCGGTAGCCAGAACTAATTCACTATGGATTCCCGCCTTCGCGGGAAAGACGGAGGTCTTGCACATTAAGTTGATATTTCCTACACAGTTTGAATCCCCCCAACCGGCGCGGTAGAATGACAGCGCCCGGAAAACCGGCAATATTTATTCACTTTGATGAGGAATTGCGATGCGAATAATCCGCTTGATACTTTCTGCCTTCGTTTTGCTGGTCACGACCGGCGTGGCGCACGCTGCGGCGCCCGTCAAGGACGTGGACTATGTGATGCTCGGCTCACCGCAAACGACGATTGCGGGCAAGAAAGTCGAGGTCATCGAATTTTTTGCTTATTATTGCCCGCACTGCAATGCGCTTGAAGCGCCGCTGGAAAAATGGGTCAAGGCGCAGGGCGACAATATCGTGTTCAAGCGCGTCCACACTTCCGTGACCGGCGAAGAAGTGCCGCAGCAGCGCCTCTATTACACGCTGGAAGCGATGGGAAAAGTCGATGAGTTCCACAGCAAGGTCCTGTTTGCGATCCACTCTCAAAGGAAGCATCTGGACTCGGAAGACGATATCGCCGATTTCATCGCGACACAAGGCATCGACCGGCAAAAGTTTCTCGATGCCTATCATTCGTTTGCGGTGCAATCGAAGGTGACTCGCGCGCTGCAAATGCAAAATTCCTATGAAATTCGTACCTGGCCGACGATCGTCGTCGATGGCCGCTTCGTCACCGCGCCACCGATCGTGGGCGCTGCCATGGACCCCTATAACGAAAACGTAGCGCAGGACATGATGTTGAAGGTATTGGACGGACTGGTGCTACAGCAGTTGAAGGAACGTAATAAATAAGGTATCTCCGACCAGGGCTGGCCGTCAGTCGTCGTCGGAAAACGACTTCAGCTCAGATCGGTCAACAGCGAAGCCAGCGTTTCCTGCGGCAATTCTTCCAGATGCGCCGGATAATTCGGATGGTCGCAGCCGAGCATCATTTGCGCGCCGCTTTTCAAGGCCTGCTTCATCGACGGCGTCAGCTCGAAACGGACGAAATGCACTGCCGAGGTCTTTTCCGCATTGTCACGCTCCAAATCCTCGTCGGCAATCGCGTAGACCCGCGCTTGCCCTTCGACCTGGACGAATAGCCGGTCTTCGATGCCGATCAGCTTGGCCAACGCATCCTTGCGCTCGACCTCGTTCGTATATTCGATCAACACGGTGGCCTTGAAGTTGCTGCCGTCCGGCACCAGCGGGCCGTAGACATCGAGTTCCGCCTGGATGCCCTCTTCCTCGAAAATCTTTTCGATGCGCAACATTTCCTGTACCTGGTAACGCAGCGTCTTCTCGTCCTCGAACAACAAGGAGAGATGATTGCCCAGTTGCACGTTGCGGATTTTCTTGTGCCGGATGATTTCCGCGCGTAGCGCCGGGCGCGCCTTGGCGTAGGCTTCGAGCGTCATCAAACTATCGCGGCTGATTGCCATGTTGAAACTCCTGAGATGTTATATCTGGTACGCCTTGCGCAGCAAGGCCAACGGATGCGCCAATTGCGTCTTTTTCAAGCCGGCTTCTTCCATCCCCTGTTCGATATGATGGCCGGCCAACTGGCAGTCCGACGAAATGTAATCCGGCTCGTTGTTCGCCATCGACTTGAACACCGGCTTGCCGATCTTCATCGCGGTGGCGTGAAATTCTTTCTTTACGCCAAAGGTGCCGGCGTGTCCCGAGCAGCGCTCGACGATGTTCAACTTGGTGTCCGGCACCAGTTGCAAGGTCTCGGCGGTCTTGCGGCCGACATTTTGCACCCGCGAATGGCAGGGAATATGGTAGGAGACGTTGCCCAGCGGCTGCTTGAAATCGGTCTTCAACAAGCCATCGCGGTTGCGCGAAATGAAATATTCGAACGGGTCCCACATCGCATCCTTTACCAATTGGGTGTCGGCATCGTCCGGGAACATCAGCGGCAATTCCTGCTTGTACATCAGGGTGCAAGACGGAATCGGTGTCAGGATCGCATAGCCCGCCTTTGCCAGCTTGGCCAGATGCGGAATATTGATGTTCTTTTTCTCTTCGACCCCGGCCAAGTCGCCCTGCTCCAACTTCGGCATGCCGCAGCAGGCTTCCTTCTCCACCAGCACGTACGGAATCTCGTTATGGTCGAGGATCGCCAGCAAGTCGTGGCCGATGCCGGGTTCGTTGTAATTCACGTAGCAGGTCGAATAAACGGCGACCTTGCCGGGCGTCAGCGCGCCGTTCTTCACGTCGTACTGCCTGGAAGGCGCAGCTCCCGAGCGGAATTTTGTGGTGGCGAATTCCGGCAGCCAGGCGGTCTTGTCGACCGCCAGCGCATCTTCCAACAAGCTGCGCGCCAGCTTGGTCTTGTTTACCGCGTTGACGGTTTGCGTGACGATGGGAATGCCGGCAAACATGCCCAAGCCATCGGTGTTGGACAGGAATTTGTCGCGGAACGGTACTTTTCCGTTTTTAAACTTGACCGCCTTGGCACGCAACATCAAATGCGGGAAATCGAGATTCCACGCATGCGGCGGCGTATACGGGCACTTGGTCATGTAGCAGACGTCGCACAGGTAGCATTGATCGATCGCCTTCCAGTAATCCTTCTTGTCGACCCCATCGACTTCCTGCGTCGACGACGAATCGACCAGGTCGAACAGGGTCGGAAAGGTGCCGCACAGCGAAACGCAACGGCGGCAGCCGTGGCAGATGTCGAACACCCGTTCCAATTCCTTGTTGAGCGATTCTTCGCTATAGAAATCGGCGCTCTTCCAGTCGAGCGGATGCCGGGTCGGCGCTTCGAGATTGCCTTCGCGATTGGACATGATTTACCTTATGAAGCAGACAGACGGGGGCAACGCTACGCAATGCAGGAAAATTCAGCAGCCGACCGACGCAGCCCGCATGCAGGCTGCGCCGTATGCGCAAACGTCTAATTGCTTAGTCGACCAGCGCGTCAAGCGCCTTTTGATAGCGATTGGCGTGCGAACGCTCGGCCTTGGCCAGCGTTTCAAACCAGTCGGCGATTTCGTCAAAGCCTTCTTCGCGCGCCGCTTTGGCCATGCCAGGGTACATGTCGGTGTATTCGTGGGTTTCGCCGGCGACGGCTGCTTGCAGATTCAAACGGGAAGAGCCGATCGGCAGGCCGGTGGCCGGATCGCCGACGGTTTCCAGGTATTCCAGGTGACCGTGCGCATGTCCGGTTTCGCCTTCTGCGGTCGAGCGGAACAGTGCTGCAACGTCGTTCTGGCCTTCGATGTCAGCCTTGTTTGCGAAGTACAAATAGCGGCGATTTGCTTGCGATTCGCCGGCGAAGGCCGCTTTCAGATTGGCTTCGGTTTTCGAGCCTTTGAGGGTTGTCATATGTATCTCCTAGTGGGTCATGCTGCGGAAAAACATCGTGGGTATCGACGCCGTATTTCGGCAAATACCAAAGCGGGCGACAATTCAAAACCTGGAGTTGCTCAGATTTCTGCCGTATTGTGGACGCATCCAGAGAAAAGTTCAAATTGACAATTTCAATACCCGGAATAAACAAAGGCAATCGATTACTGACCATGACAAGATTGTGACTATGGATTACCGAATGGTATTGGCGCAGTTCGGTTTAATCCTGCGCGAAAACCTGCAATTGCTCGCCGATGTCGCGCACCACCGACTCCCACGCACCGTGTGATTGCTGGCGGAAAATGCGGTGCTTCGGATACCAGGGCGAGTCGGTGCGGCCATGCAGCCAGCGCCACTCGCCGGCCTTGCGCAACATCAGCCAAACCGGCTTGCCGAGCGCGCCGGCCAGATGGGCGACCGAGGAATCGATGCTCACGAGCAAGTCCAGTTGCGCGACCAATCCCGCTGTGTCGGCAAAGTCGGCCAAGTCGTCGCCAACGCAGCGCACCTGCGGCAACTGCGCAAGAATTGCGGCGTCGGCAGCGGAAATCGATTGCTGCAGGCTGAACCACTCGGCGTCGTAGGCGAACAAAGGCAGCAACGTCCGCAGCGGCATGTCGCGCGTCGGATTATTCAGCAAGCGCTGGCCTCCGGCCCAGACGATGCCGATGCGCGGCTTGCTGCGCTCGCCCAGGACGTTGCGCCACTTTTCAACGCTGGCTTCGGGCGCATGCAAATACGGAACATTTGCCGGCAAGGATTGCAAATCGCTGCCGAAAACCAGCGGCAGGCTCATCAACGGGCAATGCAAGTCGTGCGCCGGGAGGCTTGGCAGATTACTCACCACGGCGATGCTTGCACAACTCGCGCCACTGGCTGCGGCAACGCGCGCCGCGAAACCGTCGATCAGCGATTGCAAGGCAGTCGGCACGCGCAGCACGATGCGGGATGCGCGTTGCGCGATCAGCGGCAGATAACGCACAAATTGCAGTGTGTCGCCCAAGCCCTGCTCGGCCCACAGCAACAGCACGCGCGTATTGTCCAGCACCTCGCCGCGCCACATCGGTGCGGCGGTCTGCAATTTGGCGCGGCGCAATTGTTCGGTGTCCCAGCGTGCCTCGAACAAGGGCCAGCCGGCTTGCAGTTCGCCCAACGCCAGGTGGCAATGCGCCTGCTCGATCACCACTTCCGCAAAGCCCGGCTTGTGCGCCAGCGCTGCGTCATAACTTGCCAATGCCTCCCGGTAGCGGGCGCTTTTCTGCAACACATTGCCGCGATTGAACAACGCGATTACATCGCAGGGATCGACGGCCAGCACCCGCTCGTAACAGGCCAGCGATTCGTCATGGCGATGCATGCGCACCAACAGATTGCCCATGTCGATGAGCGCGCCGATGTGGCAGGCATCGCGCTCCAGCACTTGTTGAAATGCCGTCAACGCATCGGTACCGCGCTGCAGCCGCAACAACAGCAGCGCGCGCTCATAGAGGGTCGAGATTGAAGCCGAAGGCTGGCTTGCAGCATGATCGAGCCTGGAAAACTCTGCCTGCAATGCAGCATCGCGCATTGCCAGCACGTGCGCCATGTCGGGTTTCTGCGCCAGGCAGCGGTCGAAATCGGCAATTGCCTCCCGATGTCGCCCCATGCTCTGCAACAACGTGCCGCGCTGCACCAGGGCCACCGGAAAATCGGGCGCAATCGCCAGCGCGTCGTTGAGGCAACGCAATGCATCGTCGCCGTGTTGGTTCTGCGACAGCGCAATTGCTTGCGCAATCAATCCGACTACGCGTTGCACGTCGGCTTGACTCGTCATGCGCGTCAGTTCCGGTAAATCAGTGCCACCGCTTCCGCCGCGATGCCTTCTTCGCGCCCCAGATAGCCCAATTTTTCGTTGGTCTTGGCCTTCAGGTTCACCTGTTTGGTTGCCACGCCCAGGTCGGCGGCGAGGTGCGCGATCATTTGCCCGATATGCGGCGCCATCTTCGGCGCTTGCGCAATGATGGTGGCGTCGACGTTGCCGATCGCATAGCCGGCAGCGACCACGCGCCTGGCTGCTTCGCGCAACAGCACGCGCGAGTCGGCACCGGAAAATTGCGCGTCCGTATCGGGAAAATGCTTGCCGATGTCGCCCAAGCCGGCAGCGCCTAACAGCGCATCGGTAATAGCATGCAACAGCACGTCGGCGTCGGAATGTCCGAGCAAGCCGGTCGCGTGCGCAATCTGCACGCCGCCGATAATCAACGCCCTGCCCGGCACCAGCGCATGACAATCGTAACCCTGGCCTATCCTGAATGGCGGCAAACCCGACGGCAAACTCATGCCAATCCTTTCAGATACAGTTCGGCCAGCAGCACATCCTGCGGCAAGGTCACCTTGAAATTGCGCGGACTGCCTTCGACCAGTTTCGGTTGCAAGCCCATCGCCTCGATGGCGCTGGATTCGTCGGTGACATCGTCGACCTGTTCCAGCGCGCGCCTTAGCATCGCGTAGCGAAACATTTGCGGCGTCTGCGCCGCCCACAAGCCGCTGCGCGGCACCGTTGCCTGCACCCGCCGATCGTTGCCGCCGCGCTTCAAGGTATCGACCACGGGCAGCGCCAGCAAGCCGCCGACCGCATCGTCGCGCAGGCTGTCGGCCAAATGCTCGATCAATTCGGTGGTCAGGCCGGGACGCGCGGCGTCGTGCACCAGCACCCAGTCGTCGGCAGCGGCGTGATCGCTCAACACGCGCAAGCCTTTCAATACCGAGACATGGCGGGTGGCGCCGCCGTTGAAGATGATTGTCACGCGTTCCTGCAAATGCGGCGCGCCAGCCATCATGTCGCGGATGTTGGTGTCTTCCGCGCTCACCACGACAAAGGTATGGGTAATAATTTTGGAGGCGGCAAAGGTGTCGAGCACATGCAACAACATCGGCTTGCCGGCAATCGGCACGTATTGCTTGGGAGAACTCGACCCCATGCGCGCGCCGACGCCGGCGGCAGGGATCAAAGCGAAATGACGGGGAGAATTCATTGTGAAAGCAGTGCAAATTCTGCTGGGCAAAATCAATATAGGTCTATTCTAACGACTTGTCAGGATTGCTGCTTCATGTCCGTTGCTATTTGTTCCGACAGCAGACGCTTGAATTCGGTCAAATCCTGCATATTCATGTCTGAAATCAACCAATAGCACATGCCGGATTGGCTCCAGTGGATCAGTTGATAACCTTGCCTGGAGGCGGAGATTGGCGGCGTGCCGTTGTGCGCGGTTTCCGGCCAGACAAAAAGGTTCAGCAGATGCAAACGATGACGATACGCCATCGCCGCCACCGGACGTTGGTCGAGATAATCCAGCCGGCCGCCGACCAATGCATAGCCCTGCGCGGCAAAATCGTAGACGGTCGGCGAGAAATCCAGCTTGCCGCTGAACCAGGGCTTGACCGTATGTTGATCGGTCGATATCACATCCGACAAGTGCGCGACCATCAGCGAACGCGCGTGGCTGGCAACCACCTCGTCCTCGATCCTGTCCTGCAGCGACGGCGCCCCCAGGTACAGCGCAAACGTCACGACAAATGCCAGCGAGCAAGCGGTCGCCACGCCGAAATTGATCCAGGCCCACGGCCAGTCGGCAAATTTTCGCGCGCGCGGCGCCGGGCGCGGCAATGCAGCGCGAATCCGCTGCTGCAAATCGCCCGGCGCGGCATGGCGCGTCGCATGCGCCTTGACGGCAGTCTGCAATTGGCGCAATTGCCGATAGGCGGTCGCGCAGTCGGGGCAGGACTCGAGATGCTGATGAAATTGCGTGGCAGTCGATGGCTCCAGTTCGCCGTCGAGGTACGCGCTCATCAGGTTTTGCGATTCGTGGCAATCCAATTTATCCTCCTTCCGCATTTTTCTTCAGGAAGTCGCCCAGCATCTTGCGTCCGCGCGCCAGGCGCGACATGACGGTGCCGATCGGAATATCGGTAATTTCCGCGATTTCCTTGTAGGACAAATCGTTGATTTCCTTTAACACGATGACTTCCCTGAAGGTCTGCGGCAAGCTTTCCAGCGCTTGATTCACCAAGCGCTGGGTATCGCGCGCGGCCAGCACGCTTTCCGGGCTATTGCCGATGTCGTACGGCGAACCGTCCGCCTGACCCGCCGCCTGGCCATGGATGTCTTCGTCGAAACTGACATCCGCTTGTTCGTGCCGACCATCGCGCAGCGAAGTTAAATACACATTGCGCAAGATAGTCAGCATCCAGGCGCGCGCGTCGGTACCGCGAAAACCGTCGAAAAATTTGAACGCACGCAAATAAGCGTTCTGCACCAGATCTTCGGCATGTTGATCGTTGCGGGTCAACCAGCGAGCCAGATTGTATGCGGCGTCCAAATGCGGCAGCAGCATGGCCTCGAATTCCCTGGTTCTGTCCTTTTGCTCCAAATGGCTACCCATTGTTACCCGTTGATTGTCGTCATCAACAACAGACTCGGCCTGACCGCGATTTATTCCCTGAAAAAATAAAATATTTTAGGGAATATTTTGATCCTCCTTCGGATTATACGGTGTGTGGGCAAAGGCACATTGGCCTCCCCGACAACATGGAGCAAACCATCATGATCGATCGCAGAAATTTCCTGAAATTAAGCGCCTTGGGCGGCGGCGCGGTATTCATGTCGGGCCTGTACGGTCGCGCGCTGGCCGCATCGGGTAGCCAATCTGCTGCATACGCCGGCACCGACGATTTTTACTTCGTGCAAATGTCCGATAGCCACTGGGGCTATAGCGGCGACGCCAACCCGGAAGCCGCCAACACCTTGAAAAAAGCGGTGGCCGCCGTCAACGCGCTGGAAACAAAGCCGGATTTCATCGTCTTTACCGGCGACTTGACGCATACCACCGACGACCCCGATCTACGGCGCAAGCGCATGGGCGAATTCCGCGCCATCGTCGCCGACCTGAAAGTAAAACCGGTGCATTTCATGCCCGGCGAGCACGACGCCTCGCTCGACAACGGCGCGGCCTTCAAGGAACTCTTCGGCCAGACGCACTACACTTTCGATCACAAGGGCGTGCATTTCATCGTGCTGGACAATGTTTCCGATCCCGGCGCGCGGGTCGGCGACGAACAACTCGATTGGCTCAAAGCCGACCTCGGCATGCAGCCGGCGAATGCACGCATCGTCGTTTTCACCCATCGACCGCTGTTCGACCTGGCGCCGAAATGGGACTGGGCCACGCGCGATGGCGACAAGGTGCTGGCCCTGTTGTTGCCGCATGCAAACGTGACTGTTTTCTACGGCCACATCCACCAGGAACATCATCACCGGACCGAACACATCGCCCACCATGCAGCGAAATCGCTGATTTTCCCGTTGCCGGCGCCCGGTTCGCAAGACAAGCGCACGCCGCTCGCGTGGGATGCTACGAAGCCATATAAAGGCTTGGGCATCCGCGAAGTGGAGACCGAGTTGAAAACGGCGGATTACCAACTATCCGAGTTTCCAGTGATTAAGGGCTAGCAGATGGATAATTCAAGAAGAAATTGGCTCGCCAAGGCGTTTACCGGCGTCGCGGCATGTGCGGGGGCTTATTCCGGCTTGGTCTTGGGTGCGCCGGAAGAGCGCGTCATCAAAATCCAGGCAAAGAGATACGCGTATACGCCCAATCGCATCGTGCTACGGAAAAATGAAGTGGTCGTGCTGGAATTGACCGCGCTCGATTTCACGCATGGGTTCTCGATACCGGACTGGAAAATTCGCGCCGATTTGCTGCCGGGGCTAGCCATCCGCGTCCGCCTGAAACCGGAAAGCGCGGGCGAATTCGACTTCTTATGCGACAACTTTTGCGGCAGCGGGCATGAGGAAATGAGCGGCAAGATCGTCGTTGCCGATTGAGCGTCGCCGCCTCAGTACGTGGTGCATTGGATAAATCCGCGCGGCCCGAAACAGTTGGTGGTGACCGGATAGCGCTCGCTGTTTTCCTTGCTATCGAGGCTCAATACGCAACTGCGCCAAGCGTCGGAGTCGCGCTGGTAGCCTAGCTTTTCGCAAGCCGGGCCGTAGGTCTGGATCATTTGTTCGACTTGCCGCGTCGCTTGCGCGGTGCGTTCGGCTTGCGAAACGCATGCGCCTAGCAGACTCAACATCAATAAAGATATAACGATACGCATCATCAACTCCTGCCGATTTTTTACATTTTTACCTATAAGTCGAGTTTAGCGCATCTGCCGGTCTTGCGCAAAACGCCACTTAAAGCCGGCAAATCGAACCCAGACATTCGCAAGAAGGTTCTTCCTCCCCTCGCCCGCTTGCGGGAGAGGGGAGTCGTGCGGCAAGGCAACGTACATGCATTTGCCCAGGGATCAAACCGCAATACAGAGCACCCACGGAAAGCATCGTTTATAATCTCGCCGATGCTATTCGATCTGAAGAAATCTCTCCCCAAGCCTGGCCACCGTTACGCATTGCCCGCCGTGCACGGGTCGGCGGACGCCCATGTTCTTGCACAAGCGGCAACAGCGCTGAAGGCCGAGCGCCGCATGCTGGCCGTCGTGGTCGCCAATGCTTCCGACGCGCAACGGTTGTTGAATGAAATTCCGTGGTTCGGCGAGCAAGGTGCTGCCGCGCTGCGCTGCCATTTGCTGCCGGATTGGGAAACCCTGCCCTACGATGCGTTTTCGCCGCATCAAGACCTGGTTTCCGAACGCTTGGCTACCTTGTATGAAATCCAGAACGGGCAATGCGATGTATTGATCGTGCCGGCCACCACGGCGCTGGTGCGGATGGCGCCGCCTTCGTTCCTGGCGGCGTACACATTTTTCTTCAAGCAGGGCGAAAAGCTCGACGAAGCGCGCCTGAAGACGCAATTGACGCTGGCCGGCTACACCCATGTGTCGCAAGTGATGTCGCCGGGCGAGTATTCGGTGCGCGGCGGCTTGATCGACTTGTTCCCGATGGGTTCGGCCCTGCCCTATCGGCTCGACTTGTTCGGCGACACAATCGAAACCATCCGCACCTTCGATGCCGACAGCCAGCGCTCGCTGTATCCGGTGCGCGAAGTGCGCTTGTTGCCGGGGCGCGAGTTCCCGATGGACGAACCGGCGCGCACCGCTTTCCGCAGCCGTTGGCGCGAACAATTCGAGGGCGATCCGTCGAAATCGGCGATCTACAAGGATATCGGCCACGGCATCGCGTCCGCCGGTATCGAGTATTACCTGCCGCTGTTCTTTGAACAATCGGCGACCCTGTTCGACTACCTGCCGGACGATACGACGTTTGCGTTGATCGGCGATATCGATGGCGCCATCAAGCGCTTCTGGAACGATACGCTGTCGCGCTATCAATTCCTGAAATCCGACCGCGAGCGACCGCTGCTGGCGCCGGAAACCCTGTTCCTCTCCGACGAAAATTTCTTCACGCTGGCCAAGCCGCATGGCCGCATGGTCTTGCAACAAAGCGACGAGTCGTCGGAATTGTCGACGCCGCTGCCCAATATCGCGGTCAACCGCCGCGCCGACGACCCGCTGGTCAACCTGCGCGCCTACCTGTTGCAAAGCGACAAGCGCGTGCTGATTTGCGCCGAATCGAATGGCCGGCGCGAGACGCTGCAGCAATATTTCACCGAATACGACCTGACGCTGACGCCATGCGACAGCTATGCCGATTTCGCCACCTCGTCGGCCAAATTGATGCTGGGCGTTGCGCCCTTGCAGGCCGGGTTTGAACTCGATGCGCTGGTCTTCGTCACCGAAACCGAGCTCTATGCCGGTTCGGGCCGGCGCATCGGCAAGAAGAAACAGGAAGGCGTGACGCAAGTCGAGTCGATGGTGCGCGACTTGTCGGAACTGAAGATCGGCGACCCGGTAGTGCATGTGAACCACGGCATCGGACGCTATCTCGGCCTGGTCAGCGAAGACATGGGCGAAGGCATCACCGAATTCCTGCATCTGGAATATGCGAACGAAGCCAAATTGTTTGTGCCGGTATCGCAACTGCACCTGATTTCGCGCTATTCCGGCGCGTCGCCGGAAGATGCGCCTTTGCATGCAATGGGCTCCGGCCATTGGGAAAAAGCCAAGCGCCGCGCCGCCCAGCAAGTGCGCGACACCGCCGCCGAATTGCTCAACCTGTATGCGCGCCGCGCATTGCGCGAAGGCCATGCGTTCCAGTATTCGGCGCACGACTACGAAGCCTTCGCCGAAAGCTTCGGCTTCGACGAAACGCCCGACCAGGCCGCCGCCATCAACGCCGTCATCAAGGACATGACCGGCGGCAAGCCGATGGATAGGCTGATCTGCGGCGATGTCGGCTTCGGCAAGACCGAAGTGGCGTTGCGCGCCGCCTTCGTCGCCGTGATGGGCGGCAAGCAGGTCGCCATCCTGGCGCCGACCACGCTGCTGGCGGAACAGCATGCGCAGACTTTTGCCGACCGCTTCGCCGATTGGCCGGTGCGCATCGCCGAGTTGTCGCGCTTTCGGACCGGCAAGGAAATCACGCAGGCGATCAAGGGCATGGCCGACGGCACGCTCGATATCGTCATCGGCACCCACAAGCTGTTGTCGAACGATGTCAAATTCACGCGCCTGGGCTTGGTCATCATCGACGAAGAGCATCGCTTCGGCGTGCGACAAAAGGAAGCGTTGAAAGCCTTGCGCGCGGAAGTCGACGTGTTGACGCTGACTGCCACGCCGATCCCGCGCACCTTGGGCATGGCGCTGGAAGGCTTGCGCGATTTTTCCATCATCGCCACCGCGCCGCAAAAGCGGCTGGCGATCAAGACCTTCGTGCGCAGCGAAGGCGAATCGGTGATCCGCGAAGCTTGTTTGCGCGAATTGAAGCGCGGCGGGCAAGTGTATTTCCTGCATAACGAAGTGGAAACCATCGTCAACCGCAAGGCGATGCTGGAAGCGCTGCTGCCGGAAGCGCGCATCGGCGTCGCCCACGGCCAGATGCACGAGCGCGACCTGGAAAAGGTGATGCGCGACTTCGTCGCCCAGCGCTTCAACATCCTGCTCTGCACCACCATCATCGAAACCGGCATCGACGTGCCGACCGCCAACACCATCGTCATGCATCGCGCCGATAAATTCGGTTTGGCGCAATTGCATCAGTTGCGCGGTCGCGTCGGACGTTCGCACCATCAAGCGTATGCGTATCTGCTGGTCAACGATGTCGGCGGCTTGACCAAGCTGGCGCAGCGACGGCTGGATGCGATCCAGCAAATGGAAGAACTCGGCAGCGGCTTTTACCTGGCAATGCACGACCTGGAAATTCGCGGCGCCGGCGAAGTGTTGGGCGACAATCAATCCGGCGAGATGCACGAAATCGGCTTCCAACTGTATTCGGAAATGCTCAACGAAGCGGTGCGCGCACTGAAAAACGGCGAAGAGCCGGATTTGGCCGCGCCGCTGGCCGGCACCACGGAAATCAACCTGCATGTGCCGGCGCTGCTGCCCAATGACTATTGCGGCGACATCCACGAGCGCCTGTCGCTGTACAAGCGGCTGGCCAATTGCAACGCCGCCGACGGCATCGATGACTTGCAGGAAGAATTGATCGACCGCTTCGGCAAAATGCCCGACGCCGCTAAAGCGCTGGTCGAAACCCACCGCCTGCGCATTGCCGCGAAATCGGCCGGGATCGTCAAAATCGATGCGCATGGCGAATCGGTGCTGATGCAATTCAAGCCGAATCCGCCGATCGACGCGATGCGCATCATCGACTTGATCCAAAAGAACCGCCATATCAAATTGAATGGCCCCGACAAATTGCGCATCACCGCCGCCATGCCGGATTTGCCCAGCCGCGTCGCGCAGGTCAAGGCGACGCTGCGCAGTTTGCTCGGATAAGCCGCCACCATGAGCCTACGATGAATCTGATTTTACAAAGCTTGCGCGCCGACATGGCGACCATCGAACGGATTGCCGCGCTGACCGGCGCGCGCCGCCTGACGGCACGCGGCGCGCGCGCGTATCGCTGCGAACAGGTCAATGCCGCGCCGGACATCAAAGCGCAAGTCGAAGCCGAATGCCTGGCAGCCGAGATCGATTGCACCTGGCTGGCAAGCGAATCGCATTTGAGCGATTTCAAGCTGCTGGCGATGGACATGGATTCGACCTTGATTACCATCGAATGCATCGACGAAATCGCCGACATGCAAGGCTTGAAGCCGCAAGTCGCCGCCATCACCGAAGCGGCCATGCGCGGCGAAATCGAATTCCCGGAGAGTCTGGCGCGGCGCGTCGCCCTGCTCGAGGGTCTGGATGCAACAGCTCTGCAGCGCGTCTACCAGGAGCGGGTTCAGTTGTCGCCGGGCGCGGAAAACATGCTCGATGCGGTGCGCCGCGCCGGCTTGAAGACGCTGCTGGTGTCCGGCGGCTTCACTTTTTTTACCGATCGCATCAAGCAAAAGCTCAACCTCGATTTCAGCCACTCCAACGTGCTGGAAATCGCCGACGGCAAATTGACCGGCAAAGTGGTCGGCGCAATTGTCGACGCCGACGAAAAAAAACGCACTGTAGAGCGCGTGTGCGCCGAGATCGGCATCGCGCCGAGTCAAGCCATCGTGATGGGCGACGGCGCCAACGATTTGAAAATGATGGGCATTGCCGGCATGTCGGTGGCTTTTCGCGCCAAGCCGCTGGTGCGGGCCAAGGCCGACGTGGCCTTGAATTTCGTCGGGCTGGACGGCATCCTGCCGTTATTCAGATAATTTCAGAGAATCCTTGACCGATGATTTCGCTGTTTTTAAAGTCCCTGGTCGGCGCAGTGGCGGTGTTGTTGATCGCCATCTTGTCGAAGTCGCGCGTCTTCTTCATTGCCGGCCTGGTGCCCCTGTTTCCCACCTTTGCGTTGATCGCGCACTACATCGTCGGCAGTGAGCGCAGCATGGCGGATTTGCGCGCCACTGCGCTATTCGGGCTGTGGTCGCTGCTGCCCTACGCGATTTATCTGCTCGCAGTCTATTGCTTGTGCGTGCGCTATTCGCTGCCGGTCACTTTGCTGCTGGCGACGCTGGCCTGGACCGTGGCCGCCGCTATCCTGGTGCTCGGCTGGTCGAAGATTTAAGGGACCCTTCGTAGAAGCCCGTTAGCCTTTCCTCTCCTGAGTCGACGCTTCCTCGAATTTCTCCCAGGGGATTTCGGTTGCTTCGAATTTTGGAATATCCTTGTAATTCACCAAGCCTTCGTTGATGTAATCGTCGGCGCCGGCGATTTTCTTGTTTTCGCCGGCAGCGGCAGCGACGCTTGCATCGCGCGCGGCGACCTTGATCGGGAAGCGCCAGAAAATCTTGTCCAGCTCCAACCCGCAAGTCTTTTGCACATGGTCGCGCAGGGCGATTTCAATAATGTGGGATAGCCGAAATTGCTTCATCGGCTCGGATTCGACCAAGGCGGTAAACCGATTATTTTCGTGCAGGCTGACGCAGCCGACCGCCACCTCGACCCCGGTTTTTTGAAAATACTCGATCAATACCTGGGAAACGAGCGCGATCTTGCGCCTGCAGCGCGCGGCGCGATATTGCCATCGCCCCACATAGAGCAACATCGCGATAAATCCAATTGCAAGCGCGCAGAAAATACCAAACTCAAGCGCGTTGGTTTGTGCGGGCATTCTGAAGTGACCTCTCCGTCGAAGACTTGGAATCGTCCAAGTATTTTATATTTTGTAATAGTTGATAAGGTACAAGGATTTTTGTCTATCCTACACTTTTTTGCGATTGAGGTTCCAGGTTGTGCTACAGTTGCGGCACAAACGATGCCAAAACGGTTGGCGTAATTGGCAGACCAGCGCATCCTGCAGAAATACACGGTGGATGTTCAACCACGAATACTTTTTTCGTCGGCCCCCGCAACCGCTTTCGGTGTTCGAGGCAATACGCTTTGCGTACACCGTCGATGTTGCCGCACTTCAACTGAACCTTGAATGGCATTACAAAAACGACAATTTCATTGTGCGCGCGCTTTGTCGATCGGGGCCAATTCGCAAAAATGTAAATGGGAAATGGACGGCAGTAACAATTTATCGCCAGTTAAACACAGGTTTCGTGGCAACATTCGTATTCTGTTTGATATGCTTGACGATTTACGCGATTAAATAGACGGGCCAGTAATCGATCGGCAATACGCTTGGAGTCGGGCCGACCGTCGAACCGTTGTGTACACCGGCGTTTGGCGGGCCATTCCAGCCCGGCGTGCAGGTCGATTGAATGAATTTATGATTGGGAGAGCAGTATGCATGTTGTAAGGAAAACAGTATCGTTGATGCTCACTGGCGCTATGGCCTGCGCGCTGTTGGCGTCGTGCGGAGGAAAGTCCAACAGTACCGCGAGCACTACGCCGCCGACGGTGGGTACGTTCTCGTGCCCGATAGTTGCCTACACGTCGGGATTCACTTCTGGCTTCGAGGTTCAATGCAAATCGAGCGGTGCAATCAGCGCAGACGGCGCCACGATTGCCACCTATACATGGTCCTTTGGCGACCAAGTCACCAGCACCAATACGCCGACGACCACTGGCGCGCCGATCTACCACGTCTATGTGCAACCCGGAAACTATACTGTCACCTTGACCGTAACCGACGATCACGGGACAACTGGGTCCAAATCCCTGTTAGTCCCGATATCGTTTGACGCAGCCAAAGCTGCAAACGTCACCGTCTCGGGCGTCACCGCCGAAGGCGTAGAAAATTGGGCCTGGATCGGCGGCTCCAAATTTGCCAACTCCACCGGCGATTTCAATACGCAATTTACCGCCAGCGCATTGAATCAGCCGAGCGCGCGTCAAAGCGCGGCCAGTTGGACCAGCTTGGACGGAAAGCTATGGATGTTGGGCGGCGCCGGATACGACTCGGCCGGAACCAGTGGACAGCTTAACGATCTTTGGATGTTCGACCCAACCGCAGGCCAATGGACGTGGGTCGCCGGCTCCAATAAGGCAAACCAATATGGGACTTTTGGGACACAGGGAAAGACTGCCTCTACCAACGTCATCAGCGCGCGCAGCGGGGCTGCAACCTGGGTCGATCAATCCGGCAACTTTTGGCTGTTCGGCGGCGAAGGATTCGACAAAAACAACAATTACAGTTATCTCAATGACATGTGGATGTTGAATCCGCAAAACGGCGAAGCGACCTGGGTAGTCACCGGGTCGTCGGGCGTCGGCAATTCCGCCAATCTGTGTGCCGGCACACCTGCCACCACCATCCAGACCTCGTGTACCGCGAGCACCAGCAGTTCCCCATCCGGGCGCGCGTACGCTACAACCTGGGTAGATAGCAATCACGTATTCTGGTTGTTCGGTGGCCAAACCGTCGATAGCAGTTCCGGTAGCGCCTATACGCTCGACGATCTCTGGAGCTACGACCCCAACGCCTATGATGCCACCGCCCACCCGAACGGTGGAAAGGGATGGATATGGGTCTCTGGAACACCCAATTCCAACACCAAAGGGGTCTATCCTTCGGTGGCGGACATCAATTCCGGCGCCGCCACAAATCACCCCGGCGGGCGCCTCAGCGCCCAAGGGTGGACCGACAAATCGGGCAACCTTTGGCTATTCGGCGGCAGCGGATTCGATTCGGCTGGTTCCGGCGGATCGTTGAACGACTTGTGGATGTACAAGTACGACATCAAAACCGGCACTGGCATTTGGACCTGGGTTGGCGGCTCGAATACCGTGGCCAACGCCACCGGCGTATATACAGCGGCATCGGGTAACGTCCCCGGCGGACGGCTAGGCACTTCCGGCTGGGTCGACGCGTCCGGCAACTTCTGGATGTTCGGCGGCAGCGGCTCCGATTCGACTGCGACCACAACCAGCAACGATGGCGGCGGAGCGTTGAACGAATTATGGATGCTCAACATTGCGTATGCATCTTCTACCAAGCCGCCTACAACTCCTCATTGGACCTGGGTGGGCGGCGTCAATACTGCCGGCATTGCGGGCGTCTATATAACCGAGACGCCAAGCACCACTGGATCGAATTACAACACGCCGGGATCGCGCCTGTGGGGAACCGGCTGGCTCGACTCCAGCGGCAATTTCTGGTTGTTTGGCGGAGCCGGAATGGATTCGCAGGGAACATCCGGCTATCTGAACGATCTTTGGAAGGTTCAATTGACGGTTCAGCCAAGCGGCAATTGATGCATGCTTAAAAAAACGGCCACTGGACGATTCCAGTGGCCGTTTTCAATTGGTCGATAATTTATTGATTGGCGCGCGCCAGCGGATTCTACGAGTTCAACTGCTGCAACGCCTGCAAGATATCGGCAATCAAGTCGTCCGCCTCTTCCAGCCCGATATTGAAGCGCACCAAGATCCCCTCCTCGTTCCAGGTCTTGCGTATCTCCGGCATCCGATATGGCACGCACAGGCTGTGAGCGCCGCCCCAGCTATAGCCGATCTTGAACAGTTTCAGGCTGTCGACGAAGCGGTCGGTCTGCGCTTCGGCGTACGCCTTATCGAAAAGCACAGAAAACAAACCGCCCGCGCCGGTAAAGTCGCGCTTCCAGGTTTCGTGGCCGGGGCAATCCGGCAGCGCCGGATGCAGCACCTTGGCGATTTCCGGACGCGCCTGCAACCAGTGCGCAATCTTGCGCGCCGACTTGTCGTGCGCGTCGAAGCGCAATTTCAGGCTCGACAGGCTGCGCAGCACCAGATAGGCATCTTCGACGCTGACGCCGTGGCCGAGCCGCATGTGCGCATATTCCAGCTTTTCGATCAACCGCTGGTCGCGCGTGATGACCGCGCCCATCAAGACATCGGAGCCGCCCGACTGGTACTTGGTCAAGGCTTGCATGACGATATCGACGCCATGCTCGAAGGCGCGAAACGCCAGCCCCGCCGACCAGGTATTGTCGATTGCCGTCAATACGCCGCGTTGGCGCGCGACCTGGCAAATCGCTGGAATATCGGGCACTTCCATCGAAATCGAACCGGGTGCTTCGGTCCAGATCAGGCGCGTATTGTCGCGGATCAGCGCGCCGATGCCGACGCCGATCAGCGGATCGTAATAATCGACCGCAATGCCGAAATCGCGGCTCATCCAAGCGCCCAGTTCGCGGTTCGGGTTGTAGGCGTTGTCCGGGATCAGCACATGGTCGCCCGCCTTGAGGAAGGCGAAATTGACCAGCGCCAGCGCGCTCAAGCCGCTCGACGTCAGCACGCAATGACGCGCCCCTTCGATTTCGGCCAAGCGCCCTTCCAGCGTGAAGGTGGTCGGCGTGCCATGCAAGCCGTAGGTGTAGCCGCCCTTGCCATGCCAGCGCCGGTTGCGCATCGCCGCCACGTTGTCGAAGACGACGGTGGACGCATGGTGAACCGCCATCGGCAACGCCGAAAAACCTTCCGGCGCGCGGTAACCTGTGTGAACCAGGGTAGTTTGCAATGACTTGTTTTCAGACAATCCGATACTCCTAAAATACGATCCAACTAAGGCATGCACATCTTGGATGCGCTTACACTTCGGCCCACAAATCGTGCGCATCCGAGGCAGTGACCTTGACATCGAAGAATTCGCCGACCTTCAGCTTGATGTGCGGTTCGTAAGGCGGCTTGACGTAGACCACGCCGTCGATCTCGGGCGCGTCGGCCACCGAGCGGGCGACGCCGCCGTTGCGGTCGACTTCGTCGATCAACACGCGCAGCGTCTTGCCGACCTTGCTTTGCAGACGCTTCTTTGAAATCTCTTCCTGCAACTGCATCACGCGCCCGCGCCGCTCTTCGCGCACTTCGTCCGGCACGGCATTCGGCAAATCGTTCGCCGTGGCCCCGGCCACCGGCGAATAGGCGAAGCAGCCGAGGCGGTCGATTTCCGCCTCCTTCAAGAAGTCCAGCAGATACGCGAACTCTTCCTCGGTCTCGCCCGGAAAACCGGCGATGAAGGTCGAGCGGATCGTGATGTCGGGACACAGCGCGCGCCAGGCGCGGATGCGTTCGATATTCTTTTCGCCGCTGGCGGGCCGCTTCATGCGCTTCAACACGTCGGGATGGGCGTGCTGCAAGGGCACGTCCAGATACGGCAGCACCCTGCCCTCGGCCATCATCGGGATGATTTCATCGACATGCGGATACGGGTAGACGTAGTGCAGGCGCACCCAGGCGCCGTATTGCGCGGCCAGCTCGCTCAAGGCCGTCACCAATTGCGTCATATGGGTCTTGACCGGCTTGCCGTTCCAAAAGCCCATGCGGAATTTGACATCGACGCCGTAAGCGCTGGTATCTTGCGAAATGACCAACAATTCCTTGACGCCGGCCTTGAACAGGTTTTCCGCCTCCAGCATCACATCGGCAATCGGACGCGACACCAGGTCGCCGCGCATCGATGGAATGATGCAAAAACTGCAGCGATGGTTGCAGCCTTCCGAAATCTTCAGGTAGGCATAATGCTTCGGCGTCAGCTTGATGCCCTGCGCCGGCACCAGATCGATAAAGGGCGCGTGCGGCTTGGGCACATGCGTATGCACCGCATCCATCACCTCGCCCAGCGCATGCGGCCCGGTCACGGCCAGCACTTTTGGATGGACTTTGTGGATGACATCGGCGCCGCTGGCATCCTTCTTCGCGCCCAGGCAACCTGTCACGATCACTTTGCCGTTTTCGTGCAGCGCCTCGCCGATGGCATCGAGCGATTCTTGCACCGCCGCATCGATGAAGCCACAGGTATTGACGATGACCAGATCGGCGCCATCGTAACTCTTGGCGGTTTCATAGCCTTCGGCGCGCAACTGCGTCAGGATTTGCTCGGAATCGACCAATGCTTTCGGGCAACCGAGCGAGACGAAACCGATTTTTGGGGCGTTAACAGAAGAGGCGTTTGACATTGTGCGGACAAATTAGACGAATCCGCTATTGTACCGCGTCGGTAGGATACGGACGCGAATGCACACATGTATTGACATTGTGTAGGCAATCAACTAATCTTTGATTGTGTATTCATTGTGAGGACATCGTGCGAGACATTTCGATAAATTTGCGGGCGCGCACCGAGCAGCGCGATTTAATTGACCGTGCGGCGACCGCACTGGGCATGAATCGCTCCGACTTCATGCTCAATGCCTCATGCGAAAAAGCGCAAGCAGTCGTGCTTGACCGGACTTTCTTTGCGCTCGACAGCGCCGCCTTCGATCGCTTTGTTGCGATTCTCGATGCTCCGACGGAACCCAATGAAGCTCTGGATCGCCTGCTGACGCGTCGACCCGCATGGGAAAAGTAAGCGGTGTACGCCCGCCGGCTTTGCTGTCGGCTGAGCATGTAATAAGTTCGTTCGACAGCGGTGAAGCAAGCCTGGACGACTGGCTCAAGCGGCGCGCGCTGGCCAATCAGACCTCAGGCGCATCGCGCACCTTCGTCGTTGCCGGCGAGAATAATCACGTTTGGGGTTACTACGCGCTCGCAACCGGCGCGGTGACCCATGCTGCGGCGGGCAATGCGATACGGCGCAACATGCCCGATCCCGTGCCGGTCATGGTGCTGGGACGGCTCGCGGTCGATCGATCGCATCACGGTGTCGGCTTGGGCGCCGACCTGCTGCGCGATGCGCTCTTGCGCACCACCCGCCTGGCGCAAGAGGCGGGCATTCGCGCGTTGCTGGTTCATGCCCTGCATGAGCAGGCGCGCACCTTTTATCTGCATCATGGGTTTGCGGAATCTGCGGTTGATCCACTGGTTCTCATGCTGCGCATTCGGGTTGCGCATTAACACCCGACAATTTGTTTGGAAAGAACGATTTCCATTTGCAGGAGATGCGCAACGGAAAATGGTGGAAGGCGCTGCGCTTTTCCACCCTCGCTCTTGCACTGCGCAAAGACCGTTCTACACCTTGTCGACCGGCGGCACCGGCGGCACGAATGGGAAGGTCGCGCCGAACATGTTCTTGGTCTGGTTTTGCATCTGCTCTTGCATCTGGATGAACAGGCTCTTGCTTTGCTCGATGTAGTTGCCCATCATGCCCTGCATCATGGGGCCTTGCACGTTCATGAACTGGGCCCACATTTCCGGGCTGAAAGGCTTGCCTTCGTAGAGGCCTTTGGAATTCTCGGTCAGCTTGTTCTGGATGTCGATGAAGGCCTGGATGTTTTTTTCCAGATACGAACCCATCATGCCCTGCATCGCATGGCCGTAGTAACGGATGATCTGCGACAGCGCGCCGGAAGAAAACATCGGCGAACCGTTGGCTTCTTCTTCCAGGATGATTTGCAACAGGATGCTGCGCGTCAGGTCTTCCTCGCTCTTGGCATCGACTACCGTGAAATCTTCATTGTCGAGCACCAATTGTTTCACGTCGGAGAGCGTGATGTAGGAACTCGTCTGGGTGTCGTAAAGACGACGATTCGGATATTTCTTGATCAAGCGGTCGGCAGTCTTTTTTGCGCTATTCATCTAATTTCCAGTTTATTGCGTCGAAACGCGTGTCTCGTTATTTACACGAAAATGAACTACGTTCACTCCCACTTATAGCATTATAGTGCGAGAAAACTGCAAACTATGCAATCCCCACAGTAGTTTTCACCGACTATTCGGCTTTGATCCCGACATATCGACCCGGCGCTGGCTCTATCGGCGGATATTTCTTGCTGCCGGCGACGCGCGGCGCTTTCACTTTCTTGCCGGCGTTTCCAGCCAGGAATGCCGCCCATTCGGTCCACCAGCTTCCGGGTTGTTCGGTCGCGCCTTGCAGCCAATCTTCGGCCTGGCTCGGCAATACCGGATTGCTCCAATAGCTGCGTTTCTTCTTCGCCGGCGGGTTGACCACACCGGCAATATGGCCGGAAGCGCCCAACACGAAGCGATTTCGCTCCGGCTTTTTCGGATTGATCAAATAGGTCGACGCATAGGCGGCAGTCCACGGCACGATGTGGTCTTCGCGCGAGGCGTAGATGAAGGCCGGCGCGTCGATCTTGGCCAGATCGACCTTCTGTCCGGCGACCGTCAGTTTGCCGGGCACCTTCAAACTGTCTTCCAGATAAAGATTACGCAAATACCAACAAAACATCGGGCCGGGCAAATTGGTGCTGTCGGCGTTCCAATACAGCAAGTCGAATGCGGGCGGAAATTCGCCCTTCAGGTAATTCGACTTGACGTAACTCCACACCAGATCGTTGGAGCGCAAGCTGGAAAATGCCGACGCGAAATCGCGCCCCGGCATCACGCCGCCATGCCCGATCGCCTGCTCGCGCATCGAGATTTGCGCTTCGTCGATAAACACATCCAGAATGCCGGTATCGGAAAAGTCCAGCAGCGAAGTCAACAGCGTCAAACTGGACGCAGGATATTCGTTGCGCGCCGCAAGCACTGCCAGCGCGGTCGCCAGAATCGTGCCGCCGACGCAAAACCCCAAGGTGTTGATCTGCTTTTGCCCGGAAATCTCTTGCACCACATGAATCGCCTGGATTGCCGCATCTTCGATATAGTTATCCCAAGTCTGGTCGCCCAGGCTTGCATCCGGGTTGCACCAGGACACCAGGAATACCGTATTGCCTTGCTCGACACCGTAGCGGACTAGCGAGTTCTCCGGCTGCAAGTCCAGGATGTAAAACTTGTTGATGCAAGGCGGCACCACCAGCAAAGGCCGTTCAGACACGGTCTCGGTCAGCGGTTTGTATTGAATTAATTGAAACAGTGCATTCTCAAACACCACCTGGCCTTCGGTGGTGGCGACATTCTTGCCGACCACGAAGGCCGTTTCATCGCTTTGCGAAATCTTGCCCCGTTTCAAGTCGGCCAGCATGTTGACGATGCCGTTGGTCAGGCTCTCGCCCTTGGTGTCGACGATTTTTTGCTGCGCCTCGGGATTGGTGACCAGAAAATTGGCCGGCGACACCGCGTCGAGCATTTGCTGGACCGCGAATTTGACCTTTTGCTTGACCCGGGAAGACGCCTGCACCTGATCGGCCATCTTCGTCATGTAGCGCGCATTGAGCAAATAGGCGGCCACATTGAATGCATATAATGAATTGGATTGCCAGGCCGGCGCGGAAAATCGCTTATCGCTAATGGCCGGCACCTTGGATGCGGCCATATCCTGGCATAGCGCGGAAAACTCGCGCAGGTAGTCCGCCTGTAATTGCGCCGCCATCTCCGGATCGATCAACTTGCCCAACTCGCCGACCGTGCCCATTGGGGCCGCCTGCTGTTGTTGATGTTTTAGCCATTGCTGCCAGATCCCTGGATCGGCCAATTTCTGCACCCAGGCCGCCGCACTCGTCTCGAAATTTTGTGCTGTCATGCCGTCATCCCATTTTTAGCGTATCGTTGCAATTTAAACAGAAATACCACCTGCATGTATATAGTCGCCATTGGATGGATTTACGTTGTGTTGATGATGTCGATTACCGAAACCTCGGTCGTCGCGGGCGTGATGACATTCTTACTTTACGGCATCCTGCCTCTCACTGTCATTTTATACTTATTGGGTACGCCGGAACGCAGGCGTCGCCGGCAAGCTGCAGAAAATAGGGAAAATCCACCATTACCGGCTGTCGTCCCGGCAGCGGGCAGCGAAGCGCCCACCGCCACAGCCCCACACGACGCTACTTGATCCAGACCAAGGTCGCCATGCGGCCGGTCACGCCATCGCGCCGATACGAATAAAAGCGGCGCTCACTGACGGTGCACAATCCGCCACCGAAAATATGCCGCACACCGACCGCTTGCAGCCGCAAGCGCGCCAGCGCGTATATGTCGGCCCAATATTTGCCGGAGCGCTCGGCAATCGCTGTAAACGCAGCGGCGGCTTGCGCGTCGCGCTCGACAAAGGCTGCATAGACGTCGCTCCCAACTTCGAATCGGCTTGGGCCTATAGCCGGGCCGAACCAGGCGATCAAGTCGTCTGCGCCCTCGGCGCGCATGCGCGCCACCGTATTTTCCAGCACCCCCGCCGCCAAGCCGCGCCAACCGGCATGCGCCGCGCCGACTACGCGTGCGGCGCGGTCGCATAGCAACACCGGCAGGCAATCGGCAGTCTGGATGGCGCACACCTGCCCCGGCTGTGTCGCAATGATGGCGTCGGCCTGTACGCCGGCCATCGCCTGGGCGGCATCCACGACCCGGTTGCCATGCACTTGCGACAACCAGATCGGCTCATTCGGCAACAAACGCAACAACGCGCTGCGATTGGATTCGACATCTTGCGGGCGATCGCCGACATGCGAGCCGAGATTAAGCCCGCCGCCGCCCGCACCATCGTCATACGGAGCCGCGCTGACGCCGCCGTCGCGGGTGGTCGCCAAGGCGCCGATTTGCGGCGGCACATCCCAATCGGGGTAGATAAGCTGCATCGAGGCAACGCTTACAACGGCGGCACGGCCACATTCGCTTGCGCCAGCAGCGCGGCGAAATCCTCGGGAATGGCGGCCTCCCACTCCATCTCTTTGCCGGAGCTTGGGTGGATCAAGCCCAGGCGATAGGCGTGCAAGGCCTGGCGTGGAAAAAACGCCGCCAAATGTTGTTTTCCATATAACGCATCGCCAACCAGCGGAAAGCCCAGCGATTGCATATGCACGCGAATTTGATGGGTGCGTCCAGTTTCCAATTTGCAACGAACCAGGCTCACCGCTTTGCCGTCCAGCAAGCCGGTCGCCAGCCGTTCGTATTGCGTGAGCGCCGGTTTGGCGCTGGCGTTTTCCGAAACTGCCATTTTGATGCGGTCGCGCGGATGCCGTCCCATCGATGCCTCGACCTTGCCTGCGATACGCGGCGTGCCCCACACCAAGGCCAGATACTCGCGCTTGACCGTGCGCGCCTGCAATTGCCGCACCAGGTCGGTTTGCGCGATCAAGGTCTTGGCTACCACCATCAAGCCGCTGGTATCTTTGTCGAGCCGATGCACGATGCCGGCGCGCGGCACGCCGCCCAGCGCCGGATAGCGATGCAGCAAGCCGTTGAGCAGGGTTCCCGACCAATTGCCGGCGGCCGGATGCACGACCAGGCCATGCGGTTTGTCGATGACCAGGATATCCGCATCTTCATATATAATTGGCAAGTCCATCGGTTCCGGCTTGAACGCCTGCTCTTCCGGCGCTGCTTGCGGCAATATAATGATATCCTCGTCACCCAGAACGGTAGTCTTGCCCTTGCCCGGCTGGCCGTCGACGGTCACGTGGCCGGCTTCGATCCATTGCTGGATGCGGCTGCGCGAATACTGGGGAACTAATTTTGACAACACTTTATCCAACCGCTCGCCGCATGCGTCGTCGGTCAATTTCAGGAAGATAGGAGACAACTCGACAAAGCCGTCAAGAGACTCGTCCCCGTCTTCAATTTCGACTTCAATCGGAGTTTTCGCGAAAATCGAAGGTTCAGTTGGTAGCACAGCAAGTCCCTTCGGCTATAATCATCGATTGTTCAGGCGCCCACTCGCAAAACGTTATGCAAATAAAATTATTCAAAACCGCTACTCTCGCTCTCGTGTTGTCGCTCTCTGCTTGCGGCTACTTGCCGGAAGCAAAAGATGAGACCAAAAATTGGTCCGCCGAGAAATTATACTCGGAGGCCATGGATGAATTGAAGAATGGTGGCTACGATAAGTCGGTGACGCTGTTTCAAAAGCTCGAATCGCGCTATCCATTCGGCGTCTACGCCCAGCAGGCGCAGATGGAAATCGCCTATGCGCATTATCGCGCTGAAGAGCAGCCGGAAGCGTTGGCGGCGGTGGAGCGCTTCATCAAGCTGCATCCGAATCATCCCAACGTCGACTATCTCTATTATCTGCGCGGCTTGATCAACTTCAACGACCGCCTCGGGATATTCGACTTTATTTCCAACCAGGATCCGACCGAGCGCGATCCGAAAGCCTCGCGCGAAGCGTTCGACTCGTTCAAATTGCTGGTGGAACGTTACCCCGACAGCAAGTATACGCCCGACGCCCTGGAGCGCATGAAGTACCTGGTCAATTCGATGGCGCAATACGAAGTGCACGTGGCAAGCTATTATTACCGGCGCGGCGCCTATGTGGCGGCAGTCAACCGCGCGCAATCGGTGATCAAGCAATTTCCCGGCGCGCCGGCCAACGAAGACGCGCTCTACCTGATGGTGCTTTCCTACGACCGCCTGGGGCAAACCGATTTGCACAACGACGCGGAACGGGTCTTCTTGAAAAACTACCCGGACAGCCCGCTCTTGACCGGCGGCCGGATCAAACCCAAGTCTTGGTGGAAGTTCTGGGGATAGGACTGCGCGTCTAAATGGCGCGACTGAAAAAACTATTCGATCCGCCAAGATAACGACGACGGCGGCCATGCTCGCCGCGCAGGCGACAAGGTGGAAGAAAACGTGAATGACATACCGGCCAGCCTGACCCCTCCCCCCGAAGGCTATGCCGATTGGCTGGCCGATCTCAAAGGCCGCATCCATACGGCCCAGCAGCGCGCCACGCTGGCGGTCAACCGCGACCTGGTGTTGTTGTATTGGCAAATCGGACGCGACATTCTGACACGGCAAGCCGCGCAGGGCTGGGGCGCGAAGGTGATCGAGCGGCTGGCGCACGATTTGCGCGAAGCCTTTCCCGACATGAAGGGGTTTTCTCCCCGCAACCTCAAGTACATGCGCGCGTTTGCCGACGCTTGGCCGGATGCGGAATTTGTGCAAGAGGTGCTTGCACAATTGCCTTGGTATCATCAACTGGCGCTTCTGGACAAACTGCCAGGCCACGAAACCCGCCGGTGGTATGCAGCCAAAGCCATCGAGCACAACTGGTCGCGCAACATCTTGGTGATGCAAATCGAAACCCGCTTGCTGGAGCGCAGTGGAAAGGCTGTCACCAATTTTGCGGCCAATCTGCCCAAGCCGCAATCCGATCTGGCCCGCGAGTCGTTGAAAGACCCCTACCGCTTCGACTTTCTGGGCCTGACCAACGAAGCGCAGGAGCGCGCGATCGAAAACGCCTTGGTGAAACATGTCACCGAATTCCTATTGGAACTGGGCGCGGGTTTTGCCTTCGTCGGCAGGCAGGTGTTGCTGGACGTGGGCGGTGACGAATTTTTCATCGATCTGTTGTTCTACCATCTCAAGTTGCGCTGCTATGTCGTGATCGAACTCAAGGGTGGTAAGTTCAAGCCCGAGCATTTGGGCCAGCTTGGGTTTTATCTGACCGCCGTGGATCGCCAGGTCAAAAACGAACACGACAACCCGACCATCGGCCTGTTGCTCTGCAAGAGCAAAAACAAGATCGTGGCCGAATATGCCCTTGGCGACAAATCCCAGCCGATGGGCATCGCCGAATACAAGCTGCTTGAATCCCTGCCTGCCGAACTGCAAACCAGCCTGCCCAGCATCGAACAAATCGAGCGCGAACTCGCGGGCTACGACAATACGCCTGCGGCGGAAGACGCCGAATGACCATCGGTAAAATTTTTGTCCGTGGCGGTCGACCGGCCCGTTGCCGTTGCAGAGTTTCGAGAACTGCACGCCTGGCATGGCGTTTCTATCATCCGTGGCCCGTCGGGAATCGACGTCCTAATTGTGTTCGGCAACCAACCGTAGCCATTGCTGAAAGACTGACATGCCAGATACCACATTGAAGAAAGACCGGCTCGACGCCTGGTTCGATGGTTCGTCGGTTCGGGTGATCGCCGTCAGCGCGAGCGACGATGCGCTCGAATTATCTGCTGACGCGCTGGAACCGTTTATCGCGAAACTGCAGGGCTGCCTGCGCGAGATGCGGACGCTACCCGGCGATAACGTGCTCGATTTCAGCACCTGAAACCCGATTGGACTAACCGAACATGAGCCTCTCTTGCCGGCAGCGCGCACATGCATGGCTGTCCGTTTGCCTGATAGCGACCGCTCTGGCGCTATTGGCATGCGGCACAAGCAGCGCCGCTGCTGCCGACCAGCCTGCCCTCAAACAACTGCTGCTGTTGATCGACCAGCGCCTCGCGGTGGCGCCGCTGGTGGCACGCGCGAAATGGAATTCCGGCGCGCCGATCGACGATCCGGCGCGCGAAAAAGCGATTTTGGATGCCGTGTCGCAGCAAGCGACAGAAGCCGGCGTCGATGCCGCCTTCGCCCGCAAGTTCTTCCAGGCGCAGTTCGATGCCGGCAAGCTGATACAGCAAGACTTGCATGCGCAATGGCGGCTCGCCAAACAACCGCCATTCGCCGACGTGCCGGATCTTGGGCGCGACGTGCGCCCGGTATTGGATCGTCTGACTCCGCAAATCATCGCCGCGCTGCATGCAGCGTATCCGGCCCTGGGGCAAGCCGGAACCGATGAATTCATACAGACGCAGGGGCGGGAATTGGTGCGTGGCGACGCCGATGGCGCGGCGCGCCAGCTGGCTTTGCAAGCCTTGCTTGGCCGCGCAAACTGACACGAAACAGCAAAGGCGTCAGGATTTACTGGCAGGTTCCTTCACGCCATCGCAGGAATTCGGCGCGAAATCCGCGCCACCGACAGGCAGGCCATCGTTGCCTTGGTACAGATAACCAACGGTCACGCCGTGATTGAAGAAACTTCTGATTTGCGCGCTATCGCACAATTTGCCCTTTAGCTGGGCGCGGATGGTGCTGGAGAAATTGGCTTTGTCGATAGCGGTGCTGCTGCTCGCCGTCAGCGTGTAGTGGTAGGAAAAATGCAGGCCGGGTTCGGCGCTGACGCGATCGAGTCGCGTTTCGGCATCGATAATTTCCGGCATGCGCTTGTTCATGGACTGGCTGACCCGGACCAGGACATCGTCCAGTTGCTTGGCCTGGCCTTCCCGTCCACTACCGTACGAGTCGAAACGCCCTGCAAAGGCGCCGAACATATCGCCCAGCCCTCCCGCATTGGCCGACAGTGTCAGCAGCATTGTGGCCGCTGCCGCAGCGATTTTACGCATGGGTGGTTCCTTGATTGCGGATATTATGTTTATAACCATTTGTAAACACGCTGTCTCATCACATGAATGGCATTCTACGACCACCTCTTCCTTTATTGCAAATGATTTGCAAACGATTTGCGAAGCACCCTATGAATTACACGTCGATGCGATCTCGGGAATCATGCCCGAGCGCCGGATTCGACCGGACGAAAGGTGCGTCATTGTGAATCACACACCTTGGATCGTCCGCAATAAACTGCGCGCAGGAACCAAAGCACGCACGCGACTGTCGAATTAAAGGTGGGAAAGTTGCGAAGTCGGTGCTTGTGTATACGGCACGTAAAAAGAGATGGCGATTATGTAACAGCGTGTAATGTAACTTCCAGAAAGAAAGTTTCCCCATATACTTTAATCATCGGCACCGAAATGCAGACCGGCATCGCGATGCCTGAAACGAAAGTTTTTTTTAACCAGACGAGTCTATGATGAAATCGATCAAGGCAACTGTAATCTTGTTGGTGCTGCTTCTTGGATCTCTTACCGCAACCGTTGCGCGCGCCGATGGGCATTTTCATGGTGGCTATCACGGCGGTTATCACGGCGGCGGCTTCGGGCGTGGGATCGGCGTCGGGCTGGGCGTCGGCCTGGCCCTCGATGGATGGCCATTTTATTACCCGTATGGCTACTATCCGTACGGTTATTACCCGTACGCCGCCTACCCTCCGGTAGTAGTGGCGCAACCCGCCGCGCCGACGGTATATATCGAGCAAGGCAATGGGACAGAACAGAACAACGGACAAGCCGCCGCACCGGCGCAATCGTCCAACGATTGGTACTATTGCCGCAAGCCGGCCGGATACTATCCGTACGTTCGTAACTGCCCGGACGGATGGCAACGCGTTCCATCGCAACCGCAAACACAGAATTAATTGATAAAGGTGGACTATGTTACGTACTTTTAAATACTCGCCCGTGCTCGCGGCTCTTTTGCTTGCCGCTTGCACTACGGTGCCGACTGCGCCGACCGTCGCGGTCATGCCGGGCACCGGCAAAAGCTTCGAGCAATTTAACGACGACGACGTGGTTTGCCGTCAATTTGCGTACAATCAAAATGCCGGCGCGGCGCAAGCCGGCAACGACAAGGCGGTCGAGAGCGGCGTAGTCGGCACCCTGATCGGCGCGGCCGCAGGCGCGGCGATTGGCGGGCGCAATGCCGCTGGCGTGGGTGCCGGCACCGGCTTGCTGATCGGCAGCGCGGCGGGCGCCAATTCCTCGCAATATGCCGGCTATAGCGCGCAACGCCGCTACGACATCAGCTACGAGCAATGCATGTACGCAAAAGGCAACAGCGTGCCGGTAGCAGCGCAGCCGCGCCGCTACTATACGCAACCGAGTTATGCTCAACCGACGTACGCGCCGCCGCCGCCAAACATGCCGCCGCCACCGCAATAATTTTTCCAGACTGCGGCAGCGCAAGCCGCTTGCTTCCAAAGGAAGCGAGCGGCTTTTTACTTTATAGACACCCTTTAGATTCCAGATCGCGCCGCTTTAGCCTCATCGACTACCAAATCCGCTTCGGGATAGGCGACGCAAGGCAAGATATAGCCGTCGCGCTTTTCATCCGCGCTCAAGCCCGGCCACTCGATTGCATAGCGAACCTTGCCCTGCGACAGGTGGCACATGCAGGTTCGACAAGTGCCGTTGCGACAGGACGCGGCCAGACGCAAGCCGGAACGTTCCGCCGATTGCAGCAGCGTCGCGCCCGACGGCGCATCGAATATCCAGCCCTGCGGCGCAATGGCGACGGTGTAGGTTTTTTGCATGGCGCAGGCAGACATTTCCTGAATGATTGGCCCCATATTATCGCGCATCGAACGCGCTTGCCCCGAAGTGTGACGCATGTGCAACCGCAGGCGCGGCAAACAAGCCATCTCAAAAAGGGGCATGTTACTATTTGAGCATGTTACTATTTGATATACCACGTTTCTTCAACGGCTTATAGTCGGGCACTATTCGACAACCGTATGACCCCCTGCCATGGAAACCCCGCCAAAAGAGCGCCGCCACACCTCGCAGCACGCGCTGATCGATTCCGCCATCCGCTCGACCAAGCAGTTGAGCGCGTCGAGCGATATCATGACCCGCTCCCTCGCCAACCGGATGTTTTCCGAATTGACACAGGTGCGGCGCGCTTTGCCGAACCGCCGCTTGCACGAAGCGGCTGCCGGCGAAACCGCAAGCATCGCCCACGCCGCAGGTAGCGACGCCGCCAACCGCCATGTCGTCGATCCGAAAACGACGCCGCATCCGGCCCAGCCGGTCGCCCCGGTCGCCACGCCCAGTACCGCTTGGGACGACCTCGATGCGGTGCGCGACGTGCAGGACAGTGGCGCGTCTGACTGGGCATTCTTGATGGAATTGCACAGAAGTCGGACGCTGCATCGTCTGAAAGCGCACGCCCAGGTGCTTTGCTTGCATGGCGATTGCGGTATCGATGGCGAAGCGCCTGTGCATGCCCTCTATACGGTCGCAGACGGGCATGCGCCGCTCGGCCTGCTCGACGCCTGGACCGATTCGAAAGCGGCGCCGACTGCAGAAGACCAAACTGCCGGCGCCATCCGCAGCTACCAGATGGTGGCGGAAATGGCAGCGCAAGCGCCCTCGACACGGCTGGCGTTCGTTGCCCGACTGCGCTTCGACTTGGCGCCCTTGGTGCGGCAAAGCCAGGCGCACGGCGTTGCGGCGGATTGGTTGACGATCGTGGGCCCGGAGTCGCCGCTCCATGCCGATCAAGCACTGTGGCGACGCGCCCGCGCCGATGCCGAGCTCGGCGAATCCGATTTCGCGCTGCATACGGACTATGGCTGCGCACCGCGCATCCTGCGGGCGCGTCTATGGGCCAAGCGCATGGAAATCCAGAGCGGCGGCGAAAAACTGTGGGTCACCTGCTTGTATGGCCGCGAAGTCGACCTTGCGCCGGGAGACACGGCGACAGAGTGGCGTTTGCTCAGCAATCGCAGCGCCCAAGACCTGGCCGGCGCCCATGAATTGATGCAATGGTGTTTGTCGATGGCGGCATTCGACCATTTTGCACGTCTCATGCAGCACACCCGGAGTGTCGGCGCCGCGCCGCGCGTGTTCGACCTGATTGCCGGCTGCCGCATCGCGCAGTTGACCGAGTACGCGCTGCTCGACCCCGAAGTCGACGCCCACGTATTTTTCAGCCGCGACGAGATGCGCGCAATCGACTTGCTGTCGAAGCGGCAGCCATCTGCCGAAATGTGTCTTGCGGACAATTTGCACCAGCTGGCAATTCTCGGCGGCGTGGCGGATCGGCACGCCGACCGCGACGCGCAATATGCAGCAATCCGGTGCGGTCTGCTGCGGCTGTCGGACGCCGTGGCGGTGCTGCGACGGTTGCCAAGCCCGACGCACGGCCAAGAGCCTGTCCTTAACCGACGCGGTTAGCCACCTGTTCGCGCGCTTGCACCGCGCAAGCGGCAGCATTCGTCAAATCCGCGCCAATTCCTGCGCCCACAGGATCGCTTCCATGTGGCAGGCGTTGACGGTCGCTTCGCTGACATCGCATTGCGCGGCGCATAGCGCAATGCGCTCTTGATCGCCATGCTCGCAGGCGATCACCAAATCGAGGTAACAGGCGAAACGCCCGGATCGGCCCAACAGCGCCTCCATGACTTCGGGCGCCAGTTCCAATGGCGGCAGCGCCTCTTCGGGCGGCACCCGCAACAACACGTCGAGCAAGGAAAACATGCCGACCAGGAACAAATTATCGCTATCGACCCGCGACAAATGTTCCCCCGCGAGCGTTTCCGCAAAACGGGCGCGTATCAATGCCGTATCCATGATTGCCATATCGCGTTCCGACATGTCGCCGCTGCAATACAGCAAGACCGTCAACAGGCGATACAAGGCCTCGCGCCCCATCACTGCCAAAGCCCGCTCGGCGCTATTGACCTTCGAGAGCGGGCTGGCGGCGGCTGAATTGGCGTAGCGCAGCAGGCGCGACAGCAGGAGCGGATCATGGCGCATGCCTTCCACCAGCACCGGCGTATCGCTTTGTTGCTTGATGGCTTTCAACAAGGCGACGATGCGCGCGCGGCCGGCGTCCACATGGTCCGATTGCCAAGGCAGGTGCTGGGTGAGAAAGCTGCCTTGAAACAAATGGATGCCGATATGCTCCTTCAAGGCCTTGGCGCATAAAGAAAAAACGCCGATGTCGCCGATATCCCGGATCAGTACTTGCGTCTCGGGCCAGTGCCGCATGCCGCGCAGCGCTTCTTTAAACAATGCCCCAGGCTGCGGCGCGCTGAAGTCGATCACAACGTAGTGGAACAGATTGTGCAATTGATCGACGAAGCGCATCGAATTCTCGCTGACCACCAGCCCGAATCCATATCCGGCCCGGCGCAGATGGGCGATGCGGGCGATCAGATTGGGATCGATCGTCTCGCCGAAGGTATCGGCGCGGATCAACAGCACGCAAACCTCGGCCGGCAGGCGCTCCACCACCGGGCGCAGGATGACTTGCGCAGACAAGGTGATAAACGTGTAGCGATACTCCAGGAGCCGCGCCAGATCCATCTCCACCAGCCGCGCCAGCAATGCCTGCTCATCGATATGCTGCTGCACCGGGTCGCTGAATTGCTCGCGTTGCAACGCGTTCTTGCGCAGCATATATTCGTAACCGACGACTTTTTGCTTTCGATCGACCACGGTTTCGCGGCAAATAAAGGTCAAACTCAAGGGTGTGGCTGGCGCCAGTGGCGCCTCGTCGACCTGTTCCGATTCGCTCGCTTCGTCGGCATCGTCGGCGGCGTCGACATGCTCCACTTGCTCGTCGGCAGCATCGGCGAAAACGGTATCGCCATCCGTCTCAGCAGGATTGTGCTTGACCAGCCGACGTAGCAATTTATCGAACATGTGCTGAAATAGGCAAAGCCGAAAATGGCATAAAGAATGGAGGCTTCAGGACTTGTCCAAAGCCGATGCCTTGGATCGGAATCTACACTATTGCAGCGAACATTGTATAGGTAAAATTTCACACGATTGGCGAATTTACATTTCCATACGGCAAGCAACCATTCCCATGCAGATCCACCTGAATAGTAAGCGGCAAAGCGTGAGTATCTTGCACCATATTGATACGTTTTGTTACGCCAGATACACAAAATCGCGCGCTCCCCGCCACCAGGAATGCGTTAATTTTCATGGCGATAGCAATATATGCACGTTGCGTGCGTTGAATCAGCAAACTGGACACAATTGACCGTTACAATACGCGCAACCAATTTGGCGCCCTTGTGGCCGCCTCACCAAACCGATTAGAAATAGATGAACCTGCAACACCAAGCCTTACCGGAATTTGCCGAAATACTGTTCGGCCCCAAGCAGCCTGAATTACTGCGCGAAGAAACACTCGCCGATATTCTCGAAGCCAGCGCCGCCCGCGCGCCGGAACAAATCGCCCTGATATTCGGCGAACGCCAACTCAGTTACCGCGAGCTGAACCGGCAAGCCGGCGCGGTCGCCTCGCAATTGATGGCCGCCGGCGTCGGGCCGGGCAAGATAGTCGGCCTGTGGCTGCCGCGCGGCATCGATTTGCTCATCATGCAGGCTGGCATCGCCAAAGCCGGCGCTGCCTGGCTGCCAGTGGCGGAAGATACGCCGGTGGAGCGTTTGGCGGTCTGCCTGGAAGACGCAAACGGCGTCGGGATCGTCAGTTGTGCCGAGTTTTTGCCGCGTCTGGAAGGTATCGGCTCGACGGTCTGGACTGCCGAAGCGCTGCTGGCCAACGATGGCGCAGCGACGCCGCCGGTGTTGCCGCTCAGAAGCGGTAGCCAGCCTAGCGATCCGGCCTACGTGATCTACACCTCCGGCTCGACCGGCAAGCCCAAGGGCATCGTCATCGGCCAGGGCAGTATTTGCCATTTCCTGCGCAGCGAAAATGCGGTTTTAGGGGTGCAGCAGAGCGACCGCGTATACCAGGGCTTTTCGCTGGCTTTCGACATGTCCTTCGAGGAAATCTGGATCAGCTACCTGGTCGGCGCGACCTTGTGGATAGCGCCGCGCGAATTGACTGCCGACCCGGAAGCATTGCCGCGCGCGCTGGCGCACAACGGCATCACGGTGCTGCATGCAGTGCCGACCTTGCTGGCCTTGTTTACCGAAGACGTGGCGACGCTGCGCATCATCAACCTGGGCGGCGAAGCCTGCCCGGAAAGCCTGGTGGATCGCTGGGCGCGCCCAGGCCGCCAGATTTTCAATACCTATGGCCCGACCGAAGCAACCGTCTCGGCCAGCCTGGCCGAATTGAAACCGGGCCAAGCGGTGACCATCGGTCGGCCGCTGCCGAACTACGGCTTGCTGGTGATCGATCCCGCTGTCGAGAACGGCTTGAAGCTGCTGGCGCGCGGCGAAGTCGGCGAACTGTGCATTACCGGGCCGGGATTGGCCGCAGGTTATCTGGGACGTCCCGATCTCACTGCCGAAAAGTTCCTCGACAATCCATGGAGCACCGATAGCCACGACCGCCGCCTGTACCGCACCGGCGATCTGGCGCGCATCGGCGCCGACGGCATGGTGCAATGCCTGGGCCGCGCCGACGACCAGGTCAAGATTCGCGGCTTTCGCGTCGAACTGGGCGAAATCGAAGCGGTGCTGGCGCAGCAAGCCGGAGTCGGCACGGCGGCGGTGATTCTGCGCCCGGTCGACGGCTTCGACCAACTTGTGAGCTTCGTGGTGCCGGAAAGCGGCGCGCAAGCAAGCGCCAGCGCATGGCGCGCGACGCTGGCCGAGCGCTTGCCGCCTTACATGGTGCCCAGCCGCTTTGAAATCCTGCCCAGCATGCCGCGCCTGACCTCCGGCAAGATCGACCGCAAGGCGCTGAAAGCATTGCCACTGAGCGCTGCAGCACAACAAAGCGGCGAATCGGATATTGCCGAAACCCCCGCCGAACAGGCATTGTTTGCCGCTTTGGCGACGCTGTTTCCGGGCCAGCCGATCCGCCGCAGCGACGATTTTTTCAGCGATCTCGGCGGCCATTCGTTTTTTGCCGCCCGCCTGGCGTCGATGCTGCGCGCCGACCCGCGCTTTGCGCATATCACCGTGCGCGACATTTACCAGCGCCGCGTGATCGCCCGCATCGCCGAAGGCCTGGCGGAGGCGCAGGAACAGACGCTCACCTCCGACACCGATTGGACGCCGCCGTCGGCATTGCGCCGCTGGACTTGCGGCGTGGCGCAAGCGGTCGCGATCCCGGCCCTGGTCACGCTGCGCATGGTGCAGTGGCTGGCGCCGTTTTTCACCTATCACTTCTTGACCGGCGAACCAACCGATTCGATTCCGCTGGCAATCGCCGCATCGGTTGCCGTGTTCCTGTTGGCGACGCTGCTCGAATTCGCGGTCGCCATCGGCGGCAAATGGCTCATTGCCGGCCGTCTGAAGCCGGGGCGCTATCCGCTGTGGGGCGTCACCTATTACCGCTGGTGGCTGGCCGACCGTCTGGTGGAGTCCGCGCCGGCCTATTTGCTGAGCGGCTCGTCGCTGTATGTCTGGTGGTTGCGGGCGCTCGGCGCGCGCGTCGGCAAGGATGCGACCATCGGCTCGATGACGCTGCGTTGCCCGGATTTGCTCGATATCGGCAATTGCGTCAGCATCGGCAATGCCTGCAATTTCGAGAATGCCCGCGTTGAACATGGCGAGCTGTGGCTCGGCAAGATCGTCCTGGGCGACGATGCCTACGTCGGCTCTTACACGGTGCTCGAAGGCAATACGATGGTGCAAGCCTGGGGTCATCTGGAGGCACAGTCGGCGCTGGGCGATGGCGTCACGGTTCCCATTGGCCGCGTCTGGAGCGGCTCGCCGGCGCGCGATGTCGGCGCGCTGGACACTTCCAAGCGACGCCAGCGCCCGCCCGTGTCGAAGCGCCGGCTGGTCGGCGAAGCGCTCTACTTCATGGCCGGCGTGTTGTTGATCGCCGTGCTGTTTTTCATGCCGGTGTTTCCGACCTTCGTCTTGATCGACTGGTTCGACGAAGCGGAAATCATGCCTTGGCTGCTGGGCGACGATATCAGCATCCAGTTGTTGCGCTACTTGATCTTGGCTTTCCCGGCCAGCGCAGTGCTGGTGTTGTGCACCGCGCTGGTTTCCGCCGGCATCCGCTGGAGCGTCTTGCCGCGCCTGAAGCCCGGCAGTTGGCCGGTGCATAGCAACACGTATTGCGGCAAATGGCTGGTCAGCCAAATCCAGGAGTCGAGCTTGAACGTGCTGCATGGCATCTATGCGACCGTATATGCGCCATTCTGGTACCGGCTGCTGGGCGCCAAGGTGGGGCGCGACGCTGAAATCTCGACCGCGTTGGGCGTGGTGCCCGACATGCTGACCCTGGGCGACGAGACCTTCATTGCCGACGCCGTGCTGCTGGGCGACGAGGAAATCGACGGCGGCTGGATGACCATGCAGCCGACCGTGGTGTCGCATCGCAGCTTCGTCGGCAACGGCGCGTATATCCCGGACGGCACCACACTGCCGGAAAACGTCTTGATCGGCGTGCATTCGCGCGCGCCGGACAACGCGCGCATGCGCAACGGCGACACCTGGCTCGGCACGCCGCCGATCAACCTGCCGGCGCGCGAACAGACCAGCGGCTACCCGGAATGGCTGACCTTCCGCCCGTCGCCGCTGCGCCGCCTGGGACGCGGCCTGGTCGAAGCCTTCCGTATTGCCGCGCCGCACGCGATCGTGATTGCGGTCGGTTATACGCTGGTGCTGGACTTGATGCCGGCAGCCGGCGCCGGTCGCTGGCTGGAAGTCATCTATTCGCTCAGCCTGGCCGGCTTCTGGTACGGCATCGGCACGTTTGCCTTTGTCGCGCTATTCAAATGGCTGCTGCTGGGACGCTACAAGAAGCGCGCGGTGCCGATGTGGACGCCGTTCGTCTGGCTGTCGGAAGGCGTCACCAATATGTACGAGGGGATCGCCGTGCCGAATTTCATGCGCAATCTGCGCGGCACGCCGTGGCTGCCGCTGGCATTCAACCTGCTCGGCTGCCGCATCGGACGCGGGGTCTACCTGGACACCACGGATATCACCGAATTCGATTGCGTCTCCATCGGCGAATACAGCGAATTGAATGCGCTGACCTGCCCGCAAACCCATTTGTTTGAAGACCGCATCATGAAAATCGACCAGGTGAAAATCGGCAAGCGGGTCTACATGGGGCCGCGCAGCTCGGTGCTGTATAGCGCCGAAGTCGGCGACGACGCCAAGCTGGGCGCATTGACGCTGGTGATGAAGGGTGAAAACATTCCGGCGAAATCGGTGTGGAGCGGTGTCCCGGCGGCTCCGGTGCGGGCTTGATTGCGCGCAAGCCCTTGCTATCCGATACTACGTGCTTTGCTCCCCTCTCCCGCCTGCGGGCGAGGGGAGAAAATCGGCGCCTAACATCGATTAACATGACGGATCAAGCGACTGAATCTGAAAACGCGGAGGCAGTAACGGAAAGCAATCCCTGCTTGTCCTGCGGCGCATGCTGCGCGCATTTTCGCGTGTCGTTTTATTTCGGCGAACTGGCGGGCGAAATGGGCGGCTGGGTGCCGGTCGAACTGACCAGCAAGGTCAACGATTTCCGTGCCGCGATGAAAGGGACCGAAGCCGGCCATGGCCGTTGCGTGGCCTTGCGCGGAGAACTCGGCAAAGGCGGCGTTTCCTGCTCGATCTACCAAAACCGCCCTACTCCCTGCCGCGAATTCGACGCCTGGTTGGCCGACGGCACGCCTAACCCCGATTGCCAGCGCTTGCGCGCGCAACTCGGGTTGGCGCCGTTGCCTGCGTTGGACTAGCCTTGACGCCCCGAATCGACGATTCGAGGCGCCTCGACCATATTCGCAAAACGCAAATTACTTGGGTGCAGCAGCCGGTGCGGCTTGATCCATGTGATGGTGGTGATGATGGTGGTGGTGGTGATGGTGACGGTGATGATGATGCGGCGCAGGTTCGGCAGCGGGCGCTGGCGCCGGCGCGGCTGCCGGTGCATCGGCGGCAAAGGCACTCATTCCAACAGTGGCAAATACAACGGCAACGAACATGGACAGTAAGCGTTTCATGATTTATTCCTTTTTTGGATTCATGTGGGTGCAACTGGTCATTTAACGCGCCGCATGACCGGCTAGTTGACGAGGACGACCTATTTCTTTCGATTCTCGCAAACCGTCTTGGCAATGCTGGCTTGCCCAATACCAATTAATCGCCCCTAAGCGATCAAAGCAGCTACTTCTTCCTTCAGATTCAGGTATTCGGCTTCGAGAAAGCCCAGATGGGTCAGCACTTTTTCGCACACCGGCTCCCAGTGCGAATGTCCTCCCGATGGCAGATAGTCCTCGTTCAAGTGTTCTGCCAGGTAGGCGATGGCAATCAGCGTCAGGGCTTGCGGCGAGATTTCGTCGCTGGCGTCGAACACCGCAGGGTCGTGGTGGCGCAAAATGCCTTCACAAATCGGCGGCGGCAAAAACCACGCTTTCGCGATCAAATAGCCCAGGGACGCATGGTTGACTGCGTGTTGCTCGTCCTCCACTTCGGTAATCGGACGGTCGATGACGTCGCCCGCCTTCTTGAGCGTTTGCACATAGGCGGGGTAACGCTGGATCAGGATGGGAATCGCAGCGTTGTGAAACAAGCCGAAGCTATACGCATCGTCGCGCGGCCCGCGCGGCAGCGCCGCCGCAATATGGGCGGCTATACCGGCGGCTTTTTCGGCACTGTTCCAGAAATTCTCCAGCGCCTGCGTCTGGCCGACGAAACTATTGCGCAATACGATGCTGGTGACCAGGCGCTCGACGCTTTTCAAGCCCAACAGGCTGACCGCCTGCGTGACCGAGCCGATCTTCTTCTTGAGCCCGAAAAACGGCGAATTCACGGTTTTCAACACAGCAGCAGAAAGCCCGACATCGCCGCCGATCCAACGCGCAATCAGCTTGAGGTCGGGCATCTCCTTCTTCATCTCTTCGTTCAGGTTGATCAGCACCTGGGGCCGGGGTGGAATCGCAAAACCCTTGAGCGTATTATCTATCTCGGCTTGGGTCGGAAGCTTGGGCATGCAAAACTTTCGGGACGGTATTGATCGACTGTGAAACTCGATGTGCAAGAGGCGGAATTCGGAGACCTGCAAGGGCTGACTCCATTGTTCCAGAATATGCGTGCGGGAGCAATCGCGCCACCTATCAAATTGCAAGAATATCCGCTCTCCCGCCTGCGGGAGAGCGCCACTGCAATTTTGCTAATGGAGCGGCGATGCTTCAAACATCGCAACATCGATGCTGAAAGAACAATCCGCCTGCAGCCGCAAATAATCGCGCACTTCCTGCGGCGCGCCTTGCAACAGCCCGCGAATGACCGCGACCCGCTCTTGCGGGGTCTTGATGCGCGTCACCCAGGCCTGGAATTCGAGCGGCAATTTCCATTGTTCGCCGGCATCGACCTGCAAGCCTGCTGCGGCCAGTTGGCGGGTCCATTCGGCCACCGAATAATTGCGCACATGCGACACGTCGCGCAACAATTCAATGCTTTGCAAATGCGTGTCCAGCAAGGGCGCTGTCGGCGCGACCACATCGATGACGATCACGCGCCCGTCGTCCTTCAATACGCGCCGCATTTCCGCCAACGCTTGCGGCAGACTGTTCCAGTGATGGGCGCTGAAACGGGTCAACACGTAGTCGAAGCTGCAATCGGGAAAAGGCAGCGCCTCGGCAATGCCCTGGCGCGTAGCGATGTTGCCAAGGCCGCGTTTGGCCGCCTCGGCGGCCACCACCGCCAGCATGTCGTCGGACAAGTCGCAGGCGGTTACCGCGTTGACTCCTGCTGCCACCGCGAAACTCACATGCCCGGCGCCGCAGCCCAGATCGAGCACCTCGGCGGATTTTCCTTGCACAATGCGGCTTAATTTGTCAAGGTCGGCGCCCTGCGCATGGGCAGTGCTGGTCAAATAGGCAGATGCCGCCGGGCCGAATTGTCGGTTCACTTGATCGTCATGAGATGTCATGTTTCCTCCGTTGTAAAACCTCATCATAGTTTTTCGTTTATTCTGGTACAAGGCCATAACTTATACTAGTATCAACACCAATACGATCAAAATTGACTTCCGATGTCTAATGCCAAATCGCCATTGCTGGGCGAATTCATCCGCGCCCGCCGCGAACGCTTGTCGACCACGCAAGTGGGCTTGCCGGATGGCTTGCGTCGCCGTGCCAAGGGCTTGCGCAGGGAAGAGGTCGCGTCGCTATGCGGCATCAGCCCGACCTGGCTGACCTGGATCGAACAAGGACGCGCGCTATCGGTGTCGCCTGCGACACTGGCCCGCATCGCCACCGTGTTGATGCTGAACCTGGCCGAGCGCGAATACATGTTCGACCTGGCCGGCGCACGCGACCCCGACGCGCCCGAGCATGAAAGCAGCCTGGCATTGAAAGAAACATTGACCCGCGCGGTCAATCAAATCCCGTCGCCGGCCTACGTGCTGGATCAAGTGTGGGACGTGCTGATCTGGAACCGCGCCGCCGAGGAATTGTTTGTCGGCTGGTTGACGGACGGCGAGATCCGCCACAATCTTCTGCATTACATGTTCCTATCCCCCGATGCACGACGGCTGGTAAGCGATTGGGACTTGCGCGCGCAACGCCTGGTCGCGGAATTCCGCGCCGACGCCAGTGCCGAACTGGAGGGGGAAGTCATCCATACCTTCGTCGACGACTTGCGCGCGCAAAGCGAGAGTTTCGAGATGCTGTGGCGGCAGCAAGACGTGATGGAGCGCGAAGGCGGCGACCGCGCGTTCAACCATCCGCAATTCGGCGCGCTGATCTACCGGCAGTTGACGCTGCGGGTGACCAATTCGCCGGAACTCAAGCTGGTCATGCTGTTGTAGGCTTGCCCGCATTTTGTCGCATTGCAACATGTAAATTCCTGCATGCCGGCACAAGAACGAATTACTTTGAACGTCGAAATAGCTTAGAGTATTGCAGAATTCGAAGCGCAACAGCATTTTTGCTTGCCAACAAAAACGAGGAGATGCCATGAGTTGGACCCCGGAACAAAGAAACGTCACGATCGCCGCCTATTTGGGATGGACGCTCGATGCGTTCGATTTTTTCCTGATGGTGTTTGTGTTCAAAGACATTGCCAAGGAATTCCATGTGGGAATTCCCGATGTCGCCGTCGCCGTCGTGCTGACGCTGGCAATGCGCCCGGTCGGCGCATTGATCTTCGGTCGTCTGGCCGATAAATTCGGGCGCAAGCCGACCATGATGGGCAATATCCTGCTGTACTCGGTTCTTGAAATGGCCTCCGGCTTTGCGCCGTCTCTGTGGTCGCTGCTGGTGTTGCGCGCATTGTTCGGCATTGCGATGGGCGGCGAATGGGGCGTGGGATCGGCGCTGACGATGGAAACCATTCCGGCGAAATCGCGCGGATTCGTTTCCGGCCTGCTGCAAGCCGGCTATCCGAGCGGTTATCTGCTGGCCTCGGTCGTGTTCGGCTTGTTTTACGAGCAAATCGGCTGGCGCGGCATGTTCATGGTGGGCGTATTGCCGGCACTGCTGGTGCTGTATATCCGACGCAACGTGAAAGAATCTCCTGCATGGGAAACCATGTCAAAGACCAAGAAGCGACGCGTCGGCTTGGTGAAAACCTTGATTGCGAATTGGCAATTGTCGCTCTATTCGATCATCTTGATGACGGCCTTCAACTTCTTCAGTCACGGCACCCAGGACGTCTACCCGACCTTCCTGCGCGAACAGCATCACTTCGATCCGCACACGGTTTCCCTGATCGTCATTACCTTGAATATCGGCGCCATCGTCGGTGGCCTCTCTTTCGGCAGCATTTCCGAAAAAATCGGCCGCCGCAAGGCGATTTTTTATGCGGCGCTGATCGCGCTGCCGGTGTTGCCGCTATGGGCGTTTTCGGTCGACCCGATGATGCTTGCCGCCGGCGCATTCCTGATGCAAATTTCCGTGCAAGGCGCATGGGGCGTGATTCCGGTTCATTTGAACGAAATATCGCCGGACGAAGTGCGCGCGACCTTTCCGGGCTTGGTTTATCAACTCGGCAATTTGCTGGCGTCGGTGAACCTGTATCTGCAAACCCGGATTGCCGAAGCCAACGATAAAAATTACAGCCTGGCGCTGGTGCTGGTGGCGGGAACCACGGCGGTGGTGATCGCCGCCCTCATCATGTTCAGCCGCGAACGGCGCGGCATCGATATGGTCGAGTCGGCCAAGGAAGCGGTCGGCGCCTAGATTGCGGGAGGCTACGATGCCGAAACGGCAGCCGTGGCCCCTTCCATCAGAAATTCGCCGAAATCCTGCTCGCTATAGTGGCTCCTGTAAGCCGGGCGTTCGTATTCCGGCTTGCGCGCAAATTTGGCGCTGCGCGCATGCTTGGCCGACTTGACCCGCGTCGCCTGCAACGCGCGCGGGCATTTGTCGCCGATCGACCCCACGCGCTGCCCGTGCGTATCGTACAGCACGCCTTCGGCATACCAGCCGATATGGTTGCCGTTCCAGCCGTATACACGGTCGCCGAAGAAGTAGGCAACCGCATGCCCGTTCCAGAAATAAACGATGCGTTCGCCATCCACCTCGATATAGGCCACGGGCTGGCCTTTTCCATCATATAGCACGTCATCCATCGATAGGCTCCTTTGCGAAATCGCAATACATTGCAGCGCAATATATTGCCATACCTAGCCGAAACGACTACAGTAAAGAACGCAGTAAAAATATTCGTGTCGAATATGCATACTGAATATATTGGATACTCGCCGACAGCACAAGCTGTCGATCATCGCAACCCGCCGCCTTCCCCTATCATGACCCCGATACAGCTTTTCGACCCCGCTTCCAGCACCTACACCTATATCCTGTTCGATGAATTGTCGCGCGAGGCGGTCATCATCGATCCGGTCGACGAGCAGGTCGAGCGCGACCTCGACGCGCTGCGCAAATACGGCTTGAAGCTGATCTGGACCGTCGAAACCCACGCGCACGCCGATCACATCACCAGTGCCGGGCAATTGGCCGAACATGCGGGCGCCAAGACTGCCGCTCCCGCCGGCTGCGCAATCGGCACGGCGTCGGTGCAATTGAAGGACGGCGATATTTTACGATTCGGCAATGAGACACTCAAGGCGATGCACACGCCCGGACACACAGCCGGCAGCACCTGCTACCTGTGGCGCAACCATGTTTTCACCGGCGATACCTTGCTGATCAACGGTTGCGGACGCACCGATTTTCAGTCCGGCAGCGCCGAAGAGTTGTACCGCAGCCTGACCGAGATCTTGTTCGCATTGCCGGACGACACCACGGTCTGGCCCGGTCATGACTATCGCGGACGCAGCCATAGCACGATAGGCAGCGAAAAACGCAGCAACGAGCGCGTGGCCGGCAAGACCCTGGCGGAATTTGTCGCCATCATGCATACACTCAACCTGCCGCTGCCCAAGCGCATAGCCGAAGCGGTGCCGGCCAACCTGAGCGGCGGCTTGCGGCACGATGCCGGCGGTGGCGCGCTGGCCGAAGCGCGTCCGGCCAGCGGCTACGCCGGCGACGTGGCGGCGCAACTGGCCTACAACTGGTGGCAGGCAGGCGACGCGGTGCTGGTCGACGTGCGCACCGATGCCGAGCGCGAATGGGTCGGCTTCGTGCCGGGCGCGGTGGCGCTGGCGTGGAAGCAATGGCCGGGCATGGCAATGAACGCCGACTTCGATCAAGGACTGAAAGCCGCCGTGCCCGCCGGCAAAAAAGTGCTGCTGCTATGCCGTAGCGGCGTGCGCTCCATCGCTGCCGCCAAACGGGCGACCGAACTGGGGCTGGAAGCCTACAATATCCTCGAAGGCTTCGAGGGCGACCCCGACAAAGAGGCGCACCGTGGACGGGTCGGCGGCTGGCGCTTCCACGGCTTGCCGTGGCGTCAAGGCTGAACGCGCAGAGCCGGCGCGACGCTCACTTTTTGCGCCGCGCCTGCTTGGCGCGATGGCGGACATAAAAGCGCAGGACGACAACGATGGCGATGACGACCGCGCCGATGATGCGCAACTCGGGGTGCGGCTTGTCGAAGTCGAGACTGCCGAAGTATGCGAATATCCAATGCATGCCGCCGGTGGCCAAAAAGCCGAGCGCCGCCGTGCATAGCACCGCAATGAGAAGAATGGCAATTTTGACGCGTGTTTCCAGTGGCTCCATGTCGGCACTCGCTAAGACAATGTCGCCATCATACGCGATAAGCCGCCGCTAACCGGCATTGAGCTCCTCCAGCACCCAGGCGCAAAATCCCTGCACCAGCGGCCTGGCATCCAGCGCGCGCAACAGATGATAGCGGTACGGCCCCAGCACCCGTTGCGGAAATACCTGCACCAGGCGACCCGCGCGCAGGTCGGCGGTCACCAGGAATTCCGGCGTGAGCGCTATCCCCTGCCCGCTGGCCGCAGCTTCCAGCGTCAGGTAGGTATGCGAAAAGCGCTGGCCGCTGCCGCCCACGTAGGCGACGCCGCAAGCCTGCAGCCATTTCGCCCAGTCGATTTCATCGGCAATGCGCGGCTCCGGCTCGTCGTGCAACAGCGGATAGCGCAACAAGTCGGCCGGCTCCAGCAAATCGACGGCGGCCGCGCGCAAGGCCGGGCTGCAGACGGCGATAAACCACTCTTGCTGCATGGCGTCGACTTGCCAGCCGGGATAAGGTCCGCGCCCAAGGCGTATCGCCACGTCCACCCCATCGTGCACGAAATCGGCTGGATGGGTCGAAGCCAGCACCCGCAAGTCGATTTGCGGCAGGCGGTCGCGCAAGCTGCCCAGGCGCGGCATCAGCCAGCGCGTCGCAAACGATTGCGTGGCGCTGACGGTGACCACACGCTCGTCGCCCTGTTTGCGCACCGCGTCGGAGACATCGGCCAGGTTGTTCAAGATCGGGCGTATTGCGTCCGCGTAGCGCTGGCCGGCTGCCGTCAGCGCCACCCCGCGCGGCAGGCGCTGGAATAGCGGCACGTCCAGCCATGCCTCCAATTGCTTGACGTGGTGGGCAATCGCGCCGGCGGAAACATGCAACTCCTCGCCGGCGCGTTGAAATCCATCCAGGCGAGCCGCCGCCTCGAACGCATGCAGCGCAGCCAGCGGCGGTAAGCGTCGCGACATCGTATGCCTCAATTATATTAGGTCAACTCCATAAGAATATTGATTTGTGCAACGGCATGCAAGGATTTAATATGCATGCAAGGCTGGATCGGAATATCGTCAGCCATAATTATTTTTGTGCATGAGAATATTCTCCCTACACCCGGACTTTAGGAACACCATGTCGCGCCCCACCGCCGTCTTTTTGGTTTTGCTCTCTGCTCTAGGCTTCGGCAGCATTGCGCTGTTCGCCAAAATCGCTTACGCGTCCGGCGCCAGCCCGTCGGCATTGCTGGCGCTGCGCTTCTTGCTGGCGGTGGCCATGCTGGCGCCGCTGGTCTGGATCAAGCGCATTCCCTTGCCGCGCGGCCGCACGCTGGCCGGTTACGTGCTGATGGGCTTGCTCTACACCGCGCAGGCGCAAACCTATTTCAACGCTTTGCTGTACGCCAGCAGCGGGCTGGTCGGGCTGTTGCTGTATATCTATCCGATCCTGGTGACGATCCTGGCGATCATGCTTGGCTGGGAAAAACTCGACCGCCGCATGCTGATGCTGATGACTTTCGCCTGCCTGGGCCTGGCGATCACCTTGGGCGGCAAATTGCAAGGTCAGCCGCTGGGTATTTTTCTGGCATTATCGGCGGCGGCGATCTACGCGACCTATATCTTGCTGGGCAATCGCTTGTCGCGCAATACGCATCCGCTAGCCGCGACCATAGTTATTCTAACAACTGCTGCATGCGGCAATGGCGCACTGGCGATTGTCAGTGGCGCGACCCTGCCGGCAACGGCAGGCGGCTGGCTGGCGGTCGGCGCGATTGCACTGTTTTGCACGGTAATCGCGATCTCGGCCTTCCTCTCGGGAGTCAAGCATATCGGCGCTTCGCAGGCATCGATCATCTCGACGCTGGAACCGGTCATCACGCTCGCCATCGGCGCGTGCGTGTTCGGCGAAAAAGCCAGCGCCAGCCAATTGCTGGGCGGGGCGATGGTGTTAATCGCCGTGATCCTGCTGGCGCAGCGGCCAGCGCCGGTTGCGCGCATCGATAGCAATGCCGCCTGCTTGAGCTGACACAAAGCAGCGTCACCCCCCATTCAAACCGCTTGGTCGCCGCCACATTACTTGTGGCGGGTCAGGCGCGCCCCTATAATCCGTGACATAAAGGCCGCATACCAAGCGAGTCTTATATTAAATACAATATCCCGGAGAATACCTTGTCATCCACAAAAGACCCCGTTGCAGCCGCCCCAAAAGTCAATCCTTACTCTCCGCCCGACGCGTCCGTCAAAGGCCGCTTCGCGCACATCCCGGAAGGAGCTGGCGCATTGTTTTTCATCCAGATGTTCTCGACGCTGGGTTTTGCCGTCATTTATTTCACCCTCGATTTATATACCACCAAGCATTTGCATTTCACCGCTGCGGAGGCGGCCAGCATCGTCGGCGTTTTCGGCGCATTCAATTACGGCTTGCACTTGTTCGGCGGCTATCTCGGCGGACGTTTCCTGAGCAACCGCAATTTGTTCGTCGGCGGCATGGTCTTGCAGGTGCTGGGCAGCGCCTGCGTGTCGGTCGGCAACGTCCCGCTGCTGTATTGGGGTCTCGCGCTATTCCTGACTGGCAGCGGTTTGAACGTCACTTGCATCAACATGATGCTCACGCAGCGCTTCAAGCCCGAAGACCCGCGCCGCGAAGGCGCATTTCTCTGGAATTATGCCGGCATGAACGTCGGCTTCGCGGTCGGGTTCATCGTTTCCGGGCACTTCCAGTTGAAGGAAGACTATGCCAGCATGTTCATCTTTGCCACCATCGGCAATATTTGCGCGATCATTCTCGCATTATTCAATTGGAAGGCGATTGGCGATTTGAATACGCGCCTGTTGCACGCCGCCCCCAAGGAATTCAATCTGCGTTTTTTGGCGGGACTGGCAATCATGCTGTTGCTGGTGCCGACAGTCTGGTTCATGCTGCAGCATCGCGACAGCACCGAACTCATCATCAAGATCATTTGCGGCATGGTCGCGCTGACCTTGCTGTACCTGACCTTGCGCCATACCGATAGGCGCGAAAAAAATAACATGTGGGCTTACCTGATACTGGCGGTCGGTTCATTGGTGTTTTGGACCTTGTACCAATTGACGCCCAGCGCATTGCAACAATTTGCCGACAACAACGTCGTCCTCACCGTCCTGGGTTACAAGATTGCGCCGGTCTGGATACAAAACATCAATACTGCCGTGCTGGTTTTCGGCGGCCCGCTGACTTCGACCCTGTTTGTCCGCCTGCGCGCGCGCGGCTGGAATATCGACATTCCCAAACAGTTTTCCACCTCCCTGATCCTGATGGGTGTCGGCACGCTGGCGCTGCCGCTCGGCATCTTGCTGGCCGACGACAAAGGCATGGTGGCTTTCGTCTGGCTGTTTATCTTTTACGTTTTCCAAAGCCTGGGCGAATTGCTGATTTCGCCGGTCGGCTATGCAATGGTAGGCCGCCTGGCGCCGATTCAATACCAAGGCGTGATGATGGGCAGTTGGATGCTGTTGACCGGCCTGGCCTCGCTGCTGGCCAAGGACCTGGCGTCGACCATCCCGGAACCGAGCGCCAGCGCGGCGCTGTCGACCAATCCGGCCTACTCCACCCTGTTTTCGCAATTGGGCTGGGGCACGGTGGCCGTCGGCGTCATCCTGGTGTTGCTGATTCCCTTCTTGCGCAAACTTATCAAGGACAAGGAAACGCCGCCCACGCCGGAAGAAAGCGTCAAGCTTGGCGAAGCCGAAGCAGTGACTGAATATCTGCCGCCGGTAGTCTGACCTCAGGCCGGATCGCCGATGCGGTAGCGCCCGCCGTTTTCGGGGGCACTGTCGAAAATATTCATCATCGCGCGCGCCACCGCCCGGGCCGAACGCAACTGGCCGGCGCTTTTCGCCTCGATAAAACGCCCGACTTCGGGGAAATCCGCCGGGTCGGTGCGGCGGATTTCTTCCTGCATGTCGGTATCCATCCGGCCCGGATCGATGTTGATGCAAGTCATCGGGCGGGCGGCGGCGCTTTGTTCGGCGGCCAGCGCCCGCATATAATTTTCCATGCCGGCCTTGGCCGCGCAATACAAGGACCAACCGCCATAGGCCTTTTGCGCAGCGCCGGACGAAACATTGGCGATGACGATCTGGCTGTCGGACGCCGCGAAAGCACGCACGAAGGCGGAAACGAGGCGGATCCCCGAAGTCAGATTGACCGTCAGATTCTGCTGGATTTGCGCGTCCGACAGCGCGCGCACCGGGGCAATCGGGGTCAGCAAGCCGGCGTTATTGACGAAGATCACGCGCTCCCAGCGCGTATTCGCCAGCGTTTGAAATTGCGCTTCCAGCACCGCCAGCGACGCATCGAGATTGGCCAGATCGACCGGGATGTGATGCAATCCGGTTCCATTGCGGGAAAACTCCAGCGTGCTCCAATCCAATACCTGGCACAAGTCGACCAGCGCTTTTCCCAACCCGCGCGAGCCGCCGGTGACGATCAACAGATTCGAGGACTTTTCTTGATCCATGAGACTCCCGAACACCCTCCTCGAAGCCGAGAAGGGGCCATCATCGCAATCGAAATTCCAAGGCGACGCCGCCTCGCAGACTGGCGGACTAGCGGCAGCTTAATTCAAGCACGGCATTTTCCGGCGCTTCCGCTTCGGCAGACGGGCTATCGCCGCAACGGTAACGCACATGCAGATGTTTTTCATATCCCTTCGCCGGATCGCCGCACAACTCATTGCCGACCCGGATGTCGGCGTGCCGGCGCCAGCCGACCATTTGCTGGATCGTATCGCGCGCATTGCAGACCCCGACTTCACGCGAGCCGTAGCGGGCCTCTTCGATAATAATCCGCCCTGCCGGGCCGCCATGATCCCGATGTTCTTGCGATTCGACACCGTCACGGTAACCCTGATCGTAGCCCAGGCGAAATTCGGCGCTTTGCGCGCAGGCGACACCCGAGACCGCGCCCAGCACCGCTGCGAGGGCCAGGCTTTTGAAAATAAATTTCTTGCTGAAAACTATAGACATGTTGATTCTCCCGTAAAAAAGAAAGGAATTTATTGTAACCGCAATATGGCGCCATTTATTGCAACTTAACCATGAATACCTGGCGCAACGCCACACAGTGCGACCGACTCGCTTGCTCACTTGCTCTTGGGTGGTTCGGGATTCAAATCCATCGACCAGATCACCGCACTGATCCTCCAGCCGTCGCTGGTGCGCACAAGCTGCCAGCTCTCCTTGCCCCAATTCGCCTTATAGCCATCGACGTTGAAGCTATAGTCGAAATACACCGAACCGATGCTGCCGTCCGTATCGATGTGGACATTCGAGAATTTTTCTTCGAAATGACGCGGATTGCCAATCAAGCCGTTGATGAACTTGGTTGGATTGTCCTGCCAATAGATCTTCTCGGGGTCGGGTTGGCTGGCGTCGGTTTTCCGCTCCCGCAAGAGCTTCAATCCCTGCTCGCTGGTCACGCCGATCCACGGCGTGCTGTCGTTGAAAAACAGTCGCAGGAAACCTGCCTTATCCTTATTGACGACGGCGGTGCGAAAGCTCTCCACGATGCCTTTTATCTCATCCTGATCGGTCGTCGGTTTGACGGGATTGGCGGCCAACGCGGGCACGCAGAGGAAAATTCCAGCGGCAAGTAACCAAGGTTTCATACGATCCTCAAATGGTGGTGGGAAATGCAGCCGGTTCGGCATTGTAGCCTTGGCATCGGTCTGCGGCAATCAGACAGGAATTGCTGGACATGGTTCCGAGCGAAACCACCATATCGAGCATCTGGAAAATCGCCCCCTGCCATGCGCGAGCGCGGCAGGGCTTTTCATGCGCCCGACATCAGCGTTGAACGATCAACCCTGCCAACTTGTAGCCACCGGCCTGTTTCGTGAAAAACAAAGCGCTGCCTACCGGCACTCTTTCACTCGACATTTGCATGTCGGTGACGAACATGCCATCGGAAAACAGGAACACCTCTTTGCCGCTGCCGCGATTGCATTGCAACAGGTCCTTGATCAGAAACGGTATTTCTTCCGATCCGGGAAGCGCATCGTCGCAGTGGCGCGCCCCCTCGCAGACCTCGCGCTGCACGACCACGGTCGAAGCGGCGTTGAGCGCACCGAACAGCGAAGGGTCGGCGAAGTCGCCAAAGCTCTGCGCGCCGATATTGATATTCAAGCCGGCGTCGAAATCGCGCGGGCGCAAGGCCAGGCGGATATTTCCGGTATGGCTATTCTCGCCAGAGGTCACCGCCCGCCGCATCAACAGCAATTTACTTGAAGAAATGGCAAACAAGCCTTTTGCGTTGTGCGCCTTGATCGCCGCCAATGCCTTGCCGACCACGGCTGTTACGTCCTTGCCGGCATCGACCCTTGTTCCAGCATAATTTTCGCAATCGGCTGCGGCGGCGTTGCGACAACAGACCAACGACAATACGATCGCCGGAATTATTACGGAATTGCGCATGATGGTCCCATCGGTTGAAATTCGTCTATTGAACGCCGGCGCGGTTAGCTGAAAACGCCATCGGCACCTCCGCGATTCGCCCGCCACACTAGCACAAACAGAGTATATGATGTAGTGTGTCATTTAACTGCTGTCGCCCGCATTTTCATCGCTATTTTGATGCGAAATCCGTTCCTTGCGGCGGCCATTCGACAGCAGGTATCGAATTTTTTGCACTTGCGGCACACAATCACGGCGAAAGGATTATTGCCCTCATGGACAGACTAGAAGCCTTCAAGAGCATCGCAGCCGAAGCCGCGCGCGGGGAATTGGTTTTCCCGACCAACGTCAACGCGTCGCTGAAATTGCAACAAGCGCTCGACGACCCCGATTGCCACATGGAAAAGGCGGCGATGCTGGTGCAGGCCGAACCGCTGCTGGCTGCGCGCACCGTGGCTATCGCCAATTCGGTGGCGTACAACCATTCCGGCGGCGAAATCACCAATGTGCGCACTGCGGTGATGCGGCTCGGCTTTCAAACCCTGCGCACCCTGGTCGCCGCCTTGGTGGTGCGTCAATTCGGCAGCATGATTTCCACGCCCAGCCTGCGCAACAAGGCGGCGCAACTTTGGGAGCATACCGCGCATGTGGCAGCGCTGGCGCAGGTCATCGCCAAGCGCGTCACCCGTGTCGACCCGGAAACCGCGATGTTTGCCGGCATCGTGCATGAAGTGGGCGGATTCTACTTATTGTCACGCGCCAAGGATTACCCAGGGTTGCTCGATGGCGACCTGGAAGATTGGGTCGAATACGGGCAGACCAAAATCGGGCGCAGCGTGCTGAAACAACTTGCGGTGCCGGATTCGGTGACCGAGGCGGTGGAAGCACTGTGGTACGGCTTTCGCGCGCTGCCGCCGGAAACCCTGGGCGATACGCTGTTGCTGGCCAACGACCTGGCGCCGGTGCAGTCGCCGCTGCAGCAAAACGTCGGCGGCAACACCGTGGAATCGGCATCGACAATCGATTTCGTCGTCGGCGACGGCACGCTCGCCAGCATCCTCGAAGAATCGGCAGACGAAGTGCAGTCTCTGACGGCGGCCCTGTTGATGTAGCAAGCCGTGAACGTGGCCGGCGCAACCGATTCGCATCGGTTGCCTGCTAGCGTGCTTGCACTGGCGCACAGATGGAAGCCTGCCAAGGACGTGTCGCAAGGCGCCGCTGCACGTCCGCGAGTCATATTTCCCCACACTTTTGGAAACCAATCAAGTACACTCTTTCCCCGTGTGGAAGCCGGCAAGCGCTCCGCGATCCCATATCGTGCCAGATATGTTGAGCCTACCATTTTCGGGAAATTCGCCATGAAATTGAAACTGTCCGCTGCTGCAGCCCTCTTTTCCCTCTTGATGCCGTTTACCGCGCACGCCGACCTCCCTGGCGACCGTCCCGCTTACCGGCACGCGCTATCGAACTTGCATGCAGCCCGCAGGAGCCTGCAACATCGCCCCGGCGAAATCCACGTTGGCATCAATGAAGATATTGCCATCACCGACATCGACCGCGCCATCGGCGAAGTGAAAAAATCGGCGCGCGAAGACGCAACAAACAGGGACGACGGTGTGGGCGACGACGCCAACCTGGATCGCCCGGGACGACTGCATCATGCGGTCGAATTACTGGAAAAAGCGCACGACGACCTGAATCGGGAGGAAAGCGACCCGCGAGCGCAAGCGCTCAGACGCCGCGCGCTCGACCATATCGATCATGCAATCGACGCCACCAGGCACGCCATTCGCGATATCGAACACGGTCGCTAATCAGCCACGGCGCTGACACCGCATTGGCGCCAATCCTTAGTACAAAGCCGCCTGGTCGATCTGCGCTTCGACATTCCTGATTCGCTCCGCCTGCAGGGCGCGCAATTGCGCGACGAGGCTCGCCCCGGCTTTTTCCGGCGAGCCGCAATCGAAGGGTGGCTGCGGATCGTATTCCAGCCCCAACTGTATGGCCTTTGCCTTGTCCGCGCCGGCCAGTTCGGCCGCCAGCGTAAACCCGAAATCGATCCCCGCCGTGACGCCGCCGCCGGACAGGCGATTGCGATCGCGCACGACCCGCTCGGCGACAGGTATCGCACCGAAGCGCGGCAAATACTGACGCCACATCCAATGACAGGCCGAACGATAACCGTCGATCAAGCCGGCAGCCCCCAGCAACAGCGCGCCGTTGCACACCGAGGTGACATAGCGCGCTTCGGCCCCCTGGCGCCGCAGGAAAGCCAAGACTTCGGCGTCGTCCAGCAAAGCGCCGACGCCGAATCCGCCCGGCACGCATAACACGTCGAGCCTGGGGCAATCGGCGAAAGCGGTGGTCGGATTGATGCTGAAGCCGACATCGGTGGCGACCGGCTCGACGGTTTTCCACAACAGATGCACGCGGGCTTGCGGGACGCGACTAAGCACTTGCGCCGGGCCGGTCAAATCTAACTGTGTCACATTGGGAAACAGCAAGAAGCCGATATGAACGGAATCATTCATTTTTGTAGTCCTCGATAAAATTTTTACACGCCGACGAATCGCCGCCGGCCTCGGTTGCAGACGGACGCCCGATTCGCACCTGCGATTCGCGCGCGCCGAAAGGCAACAAGGAAATTCTACGCAATGGCTCGCTTGGCATAAATGACAAAAACAGATTAATATCTGCCAATGTCAATGCCAAATTCCCATTGCGTCGGACTCCTTACCTTCAACGGCACGCAGGCGCTGGACGTAACCGGCCCGGCATCCGTGTTTGCAGCCGCCAACGATGCCGTCGGGGCAAAGCATTACGACGTGCATATCCTGTCCGAACTTGGCGGCCTGGTGCAGACCAATAGCGCGGTGGCCATTGCCACCGAAGCGTTGAAAGATATTGCGCCGGCCAGCATCGATACGCTATTGATCGTCGGCGGCGACGACGATGCGATCCGCCGTCTCGCCGCCAATCGCCCGGTGCAGCAATGGGCAACCGCCGCCAGCGCCAATGCGCAGCGCCTCGGCTCGATTTGCACCGGCGCCTTCGCCTTGGCGCAGTTCGGCTTGATCGCCGGCAAACGCGTCGCCACCCACTGGTCCGGCTGCGCCGAACTGGCCGGACTGCACCCGGAAATCCAGGTCGACGCCAACGCGCTATTCGTGCAGGATGGCAAGGTCTGGACCTCGGCCGGCGTCACCACCGGCATCGACATGTGCCTGGAGCTGGTCTCCAACGACCTCGGCAGCGCGGTCGCCAATGCCATCGCCAAGCGCCTGGTGCTGTACGCCCGACGACCCGGCTATCAATCGCAATTCAGCCCGCTGTTAAGCGCGCAGACGAAGGCCGATGCGCCGTTCGCCAAACTGATACAGTGGATGGGGGAACATTTGTCCGAGAATCTGGAGGTGCCGCGCCTGGCAGCCCGCGTCGCCATGTCGGAGCGCAGCTTCCATCGGAAGTTTACGGCCGCAACCGGCGAAACGCCTGCGCACTTTGTCGAAACCCTGCGCCTTGATCAAGCCAGATCGCTGCTGTCAGCGCGTATCGCATTGAAGGAAATCGCCGCAAGAACCGGCTATGCAAACGCGGCCCAATTATCAAAGGCCTTTGAACGGCGCTTCGGCCTGTCGCCTTTGCTGTTTCGGGAAATGCATTGCGGCGGCGCAAAACGTCTCGATGCCGGTTAGATGACATGCGGCGGATTTATCGTTAATATTGGATCGGTCTGTTCGAGGGTCGGCTTTGTTGCGGGAAGTGGTCAGACTGAATTCTGAGGGCAAAGACCGCACCCGGCCAGTCAGTCGGGTAAGGCAGAAATTTGATACTTGCTCGACAAGCGCGTAGGTTGGGCTAACGCTTCATCAGCCCAACAATCGGACGGCCAACGTCAAAGAAATCTCGAAAGGCCTGCGAACGGGGCGCGTAACGAATGTTTTTCACGGTCTTGCGAGCCTCGGATGTTGGGCTGGTGAAGCGTTAGCCCAACCTACGATACTGTGATCGCGCAAACACTATTAGGATGTTGCTCCAATGCTGATTATGAAAATTATCAAGTTACTTTTACTAGGAATATTGAGCATTCTAATCGGATGCTCATCGGTTCCCCCGGACAGTTCGAGACTCACAAATCGCCTAGTTGGCTGCTGGTATGGTGAAGACTATCAACCTGTTTTTGGACAAAAAGCAGGATGGTTAATGAATCGCCATGAAGATGGCACCTTCACGATTGAATTTAGAACGGTCAAAGCAGGCCAGAACATGCACAAACAAACTGAAAAAGGGAACTGGAAATATCACGACGGAAGGTACACGACGATTACCACAAGCGTCGCGGGCGTAAATATCGAACCGTATTATGTAGACGAGTACGAAATCAAGTCGCTAACCGAAAACGAGATGACCTACTACCATGACAAGGCGAAGCAAACCTTCTCCTCCAGGAGGGTAAATTGTGACCACGAAGGCTCCTAGTTCGACGACCCACTCCATTCGAGTCGAGAGGGAGGCACGTCTCTGCGCCCACACGACACAACGCGCAGGACATCCGCGTGGACACAAAAGCCTTCCCACCCGACCAGACTGTTTCGGGAAATGCATTGCGGCGGCGCAGAGCGTGTCGCCGCCGATTAGATGCTAGGCGCAGCGCTCCCGCCACCACTTATCGGGGTTTGAGACCGTTGCGCCATTAGAAGAAATGAACGAGTTAATTGGGGGTGTGCGGAATTTTGTGTAAACGGGGTTTCGTTTAAGCTAGTGTCATCCGTTCTTCAAACTGAATTGTGAAGCGGTTTAGCGCACCTTTCCAGTCCCGCAGCGGCATCGTCCATTTCTTGCTGATGTTGTTGA